>NZ_JBPXMT010000014.1:0-216063 GCF_051842835.1 Microbacterium sp. A93
CCCCGTTACCTTTCTTGGAGCCCCTTCTTCGTAGAGGATGTGGGTGTGCTGGCCGGAAGGCCTCGGCATGATTGCTGCCCCCAGTCGTTGATGATCCGGGGGGTGATGTCACCGGGGCTTGAAGGTGCCGGGGACATCGCTGATAGGGGCCGGGCAGAAGTAGTCGAGGCCGTTCGTAACGTGGATGCCGAGCTCTGACACCGCAGTCGGGCCAGCTCTGGTGAACGCTGGTCAGACGAACGGAGAGTGCACGTGATCAGAAACCATACGGAGGTCGATGTCTTCCTCGGGGTCGACGTGGGCAAGGGCGAACACCACGCCGTGGCCCTGGACCGGACCGGGACCAAGCTCTACGACAAGGCCCTGCCCAACGACGAAGCGAAGATGCGGGCGGTGATCGACCAGCTCACCGCCCACGGGACCGTGTTGTTCGTGGTGGACCAGCCGGCCACCATCGGCGCCCTGCCGGTCGCGGTGGCCCAGGCCTGCGGGGTGACCGTGGGCTACTTGCCCGGGCTGGCGATGCGCCGCATCGCGGACCTGCACCCGGGTGAGGCCAAAACCGACGCCAGGGATGCGGCGATCATCGCCGAGGCTGCCCGCACCATGCCGCACACCCTGCGCTCGATCGAGGTCGCCGACGAGCAGGTGGCCGAGCTGTCGATGCTCTGTGGCTTCGACGACGACCTAGCCAAACAGGTCACTGCCACCAGCAATCGCCTCCGCGGGCTGCTGACCCAGATCCACCCGGCCCTGGAACGGGTCCTAGGGCCCCGGCTGGACCACCCCGCGGTACTGGACCTCATCCGCACCTGGCCCACCCCGGCGGCGCTGCGCAAAGCGGGCCGCAAGCGGGTCACCACCCGCCTGAAGCGGCTGGCCCCACGGATGTATGAACGGCTGGCCAGGGAGATCTTCACCGCCTTGGACGCCCAGACCGTGGTGGTGGTCGGCACCAACGCCGCGGCCGTAGTGCTGCCTCAGCTAGCCGGGATGCTCGCCGACCTGCGGACCTCACGGGACACACTGCACACTCAGGTCGACTCCATCGTGGAGGCTCACCCTCTTCACCCGGTCCTGAGCTCGATTCCGGCGGTGGGCATCAGGACCGAAGCACGGATCCTCACCGAGGTCGTCGGCAAGGACTTCGCCACCGCCGGGCACCTGGCCTCCTACGCCGGCCTCTCGCCGGTGACCTGGAGATCCGGGTCCTCGATCCGCGGAGACCACTCCTCCAGACGGGGCAACAAGATCCTCAAACGGGCCCTGTTCCTCTCGGCCTTCGCCGCCCTGAAGGACCCGCTCTCGAGGGCCTACTACGACCGCAAACGAGCCCAGGGTAAGAAACACAACCAGGCCCTGATCGCCTTGGCCCGACGCCGCTGCGACGTCATCTACGCCATGCTCCGCGACGGCACCCTCTACGAAGTGAAAACCCCTGCCGCCGCTTGACAGAGAACATAGGGGCACCCCCCACCTCCATCCTCACCCCATCGCCCGCCCCTCATCACGAGAGCGGTGACTGTCGATCCGCCCGGCGATTCCCGACCTCAACTGAGGCCGTGATGGGGTGGGGGTCAGTTGCGGTCGGCCTCGCGGACGGGGAGCCGTCCCGGCACCACGAGCCAGGTCAGCACCGCCGCCAGCACGGGCACACCCAGCACCAGGACCGCCAGCTGCGGCCAGGGGATCCATGCGGCGGAGTAGAGGTCGATCAGCCCGATCCCCACCACCGCGATCGCCCCCACGGGCACGCCCAGCGCGGTCCCCAGCAGGGCGCCGGTGAAGGTCTGGGCCGCGGCCATGGACTTCCGGGTCCCCGGTGGAGCACCCACGGAGGAGAGCACCGCGTGGTCCCGCCGGGCGTCGGCCAGGGCCAGTCCCGTGGTCAGTCCGGCCACGGAGATCACCAGCAGACCCACCAGCCCGGCGACCAGCCACTGGACCGGGAACCGGTCCCCCGCGGACTGCGCCATGGAGGACAGCCAGAGGTCGTCGGCAGACAGGAGGTCGTTGACCAGCGACACCTGATCCGTGGTGACCGGCTCGGCGAACCGGGCCAGCACGCCGTCCAGCGCCATCTCCTGGTCCATCCCCGCCAGCGCCGTCACCGGGATGATGGCGATCGGGTGGTCGCCCTCCGGCGCTGGCGCCTCCACAGCATCCAGGGTGCGCGTCCGCTCCGGCTCCCAGATCGTGTTCCGGCCCTGGGCGGCGCTGATCGCCATCTTCCCGGCGATCGGGTCGCCATCGGCCTCCATCTCGTCGAACCACGCCCGATCCTCCTCCCCCAGCGAGACCCCGGGGACCCGGTCCACGTCCGTGGCGAACTGGCCCACCGTGAACCGGCCCTCCCCGTCCAGGTACTGCGGGTCGAAGACGAGGGCCTTCCCGGACTGCACGGCCGCCATCGCCTCTGCATCCCCACCGAACAGTGCTGCCGGCACCGTCTCCGGCCGGAGCGTGTCCACCACCATCAGGGTGGACATCGGGTCATTGAGGGACAGGCTGCCGGAGCCTCCCCCGCCGGCCCCGCCAGCCCCGCAGGCGGCCGCCTCGGCACGGGTCATGGCGTACATCGCCTCATCGACCGCCACCCGCCGGTCATCCACGATCTCCTGTGTGGGCACGGGGGCCCGGCACGGGGAGTCCTGCGGGTACAGGGGCATCAGCTCGGAGCAGTCGTTGGTGCTCAGCACCTCGCAGCTCGGCTGGGCACCGTGCACCTCCCAGTACTCCACCAACCGTGGGGAGCCGGGGGTGGCCTCGGCCGCCCGCAGCTGCCGCACGGCCCCGCTCGCCCCGCCGGTGTACATCCCGATCTCCGCGGCGGTGGGTTGCTGCCCGTCCTCCGAGTAAAGCGCCTCCTGGCGCAGCATCTTCTCGATCGAGGCATGGTCTTGGACCCACACATACCCGGTGTCCGGAGACGGCGAGCCATAGCGGGCATTGCTTCCATCCAGTGTCTCGTAGCCGGCCTCCACCAGGGCCATGGACGTCAGGACCGCGGTCCCCACGGCGGTAGCGGCCACCACGGCGGCGGCCACCGGAACGGTGCGGGACCTGTTCCGGTGCGCGTCCCGCGCGGCGATCCGCAGGGACACCGGCAGCCGGCCGGCCAGACGCGCCACCCCGGTCACGGTGCCCGGCAGCAGCATCAGCACCCCCAGCAGCAGGAGCAGCGCGGAGGCCACCAGTGCCACGGCCAGCCACGGCAGGGCCTCCCGCAGTGCACCCAGCGTGGGCAGGGCCATCCCCACCACGCTCGCCACGAGGGCCAGCAGCAGCCCGACTGCTGTCAGGACCAGCCCGGTCAGGAGCACCGGCCTGCTCACCGGCTTGCGTTCCCCGGTGGCCCCCTTGATGGCCGCCCAGGCGTTCTGCCCGGCCACGGCGCGGGCCGGAATCCAGGCGGCGACGACGGCGCAGACCAGTCCCAGCACCACGGCGGCCACCACGGGCCACCAGGGCACGTGCGGACCGTAGGCCGGGATATGGCGGGCCTGAGCGGCCCAGACGACTCCCACGCCACCGGCCACACCCAGCAGGGCCCCGCCGATCGCGCCGACCAGCCCACACCAGAGTCCGGAGAAGACCATGGTCTGGCGCAGGGTGGCCGGTTCGGCACCCGTCACGGACAGCAGGGCCGTGGACCGCCGCTGCTGGCGCGCGCCCACCGCGAAGGCGGCCCCGGCCAGCAGCCCCGCCTCCGCCAGGGCCAGAACCCCCACGAACAGCAGGGGCACCAGGATCATCCACGCGCCGTCCGCGGAATACTGGCCCTCGAAGGCCGCCTGAACGGGCCCGGGCTGGAGCATCACCGGCTTGAAGAGCACGCTGAATCCGGCCAGATTGTAGGCCCGGTAGGCGGCATAGTCGTCCGGGACGTCCCCGCTCAGGTACGCCGTGACCTCTGCCTCACCGTTGAAGCCGGAGTCGAACAGGGCCTGGGCGGTCTCGCTGCCGGCCTGGACGTAGAGGACGGACTCCCACAGCTCCATCGGCTGGAACAATCCCAGCGCGCTCGGATAGACGTCGATCCGGTCCAACAGGGTGCCGCTGAGGGTCAGCTCTGTGGCCTGCGTGGACTCTGTGGCCTGCGTGGGCTCCCCACCCAGGTCCGCCTTCGGGATCTCCAGCTCCACGCGGTCTGTGGGCCCTGCCTCGAGGCCGCGGGCGGTGGCCCGTTCCCGGGCGGACGCCAGTTCGTCCATCAGGCCGCTGCTGGCCAGGACCTCACCCTGGCCGGGCAGAGCACCCTGCACCAGTTGGAAACGGCGGTCCGGACCTTGGAGCGCCTCGTCGGTGAAGTCGGCCACCACGAGGCGTACATCCAGCGAGGACCCGGGCACGGTCAGCGTCCCCGATCCCGAGCTCAGGAGGGTGGCCTCGGTGCCGGCGGGGACGGCGTCCTGCACGGAGCATCCCTCCCCTCGCAGGCACACCGGCCAGTCCTTCGCCGCCGCATTCAGTGCGGCCACGTCCACGGCGGGCGCCTCCAGCCCTTCCGCGGCGGACTCGGCGTCGACAGCCCCGTAGAGGTCGGTCGGCGACTGCAGGTCATCCGGGCTGAAGACTCCCTGGGTGAGGTAACCGTCATAACCCCAGAGCAGCTGCTCGCGCTCCTCGGCGGCCGTCGGCAGCTCCGTGGAGGCCACGACGACCGAGCCGAAGGACACCGCGAACACGGGCAGGCCGATCAGCAGCAGGATCAGCAGCGTCCGCCAGGGGTGGCGGCGCAGGTCCCGCGCCGCCATCCGCGCGGCGGAGCGGCGGGAGCCGGCAGCGGCGCCCGGGCGGGGACCGACGTCTACCGGTGTCTGTTCGCGGCCGTCCGCGCTCATCGGGCCGTTCCCGGGGCGTCGGTGAGCAGGGAGTGGGGATCGTTCTCGGCCCGGGCCTGGTCCACCACGCGGCCGTCCCGCAGGAACACCACCCGGTCCGCCCAGCCGGCATGCCTCGCCTCATGGGTGACGAGCACCACGCCGGCCCCGGCATCCGCCCGGCGGCGCAGCACCGCCATGATCTCCTCCCCCGTGACGGAGTCCAGCGCCCCGGTCGGCTCGTCGGCCAGGATCAGGGCCCTCTCCCCCACGATGGCCCGGGCGATGGCCACCCGCTGCTGTTGTCCGCCGGAGAGCTCGTCGATGAACCGGCCGGCCAGATCCTCGATCCCCACCTGCCGCAGGGCGTCCTTGGCCTGGCGGTGTGCCTTGCCCGGGGTGGCCCCGTCCAGCTCCAGGGGAAGGGCCACGTTCTCAGCGGCGTTCAGGGTGGGGATGAGGTTGTAGTCCTGGAACACGTAGCCCACGGACCGACGCCGCAGCCGGGCCTTCTCCGCCAGGGTGATCCGGCTCAGCGGGGTGCCGCGGACGTAGACCTCCCCACCGGTGGCCGTGTCCAGCCCGCCGGCCAGAGCCAGCAGGGAGGACTTGCCGGAGCCCGAGGGGCCCATCACGGCCACAAACTCGCCCGCGTGGACGGTCAGGTCGACCGCACGCAGGGCGGCCACCGTGGTGGAGCCGTCGCCGTACGTCTTGGACACGGCGCTGAGCTCGAGGATCTGGCGTGGCGGCATGCCGTGGGTGGCGGGGCGGACGGTGGGTTCAGGGGATGCATGCCGTGCGTTCACGGAGATCACCGGGACTTTCGCTGGGAGGAGGCGGCCGGCGTCGTGCGCTGGTGGTGAAGGGGGAAGGCCGCGGGCCGCTGGCCCGAACGGGCGGCGCGCAGCACGGCGGCCTCGCAATGGTCCAGCCAGCGGATCTCCGCCTCGGCGGTGAAGATGAGGGATTCCAGCACGAGGAGTCCCGCCAGGTCGGTGTCAGGCCCCGAACCGGGCCCGGAGTCGGCCGCGGCGCCGCCCCCAGCCGTCCTCTTGGCGCGGGTGTAGTCCTGCAGCGCCCGCAGCGTGGCGGAGCGCTGGGCCTGGATGAGCCGTTCCACGTCCACACCGGGGGTGGTCACGGCCAGGGCCAGCTTGATGGCGAGCTCGTTGCGCGGTGGGTTCTGCGGCCGCGAGGGCTGGACGAACCAGTCCCCGGCCTCGGCCCGGCCCGCCTCGGTGAGGGCGTAGTTCCGGTGGCCCGCGCCGTCATCGCCCTGGTCCGCCACCAGTCCGTCCCGTTCGAGGCGGTCGAGCGTGGTGTAGACCTGCCCGATGTTCAACGGCCAGGTGCCCCCGGTGCGCTCCTCGAACTCGGCGCGCAGCTGATAGCCGTAGCGCGGACCCTGGGTGAGCAGGGCCAGCAGGCTGTGTTTGACGGACATCGGTGGCCTCCCGGACCGGTGGGGCCCGGCGAACCTACCGGGTATGCACACTGAGTATGCATACCCGGTAGGGTCTGCGTCAATCGCGTGCTCGTCAGCCCACGTTCTCAGGCCCGGGGAGTCTCGATCTTCCGCCGGACAGCGGCCAGGTCCTCGGCGTCCAGGCCGATATCCGTCAACAGTGCGGCCACGGCGTCGGCGTCCGGCAGGGAGTCGGCGAACCCCTGCAGCGCCTCGATCCGGCCACCCAGGAAGTCCTCCAGCGCGTCACCGACCAGGTGCCGCTCATGTGGATGCGGCACGGGGCTGATGCGGTGCCAGTCGTTGATGCCGCGCGCGCCGGCGTCGTACTGGGGGATCACCAGGTCCCGGCGGTCGGCGAGCAACAGCAGCAGGGTGACCACCAGCCCCGTGCGGTCCCGGCCGGCCGAGCAGTGCAGGACCACTCCACCGGGGGCGGTGGCGATCGCTCGGAAGACGGCGGCCAACCGGTCTGGGAAGTAGTGCAGCGTCGCGGGGTAGTAGCGCGGGTGGTTCGGGTAGGGCGCACCGTCGGCGAGCGCGGGGGCGAGATACTCCTCATACCCCTCGTGAACGGGGTCCTCCACCGGGCGGTGCAGCACGTCGATGCCGTCGGCGACCCCCTCGCCGAGCGGCGGGTCCGTGGGACGGCGCCGTCGCTCGGGGCCGTTGCGCAGGTCGATGACGGTGCTGATCCCCGCTGCCCGCAGCTGCCGCCAGCCGGTCTCGGTCAGCCATTCCTGCCGGCCCATGCGGTACAGGCCGCCGAGGACATGGCGGGCGTTGACGGCCCCCTCCCAGTCCATCGGAGCCCCTGGGTCAGGGTTCTGCGGTGCCTCGCTCATGCCCCCAGCCTGCCACGCCGAGGATCCTGCCGAGCCCAGCCGGGCTGCTGTCAGGACCGTGACGAACCTCACCCGGATTTGACAGGCGCCACCCCGACTTCGCTACGGTCTACTGTCTGCCACCCCAGGCCGGCCACCGATGCAGTCTTCCGGCGGCCATCCACACCGGATCCGTATCCCGCGCCCCTGGACCGCCCCAGCCGGGCGGACCGGGCCTACCGCCCGAACGGGCCTGGAACACCCTGACGGGGTGAACCGCACCAGGAAGATCACCTGTGTCTGAAAC
This sequence comes from Microbacterium sp. A93, assembly GCF_051842835.1. Classification (NCBI taxonomy): domain Bacteria; kingdom Bacillati; phylum Actinomycetota; class Actinomycetes; order Micrococcales; family Microbacteriaceae; genus Microbacterium; species Microbacterium sp. A93. Next base: position 7,423 of record NZ_JBPXMT010000014.1, read on the forward strand.
AGAGTCCCATCCTTCGGTTGTCCCCAACCCGGTTTCACCCCCGCCGACCCGCCGTTCGCCACAGCGCCACAACCGGTTCTCTCGGCATGTCCGCCCCACCCGGAAGAAGACACCGGCCGCGGCCATCCGCAAGGCCACCGCGGCCTCGGCGCTCGGCAACGCGACCGAGTGGTACGACTACGGCGTCTACGCGGTGGCCACCACGTACATCACCCAGCACTTCTTCCCGGGCGAGCAGGGGATGCTGCTGACGCTGGCCACCTTCGCGATCTCCTTCCTGGTCCGCCCCATCGGCGGCCTGGTCTGGGGCCCCCTCGGTGACCGGCTCGGCCGCAAGACCATCCTGGCCATGACGATCCTGATGATGTCCGGCGCCACGTTCCTGATCGGCGTGCTGCCCTCCTTCGACCAGGTGGGCGTGTGGGCCCCGGTGCTGTTGATCGTGCTGCGCATGATCCAGGGCTTCTCCACGGGCGGCGAGTACGGCGGCGCGGCCACCTACATGTCCGAGTACGCCCCGGACCGCAAGCGCGGTTTCCTCGGCTCCTTCCTCGAATTCGGCACGCTCGGCGGCTTCGCCCTGGGCACCGCCGTCATGTTGTTGCTCGAGCTGGTGCTCTCCCCCGAGCAGATGTCCGACTGGGGCTGGCGACTGCCCTTCCTGCTGGCTGCACCCATGGGTCTGATCGGCTTCTACCTGCGCTCCAAGCTGGATGACACCCCCGTGTTCGAGGAGATGAACGGCACCACCGGGTCCGCCGAGGACACCGAGAACACCGGGCCCGACGCCGGCTCCCCGGCCGCCGCTGCCACCGCACCGGACGCTGTCCACGGGCAGACCGAGCCGACCGTCGAGACGGTCGAGACGGTCGAGCCGCCGCGGTTGGCCCAGGTGTTCCGGGAGCACTGGAAGCCCATGCTGGTCATGACCGGCCTGGTGATCTCCGTGAACGTGGTCAACTACACGCTGCTGTCCTACATGCCGACCTACCTGGAACAGCAGATCGGCTTGCCGGCGGCCGCCGGCCTGGCCGTCATCCTCATCGGCGAGATCGCCATGATGACGCTGATGCCGTGGGCGGGCGGGCTCTCGGACCGATTCGGGCGCAAACCGTCCTGGTACTTCTCCCTGGCCGGGCTGATCCTGCTGGCCATCCCCATGTTCATGCTCATGGGCATGAACTTCGGCCTGGCCATCCTCGGCTTCGCCGTGCTGGGCCTGCTGTACATCCCGCAGCTGTCCACCATCACCGCCACGTTCCCGGCGATGTTCCCCACCCAGGCGCGGTTCTCCGGCTTCGCCATCACCTACAACATCGCCACCTCGATCTTCGGGGGCACCGCGGCCCTCGTGAACGAGTGGGGCATCGGCGCCACCGGGGACGTGAAGTTCCCGGCGTACTACATGATGGGTGCCTGCGCCGTGGGCCTGGCCTGCGCCTGGTTCATGCGGGAGACTGCCGGTGCCTCCCTGCGCGGCACCGAGGTCCCCGGCTCCATCGGCTCCGCCGTGGTCCCCGGTTCCCCCGCCGAGTCCGCCCTCGAGGGCGGCCGCCAGCCGGAGCAGCGCTCCATGGAGGAGGCTGAGATGCTCGCCCTCGCCGAGCAGGCCCGGGAGGCCGCGGCCACCGGTGCCGGCGGCGTGGCCTTGGACGGTACGGGTGAGATCGACGGTGCCGAGGATTCCGACGACGGCGCTCGCGTGGGCGCGCCCGTCGCCTGATCCCTGCCTCACCCGATCCGTTGACCCGTCATCCTGCGTGGCCATCAGCACCTGATGATCATGAAGAGTGGCGGGTCAACTCGTTGAGTGCTGGCTAGACTCGGCCGGGTGAGCACTGAGCAGACCTCCCCCGCACCCGCAGACAAGAACGTCCTTCCCGAGAAGGTGTCCGACCTCTTCGACCCGCAGCGCTGGCGCGTGGTGGAGGGCTTCGGCTTCGAGGACATCACCTACCACCGCCAGGTGGAACGGGATGCCGCCGGAGCGATCGTCAAGGACCTGCCCACGGTCCGCATCGCCTTCGACCGCCCCGAGGTCCGCAACGCCTTCCGCCCCGGCACCGTGGACGAGCTGTTCCGGGCCCTGGACCACGCCCGCATGACCCCGGACGTCGGCTGCATCCTGATGACCGGCAACGGCCCCTCCACCAAGGACGGCGGCCACTCCTTCTGCTCCGGCGGGGACCAGCGCATCCGCGGCCGGGACGGCTACCGCTACGAGGTGGAGGGCTCCGAGAAGTCCTCGGCCGAGACCATCGACCCGGCCCGCGCCGGCCGCCTCCACATCCTGGAGGTCCAGCGGCTGATGCGGACCACACCCAAGCCGATCGTCGCGGTGGTGAACGGCTGGGCCGCCGGTGGCGGGCACTCCCTGCACGTGGTGGCGGACCTGACCATCGCCTCGAGGCAGCACGGCAAGTTCAAGCAGACCGACGCCACGGTGGGCTCCTTCGACGCCGGCTACGGCTCCGCCCTGCTGGCCCGTCACATCGGCCAGAAGAACGCCCGCGGCATCTTCTTCCTCGCCCGCGAGTACTCGGCCGAGCAGATGGTGGCGATGGGCGCGGTCAACGAGGCGGTGGACCACGAGCGCCTCGAGGAAGTCGCCCTGGAGTACGCCGCGGATATCAACCGCCAGTCCCCGCAGGCCATCCGGATGCTCAAGTTCGCCTTCAACATGGCCGACGACGGCATGTCCGGCCAGCAGGTCTTCGCCGGCGAGGCCACCCGGATGGGCTACATGACGGACGAGGCCGTCGAAGGCCGGGACGCGTTCCTGCAGAAGCGGGACCCTGACTGGTCCGACTTCCCGTACTACTTCTGAGCCAGCCAGCCGGTGATCACGGCGGTGAGGGCCTCGAGCGTCAGGGTCCCAGCGGCCAAGGAGACGACCACGTCGAAGGCGACGTCATCATCGACCTCGAGCCATGCGCCGTTGAGGTCCAGGAAGACCACCAGAACGGTCCACCCCAGACGCTTGTTGCCGTCCACGAGGGCATGGTTGCGGACCACCGACTCCAGCAGCGCGGCCCCCTTGGCCGCAAGCGTCGGGTAGGCCTCGGCGCCATAGAGGGACGTCGCCGGACGCCGCAGCGCACTGTCCAGGAGTCCGAGATCCTTCACGGGCCCCAGTCCGATCAGTTCACACAGCCGGAGCGCGTCCTCCAGCTCCAGGAACTCCGTCAGGTTCACTCGCCCAGTCGCCGCAGCAGGTCACCGTAGCGTGCCGTGAGCCGCTCCGCGGACTGCTCCACCCGCTCACGCTTGACCGTGCGATCCGATGCGGCGAGGACGGCACGCAGTACGGCTTCATGTTTGGAGACGCCGAGCGTCCGGGCGAGCTCCTCAATGCGACGGTCGTCGTCCGGGGACGTGCGCAATGTCATGGCCATGGACACATGGTATCAGTGTGATACCGAACGGTCACTGGCTAGAATCGATCCGTGCCTGTGACCCCTACCGACCTCCACCACGCCCTGCACGCACTCTCCGCCGCGCTGGACGGTTCCGGACCGCCGGTGGAGTTCACCGCGGACGGCACGGTACTCCCCCGCCCCGAGGCCACCAATCCGGTGCGCGGCGGCTCGCCCGATGTCGTGGCGGTGGTCCGCACCTCCGGTTCCACCGGGACCCCCAAACAGACCCTGCTGAGCCGTGACGCCCTGGCCGCCTCCGCCGCCGCCACGGCCGCGCGGATCGGCGGCGAGGGGCAGTGGCTGCTGGCGGTCGGCCTGCAGTTCGTGGCCGGGCTGGCTGTGCTGTCCCGTTCCCTTCACGCCGGCACCGTCCCGGTCCCGCTGGCACCGGGACCGTTCACCGCACGGGGTTTCGCCGAGGCCACCGACCGGCTCGAACGCGGCACCGGGTTCCGCGCCGTCTCCCTCGTCCCCACCCAGCTCGCCCGCCTGCTCGGCCCCACCGAGCCCGACGCCGGCCCCGCACTTCTCGCCCTGCGCACCTTTGACGCGGTGCTGGTCGGCGGCGCCCGGGTGCCGGATGCGGTCCGCGCCGCGGCGGCGGAGGCGGGCCTCCACCTGCACCTGACGTACGGCATGTCCGAGACGTGCGGGGGCTGCGTCTATGACGGCGTGCCCCTGGACGGGGTCACCGCGGACCTGGTCACCGACTCCACCGACTCCACCGGCGAGGGCACGCCGAGGCTCCGGCTGGCCGGGCCCATGGTGGCCGCCGGATACCTCGACGATCCGCAGCGCACGGCCGAGCACTTCGGCACGACTGCGGGCAGCCGCTGGTTCCGCACCGAGGACACCGGCACCGTCCGGCCCCACCCGCGGCACCCCGGCCAGCAGCAGCTCTCCGTCACCGGCCGCGTGGATGACGTCCTGAACACCGGCGGCATCAAGGTCTCCGCCGCCCAGATCCAGCAGGTCCTGGAGTCCCTTCCCGGGGTGCGTGCCGCCTTCGCGGGCGGGGTGCCCGACGACGAGTGGGGCCAGCGTGTGTGCGCCGCCATCGCGCTCGGCTCAGACACCGCGCCAGGGGGCGGGGGCACCCGGTCTCCGGCCGACGTCGTGCCCGGGATGGAGCCGGAGTTCAGCGAGGCCGCCGCGCGGGAGGCCATCCGGGCCGAGCTGGGACCGGCCGCCGTCCCCAAACAGTGGCTGCTCCTCGAGGACCTGCCGCACCTACCCAACGGCAAGACCGACCGCCAGGCGCTGCTCACCCGCTTCACCACCACCCCCTGAACGAAGGAACCACCCCCATGGCCACAGCCGCCCAGTGGATCGAGGGCGCGCGCCTGCGCACCCTGCCGATGGCGATCGCCCCCGTCCTGATCGGTTCGGCCGCCGCCTACGCCCTGGGCGGCTTCCACCTGGGCCGGGCGCTACTGGCGCTGCTGGTGGCCCTGGCCCTGCAGGTCGGCGTGAACTACTCCAACGACTACTCGGACGGGATCCGCGGCACGGACGACGCCCGGGTGGGCCCCCTGCGCCTGACCGGCTCCGGGGCGGCTCCCGCCGCCACCGTCAAGGCCGCCGCGTTCGCCTGCTTCGGACTGGGCGCCCTCGCCGGGCTGGCCCTGGTGGTGTGGGCCGGCACCTGGTGGCTGATCGTCGTCGGCGTGCTGGCCATCGCGGCCGCCTGGTACTACACGGGCGGGAAGAAGCCGTACGGGTACATGGGCCTGGGCGAGGTCTTCGTGTTCATCTTCTTCGGACTCGTGGCCGTGCTCGGCACCACCTACACGCAGGCCCTGGCCCTGTCCGGGCCGGCCTGGGCCGGCGCGGTGGGCTGCGGGCTGGTGTCCACGGCCCTGCTGATGGCCAACAACGTCCGGGACATCCCCACCGACCGGCAGACCGGCAAGATGACGCTGGCGGCCCGGCTCGGGGATACCCCCGCCCGCTGGTCCTACGTGGTGATGCTGGCGGTGGCGGTGGCGCTGCCCCTGTTCTTCACCGGCCGGCACCCCTGGCTGTGGCTCGTGCTGCTGACCGCGGTGGCGGCCGTGAAGCCCTCGATCACCATGGTCCGCTCCACCGAGAGGAAGGACCTCATCCCGGTGTTGAAGCTGACCGGCATCCTGGGGCTCGTCTACGCGGTGCTGTTCTCGGCCGGGCTGGTGCTCTGACTACGTGCCCTTCGGCTCCCACGGGCCCGGCTCGGAGCCTGGATCGGTATCGGTATCGGGTTCGGAGCCCGGCTCGGACCCCGGCTCGAAGTAGCGGCCCTCGGTGTAGGAGTCCTCGGCGTCGGCGTCCGCCTGCTCGGACTTGAAGCGTTCGGCCTTGCCGCGGCCCTCCCAGGCGCTGGCCACGTCCTGGCCGGCCCCCGTGCGCAGGTCGTTGAAGAACAGGTACCCGGCGGCCAGCGCGATCACGGCCGCGGCGATCGTGGAGAAGACCCACCCGAGGTTCAACAGCATGCAGGCGCCCCAGACCACGAAGAAGACGGCCAGACGGATCAGGGCATACTTGAGAACTCGCACCACGGCAGTCTACCGCCGTCCTCGGCGCAGAACGGCCTGTTCAGTCAGGGCGGGCGGGTCCGTAGACTGGACGCATGCCCCGATTCCTGATCCCCCTCGGCATCGTCGCCATCGGCCTCATCATCTACGCCCTCATCGAGTCGCTGATGACGCCGCGGCACCAGGTGCGCGCCCTGCCCAAGCCCGTGTGGATCGTGTTGATCGTCCTGGTCCCGCTGGTCGGCGCCCTGCTCTGGCTGGCCCTGGGCCGGCGTCGTGGCTCTTCCGGTGTGGGTGGTTCGGCATCCGGTCCGGCCCGGCCGGTGCGCCCGCAGTCTCCCGACGACGACGCGGCCTTCCTGCGCCAGCTCGACGTCCAGCGCAAGCAGCAGTCCCGGCAGGCCGAGCTGGACCGCCGCGAGGCGGAGCTGAAGGCCCGTGAGGCACGGGATGCGCGGGGTCCGAAGGACAACGGCTCCGGGGAGTCGGGCGGGACCAACACCCCCAAGCCCGACGGCGGCGCCGACCACTCCTGAGGACCGCGCCATGGGGAGTCCTCCCCATGGCGGCACAGCACTCGCGCTGGCACGGTGGAGACCGTGGGATACGAGATCATGCCGGAGACAGTCCACGCCACCCTGGTGCGGGTGGCCGGTGACGGGCAACAACTGGACACCGCCTCCCGGAACGCCCAAACGGCCGGGGAGTCCCTCTCCGGGGCCTTCGGCACGGCCGGTGACGCCGAGTCCGCCTTCACCGGGTTCTGGGCCGACCGCTCGGACACGGGCGAGCGGATCGCCGACATCCTGATGAACCAGGCCTCCTGCGTGGCCGATGCCGCCGACGCCTTCCTGGAGGGCGACACCAGCATGCAGGAGCAGGGACAGTCATCAGCGGACGCCCTCACCGTGGTGACCCCTCCGGACACGGAAGACTGAGGGACACCCCATGCCCCTGCCCGCCCTGGGGACCTACCCCGACGCCGAGGCCAGCTGGACCACCCTGACCGAGAAGGCCGCTGAGCTGAAGTCCGAGTCGAAGAGCCTCCAGGAGGCCATGGACGCGGCCCGGGCCTCCTGGCGGGGGCTGGAGACCGGATACCAGCATCCGGACACCCAGGAGCAGGTCTGGACCGCCCTGGACGATCTGGTCCCGCATGCCGAGGACTGGGCCACCGCACTGTCCTCCGCCCAGGACGCGCTGGACGACTTCGTGGAGACCGGCAAGCCGCTGCAGACCGAACGGGAGTCGTTGGACCAGGCCCGGCCCGGGCTGTCCTCCCGCCGCAGCAGCGCCCTGTCCTCGAATGACGAGGCGCTGGTGGAAGAGGTCCGCACGGACATCGTCACCTTCAACGACCGCGCCTCCGCCCTCACCACGGACTGGGAGACGGCTCAGGAGACCTTATCCACCGCCCTGGCCGCCATCAGCATCGGCACCACCGAGGGCCTTCCGCTCGTGGCCGGACGCCGGGACACGGACACCGGCGTCCAGGACTGGGCGGCGATGACCAGCGGACTGGACGAGAAGTTCGGCGAGATCGATCCGGACGTGATCTGGAGGGACCTCAAGGGGCTGGACGAGGACGAGCTGCGGGACTGGCTGGCGGCCAACCCGGAGGCCGCCCGGGCTCTCGCGGAACACCGGTGGGAGGACAACCCGGCGGCCGGCACCCCGGAGTCCATCATGGACGCGGCGATGGCCGATGACGCCCACCTGACGGAAGACGGAATCCAGGGGATCCAGGAGGCGTGGCTGAGCCTGACCGGTGCAGAGCGGGAACGGATGGCGCTGCTCTACCCGGGCGTGATCGGTGTCCTCAACGGCGTGCCGCTGGCCACCCGTGGACGCACGAATCAGATCACCGTGGCCGGGTTGCGCGAACAGACAGCGGAGAAGCTGGACGAGCACCGTGCCGACCGCCCCAGCAATGGCCCCGGCGCCGCTCACGACCGCAACGTCTGGGACGCCGAGGAACAGCGGCTGGAAACCGTGCTGGACGGACTCAACCAGGCGTGGGACGCGTATGGTCGCGACCAGTTCCCCACGCAGCCGGGGCAGACGCCCGGATACAGCACGGTCTTCGTATCCGCGGACGGGAACGGCCAGATCGCGACGATGCGGGGCGAACCGTCCTACAGCACCGAACGTGCCGTGACGTTCGTCCCGGGCACCCACACGACCATCGCGAGCGTGGACCGCTACAACAACGCCTTGGACGCCATGGACGGACACGATCCCGAGGGCACGGTCTCCATCTACTGGCAGGGCACCGATCTGCCACAGTCCTTGATCCGGGACAACGCCACCTCGAAGTTCAACGAACAGGGTGCGCCCCTGCTGGCCGCGTTCGACCATGCCGCCGACCTGGAGATGTCCACCGACCGGCATCGGGACGTCCCGACCACCTATGTGGGGCACAGCGCCGGCGGCTCTCTGCTGGGCACGGCGGAACGCGAGGGACTCGACTCCACGAACATCGTCTATGTGGCGCCCGCCGGAACCGGCCACGAGGTGTCCTCCCCGGCGGACACGGACAACGAATACGCCTACCGCTACCTGATCCAGACCCACGATGATCCGATCTCCTGGGCCCAGTCGCTGGGCGGCGGCGCGCACGGCGGATCCGCCTGGGAAGCCTCCGACCCGGTGCGGCAGATGGGAGCGGTCCGCTTGGAATCCGGGTTCATGGGCGACGGCGACACGGTGATGAGCGGCCACACCGACTACTTCGACCCCGGTTCCACCTCGGCCCAGAACATCGAGGGAGTCGTCTACGGAACCGAGGTACGGCCTCACCTGAAGCCGGTGTTCCAAGGCACCCAGGGCACCCCGGTCCCGTTCTACGAGGACGCCCTGGTGGACGACCCGGACCACTACCGCGAGCACGGCATCCCCTCGGTGCCGATCGAGGAGACCCGGTGACCGAGGCACCACGGCGCCCGTGGGACACTGGTCCGGCAAGGACCGGAACGTCAGCAGCGAACGGGGGCCGGATCCCGGTGACGAAGCGAATCATCAGCCACGCTGCGGCCGCCGTCGTCCTGAGCGCCGCGGCACTGACCCTGGGAGGGTGCATGAACCCGACATCGACCGGAGACCCCGAGCAGCAGTCAGCCGAGTACGGGCGGCTGATGGAGGCGGAGGCGCCCGGGCTGGCCCGGGCCGCGGGCTGGGACAGCCTCGGCTCGCTGACCGAGAAGAGCTGTCTGGGCACCGCCGACCCTGCGGAGGCCTCCCGCGAGACGCGCTGGACGGCCGTCACCGGTGAGTTCGGAACCTCCGAGACGGAGGCAGGACGGGTGGCTGAGCAGGTGCGGCAGGCCGCCGAGGACACGGGCTGGACCTCGAAGGAGGGCAGCGGGGCCCACGGCGATCGGCTCTATGGTGCCGTCAAGGGGGACCTGAACCTGACCGTGACGTACCGCACCGGCGCCGGGGAAGCCGAACTGAGTCTGCGGCTCGACTCGCCCTGCCTCGAGATGCCGGAGGGACACACCATGGCCCGCTCCGAGCTGGACCCGATGTACGGTTCCTCGGACCCGCTGTACCCGAACGACGACCGCTCGAAGTTCACCAACGGCGAGCCCCAGCCCCTGCCCGAGCCTTCGGAGAGCTGACGCCTCGTTTTCAGTCGACTTGGGGTGGGTGTTTCCACGAAACACCCACCCCAAGTCGACTGAAAGCGGAGAGGTTACTCCGGGATGCCCGCGTAGGAGTGCAGGCCCGGGAAGTACGTGTTGACGATCGTGAAGTTGAAGACCAGGCAGGCAAAGCCGATGATGGACAGCCAGGCCGCCCGGTCCCCGGTCCAGCCGCGGGTCGCGCGGGCGTGCAGGTAGCCGGCGTAGACCACCCAGATGACGAAGGTCCAGACCTCCTTGGTGTCCCAGCCCCAGTAACGGCCCCACGCGGCCTCGGCCCAGATGGCGCCGGCGATCAGGGTGAAGGTCCACATCACGAAGCCCACCGCGTTGATGCGGTAGGACCAGTTCTCCAGGCTCAGTGCGGAGGGCACCAGGCGCATGAACGCGGGACGGCTGTCGCCCCCGACCCGCATCCTCGCCTCGCGGCGGTGCTGGAGCAGCTGCAGGACGCTCATGGAGAAGGTCAGGGTGAACAGCGCCGAGGACAGCACGGCAATGGAGACGTGGATGACGATCCACGGCGACTGCAGCGCGGGCTGCAGGTGCGCGATCGGCGTGGGGAAGCCCATGGTGGCCGCGGCCATCATGATCACCACGAGCCCGGTGACGAACGTGCCCAGGAAGCGGATGTCCTTGCGGATCAGGAACAGCAGGTAGACCGCGGCCACCAGCAGCGCGCCGGTGGTGCAGAACTCGTACATGTTGCCCCACGGCACGCGGTGGGCCGCCACGCCGCGGGCGATCACGGCGAAGGCGTGCAGCAGCATGCCGATCACCGTCAGCGCCACCGCCACGTTGGCCGCCGGCCGCCGGGTGGTGCCCAGATAGGCCATGTCGTCGTCCACGAGGTCCGCGCCGCGCACCGGGGCCGAGGTGCCGGTCCCGTGGGAGTCCGGCGCCGCCGTCGGGCCCGTCTCCTGCTCCGAGCCCACGACGCCGGCCCCCACCAGCTGCTCCCGGCGCGCCTCGGCCTGGGCGCCGGTCTCAGCGCCGGCGGCGTTCTCCGCCGCCAGTTCCGCCTCGAGCGTGCGGATCGTCCGGGACGAGGTCGACAGGTCGATGGCGAACACGATGAAGGCGGCGGCGTAGACCAGGGCGGCGATCAGCATGAAGAGATCGCTGTAGCTGGCCAGCTGCAGGTTGATGGAGGGCATGGCTTACTCCGGTCGATTCGGCGTGTTTGACGCAGTGGTTGAAGAAGTGGTCGAAGAAGTGGTTGAAGCGGTGGATGTGGTTTTCTCGGTCTCGGGGGCCACCACGGGCCAGGTCTTCTCGAACTGACGCCGCAGGCTCACGTTCTCCTCGCGGAGCCCGAAGTCCTCGCCCCGGGCGAGCAGTCCGTACTCCACCATGGTGGACCCGTCCGGCCCGGTGGCGCTACGGACCCACGCGCGGCGGCGGCGCACGAACAGGCTGACCACCAGCGAGACGAGCGCGAGGACGGAGAAGAAGCCCACGCCCCACTTACCCGGGTCGTAGTGGATGTCCAGGCCCACGTAGCGTTTCACGCCGTCGAAGCTGATGGAGCCCTTGCCCTCGGGCAGGTCGTAGGATTCCCCCGGCTGCAGCGTGATGCCGCCGGCCTCGAGGTTGCGGTTGTTCAGCTCGCTCAGGTCCGCGGTGTCCAGCACGTAGACGTTCTGCGGTTCGCCGCTGTCCAGGCCGAGGTCCCCGTAGTAGGAGTTCAGGTTGAGCTCGGGGTTGTACAGTTCCGGATCCACCGAGACGGCCACCCCGTCCTCCCCCGTGTAGGCCGCGGGCAGGAAGAAGCCCACGAAGCCGAGCTGATCGGGCTGGGCGTCCGGGGCCTTGATCACCATCAGGGAGGTGTAGAGCTGGTCCTGGACCTGCGCCACCACCGGCCCCTCGAAGGCGATGTCCCCGTCGCCGTCCCGCACCGTGAGCTCCGGAGCGTAACCGTTGCCCACCAGGTACACGCGGGTGCCACCGATGTTGAAGGGGTGGTTGACCTTCAGATCCTGTTGCTCCGGCTCGGCGTCGGTGCCGTCCTGGACCGTCATGTGGGCGGTGAAGTCCAACGGCTGGCCGTAGTGGGTCTCGGACTCGCGGTCGAACTCCGCCTCGAAGCCGTCCAGGGTCATGGAGAACGGGGCCAGCCGATCCTCGGAGAAGGCGCTGCCGGGGGTGAAGGAGTCGTAGGCGACCAGGGTGTTGGCGAAGCCCTCCCCCTCCACGATGATCTTCTGCCCGGAGTAGCTGAGCAGACCGCCGACGGCCATGAAGGCCAGGACGCCGATCAGGGAGAAGTGGAACAGGAGGTTGCCGATCTCCCGCACATAGCCGCGCTCGGCACCCACGGAGGCGCCGCCGTCGGGCTCCTGCCGGATCTCGGTGCGGTAGCCGCGCTTCTTCAGGATCCGTGCCGCCTCAGCCACCGCCTCCGCCGGGGACGGCCCGGTCGGCTCCAGGACGACCTTGCCGTACTCGGGCAGCCGGGACAGCCGGCGCGGGGTGCGCGGTGGCGCGGCCCGCAGGTCCTTGGCATGCTTGACGGCGCGCGGGAACACGCAGCCGATCAGGGAGACGAACAGCAGGAGGTAGATCGCGGAGAACCAGACGGAGGAGTAGACGTCGAACATCTGGAACCGGTCCAGCCATTGCCCCTGGACCGGGTTGTCCTCGAGGTACTGGTTGACGATCTCCGGGCCGGCGGGCCGCTGCGGGAACAGGGAGCCGGGCACGGCGGCCACCGCCAGCAGCAGCAACAGCATCAGCGCCGTGCGCATGGACGTCAGCTGCGTCCAGATGAAACGCAGGGTGCCGGCGAACCCCAGGGCGGGTACGGCCACGTCATCCCGGCCGCCCCTCTGGCGGGGGCCGGAGGGGGTGGGCGGCCCGGCCGGTCCGGAGGGTGCCGTGTCTGACTGGGCCTCCTCCACGCGGGTGGCCCTCACGTTGTCTTCCTGGCTCAAATCGGCAACCTCACTTCATTGGCGAACCAGGTCTGCAGCTGGATCACCCAGGTGTTCCAGAGCCCGGAGACCATCAGCGCGCCGAGCACGATCAGCAGTCCGCCGCCCACGCGCATCACGGTCACGCGGTGGGTGCGGAAGAACTTCATGGCGCCCATGCCGCGGCGCAGTCCGAGGGCGATCAGCAGGAACGGCAGGCCGAGGCCCAGGCAGTAGACGAAGGCCAGGAACGCGCCCTTGCCGGGGTTCGTGGAGCCCGCGGTGGACATGGCCAGGACGGCGGCCATGGTGGGGCCGATACAGGGCGCCCAGCCCAGGCCGAAGGTCACCCCGAGCACGGGGGCGCCCCACAGCCCGGCCTTCGGCGTCAGGTGCAGGCGGTGGTCCTGTTGCATCAGGTTGAACCCGCCCATGAACACCACGCCCAGGATCATCACCACCACCCCGAGCACCCGGGTCAGCCACTCGCCGTCCCCCTGCAACCAGATGGTGATCTGGGAGAACACGATGCCCACCAGCACGAACACGGCGGAGAAGCCCAGCACGAACAGGGCGATGCCGAGCAGCATCCGGCCGCGTTTCTGGTCCTGGAGGTCCGCCCCCGTCAGGCCCGTCACGTAGCCCAGGTAACCGGGCACCAGCGGCAGCACACACGGGGAGAGGAAGGAGACCAGACCCGCCAACAGGGCGATGGGTGTGGCCAGCAGCAGCGAGCCGTCCATGACGATCTCGGCGAATGGGTTATTGGCGGTGTTGACGGCGGCGGCGGTGTTGGCGGCGGCGGTGTTGGCGGCGGTGACGATGGTTCCGGCGGTGGCCTGCAGCATGGGGTGGCTCAGGCCTGTCCGCCGGCAGACTCATCCGCCGGCTCCTGCGCTGCCGTGGAGATCAGAGAACTGAGCGTGGACCGCTCGGCCACGCCGAGGATGCGGGCGGAGACCCGGCCCTGGCGGTCCAGCACGATGGTGGTGGGCACGGCCTGCGGCGGGACGAAGTCCGTCATGGCCAGCAGCACCTGCCCCCCGCGGTCCTCCAGTGAGGGGTAGGTGATGCCGAAGTTCCGTTCGAAGGCCGCGGCGGTGCCCGCGGTGTCCCGCACATTGACCCCCATGAAACGGACGCCCTCGGGCTCCCACTCCTCAGACAGCGACTGCAGATCCGGGGCCTCCACGCGGCACGGGGCGCAGGCGGCGTACCAGAAGTTCAGCACCACGGGGCTGCCGGCCCAGTGTGCGGAGTCGACCGCCTCGCCGGAGAAGGCGGTGGAGGTGAACCGCACGGGGTCCCCCCGGTCCTCCGGGGCGATCTCCAGCACGGAGCCGTCCCCGGCGATGTAGTTCTTACCGTCTGCGTTGCCGGCCTGCGCGGCGAGCGGATCCTCCGGCGAGCATGCCGCCAGCAGCGGCAGCGCGGCCAGCCCAGCGAGGCCGGCGAGCACGCGGCGTCGGCTCGGCCCGGCGCCGGGGGCACCGGAGGCGGGGCCGGGGGCACCGAAGGCGTGGCCGGCGGCTGCACCGGTGCTGCGCGATGTGCGGGGCTGCTGCGGAAGGGTCATCAAGGTCGTGATACTCCACTGGGGGTTGGGCGTCCATTGGATTCTACCGCTTGTAGTAGAAGCGGGAGGAATCGTCCCCGCCCCGGCGCAGGGCTCAGGATTCTGGGCTCAAGATCTCAGGCTCAGGCTCCGGGCAGGTTGGAGGCCTGGGCCAGCAGAGCCTCGTTGGGCTCGCGGTACTGCACCCGCGGCGCGGCATCCTCCTGATCGAAGTGCAGCGAGGTGACCGAGGTGAGGGTGCACTCGCGCTGGCGCGGGTCATGCCACAGCGGCCGGCCCTCGGCGGACAGTCGCGTCACCCAGATGGGGAGCTGGTGCGAGACGATGATCGCCTCGGCCCCCTCGCCACCGAGGTCCACCGCCTGGCGCCGCACCTGGTGGATCCCCTCGACCATGCGCGCCACCTGGGAGGTGTAGGGCTCACCCCAGGACGGGCGCAGGGGGTTGAGCAGGAAGGGCCAGTGCCGTGGCTTCCACAGCTGGCGGGACACCCTTGAAGCCCCCTCGAAGTGGTTGGTGGCCTCCAGGAAGTGGTCATCCACGCTGGGCTCGAGGGACAGCGCACGAGCCAGGGGCGCGGCGGTCTCCCGGGCCCGCTGCAGCGAGGAGGACACGAGCAGCACGGGGGCGCGCCCCGAGGCCCGGGCCTCGCCGGCGAACCAGTCGCCCAGGTCCGAGGCCATGCGGTGTCCGAGCTTCGAGAGCCCGAAGCCGGGGATGCGACCGTACAGCACCCGGTCCGGGTTGTGGACTTCTCCGTGACGGACGAGGTGGACGGTGGCAAGAGGCATAGGACCATACTGTCAGAATCGGACGCTAGCGTTGGACCCGAGCCACCCCGCACGCCCGAGCCCCCGGAGGAAAGACCCGTCATGAGCGACCAGCATCCCGAGCAACCCGGCAACGAACCGGGCGACCGCCCCCAGTACGGCATCCGCCTGACGCCCGAGCAGCAGGCCGAGCACCAGGCCCGCCTCGAACAGGCCCGGCAGGCACGCGAGGCCCAGCAGGGTCAGCGTGGTCAGCAGGGGCCGCAGGCCCAGCAGGCTCAATCCCCGTATGGCCAACCGTCCCCGTACGGCCAGGGGCAGCAGGGGCAGTCCCCGTATGGCCAGTCGCCCTACGGACAGCCACACCCCGGCCAGCAGTATCCGACCCAGCAGCACCCCGGTTATCCGCAGCCGGATGCCGGCCAGCAGCCGTTCGGGCCGATCGAACGACCCCGGAGCATCATCCGCTCGTACTGGCTGATCATCGCCGCCGGCATCGCCTTCCTGATCATCGAGATGATCTCGCTGATGTCCCCCACCATGGGGATCACACCGCAGATGATGGACGCGTACCGGCAGCAGATGGAGGCCGCGGGCGCCGTCGGCATGGACATCGAATCCCTGCTGCCCACGATCCGCGTGGTCTCCGTCGTCTTCACCGTCATCCTGGTGGCGCTGTACTGGCTGATCGCCACCGGCATCCGCCGCGGCTCCAACCTCGCTCGGATCTTCGGCACGATCCTCGCCGCGCTGTCCCTGTTCGGCGCCTTCGGCCCGGGCTTCACCTACGTCATCCTGGGCGCCACCGGGATCGTCTTCGCCTACCTGAAGCCCTCCAGCGAGTACCTCCGCGCCAAGGCGTGGGAGAAGGCCCTGCGCCGCCGCTAGGGCCTCCCCTGCGACTGCGACTGCAACTGCAACTGCGGCTACGGCCGCAACTCGGCCTGATGGAAGGCGAGGATCTGTAGCTCCGTGGACAGGTCCACCGCCCGCACGCTCACCCCCGCCGGCACCACCAGGTCCACGGGGGCGAAGTTCAACAGCCCGCGGATCCCGGCGGCCACCAGTCGGTCCGCCACGGACTGCGCGGCGGCTGTCGGCACGGCCATGATGGCCAGCCGCGCCCGCGAGGTCGTGACGGCGTCCTCCAGTTCGTCGATGGGCTGCACCACCACCGCGCCGCGCCGTTGCCCGATGAGACGGGGGTCGGAGTCGAGCACCGCGCAGAGGCGCAGGCCACGATCCTCGAAACCTGTGTATCCGGCCAGCGCCGAGCCCAGGTGCCCGGCCCCCACCAGGACCACGGACTGGTCCTGCACGAGCCCCAGAGCCTGGCTGATGGCCTGCTGGAGCGTGGCCACGGGGTATCCCACCCCGCGGCGGCCCAGGTGCCCGAGCCCCGCCAGATCCCGTCTCAACACCGCCGCACTGGCCCCGGTGAGCCGGGCGAGCTCGGCGGAGGACACCCGCACCGTGCCGGAGCCTGCCAGCGCGGACAGCGCCCGCAGGTACCCGGGCAGCCTGGCGACGGTGGGGCGGGAGAGTCCGGCCCCGGGGCCCCGGCCGGTGTCCGTCACGCGCGGCCCCCGGTCAGCAGCCGCTCGAGCCGGGCGGGGTCGATCCTCCAGAAGTCCCGCTGGACGCCGTCCACCATCAGCACGGGGATCTCCTCCGCATGGCGCTCGGCCAACTTTGGATGCCGGGCCACGTCCACCGCCTGCCACGTGACGCCGTGCCGGCCGCACACCTCGTCCACCACGGCCACGGCGTCCGCACAGAGATGGCAGCCGTCCTTGACGAGGAGTTCGACGCGGGGCGCAGGACCGGAGGCCGGGCGGCCGGGCACGGGGTGTTGCTGGAAGTCACTCATCGGCTCCATGGTAGGCGTGCGCGGCACGACAGCCTCCATCGACTGATCCAGACGGCCCCGCCTTAAACGCCTCCGGGGCCCTTCTACCTTTCGGCGGAAGGACCCCGGAGACGTTCGACACCTCGTACGTGGGTGCTTACTTCTTGTTGCGGCGCTGGTGACGCGTTTTACGAAGTTGTTTGCGGTGCTTCTTCTTGGACATACGCTTGCGGCGCTTCTTGATGACTGAACCCATAGGGAGACCTCTTATGTGGTTGGTGAACCGGCAACGACATCCCGTTGCCGGTCCGTGGATCTGTGGTCAAAACGATCCCTAACACCCTACCCTGACTGCGGGTGTGGCGACGAACCGGGACCGTCTGCCGACCTGTGGGTCGGCTGTGTCAGGCGCTGCCGCCGTCCGTCCCGGTAGCCCGGAAATCCGTGGACCCGGTCTGCAGGATCTGTTCTACGGCGGATTCGGGAACCCGGTAGGACCGGCCGAAGCGCACGGCGGGGAGTTCGCCTGCATGGATCATCCGATACACGGTCATGCGGGAGACCCGCATCATCTCGGCCACTTCCGTGACCGTCATGAAGCGCGTGTCGGCGAAATTACCGGCATCTACCACTTGCGTTCCCCTTTTCCACTGCCCTGGCTCATCTGGCGGCACTCTACGTCTGCCGCGCCAGGCGTGGCATCCTCGGACATCCTATCGAACACTCAGCACACTCCCGTCACGGGAGGCACACCCCCTGAGCATACAGCGGCGTGTTAGTCGAACCAGGGATCGAGCCCATGATAGGGAAAGATTTCCTTGCGCGTCGCCATGATCGTCTGGTCCACCGCATCCGAGGGGTCGTAGCCGACCTCCCAGGAGCGCCACCAGACATCCACCCCGTCGGACATGACGGTGGGGATCCCGTCCAGGCCCTCCTCGGGCCCGAAGCCGGCCGCCCGGGCGGCGTACTCGCGCCAGGCCGCCGGAATCACGGCACCGCCCTTCAGCGGTTGACCGGTCACCGCGGCCACCAGATGGGTCCAGGTCCGGGGCACCACCGAGAAGGGGCTGTAGCCGCCGCCCCCAGTGGCCAGCCACCGGTCCCCGGCGTAGTCCCGGGCCCAGTCCGCGGCGTCCAGGGCGAGCTGCCGCTGGCCCTCGACGGACATCCTCAGATTGGTCAGCGGATCGTCGGCATGCCCGTCACAGCCGTGCTGGGTCACGAGCGCCTCCGGTCGGAAGGCCGCCAGCAGCTGCGGGACCACGGCGTGCACCGCCCGGAGGTAGCCTGCGTCACCTGTGCCCGGGGGCAACGCCACATTGACGGCCGAGCCGAGGGCCTGCGGGCCTCCGGCATCGTTGGCGAAGCCCGTGCCCGGGAACAGCGAGATGCCCGTCTCATGCACGGAGATCGTCAACACCCGCGGATCATCCCAGAAGATGGACTCGACGCCGTCGCCGTGGTGGGCGTCCAGATCCACGTACGCCACCCGTTCGGCGCCCAGGTCCAGCAGCCGCTGGATGGCGGCGGCGCAGTCATTGTAGATACAGAACCCGCTGGCCTTGCCCCGGCCTGCGTGGTGCAGGCCGCCGGCGAAGTTCACGGCGTGCCGCACCTCCCCGGTCCAGAGGGCCTGGGCAGCGGCCACCGCCCCCCCGAGGATCCGTGCGGAGGCCTCGTGGATGTGCGGGAAGACGGGGTTGTCCTCCGTGCCCAGTCCCCTCTCCAGGTCGGCGGGACGCTCCCCGGTGCTGACGGCTCGGACGGCACGGATGTACTCGGGATCGTGCACGGTGGCCAGCAGTTCGTCCGAGGCCACCTCCGGTCGGATCAGCCGCACCCCCGAACGCTCGAACAGGCCGAAGGCCTCGGACAGCCGGTATGTCAGGTCCAGCCGCACGGGTGCCATCGGATGGGCATCACTGAACCTGTACTGCAGCAGGGACTCGTCCCAGACAACGGCGGAGTCGCCCTGTGGGCCCGCCTCGGCGCTGGGCGCGTCACCGAGGGATCCATGAAGTGTGGTGGTCATCACCGCCCAGACTATGCTTCCTTCGGTCCCCGCGGGCAGTGCATGACGTCATGGTCCCCGATTCGCGGAGTCCTCCACCCACCGCGCGGCCCTGCTCAACGCCGGGGGCCGCCGATGGTGGATGATGGGGACCGGTCAGGGCAGACGGCATCCAGGGGGCACAACCGCCGTCACCGCGAGGGAAGGAACGTGAGGCAACCGCATGACCCGGCACCAGCGCACCCCCGGCCCACGGCCCCGGCGGCGATCCCGGGGACGGATCCCCACGCCGTCGTCCGCTCCCCTGCGCCGCCCGCCGTCCGCGGCACGACGGAGCCTCATCCCGCGCGTCGGGCCCCTCTCCCCCGGCACGGAGCCAACCGGGGTCCGCGCGGTCCTGAACCGTCTGCGGGGCTTCGTCTCCACCGTGGCCGGCGCGTCTCCGGCCCGGGCGGCCCTGCTCGCCTTCGCTCTGGTGATCCTGGTCTTCACCGCGTTGCTGTCCCTGCCGCTGGCCTCCCGGACCGGGCGGATCACCGCGTTCCACGACGCCCTGTTCGTGGCCACCTCCGCCGTGTCCGTGACCGGGCTGACCCCGGTGAACACCGCCGAGCACTGGAGCTTCGCCGGCCAGCTGATCATCCTGGTGGCGATGCAGATCGGCGGGTTGGGAATCCTGTCCATGGCCGCCCTGCTGACGCTGGCCGTGTCCAAACGGCTCGGCGTGCGCTCCAAGCTGATCACGCAGGAGGGTATGACCACCGGCAGGATCGGTGAGGTCGGCGCCCTGCTGCGCGTGGTGGTGGGCACCACGTTCCTGTTCGAGGGGGCGCTGGCCGTGGTGCTGATCCCCCGGTTCATGGCCCACACCGGCTCCCTCTCCGAGGGGCTCTGGAACGGGGTCTTCTACTCGGTGTCCGCCTTCAACAACGCCGGATTCACGATCCACCCGGACGGGCTGGCCCCCGTCATGCACGACCCCTGGATCCTCTGGACGCTGATGGCCGGTGTCTTCGCCGGGGCCCTGGGCTTCCCCGTGGTCATGGTGCTGCTGAAACAACGGTGGCGGTGGTCCCGGTGGAACCTGCACACCAAGCTGACGGTCACCACCACCGTGGCCCTCGTGCTCGGGGGCGCCCTGATGATCGGGGTGTTCGAGTGGTCCAACCAGGCCACCCTGGGCCAGTTCGGCGTGGCCGAGCGGATCCAGTACTCACTGTTCGGCTCGGTGATGTCCCGCTCCGGCGGGTTCGCCCTCTATGACATCAACGCGCAGTCTCCGGAGACCCTGTTGCTGACCGATGCCCTGATGTTCGTGGGCGGCGGCTCGGCCTCCACGGCCGGCGGCATCAAGGTCACCACCCTGGCCGTGATGTTCCTGGCGATCGTGGCCGAGGCGCGCGGTGACCGTGAGGTCACGGCCCACGGGCGCACCATCGCCCCCGAATCCGTGCGCGTGGCCATCTCCGTGCTCGCGCTCGGTGCCACGCTCGTACTGACCGGCACCATGGCGCTCGTGGCCCTCAGCGACGAGTCCCTGCAGCGCCCCCTGTTCGAGGTTCTCAGTGCCTTCGGCACCTGCGGGCTGACCACGGGGCTCACCGCAGAGCTGCCGCCCTCCGGCAAGTACGTGCTGACCGCCCTGATGTTCGCCGGCCGTGTTGGTACGATCACCTTCGCGTCCG
Organism: Microbacterium sp. A93; assembly: GCF_051842835.1. NCBI lineage: Bacteria > Bacillati > Actinomycetota > Actinomycetes > Micrococcales > Microbacteriaceae > Microbacterium > Microbacterium sp. A93. The sequence continues at coordinate 27,808 of NZ_JBPXMT010000014.1, forward strand.
CGTTGGCCCTGCGTCAGCGGCAGAACCTGTTCCGGTACCCCGAGGAGAGGCCGATCATTGGCTGAGAACCGTCCGGATCCCCACGCTCCGGTGTTGCTGGTCGGCCTCGGCCGGTTCGGTGCCGCCGTGGGCGAGCAACTCGTGGACCAGGGCCGTGAGGTCATGGCTATCGAGCGTGACCGGGCCCTGGTGCAGAAGTTCTCCGGCGTGCTGACCCACGTGGTGGAGGCCGACGCCACCGACCTCGAGGCGCTGCGCCAGCTCGGCGCACAGGAGTTCGCCACCGCCGTGGTGGGCGTCGGCACCTCGATCGAGTCCTCCGTGCTGATCACCGTGAACCTGGTGGACCTGGGCGTGGACCACATCTGGGTCAAGGCCATCACCCCGGCCCACGGCAAGATCCTGCGCCGCATCGGCGCGCACCATGTGATCTTCCCCGAGCACGATGCCGGAGTACGCGCCGCCCACCTGGTGGGCGGGCGGATGCTGGACTTCATCGAGTTCGACGATGACTTCGCGATCGTCAAGATGTACCCGCCCACCGAGGCGGTGGGCTTCACCCTGGCCGAGTCGGACGTCCGCGCCAAGTACGGCGTGACGGTGGTGGGCGTGAAGACCCCGGGCGAGGACTTCACCTATGCCCAGCCTGAGACCATGGTGGGCCCCCGGGACACGCTGATCGTCTCCGGCCACACGGACCTGCTGGAACGCTTCGCCGCCCGCCCCTGAGGAGGGTCAGGAGCCGCCGAACTCCTCGCTGATCGCCCGGCCGCGGTCGGCGGAGGCCTGCATGCCACGGGCGATGATCCCGGCCAGATCGGCGTCGAGGAACGAGTCCACAGCCGCCTCCGTGGTGCCATTCGGGCTGGTGACGGCCCGGCGCAGTTGCGCCGGGTCCACGTCCGGCTCGGCCAGCATCCTCCCCGCGCCGGCCACCGTGGCCCGGGCCAGGTCCTTCGCCAGATCCTCGTCCAGGCCCATCTCCACCCCGCCGGCGGCCATCAGCTCGGCGAGCAGGAAGGCGTAGGCGGGCCCGGAGCCCGAGACCGCGGCCACCGCGTCGATCTGCTCCTCCGCCACGCGGTGCACGGTGCCGGAGCCGGCGAAGAGCGCGGCGGCCTGGTCCAGGTGCTCTTGCGTGGCGGCGGCACCGCCGGCCATCCCGACCGCGCCCATCCCCACGGTCAGCGGCGTGTTCGGCATGGTCCGCACCACCGGCTGCTCGGCCGGCAGGTTGGCCTCCATGGCCGCCAGCGGGATGCCGGCCGCCACGGACACCACCACGGTGCCGGGGCGCAGGGCGCCGGCGATCTCCCGGCACAGGGTCAGGATGTCCTTCGGTTTGACGCCCAGCACCACCACGTCGGCTCCGGCTGCCGCGTTGCGGTTGGCCTCCGGATTGGTCTCCGTGGCGGTCACGGTGACCCCGTAGCGGTCCTCCCGCTGACGGGCGTTGGCGGCGGAGTGGCCGGTGGCGCACACCGATCCACGGTCCGTCCCGGCGGCGAGCATCCCGGCGAGGATGGCACCGCTCATGTTTCCGAGTCCGAGCAGGGCGAGGGCCGGTGCGTTCTTCATGCGGTGGTGTTCCTTTCGGCTGCCTCGGCCGCACGGGCGGCCCCGGCGGCGAGGTGGTTCCGGGCGAACTCGAGCGAGTAGATCAGCATCTCCTCGCGTTCCCCCGCGTATTTGGCCTTGCGGGTGCCCACCTCCACGCAGACGGCCCCGTCCCAGCCCGTCTCCCCGAGGTATTCGATGCAGGCGGCCACGGGCTGGTCGCCGTCCCCGGGCAGCATGTGCTCGTCCTTGCCGTTGGCGGTGCCGTCCGTGAGGTGGACATGCTTCAGCCGGTCCCCCAAGGCCTCGAAGGCGTGGAGCGAGTCCATCTGGGCGATCGCGGCGTGGGAGAAGTCCCAGATCACGTGCTCGTACCCCTGGGAGATGGGGTCCCAGTGGGGCAGGTACATCTTGGCCTCACGGCCGCCGGCCCGCCACGGGTACATGTTCTCCACGCAGATCATCACGCCCGTGGCGTCCATGATCTCCTGGATGCCCTCGGCGAAGCCCGAGGCGTAGTTGCCCTGCCAGCGAAACGGCGGGTGGGCCACCACCACCTCGGCACCGACCTCGCGGGCCAGATCGGCGCTCTTGGCGATCTTGTTCCAGGCCGAGCCCCAGACCTGCTGGGTGAACAGCAGGGTGGGGGCGTGGATCGAGTGGATCGGCATCTGGTGCTGGTCCGCGAGCCGGTTCAGCTTCACCGCGTCCTGGGACCAGGAGTTGTGGGTGACCATGACCTCCACGCCGTCATAGCCGAGGTCGGCGGCCATGGCGAACACGTCCTGGGTGCCCAGCGGGAACACCGAGGAGGAGGACAGGGTCACCGGGATCTGCCGTGGTTCCAGGTCCATCGAGGGACGGTCGTTGACCGTATCGGTCCCCGCCCCGGAACCGGTCCCGACGCCGGCCCGGCCCGGTTCCAGTGCGGCCGCCAGTCGGCCGGGACCCAGGGCAGGATACGCGGTGCCCCCGAGGGTGGCCGCGGCGCCTTCCCGCACCCGTGCCGGGCGCCGGTCACGGTCTGCGGCGGCGCCGCCCCAGGGCCCGCTGGGCTCCTGTTCGCCGGGTATCTGTTCGCTGTGTTCAGTCACTCGTCACCCCCACGGAGAATCCCGGAAGCATCGGATCCGGGTTCAGGGCCACATTCCCCACCCCCGGGATGGAGTCCCGCCCCAGGAGACCCTCCTGGATCAGTGCGTCCAGCCTACGCATGATCAGCCCCTCACGCAGCGCCCATGGACAGATCTCCAGCTGCTCCACCCCGAACTGTTCCATGGCGGCCTCCGCCACCATGCCGCCGGCGAGCATCTGGGCGGCCCGCACCTCGGAGACCCCGGGCAGTCCGGCGCGTTCCCTCGCGGTCATGGCGGCCATCCGGTTCACCCACAGCGTCAGGTCCTCGCGCCGCAGATGGCGTTTGACGAAGGGCCCCGCGGCCAGCGGGGCGGCCCCGGTGATGCGGGCCAGGGAGCGGAAGGTCTTCGAGGTGCCGGTGACGAGCACGGGCCCGGTCATCGGCGGGAACCCGGCAGCCGTCCCGGAGAGGATGGAGCGGATGTGCTTGCGCAGCTTCTTGGTGGACTTCGGTGTGGGCGGGTCCGCCTCCAGCCAGTCACGCGTCAGCCGGCCGGCGCCCAACTGGATGGACACCGCGTGGCTGGGCAGCTCATCCGTGCCGTAGGCGATCTCGAAGGAGCCGCCGCCGATGTCGAAGTTCAGGATGGAGCCCACGTCCCAGCCCTGCCACCGGCGCACCGCGAAGTACGTCATCGCGGCCTCCTGGTCGCCGGAGAGCTCGGTGAGGTGCACCGAGGTCTCCTGGGTCACCCGCGCCAAGACCTCGGCGCCGTTGCCGGACTCCCGGATGGCGGAGGTACAGAACGCGATCAGGTCCTCGGCCCCGTTGGCCACCGCGAACGTGACGGCCTCCTTGATGAAGGTGACCAGGGCGTCCTGCCCGGAGGCCTTGATGCGGCCCTGCTCGTCCTGGTGGCTGAGCAGGGACAGGGAGCGCTTGTGGTCCGCGTAGGCGGAGGGTCGCGCACCGGGGTGCGCGTCCACCAGCAGCAGGTGGACGGTGTTCGAGCCGATGTCCAGTACGCCCAGGCGCATGGTCTGCCTTCTTCTTCCGCTACTTCTTCGCCGACTTGGCCGACTTGGCGGGGGCCTTCCGCGCCGCGGGCTTCTTGGCCGGCTTCTTGGCGGGCCCCTTGGCCCGCTTGTCCGCCAGCAGCTCGTAGGCCTGCTCGGCCGTCAGGGACTCCGGGTCCATGGCGCGCGGCACGGTGATGTTGGTCTCCCCGTCCGTCACGTACGGTCCGAAGCGGCCGTCCTTGACCACCACCTTCTTGCCCGACGTCGGGTCCTCACCGAACTCCGCCAGCGGCGGTTTCGCAGTGCCTCGCCCGCGCTGCTTGGGCTGCGCGTAGATGGCGAGGACCTCCTCCAGCGTGATGGAGAAGATCTGTTCCTCGGTCTCGAGCGAGCGGGAGTCCGTGCCCTTCTTCAGGTACGGGCCGAAGCGCCCGTTCTGGGCCGTGATCTCCGTGCCCTCGGCATCCTGGCCGACCACGCGGGGCAGGCTCATCAGCTTCAGGGCGTCCTCGAGGGTGACCGTCTCCAGGGTCATGGACTTCAGCAGGGAACCCGTGCGCGGCTTCTGCTTGGCGGGCTTCTTCTTCGGCTTGGGCTTGCCGTTCTTGTAGTACTCGGTGGGCTGGGCCTCCATCCAGGCGGCCAGCTCCTCCTCGCTCATCTCGTGGATGACCTCGGTGACGTACGGCCCGTAGCGCCCGTCCCTGGCCACGATGGCCCGGCCGGTCTCCGGGTCCGTGCCCAGCTCGACCTCGGACGGGCCGGCGGTGGCGAAGATCTCCTCCGCCTTCTCGGCCGTCAGCTCATCCGGGGCCAGGTCCTCCGGCACGTTGGCGCGCTCGGGGTCGGTACCCTCCGGGGAACCCGCCGGGATGTCCTTCTCCAGGTACGGGCCGAACTTGCCCACGCGCAGGGTGATGCCGTCCGCCACCGGGATGGAGTTCACCGCACGGGCATCGATGTCCCCGAGGTTCTCCACCACGGCCTTCAGGCCCGCGAGCTGGTCGTCGTCAGCGGACCCCGTCCCGAAGTAGAACTGCTGCAACCACGCGTCACGTTCCAGGTCGCCGGCGGCAATCCGGTCCAGGTCGTCCTCCATGCGGGCCGTGAAGTCGTAGTCCACATACTTGCCGAAATGCTCCTCCAGCAGCCGGATCACGCTGAACGCGGTCCAGGAGGGCACCAGTGCGTTGCCACGCTTGGAGACGTAGCCGCGGTCCATGATGGTGGAGATCGTGGGCGCGAAGGTGGACGGGCGGCCGATCTCCCGCTTCTCCAGCTCGGCCACGATCGAGGCCTCGGTGTAGCGCGGGGGCGGGCTGGTCTCGTGGCCGGAGGCGATGACGTCCTCGCCGGTCAGTGCCTCACCGGTGGAGACCTCGGGCAGACGCTTGTCCTTGGCGTCCTTCCCGTCTGCGGAACCGGACCCACCGGCGGCCGGTTCCGAGCCGGCGTCGCGCCCCTCCTCATAGGCGGCCAGGAAGCCGGGGAAGGTGATGACGGTGCCGGAGGCGCTGAAGCCGGCCGTCCGACCGGCCATCTCCCCTCCCGTGTCCAGGGCGGTGCCGGAGAGCTTGACGGTGGCGGTGTAACCCTTGGCATCGGCCATCTGGGAGGCGATCGTGCGCTTCCAGATCAGCTCGTAGAGGCGGAATTCGTCCGCTCCGAGGGACCCGGAGACCTGGCCGGGGGTCCGGAAGGAGTCCCCGGCGGGACGGATGGCCTCGTGGGCCTCCTGCGCCGAATCGTTCTTGGACTTGTACACGCGCTTGGCCTGCGGGATGGACTCGGGCCCGTAGAGCTCGGTGGCCTGGCGCCGGGCCGCCGTGACGGCCTCGCCCGAGAGGTTGACCGAGTCGGTACGCATGTAGGTGATGTAGCCGTTCTCATACAGGCGCTGGGCCACCTGCATGGTCACCTTCGAGGAGAACCGCAGCTTGCGCGAGGCCTCCTGCTGCAGCGTGGAGGTGGTGAACGGGGCGGCCGGGCGGCGGGTGTAGGGCTTGTCCTCCACCGAGTCGACCGTGAAGGTGGCCCCCTGCAGGCCGGCGGCCAGTGCCGTGGCGGTGGCCTCGCTCAGGGTGGCGACCTTGCCGGCGGCGGAGGGCTTCAGCTGTCCCCGGTCGTCGAAGTCGCGGCCGGTGGCGATGCGCTGTCCGTCCACGGTGTTCAGCCGCGCGGTGAAGGACTCGCCGGCGCCCTTGCCCTCGTTGGCGGTGAAGGTGCCGTCCAGGTCCCAGTAGGAGGCCGAGATGAACGCCATGCGTTCGCGTTCGCGCTCCACCACCAGGCGGGTGGCCACGGACTGCACCCGGCCGGCGGAGAGTCCCTGGCGGACCTTGCGCCACAGCACCGGGGAGATCTCGTAGCCGAAGAGGCGGTCGAGGATGCGCCGGGTCTCCTGGGCGTCCACGAGGTCGGCATCGATCTCACGGACGTTCTCCAGGCCGCGGGCGATCCCCTCCTTGGTGATCTCGGTGAAGGCCATCCGGTAGACGGGGACCTTCGGCTTGAGCTCCTGGAGCAGGTGCCAGGCGATGGCCTCGCCCTCGCGGTCGGCGTCCGTGGCGAGGTAGAGGGCGGAGGAGTCCTTCAGCAGACGCTTGAGGTCCGCCACGCGTTTGCGCTTGTCCGGGTAGACCACGTAGTACGGGTCGAAGCGGTTGGTGGTGTCCACCGCGAACCGCCCGTAGGGGCCCTTCTTCATGTCCGCCGGCAGGTCCGAGGGCTGCGGCAGGTCCCGGATGTGGCCCGCCGAGGCGTCCACCACCCATCCCTCGCCCAGGTACTTGGCGATGGATTTGGACTTGGCGGGGGACTCCACGATGACCAGTTTCGTTCCGTCACCGGAGGAGGTGGTCTTCTTGGACGTCTTCTCGGACACGCAGGCTCCTTTTCGTCGCCGGGCGGGAGATCGTCCGCCGGGCCCGGCGGGCCCAGTGGATGGCCGCCTCGAGGTTCCAGGCGGACCGCCCGGTGCCCTACCAATGTAACGGCACCTGGGCCCCTACCCCTGACGCAGGTCGACTTACCGTGCCGATGAGGCCGTTTCCCGCGCCGCTGGCGCAGCATCTGCCAGGACCGAGACGAGGTAGTACACCCGCTCGGCGTCCACGGAGCGTTCCGAGGCGGGATTCAGCTCCTCGAACTCGTCGATCAGCCCGGCGAGCCGCCGCTGGAACTCCTCGCGCTGCTCCGCGTTGACGAACACCATCCCGGTGGACAGCACCGGCGGGCGGCGTCCGCCCGACCCTCCGGGCTGGCTCTGCTGGTCCTGCTGGCCCGTCTCCCCGTCCAGGGCGGCGTCGCCCTCCCGGGCCGTGGCCACCGCCTGCTCCGCGGCCTGGCGCACCTGCTGGTCCTCCACCTCGCGCCGGGTCACCTCCTTCATGATGCGGTCACGGAAGGTGTTCAACTGCACGTCGATGAACGCCTGCTTGGACGCCGGAGAATGGTTCAGCGAGTCGACCAGCAGGGAGTAGCCGGCCGCCTTCCAGCGCCGCTCGCGACCGTCTCCTTCGGAGGGTGAGCGCTCCACGAAGCCGTACTTCTCCAAGGCCCGCAGATGGTAGCTCATGGCCGAGGGCGTCAGGCCACACCGGGAGGCCAGTTCGGTGGCCGTACGGGTGGACTGGGAGGCGAACAACTCCTCGAGCGCCTCCAACCGCGCCTCGTGGGCCAGCGCCCTGATGGCCTGGGGATCCGAGATGACCACCGGCGTTCGGGCGGCCGGCACCGCTCCGCTCCCGTGGGTCGGGGCGGTGTCTTGTTCAGTCATGGACAAAGATTCTAGGCAGTTCTTTCACATTTCGGGTGCTCTGGTTCACACCCCGGAAGGTTCCAGTCAGGTAACGGCCGATCCCTCGGCCGGAGCGTGGGCCGCAGAGGTGGCCGCAGAGCCGTCCGCGGCAGGCACCAGGAAGCCCTCCAGGAGGAGCTCGGCGACCGCCTCCAGCAGCGCCGCCTCTGCCGCCTCGTCCAGCTCCAGCAGTCCCGCCACGGCGCCGGTGAGTTGCCCCACCGTGAACTCCCCGTCCGCGGCGGAGAGGAATCCGGCCGTGGCGGTGTCCAGGTGGGCGGTGCGCCGGAATCCGCCGCCCTGACGGGCCAGGATGACCTCCGGGTCCTCGGCGCCGAACCGCTGGTGCCGTTCCTCCGTCACGTGCCCCGGGACTCGGACATGCAGTCCGCGCAGGTGTTCGAAGTCTGCCGGGTGGCCTGCCGCGTCCTGCCCGCCGGCCACCACGTCCCCCCGCTCCACGGCGTCCGCCCAGGCCGGGCCCAGCGGCTGCTGCAGCTCCGTCTCAAGGACCTCGGTGCGGATCCGGCCCTCGCGCGGGATGGCCGGGCGGCGCAGCCAGAGGTAGCCGAAGCCCACCGCGGCCACGCCCCGGGCCTCGAAGTCCGCCAGGTAGCGGCGATAGCCCTCCGCGTAGCCCGCCGGGTCCAGCTGTTCCGAGGAGTCCTGTAGCCAGGTCTCGGCGTAACCGGAGGGGTCCAGCAGGTCCCGTTGGATGAACCAGGCGTCGGTGCCGGAAGCAACCCAGGAACGAGGGCGGGCGTCCCAGCCGTGCCGCTGGGGGCTGGCGGCCCCCGCCACCCGGTGTTCCGGACCATCCGGCCCGCTCAGGCCGTCCGGCCCATCCAGACCGTCCTGCCCGCTCAGGCCGTGGGCGCCAGCACCGGCGGCGCCAACTCCGGCGGCGGGGCCCTCGTGGTGGATCTCCCAGTTGCCGAGCATCTGCGCCACGCCGCCTGGCTCCAGGTGTTCCGGCAGCCTCCCGATCAGCTCGGCGAGGAGGCTGTCCCCCGGCCGTCCGCCGTCCCGGTAGGTGTTGATGCCGACCGGTTGCCCCGGCGCTGCACCCGTGCGCGGGGTGATGACGAACGGCGGGTTGGAGACGACCAGGTCGAAACGCTGCCCGGACACCGGTTCGAGCAGGTCGCCGCGGAGCAGTGTGACCCGGCCGCCCGGGCTGAACAGCGCCTTCAGGAGGTCCGTATCCGGGCCTCCGCCCAGTTCCCGGGCCAGGCCGAGCGCCTGGGCGTTGAGCACCAGGTTGAAGGCCGTGAACCCCAACGCCCGCTCGGACAGGTCCGTGGCGGTGACGTGGTCCACATGGGCCAGCAGGTGCAGGGTCTGGATGCCGCAGCCGGTCCCCAGGTCCAGGGCGCGGGCCACCGGCCGGCGGATCACGTTGCCGGCCAGGGTGAGCGAGGCCCGGCCGATCCCCACCACGTGCCAGGAGGGCAGGGTGGAACGGGTCTGCAGGGCGGTCTGGTCGCTGCACACCCACAGGTCCCCGTGGTCGTCGGTGGCATACGGGGAGAGGTCCACCACGGGGTGGAAGTGCCCGGCACGGATCCATCCGAGGTTCAGGAGCACGGCGCCGGCCGCCCGCAGGGTGGGCAGGGCCTGATCGAGGGCCTCCACCGGAACCGGGTCGCCGAGCATCCAGCAGGACACGACGGCGGCGAGCGCGCGCTGGGAGGCGACGGCGCCGTCGTCGCCCATCACCCGGGCGACCACCAGACGGGCCGGCTCGGCCTGCTCACGGTCCAGCGCGGCGGTGGCCTGCGCGCCGAGCAACGCCCCGACCGCGCCGGTGGTGTACGGCAGGGCGCGCAGGTCCGCTGCGAGCCGGCGGACCCCGTTCCCGCCCGAGCCCGAGGCCGGCGGTGCGATCACGGTGTGGTTGAACGGGGGTGTGTCCGGCTGGCCCGGAGTGTCCTGCTGGCTCATGGTTCCCTCCTCGCCGGTGTTCCGGCCGTGCAGACGGCGCAGCGACGGTCCGGTTCGCAACCGGCGCAACCGGCGCAGACGGCTTCCAGGGTCTGGCACCCCGGATCGGTGCAGTTGATCAGCTCGGAGGTGGGATCCCCGCAGAGGGTGCAGCGGCCGATCACGGCGGCGTGGTCGGAGAACTCCACGCGCATCCGCTGGTCGAAGACGGCGAGCGATCCCTCCCACAGGCCGTCATCCCCGTAGGCCTCCCCGTACTTCACGATCCCGCCGTCCAGCTGGTACACCTCGTTGAATCCCCGGTGCTGCATCAGGGCGGTGAGGACCTCGCAGCGGACCCCGCCGGTGCAGTAGGTGACGACCGGCTGGTCCCGGAGGTGGTCGTACTTGCCGGAATCGAGCTCGGCGACGAAGTCTCGCGTGGTGGTGGTGTCCGGGACCACGGCGTCCTTGAACCGGCCGATGGCGGCCTCCACGGCGTTGCGCCCGTCGAAGAACACCACGGGGGTGCCGGCGTCCTTCTTCTCCTCGACGAGCCGGTGCAGCGCGGCCGGATCCAGGTGGGTGCCGGTGTCCTGCACGCCCGCGCTCGTCACGCTGACCTCCTCTGGCACGCCGAAGGCCACCAGCTCGGGCCGGACCTTCACGGAGAGCCGGGGGAAGTCCGCTGCCGTGCCGTCCGACCACTTGATCTCCAGGCCGGCGAAAGGACCGTAGGAGCGGGTGGTCTTGACATATTGCTTCACAGCGGCGATGGGCCCGCCGACCGTTCCGTTGATCCCGTGGGGGGCCACGATGATGCGGCCGGTGAGGCCCCATCGTTCAGCGAGCGCGTGCTGCCAGAGGCGCACGGCCTCCGGATCCGGCAGCGGGGCGAAGCGGTAGAACAGGGCGATCTTGGACTGGCTCACCGGATCAAGGGTAGTCCGGACGGAGGTGGATGGCGGCCGGGCGCCGGTCGTTCGCCGGAAGCGTGCCGGGTGTGTACCGCAGGCTACGGACCGGTGACGATTTGGCTGGATTCGGCGGTGAGCAGGCCCGGGCCCGTTCAGGTTCCGTCTGCGGCGGGTTAGTCTCCTCCTATGACTTCTGCCCTGAATGACGCGCTGGTCAGCACCTGGGTGACCGGCTGGTCCCGCTGCCGAAACTATGAAGTGCACCATGATGGTGCCGTCCACGCCGCCCTGCGCGGTGACCTCCAGTCTGGAGACCGCCAGGAGGCAGAGTGGTCCGGTCAGGAGGGCCAGGAAGCGGGCCACGAGTGGGAGTACATCCTGGCCAATCCGGACGAGGCCGCCCTCAAGGCCGTGTCCGCCGAGGTCCAGAACAATCCCGGCCGGCTGCTGACGGTGGTGGGGACGCCGCCCACCGTCCCCGCAGACGTGCCGCTCCGGGCCATCTCCTCCGACGAGGTGTTGATGGTGGTGGACATGGGCGGACAAGACGTCGAGGCCCCGATCGTGCCCGAGGAGTTCGCGGCCGAGGTGCGGCGCAACGATCCGGACTGGTTCCTGTTGACCATCACCAGCACGGACCAGCACCCCCAGGGCGAGGGCGCCGTGGCGGCCCGCGGCCGGGTGGCCGCCGTGGACGGCTATGCGGTGTTCGACCGCATCTGGACCGCCCCCGTCTTCCGCCGGCAGGGCCTGGGCTCCCTGGTGATGCGTTACCTCGCCTCGTTGGTGCTGGAACATGATGTGGAGAAGGGGCTGCTGGTGGCCGGCGCGGACGGCCAGGCCCTCTACGGTCACCTCGGCTGGACCGAGCTCGCCGCGGTCACCGTGTACGGCGCCGCCCAGGACGAGAACCGGAACCCGTCCCACTCGGACGCCGACTGAGTGGACGGGGCCGGGCCTGACGAGCCTGACGAGACTGACGAGCCTGACGGTCAGGCGCGCACGGACGATCCCCGGGATGCCGAGGCCCTGATCCGTCTCCTCGGCCGCCGGATCGTCCCGCCCCAGCTCCTCCACGTCCGGCACCTGCCCGAACGCCGGGCCGTCACCGTGCCGTGGCCGGAGGGCACTCCGGAGGGTCTGATCCACGCCCTGGGCGGATCCGGCGTCCTGGAGCCCTGGCGGCACCAGGCGGAGGCCGCCTCCCTCGCAGCGTCCGGGGCCCACGTGGTGCTGGCCACCGGCACGGCCTCGGGAAAATCTCTGGGCTACCAGTTGGCCGCCGGAACCGCCCTGCATGACGATCCCACGGGCACCGTGCTGTACCTCTCCCCCACCAAGGCGTTGGCCGCCGACCAGTTGCAGGCCTGGCGGGCCCTGGCCCGGGACGGGGCCAGCTGGTTGCGCCCGGCACCGTATGACGGGGACACCGACGTGGCCGACCGCACGTGGGCCCGCGAGCACGCCAACGTGCTGTTGACCAATCCGGACATGCTGCACGTGGGGATCCTCCCGCACCACGAGCGTTGGTCCCGGTTCTTCCGCCGGCTGCGCTTCGTGGTCGTGGACGAGGCCCACGTGTACCGCGGGGTGTTCGGCTCCCATGTGGCCGTGTTGCTGCGCCGGCTGGCCCGGGTCTGCGCGCACTACTGTTCGGACCGGGGCACTCCGGGCAGGGCTGCGCTGGGTCGGGTGGGCGTGCAGACCAGCGGGCCGGTGTTCATCGGGGCGTCGGCCACCAGTGCGGACCCGGCAGAATCCTTTTCCCGACTGATCGGCGCGGAGGCCACGGCCGTGACGGCAGATGCCTCCCCCCACGGGTCGGTGACGGTGGGCTTCTGGGAGCCCGAGCTGACGGACAAGCGGGGTGAGAACGGGGCACCGGTGCGCCGCTCGGCCACGGCGGAGGCGGCCGGGATGATGGCGGACCTGGCCGTGACGGGCACCCGGACCATCGCCTTCATCCGCTCCCGCCGTGGGGCCGAGGCCATGGCCTCCGCCGCCAAGCGTGAGCTGGCCGAGGTGGACCCGTCCCTGCCGTCCCGGGTGGCGGCCTACCGTGCCGGGTACCTGCCCCAGGAGCGCCGTGAGGTGGAGACGGCTCTGCGGACCGGGCGGTTGCTGGGTGTGGCATCCACCCCGGCGTTGGAGCTCGGCATCGACATCGCCGGGCTGGACGCTGTACTGGTGGCCGGTTGGCCGGGCACGCGGGCCTCGTTCTTCCAGCAGGTGGGCCGCGCCGGACGCGCCGGGCAGGAGTCCGTGGCCCTCTACGTGGCGGGCGACGACCCACTGGACACCTATGTGGTGCACCACCCCGAGGCCGTGTTCGAGCTGGCCGTGGAGGACTCGGTCACGGACCCCACCAACCCGCACATCCTGGCCCCGCACCTGTGTGCCGCGGCCGCCGAACTCCCGTTGGTCCCGGACGGGCTCGGGGCCTTCGGGGACCCAGGGCAGGTCCGGGCCCTGGTGGAGCAGCTGGTGCAGGAGGGATACCTGCGACGGCGGCCGGCCGGCTGGTTCTGGACCCACCCCGAGCATGCGGCCGGCTTGGTGTCCCTGCGGGACGACGGCGGCGGGCCGACCAACATCATCGACACCGAGACCGGAGCCCTGCTCGGCACCATGGGCTCCCCCCAGACCCATTACCAGGCCCACCCCGGCGCCGTGTACGTGCACCAGGACCGCACCTACCTGGTGGAGGACCTGGACGAGGACGCGCACGCCGTGCTGGTGACCCGGGCCTGGCCGGACTACTTCACGCAGGCACGCGACATCACGGAGATCGAGGTCCTGGACACCATGGAGCGGGTGGATGCGGGTGAGCTGCAGTGGTGCACCGGCCCGGTGAAGGTGACCACCCAGGTGGTGTCCTATCAGCGCAAGGCCCAGGTCTCCGGTGAGGTCCTCGGCGAGGAGCCGTTGGAGCTGCCGGCCCGGGACCTGTTCACCACGGCCGTCTGGTTCCACTGCCCCTCCGAGGTGCTCGTGGCTGCGGGGCTGACCATGGACCGGTTGCCCGGTTCCCTGCATGCGGCCGAACACGCCATGATCGGCCTGTTGCCGATCGTCGCCTCGAACGACCGCTGGGACATCGGCGGGGTGTCCATGGCCCTGCACCCGGACACGGGTCAGCCCTCCGTCTTCGTGTACGACGGCCACCCCGGCGGTGCCGGCTTCGCCGAGCGGGGCTTCCACGAGGCCGAGACCTGGTTGCAGGCCACCCTGGACACCGTGCGCTCCTGTGCCTGTCCCTCGGGCTGCCCCTCCTGCGTGCAGTCCCCCAAGTGCGGCAACCGCAACAACCCCCTGGACAAGGACGGGGCGGCCACCCTGCTGGCGTTCGTGCTGAATGCGGTCCGGGCCGCCGCCGCCCGCACGCGTCACCCGGGCGTCCCGGGTCCGGGCAGCGACTGGTCCGGGGCTGAGGAGTGGGGGATCGACGGGGCGGGAGGACCGGCCCGGGACTGACCGTGCGCGGGCCACGGCAGGGCGGAGTCGAAACGGGTCTGCACCCGCGCCGTGCCGTCACCCTCGGCCGTGCATGCGGTCATCACGGCCCCGTGGCGTTGGACCGTCTGGGCTGCCAGGGCGCACGCGTCCGCTGTCACGAGCCCGCGAACGGCGTCCGCGGCGGCGAGAGCGGCCAGATCAGCCGCACCGGCAGCCCGGGTGGCCGCCGTGACCGAGGTGCCCAGGGCCGCGGTGGTGCCCAGCAGCACCAGGGTCAGGAACACCGTGACCAGGACGGTGATGCTGCCGGCACCGGAGTCGGCAGCCGGGCTGTGCGGGCCGTCGGTGCAGTGCGGGACGTGCGGGCCGCTGCTCATGGCGATCCCACAGAGCCCGGAGACGCCGGAGGGACAGCCCACTGGTCCGGAGCGTGAGCCGTGGCGTCCAGGGTCCAGCCGTCCCACCAAGCCAGAGGCCCCGGTGGGGCGTGGTCTACCGTCACGGAGACCCATCCGGCGGATCGTTCGCTGCTCAGGCCCGTGGCCTCGCCCGCCATCCGGCGGACCGTGGCCTGGGCGTCGGCAGCACTCTCCCCACGGGCCAGTTGGCGGACCGAGGCCACCGCTGCCTCCTCCAGCCGCACCTGCTGCATCGTGGCCACACCGGCGAGCAGTCCGGCGACCAGGACCAGTGCGGCAGCCGGCAGCATCACGGCGTACTCGGCGGTGACCGATCCGCGGTCAGGCGGGTTGTCGCGGTCCATGGCGTCCTCCAGTCGTAGACGGCTGCTCCGGGGCCCACCACCTGGGGAAGGCGGCGGGCCCCGGGGCGTGGGTATCCCTCAGCCGAAGCTCAGGGCGTTCTTGACGATGTCCAGAAGCAGTCCCTGGACGTCCGCACCCGCCAGGATGACGGCGAACACCCCCGCGAAACCGACGGCGGCGAGCGTCACGATCCCGTACTCCGCCGTCTGGGCCCCGGTCTCATCGCCCCAGTCCGGCCCCCGGCGCAGGTCGGGAGCCGAGGGCAGGTCCTGAGTCAGGTGCCGGTCTTGGTGTTCCGGGTGGCGCTGGTGGCGCTGGTCCCGGATCTCGGCGTGCAGGGTGGCAGTCATGGTGTCTCCTCGATTCGTGGGGCGGCGGCCGGTGGTGGACGCCTGGTCCCAGCCTGTGGTGGTCCGGACTGCCGTGGGGGTCGGGTGGGCCCGGTTCTGGATGGATCCGCCACATGGGAAGGGTGTGGAGGAGTGGGCGAGCCGGTTCAGGGCAGCAGGGCCAGGACCAGCGGGATCACGCCGAGACAGATGAAGGAGGGCAATTGGCACAGCCCGAGCGGCAGGACCAGACGCGTTCCCAGTTCCGCCGCGCGTTGCTCGGCCCGCCGTTTGCGGTGGCGTCGGAGGGAGGACGCGGTGGACCGCAGCAGGGCCGCCGTCGGCGCCCCCGTGACGTGCGCGAAGCGGAGCTCTCCTGCCAGTTCCTGCAGATCCCGATCACTGGCCTCCGGTTCGTGGGCCGTCCACGCGTCATCCCACTCGACACCGACCTGTAGCAGCAGCGCCACCCGGCGGACCGGACCGGCGCCGGGCAGGTGGGTGCCCAGCAGGTCGAGGCCGGCGACGAGCGACTGCCCGGAGTCGAGCAACCCTGCAAGCAGGTCCAGGGCCACGGCGGCGTCCAGAGTGGTCTCGGCGAGGTCCTCGAAGGCCGGTTCCGGGTGATCCGTGCTCATGGGGTGGACTCCGAACGCCGGATGAGCGCGCTTGTCCAGAGATGCCCGACGACGGCCAGGGCACCGCCGGTGCCCACCACCAGCCACCCCAGTGGTCCGGACAACAAGTCCACCGGCGAGGCGCCGAGGGCGGCGGACATCCCGATTCCGGCGAGGGGAAGGAACCCCAGCAGCCTCGCCGTGGAACGCGGTCCGGCGGCCGCCGCCTCACGGGCCTGGTGGGCGTCCTGCCCCTCCTCCAGGGCATCCGCCAGGCGGTCCAACAGTCCGACGAGGGGGACACCGGCCTGCCGGGAGACCTCGAGGCAGCCGGCCAGCTGCCGCCAGTGGCGGCCCTCCCCCGGGCCGCGGACACCGGCGAAGGGTGGTCCCCCGAGCAGGACCTCGACGTCAGCCTCCACCAAGACGTGGTGCAGGCAGCAGGCGGCCGGGGTCCCGGGGACCGAGCGGCAGCCCGTGTACAGGCGGGCCAGCTCCGCCCAGAGCCGTTCGGGCCGCCGCCCCGCCTGCAGCAGGGCCGCCGCGCGGCGCAGCAGGGCGATGAACGCCTCGGCTTCCCTCTCCCGGCGGCGGAGTGCCTGTCCGGGCCACCATGGCGCCACACCGCGCACACCGCGCACACCGCGCAGATCATCCTGCCGCTCAGTCGCCCAGGACATGGCGCCCTCCCCGGTGCCGGCCACCGGGACCGCTGATCCTGCTGGGTCCGCCAGCTCCGCCGGACTCGCCGGGTCCGTCGGCTTCGCCGGGCCCGCCCGTCTCACTGGTCTCGCCGGTCTCACTGGTCTCGCTGGCCCGGATCCTGCCCTCGCCGGACAGGGCCCCCAAGAGGTCCCGTCCCGGCCCGGGAGTCAGGGCCGTGCCGGTCAGGGACCAGGCCGGGACCACCCGGAGCGAGGCTGCCCCGGCTCCGGCGCGGTCGACCACGGACAGCTCGACCGGGTGACGGCCGGCGTCCGTGCGTTCCAGGTGCAGGATGGCATCCACCGCACTGGAGGCCTGCAGGGTCAGTGCCTCGGCCCCCAGTCCCGCCAAGGCCCCCATGGCCAATAGCCGGGCCGGAACGTCCGTGGTGGAGTTGGCATGGAGTGTTCCCGCGGCACCCCGGTGACCGGTGTTCATGGCGGCCAGGAAATCCGCCACCTCTGCCCCACGGCATTCCCCGACGATGAGACGGTCTGGTCGCATACGCAGGGCCTGCCGGACGAGTTCGGCCAGGGGCACGCCACCGGCCCCTTCGGCGTTCCCGGACCGGGCCTGCAGTGAGACCACGTGGCCGTGGCGGGGGCGCAGTTCGCGGGTGTCCTCCACGGTGATGATCCGTTCGTCGGCGGGCACCTCTGAGAGCAGCGCCGAGAGCAGGGTGGTCTTCCCTGATCCTGTGGCCCCACTGATCAGGAGGTTGGCGCGGGCGTGCAACAGCTGCCTCAGGGCGGCCAGCCAGACCTCACCGTGCGGCCACCCGCGGGCGAGGTCTTCGAGTCTCGGTGGCTCCGGTGCCGCCAGCCGGACGCTGATCTGGGTTCCCCCGGCAGCCAGGGGCGGCAGGATCGCGTGGACCCGGGCACCGTTGACCTGCGCGTCGCCGAACGGCTGGCCCTCGTCGAGCCGCCGTCCACCCTGGGACAGGAGCCGGACGGCCAGCCGTCGGGCCTCCTCGGCGCCCACACGCGCGCCCGTGTCCTGCAGTCCGTCCATCCCGTCCGTCCAGACGGTCCCGGCGCCATCGACGAGGACGTCCGTGACGCCGGGGGTCCGTGCCGGGAAGGCCAGCGGCCCCAGCCCGGTGAGGTCATCCGTCACCGCCCTCATCTGCTCGGCGGCCTCCTGTGGGGTGACCACGGGCAGGTGCCGGCGCACGGCCTCCGCGGCCAGTTCCGGTGGAACAGTGTCCGGCCGCAACGTCTCAGCGCTGCTCCGTGACCGCACCGGGTCGGCCAGCCGGCCGGCCAACCACCGTTGGGCTCGCTGCCGCCCCGCCGTCTGGGCCTCGGGCTGAGCTGTGGACCGGCGCAATGACCGTCCCGTGCCCTGGCGCCGCCCCGCCGATGGGGGCGGCTCCGGCGCCCATCCCCTGCTCATGAGTGGCTCCTCCCGGCTAGGACACCACCGGTGCCGGATCCGGTCCCTTGCTCCAGCCTCAGCCCGATCTCTGCAGCCAACCGACGGCCGGATCCACGGCGGGCCGACCTGCCCCAGGCGGCCATCGACGTCCCCGCCCAGTCGGCCGGACGGAAGGGCAACGTCCCGGCCGCGCCGGCGGTCTGCAGCACCACGTCCGGGCGGACCTCGAGTCCGGGGGGCAGGGGCCGATCCGTGCACAGCACCACGGGCGTCCCTCGGGCCGCAGCCGCGCGGGCCTGGTCCAGGTCCCGGCCTGCGTCCATCACCGTCCAGGGGGATGACTCGTGCGCCACCTGCACACACGCCTCCCGCTCGGCCCACAGGGACCCGTGCGTCTCCGGAGGCTCGGACGGCACCGGCCCGTCCCCCGGCGCCGCCCAACCCCACCACCGCACCCCGCCGGCACCGGGCAACCGGCCCATCAGTGCGGGCCCGGGGACCGGGACGGCACCCGTGGACTGCCACCCGAGGCGGCCCGAGGCGGGGGGCTCGAAAGCGCGCAGCCGCGCGCTGAGGCTGCCGCCGGGTCCTTGGACATCCACGAGTACGCCGCGGCCGGGGCCGGCCCCCAGCATGGTCAGCGCCCAGCTCAGCCCCGGCCACCGGGCGTCCCCGTCCGGCCCGTCTCCCTGGTGGACCAGAACGGCCGCCCGGTGCGGGGACGTGGGTCCGGTTCCCGCCGGAACCGCTCGGGCCAGGGCCCGGCACAGCTGCCGGGACTCGGCCGGCAGCCCCAGCGCACCGTGGGGCACGGCCGACCCGCCCAGGGTCACCGGAATCACCGGCCGGTCCGGATCCCTCGGCGGAGCGTCCGGCCACGTGTCCGGCCACGCGTTCGGCCAATAGTCCGCCCAGGAGTCCGGCAGGGCGCCCGGGAGGGTATCCGGCGCAGCATCCTCCTCCGGGGCGAGTCCCCACAGGATGAGCGCCGGCGGGACCGCCGCCGCGGTGACGGCTTGCTCGGACCATCCCTCGGATCGCGGGACCACGTGTAGGCGGTGGCCCACCGCTGCCACGCAGGCCGCCACCTCGGCGCGCAGGAGGTCGGTCAGGAACCGGTCACCCCCGATCAGCCCATGGGAGGCGCGCGCACCCGACTCAGGCGGGGCGACGAACACAATGGACAGTGGAGAGGATGCATGGGCGGCCATGGATCCAGACTGGCCGCCCACCGTCGGCGGTGAGGCCCGCAGGAGCCCACCTGTGGAGGACCGGCGAGACACCGGTCACCTGTGGAGGAGTATCCCGGGCCTCCTCAGCCAGGAGGCCCGGCTGAGCTCCACTGCCGTTCACTTGACCGGCTCCAGACTGCTCTGTTGCCGTGGTCCGCAGGAACAACAGGAACAACAGGGCCAGCACCCCGGAAGAGACACTGAACGTCCCCAGTTGAATGGCAGTTCTGCCCGTTATGCCGGGTCGGCATCAAAGTCGGAATAGAACGCGGAGTGATTTAACCGCCCGGTTGAGCATGAGACTGGGCTCGATGTGATCATCCGTCAGCCGCTCGGTGGGTCCTAGGTTCGTCGAGCCATCCCCGCGTCGACAACCAGGCAGCACACAGGTCCGGCCAGGCTTCAGGCTCTCCGGTGCCCTGAGCTAGCCCGAGGCCGTGCGGTCCCTCGGGGAAGACATGCAAGGCGTGGGATACACCATGGCGTGCCAGGGCCTGAGCCAGGAGATAGGAGTGCTGCACGGGAACCGTGGGGTCATCGGCGGTGTGCCAGATGAAGAAAGGCGGCGCCGACGGGGTCACCAAGCGGTCCAGGGACGTAGTGGCTCGTGTCTCGGGAGGAGGAGATGCGCCCAGAAGTTCTCGTTGGGATCCCCGATCCGTGTCAATTTCCATGGACACCACCGGATAACAGAGAATGACCGCTTCGACTCGCTCGGAGGCCGTGGCCGAAGTGGTCAGTGCGGCATGGCCGGCCAGATGACCACCTGCAGACGATCCCACCAGTGCAATCCGCTCAACACCGTGGCTCCTGATCCGGCGTATCTCAGCCCTTACCGCTTCCAATGGAGCAGGATGCTCAGTGCGCACCGGATAACGGAAGACACTCGCAGAGAGGCCCAGCAGGCGGAGCCATTCAGCTATGGGCTCCGCCTCGTTCTCTGCATAACCGGAATAGCCACCTCCGGGAAGGACGATGACGTGTCGGGTGGACACCGCATCACCTGGAAGTCCGTGCTGGCTGGGTGAAGGGTCGTCGGGCTTTGAGGAACGATTTGACTCCATCACCACAGCATCCCACCAACCCGACGTTGACTGTCAACAGTCGACTGAAGTATCGTGATGTAGCACACGGTCGTCGGCTGCGTCACGAGGCCAGCACCCTGGGTTTGTCCGGTTATGACGACGCCTGTGGACTGTCTATTTCTGACCCATTCGAGGAGCATCATGTCGAGCACTCAACGCACCGCTGTCATCACCGGCGCCACCTCAGAGAAGGGCATCGGAGTCATCACCGCCCGACGCTTCGCCCGTGAAGGCTGGGGGGTCGTGATCCTGGATCTTGATGGCGTGAAGTCCACCGAGGTCGCCCAGCACATCAGCGAAGAGTTCGGCGTGCCCACACTCGGCCATGCGGTCGATGTGTCCGACGAAGCCGCCGTGGACGCGGCTCGTGAGGCGGTGGTCGCCAAGGTGGCAGCCGGCAACCTTCCCCCGGTGGGAGCGGTGGTCAACATCGCTGGCATCACTTCCCCGGTCCCGTTCCTGGAAACCACCCTGGAGCTGTGGCACAAGGTCATGGACGTCAACGCCACCGGCACCTACTTGGTCACCAAGGCGTTCCTGCCACAGATGATTGATAGCGGCTGGGGCCGGATTGTGAATATGTCCTCGGTCTCGGCCCAGCGCGGCGGCGGGGTGTTCGGCAAAGTGCCCTACTCCGCGGCCAAAGCGGCGATCCTCGGCTTCACCAAGGCCCTGGCCCGGGAGTTGGGCCCGACCGGGGTGACCGTCAACGCGGTAACCCCCGGGGCCGTGGACACCAACATCCGGGTCGGCAGCACCCCGGAGCAGGAGGCTGCCATCGCGGCCGACGTCCCCGTAGGCCGCACAGCCACAACCGAAGAAGTCGCCGGAGCCATCACCTTCCTGGCATCCGAAGACGCTGCCTATCTCACCGGCGTGACCCTGGACATCAACGGCGGCAGCCATATTCACTGAAGTTCTTCCACCCGCGCCACGGCGCCCTGGCCCTCGGTACTCCGCGGTCCAGGGCGCCGTCGTGCTGCCGGAGACGGTCGGGCGGAAGCCACCAGCTGCATGACCACAACCCCGGGCGCACATGGGAGGGGCCGGACAGATAACTCTCTGCCCGGCCCCTCCCATGTGCCCAACGGGCTCAGTCCACGCGCTCGGTGCGCTGGGGGCTGAGCAGCGATTTGACCCGCTCGGCGATCTTTGCGGTGGAGACACCGTAGCGGTCGTTGAGGGTGGGCAGTGCGCCGGCGTCGAGGAACTCGTCGGGCAGCCCGATCGGGGTGATCTGGCGGAAGATGCCATCCCGAACCGCGGCGTGGGCGACGGCGTCGAAGAGCCCACCGATGATCGTGTGGTTCTCGCAAGTCAGCACGAGACGGTCCCGGGCCAGTTCGCGCAGGATGGTGTCCTCGTCCAGCGGCTTGAGCGTGGGCACGTGCAGCACGGCCACGTCCACCTTGTCCGTGGCCAATTCCTTGGCGGCCTCCAGCGCCCGCTCAGTCATCAGGCCGGTGGAGATGAGCAGGACGTCGGCCCCATCGCGGAGCATCTTGGCCTTGCCGAGTTCGAAGGTGTAGTCGTATTCGTCCAGCACCCGAGGGACCTTGCCACGCAGGATGCGCGTGTAGGTAGGCCCATCGTGGGCAGCCAGCTGCGGGACGGCCTGTTCGATGTCCACGGCGTCGCACGGGTCCACGATGGTCAGGTTGGGCATCCCACGCAGGATCGCCACGTCTTCGGTGGCCTGGTGGGAGGGCCCGTAACCGGTGGTCAGCCCGGGCAGGGCGCACACCATATTGACGTTGAGGTTAGCCTCGGCGATGTCCAGGCACAGGAAGTCGTATGCCCGCCGGGTGGCGAAGACAGAGTAGGTGGAGGCGAACGGGACGAAGCCCTCCATGGCTAGTCCGGCGGCCATCCCCAGCAGAGCCTGCTCGGCCATGCCGACCTGGTAGAAGCGGTCCGGCATCGCATCGCGCAGGATGTGCAGATCTGTGTACTTGGCCAGGTCGGCAGACAACCCTACGACTCGTTCGTCCCGTTGGGCCAGTTCTACCAGGGCGTGGCCCAGGGGTGCCTGGGTGACACGCTGCCCCTCTCGGGCGAGGGAGGCGCTCATCGCATCGGAGGTCAGCTTCTTCTTCGGGGCTGCTGTGTTGGTATTCGGGGTGGTGTTCATGCCTGAAACGACTCCTTCAGTCGGTCGTGGGCCATCTGCCATTCGTCGGCGGCGACGGTCATGAAGTGCAGCTTCTCGCGGTTCTCGAGGAAGTCCACACCCTTGCCGAGCTTGGTGTCAGCGATCAGGCACCGCGGCTGGGCTGCGTCCAGGTCCCGTAGCTCATCCAGAGCAGTGAGCACCGCGGCGACGTCGTTGCCGTCCACGCGGCGCGCGACCCATCCGAACGCTTCGAACTTCGCTTCGATCGGGTCCATCCCCAGCATCTCGCTGGACTTGCCGTCGGCCTGCTGGTCATTGAAGTCCACGATGGCGATCAGGTTGTCCAGCTTATGGTGGGCAGCCACGGCTGCGGCCTCCCAGGTGGAGCCCTCATTGAGCTCTCCATCAGAGAGGATGTTGTAGACGAAGGCTGGGTTCTCCTTGCGCTTCAAGCCCAGAGCCACCCCGTTGGCGATCACCAGACCGTGGCCAAGAGAACCACCGGAGATCTCCACCCCGGGGGTGTAGGAGGCCATTGACGACATCGGCAGGCGCGAATCATCAGTGGCGTAGGTTTCCAGTTCCTCCAGTGGGAAGAACTTCGCCTCGGCCAGGGCCGCGTAGAGCGCGATCGCGTAGTGACCGATAGAGAGCAGGCAACGATCCCGACCCTCCCACTGCGGGTCTTCCGGGCGCAGGTTGAGCTGGTCGGCGTAGAGCACAGCCAGCACATCGGCGATGTCTAGGGCCTGGCCGATATAGCCCTGCCCCTGAACCTCACCCTGAATCAGGGCATTGGTGCGGATCCGGAAGGCCGCCTCCTTGATCCGCTGCAGACGCTCTATCTCGACCGCATCGGGGTCGGTAGTACTTGGCATGAGCTTCACCTCGGGTATTTGGGTCCTGAAGCGGACGATGGACGGCAAGGCGACAACATAAGGATTCAAGTGCCTATCGAGGCGAGGCACACGGCCAAGAGGGAATGCTCCGATCGGCTCACGCCGACTCGAATATCCCCAGGACCGGGCTGCCACGGGAGGGCACCTAATCCATCTCACCCTGCAATGTTGACGGTTAACAGTGAATCATGTCACCTTGCCGATCACAAGAGCAGAGCCCCCCGAAACCCGGCGCCCTTGCTAACCGGGCCTTTCCAAAGTCACGGCTCCGCACCGTCAAGACCTCTGAATGGCTATCTTTGCCGACACCCACCCGGAGATCGTCATACAGAATCCCCCGGGCCGACACAGCAAGGCGTTGAGATCGAAATCTGACCACCTGTCTCCGTCGACGGTTAACGGACCAGTATGATCAATGCATAGTCGAGCCCTCGGCACCCGCACTCCGGGAGCAGCTTCGGGCTGGCGCCGAACGTGAGCTCCAAGGCCGCGAGCCGTCCTCTGCTGTCACCGGTGTCAACGCAGCACTGACCAGGCAGTGGCCTTGACCGAGCGCCTTCGGCGCTCCCGGCTCCACCACTTTGCGAAGGACTTCCCCCGATGACCACTCAGCCGACCGCCCTGACCGGACTGGCCAAGGTGAACCTGCGCGAGCAAGCCTTGTCCGCGCTGCGCCGGGCCATCACGACTGGCGAGCTGCCGCCGGGAACCCACTTGGTGGAGACAGAGGTCTCCGAGCAACTGCAGATCAGCCGTGGCACCCTGCGCGAGGCCATGCGCCAGCTCCAGCAGGAAGGGCTGATCACCGCGGGGGAGCGGGGCCGGTTGTCTGTGCGCAGCCTGGACGCCCAGGAGATTCTGGACATCTTCGCCGTGCGGGCAGCCCTGGAGTCGTTGGCGGTCCGCACGCTGAGCCAGGCGGGGCACCGTGATGCGGCCGTCGTCACCCTCCGCGAGGCCGTACGGGCCATGGAGGCAGCCGTGGACGCCACCCTCGAGGAACGCATCGAAGCTGACCTGAATTTCCACCGCACCTTGTGCCAGCTCACCGGCAATGCCGTGCTACTGCACTCGTGGAAGGCCCTAGAAGGCTCGATCAGCATGTCCTTCTTATGGGCCGGGGTGGTGCGAGCGGTGGGAAACATGCGCGTGGACCGGCACACCGCAATCGCCGACGTCATCGCGGCCGGAGACCCGGCCGCCGCAGCAGACCACATGCTCGCCCACATGGACGAAGCCGCGGCCAACCTCGTCTCCTGACTCCCCTCTCCGGCGGACAGGCTGGCCCACCCAGCCGCGACGGCAGGACCGCAGTGCGATCAAACCTGCAGGGAGCAACCCATCCCGTTGCCACGACCTGCTGTCGCCTTGGGAACCTCGATCGCGCCAGTCGATCGAAGCCAATGCCGGGTGATCACTCGATGGTTGGACGACCGGCGCTTCTGAAATTGATCCACCAGCTGCCTCCTCTTCTGCTACCGCAGTAATTTCCGAGGGAGACGGCAAGCCTTCCTCTGCTGCCCTTTCGACGGCTTCGAACCCGCTCTTTGCTCCCGAACCGGTCACTGACGCGGATGTCGAGAGAAGATTTCGCCCGGGCGATCCACTCTGACCGAGACGCGCCGTCGCAGGCAACCGACCGTTTCGCAGGTGCCCCCTCTCCACCCCTTGCGCTTCTTCAGCGTGTTGTGACACACTTCACGACAGAGTTCGTTGACTGTTAACAGTCAACGAGCGGTCATGACTGGTCGACATGCGACTGAGCCACAGTGGATGGCCCTTCACGGGGCCGGTTTCAACGCCACGAAGTTCCCGCTGGTCGACTGGCCCGCCGAACCACGAGTGTCAGCGGACGACGAGGAGTCACGGACTCGACTCAATGCCGTCCACCGAGGCCCCGGTCGTCTCGATCGCCGACTATTCCCTGCTCGACCACCATCCGACTGCCGGTAACTCCGGCGCTACCCGTTATGGAGAAGACATGGACATAATCGTCCTCGTCCATCTCGCCATCGCAGTCATCGGCATCGTTCTGATGATCGTCTGGGCGAAGATCAACCCCGTCGTCGCCCTGGTCGTCGGCGCACTGTATCTCGGCGTCGCTGCCGGTCTCGGCTTCGACGAATCAGTGGCAGCCGTCAACATCGGCTTCGGCAATCTCATGGCCGAAGTGGGCCTGATCATCGGCTTCGGCGTCATGATCGGCACCACGCTCTCGGCGACCGGCACGATGCAGCGCGTCGTCGACGGCCTGCTCAAACTCGTCGGACCGAAGCGATCGCCCTATGTCCTGGGCCTCACCTCGGGCATCATCTTCCCGTCGATCTACTTCGACGTCGCCCTGGTGATCCTGGCGCCCCTCGCCGGCACCATCGCCAAACGGACCGGCAAGAGTATCGCGACCCTGGCCGGCTCACTGGCCATCGGTCTTGAGGTCGGCCTGCTCATCGTGGTTCCCGGGGTTGCGGCAATCGCGGTCGCCGGACCGCTCGGGGTCGACCTCGGCACCATGTTGCTGTGGGGCATCCCCCTGGGCATCTTCTTCATCATCTCCAGCATCTTCCTGCACGACCTGATGATGCGGAAGTTCTTCAATCCGGCGACGGACCTAGACCCCGGCTTCGACGATTCCCTCTTCGGAGAGTCCATCGAGGAGGAACGCGCCCGCCTCGAGGCGCATCGCGAGACGGATATCACCACCAAGGGCACCACCGAGGTCGCCGGCAGCTCCGCGGGCACCCTGGTCGTGACGGCCCCCTCCCGCCAGCTGCCACTGGTGGTCTCGATGCTCCCGGTCATTGTGCCGATCCTGCTCATCATCCTGGACACCGTCACCGGCATCCTGGGCCAGGAAATCCCCGTACTCGGCTTCTTCGGCAGCCCCGTGGTCGCCCTGCTCATTGGCCTGATCATCGGCATCCTTCTCGCGATCCCCGTCGTCAAGCGCGACGGCATCGACGACCTGCTCACCCGAGGCGCCCAGACCTCCGGCTCGATCCTGCTCTTCACCGGCGTCGCCGGATCTCTCGGGCAGGTGATCACCGAGGTCGGCATCGGCGACATGCTGGCAACCGTGTTCCAGGCCAACGCAGCGATACCGGTCCTGCTGACCTGGACGGTGGCCGCGGTCCTGCGCATCGCGCAGGGATCGGCATCGGTGGCCGCCATCACCGCAGCCACCCTGCTCGCCCCCATTATGGGCTCCGTCGACGCCCTGCCGATCTTGATCATGCTGGCCGCTGGCACCGGCGCGGCGTTCGGGGCGCACGTCACCGACAACACTTTCTGGATCTTCAAGCAGATGCTGGGATTCACGACCAAGGGAACGTTCAAGATCTACACCCTCGCCCAGTCCACCTTCGCTGTCATCGGCCTGGCCGTGTGCCTCCTGCTCCAGCTCTTCCTCTGAGCCCACCCCACCTCCAGACACCTAAGGAGTCATTCATGTCACCATCGCCACTTCGCCGTGTCACCTTCATCGGCATCGGTGCCATCGGTCTGCCGATGGCAGAGCAACTCATCGAGGCCGGGTTCGATGTCACCGGCGTCGACCCGAGCGCGGAACAGCGCGAGAAGGCGACTGCACGAGGACTGCACACCGAACCGACACCGGAATCCGCGGCGGATGCGGACGTCCTCGTGTGCATGGTCGCCACACCGGAGCAGCTGCGCGCGACGACGCTGGGCGAGAACGGATTGCTACGTCACCTGAGGGACGGCAGCATTCTGGTAGTGATGAGCACCGTCGGACCTCAGGCGGTGCGCGAAGTGGCCGAAGCAGCCCGGCCAACCGTGCGAGTGCTCGACGTCCCCGTCACCGGGGGCGTTGCCCGGGCCATTACCGGGGATCTCAGGCTGTTCGCCTCGGGATCCTCGACGGCGATCGATGATGTACGGCCGATCCTCGAAGCATTCGGAACGATCATCGATTGCGGTCCGACGATCGGCCAAGGCCAGTCCTACAAGGCGGTCAACCAACTGCTGTGCTCGGTACACATCGTCGCCGCAGCCGAAGCACTTGCCCTCGCGGAACAACTCGGCCTGGATCCGAGGAAGGTACTTCCCGCCGTCTCCGGTGGCGCGGGAGGATCATGGATGCTCTCCGACCGTGGCCCCCGCATGCTGGAAGGCCTCGACGCCGAGGTGACCAGCACCATCAACATCTTCGTGAAGGACTCGACCCTGGTGAAGGAAATCGCCGACGATATCGGATTCGACGCGCCGATCATCACAGCAGCGCAGGCAAAATACCTGGCCGCGAAGGAAGCAGGCTGGGGGCAGAAGGACGATTCCCAGGTCATCCAGACCTACCGCCAGCAATGATCCACGCCCGCGCACTCATGACACCCGCCAGCCGGATCCAACGATCTTGGGTCAATCATGAGCCAGAGGGCTCATAGAAAGTTGGCGCGGGTGTCCTCGGGCTGCGGCACGGGCATGGTGGAGTTCCAGTCGGTGATGTCCACGATCCGCTTCCGGTCCCAGTCCTGGCTCCAGCCCAGCAGGTCCAGGATCCGATCGATGAGGATCGCGGTGAACCCCCAGACCAGTGTGTCCGAGACCAGGAACGCCGGGCTCCTGAAGACTTGGGCATTCCCAGCGGCCCCCCTCCTCATGGCCGTGGTGATGCGGTTGGCGGGGTCCACGAGATCAGCAACGGGCACCCTGAACACGCGGGCGGCCTCCCCCTCGTCCACCACGAAGACGTCCGAGGGCCGGTCCCACCAGCCCACCACGGGGGTCACCTGGAAGTTCGAGACGGTCAGCGGCGCCGGCGGGAGGCAGCCGATGACCCGTACCCCGTCCCGGTCCAGCCCGGTCTCCTCCTCGGCCTCCCGCACAGCGCAGTGGGCGTGGTCCACGTCCTCGGGGTCCTTCCGCCCGCCGGGGAAGGCGATCTGGCCCGGGTGCTGGCGCAAGCTCAGGGACCGCTGGGTCAGCAGGAGGTCCAGGTCCTCGGGGACGGCGGAGGCGTGGAAGTGCGCCGGTTGGTCGTCGAGCGCCCCGAACAGCACGAGCACCGCCGATTCGACCGGAGGCTCCTCACCGGGCGGGGGCACCAGGGTGATGCCGAAATCCCAGCCGCGGCCGCCGTCGTCGGGAATCCGGTGTTCCTCCGGCAGCCGCGGGGGCCGGGCCGCCAGGTCCGGGTCCAGCGTGCCGTACCGGTCCACGAGGCTGCGCAGGTCCGCGAGCGCTCCGTCGATCTCCATCATGCTCCCAGACTGTAGCCCTCGGCCCGCAGCTCGGCGCGGCTCGCCCCCGCCAGCATCTTGGCCAACAGCTCCTCGCGACCCGGGGCCAGCTCGTATTTCAGCAACCGCGCTGCCGCTTCCGGATCCGTCTCACCGGCACCGTAGGAGGGGCACCAGCGGGCGACGGGGCAGGCCCCACAGGCCGGGCGCTTGGCATGACAGGTGCGCCGGCCGTGGAAGACGAGCCGGTGGGAGAGCATGGTCCAGTCGCGGGGTTCGAACAGCTCCGCGACCTCGTGTTCGACCTTGACCGGGTCCTGCTGTGCGGTGAACCCTAGCCGCCGGGCCAGCCGGCCGAAGTGGGTGTCCACCGTGAGACCGGGGACCCCGAAGGCGTTGCCCAGCACCACGAACGCGGTCTTGCGGCCGACGCCGGGCAGCTTCACCAGCGCGTCCACGGTGCCCGGGACCTGGCCCCCGTGGTGCTCCACCAGGGCGCGGGACAGCCCCTGGATGGCCGTGGCCTTGTTCCGGTAGAAACCCAGCGGTCGCACGATCTCCTGGAGTTCCCGCTCGTCCGCGTGCGCCATGGCCTCGGCATCCGGGAACCGGGCGAAGAGCCCCGGGGTGGTGGCGTTGACCCGCACGTCCGTGGTCTGGGCGGACAGGACCGTGGCCACCAGCAGCTCGAAGGAGTTGGTGAAATCAAGCTCGGCCACCGCGTACGGGTAGGTCTGCGCGAGCACGCGGTTGATCTTGCGGGCCCGACGCGTGCGGGCCAGGGTGCTCTCGCCGGTGGTGGGGTCTCCGGTCACGCGCGCTCGATGTCCGTCAGGTCCCTCAGCACGCCGGTACGGCCATCCGTGTTCTGCACCAGGAACTCCTGGCCGCGGTCCTCGAGGGCCAGGATCCAGCCGCCGGGCTCCAGTTCGAAGACGGGATGGCCGTCCTCCGGGGCCACGGCCGAACGGCGGGTGCCCACCGCGAACCAGAAGGCCTCGTACTCGGCCGGCTCCGTGCCCCGGGGGGTGGGTGGTTCGGACGCTGCAGCACCGGCGAAACCGGTGGAATCGGTGAAACCGGTCTCTGAGGCGGTGCCGGTGTCCTGGGGGAAGTCGGTGGCCTCGGTGGTGTCGGCGGCCGATGCGCCGAAGGCCGCCGTCGCGGAGGCGGCGGCTTCGTCCGTGGACCGCGGGCGGACCCGCGTCATCCCGAGTTCCTCATCGATCTCGGCCCCGGTGGGTTGGCCATCTGCTGGCCCGTCTTCCTGGTCGCCGGTCTCTGCCGACGCCCGGAACTCCTTCGGGGACTCCGGCGTGGTCGGCTGGCCGTAGGCGGGGCTCGGGAAGCCCTCCGCCTCCGTGCCGGTGGCATCGTCCCGTCCTGCAGCGCCGGCGGCGAACTCCGCGTCCCCCGCGCCGCGGGTATCCGGCTCAGCGGACGTGTCCCAGACGTCGGCGTCCGGGCCGGATCGATCCTGGACCTCGCCCGCGTCAGGTGCCGGGGCCGGCGTCGGGAAAATGTCCGCAGTGCGGCCTGGAGTGTGGGCCGAGGACTGGCCCGGGCTGCTGCCGGCGCGCGCAGCCGGAGACCCCGCGGATCTTGCGCGTCCTGCGGCCCCGGTGACCAGTGGCGCCACCAGTCCGCGCAGCGGGGAGGTCACCACGAGCCCGAGCCCGCCGGCCAGGCCGATGAGCAACACGGGGTCCAGGGTGGTGGCGAAGGTGATGAAGTAGAAGGCCAGCGCGAGCCAGGCGGCCACGTGCGCGAACTGTTCGGTGCTGAGCGAGCCCAGCCGCGGACCGGCGTCGCGGACGTCACGGGCGGAGGCCCCGGAGGCGGCGCGGGCCAGCTGGAACCCGGCGGCGGTCAGCGGCAGCAGGACACCGATGCCGATGAAGAACAGGTTGTAGGCGCCCCAGAGGTTCACGCCCCACCGCACCGTGATCAGCGGGATGAGCGATCCGGCCAGGACCACGAGCGCGGAGGCGAAATAGCCGACATCCCAGCTGGTGAGCCGCAAGCCCGCGCCGCGGCCGCCGGCGGGCGTGGTGG
Source organism: Microbacterium sp. A93 (assembly GCF_051842835.1). NCBI lineage: Bacteria > Bacillati > Actinomycetota > Actinomycetes > Micrococcales > Microbacteriaceae > Microbacterium > Microbacterium sp. A93. Next base: position 57,931 of record NZ_JBPXMT010000014.1, read on the forward strand.
TGGATGAATCCGGTGCTGTGGTCATGCGGTTCCTCCTGATATCCCCCGGGCACCCGCCGCAATGGGAGAGCCGGGCGATGCATCCAGACCGAGCGGTGATCGCCGGTTCCCCTGTGGATGGTCTCAGTACCATTGAACCAGCAGCACCGGAGGTTGTCCCCTGATCGTCGCACTCCGTGTCATAGGGCCCGCCGGACCGTTAGGCTATGACGGCAGGCCGCCTGTGACGCCCGTTACACGAACTGTGGATCGTCCGGCGGCCACCACGTGACCCGCGCCATCAAGGAGTACGCATGAGCACAGCAGCGTCCAACGAACCGGCAACCCCGTCTGCAGCCACTGCCGGCGGCGGAACCATGGACACCCTCTCGCACGAGCACCGCAGCTTCCCGCCCTCGGCGGAGTTCGCCGCGCAGGCCGTGGCGGGAGTGGACCGCTATGAGGAGGCTGCCGCAGACCGGCTGGGCTATTGGGCGAAGCAGGCCAGGGAGGTGTTGCACTGGGAGCAGGACTTCTCCGAGGTCCTGGACTGGTCCGACGCCCCGTTCGCCAAGTGGTTCGTGGGCGGCACCACCAACGCCGCGTACAACGCCCTGGACCGCCATGTGGAAGCCGGTCTCGGTGACCGCGTGGCCATCCACTTCGAGGGCGAGCCGGGCGACACGAAGTCCTGGACCTACGCCGAGCTGGCCGCGGAGGTCCGCCGGGCCGCCAATGCCTTCGAGTCCCTGGGCGTCACCAAGGGCGACCGGGTGGCCGTGTACCTACCCATGATCACCGAGACCGTCATCACCATGCTGGCCTGCGCCCGGATCGGCGCCGTACACTCCGTGGTCTTCGGCGGCTTCTCCGCGGACGCCCTGCGCTCCCGGGTGGACGACGCCGAGGCCAAGCTCGTGGTCACCGCGGACGGCTCCTGGCGCCGCGGCAAGCCCTCCATGCTCAAGCCCGCCGTGGATCAGGCCCTGGCCGAGCCGGGCCACACCGTGACCAACGTCCTGGTGGTCAAGCGCAACGACCAGGACGTGGAGTGGACGGAAGGCCGGGACCTGTGGTGGCACGAGGCGCTGGCGGAGGCCTCGGACGAGCACGAGCTGGTCTGGCACGATTCCGAGCACCCGCTGTACATCCTCTACACCTCCGGCACCACGGGCACGCCCAAGGGCATCCTGCACACCACGGGCGGCTACCTCGTCCAGGGTGCCGTCACGCACCGGGATACTTTCGATCTGCACCCCGAGACGGACGTCTACTGGTGCACCGCGGACGTCGGGTGGGTGACCGGGCACTCCTACGTCACCTATGCCCCGCTCATCAACGGCGCCACCCAGGTGATCTACGAGGGCACCCCGGACTTCCCGCACAACGGCCGCTGGTGGGAGATCGTGGCCAAGTACGGCGTCACCATCATGTACACCGCCCCCACCGCGATCCGCACCTGCATGAAGTGGGGCCGGTCCGTGCCGGACAGCTTCGACCTGTCCTCCATCCGTGTGCTCGGCTCCGTGGGCGAGGCCATCAACCCCGAGGCCTGGATGTGGTACCGGGACGTGGTGGGCGGCAACGCCGGCGCAGGCACCAAGAACGACGACGGCTCCGTCACCCCGGGTGCCCGGAAACAGGATCCTGTCCCCATCGTGGACACCTGGTGGCAGACCGAGACCGGAGCCCACATGATCTCCCCGTTGCCGGGTGTCACAGCCACCAAACCCGGTTCGGCCCAGACGCCCGTGCCGGGCATCACGGTGGACGTGGTGGATGATGCGGGCGTCTCGATCGCCGGCGCCGGCGCCGGGTTCCTGGTGATCCGCGACCCGTGGCCGGCCATGCTGCGCGGCATCTGGGGCAACCCGGAACGCTACAAGGAGACCTACTGGTCCCGGTTCGAGGGCATGTACTTCGCCGGGGACGGCGCCCGCCGCGACGAGGACGGGGACGTGTGGGTCACCGGACGCGTGGATGACGTCATGAACATCTCCGGGCACCGGCTCTCCACCTCGGAGATCGAGTCCGCCCTGGTGTCCCACCCGATGGTGGCCGAGTCCGCTGTGGTCGGCGCCACCGACGCCACCACGGGGCAGGCAGTGGTGGCCTTCGTGATCCTCACCGAGGAGTACCTGGCGAACGGGGCGGTTGACCCGGAACAGGCCGAGGCCGATCTGCGCGCCCACGTGGCCTCCGAGATCGGGGCCATCGCCAAGCCGAAGCACATCATGGTGGTCCCGGAGCTGCCCAAGACCCGCTCCGGCAAGATCATGCGCCGTCTGCTCAAGGACGTGGCCGAGGGCCGCGATCCGGGCGACGCCTCCACCCTGTCCGACCCGACGATCATGCAGCAGATCGCCGAGTCCATGCGGAAGTAACAGCCCGCCGGGGGCGGCCTGCTCTCGCTCGCCCCCGGCCTCGGAGCACACAGCCGCACACAACCGCACACAACCGCACACAACCGCACACAGCAATCGTGCCGGGTCACAGTGATCATCACAGTGGCCCGGCACGATTGCTGTGGCACCGCGGCAATATGAGGCACCGCGGCATGGTGCGGCGCCGCGTATTGGCGCTTGTCGGTCAGGTGGTCGGGCCGGGGGCGATGCCCTCCTCACCCGAGAGGTGGTCCGGGTTCTTCAGCAGGTGGACCAGGGAGGCTGCCATGCCACCCCACACCACCACGATCGCAATGAGCATGAAGACGATGGCAATCGGGTCCATATCAGGCTCCCTTCGGAGGGTTGTCGGTCGGAGGATTGACGGTAGACGGCTGGGCAGTGGGCGGGCCGGCGCTGTGGCGCCCTTGACCGAAGGTGTCCCAGGCGACGCCCATGCCGGCGCCCTCGTGCTCGGGAAGTGCCTCCGGTTCGAGGTTGTCATTCAACTCCCGATCGAGGGCGGAGTTCTTGGCCCACGGGAGCAGGGACAGCAGGATCGCGATGAGGATGAGGGCGATCGACATGCCCCAGCCGAAGGTGTTCACAAACCACGCGGGTAGATCTCCGTAGCCGTCCTTGGCCTTGAGGACCACGTCCGAGACCCACATGTAGGCCAGCACGATCGGCAGGATCACGGCCACGAGGACCTTGTAGACCCGGCCCACCCGGAAGGAGGACACGGCGTTCAGGTGGCCGACCATGTTGTCCAGCCGCCGCAGCACCCAGGAGACCACCACCACGGCCACGAGGGCGGCGCCCACGATGCCGAAGTTGTTGGCGAAGGCATCCGTGACATCCAGGACGTTGAGCCCGGACGTGGTGGAGAACAGCAGCAGGGAGATGATCCCCGAACCGCCGACCACCACGATCACCGTGGTCCAGCGGCTCCAACCGAGCTTATCCTTCACGGCGGAGACGACCACCTCGAGGATGGAGATCAGCGAGGTGAAACCGGCGAACACGAGCGAGGCGAAGAACAGCACGCCGATCAGGACGCCGGCCGGCGCCTCGGAGATGATGGTCGGGAAGGCGATGAAGGCCAGCCCGATGCCGTTGCTCACCACGTCCGCGACCTCGACCCCGTTGGCCTGAGCCATGAAACCGAGCGCCGAGAAGACGCCGATGCCGCAGAGGATCTCGAAGCTGGAGTTGGTGAAGCCCACCATCAGGCCGGAGCCCGTGAGGTTGGTGCGGCGCTTCAGGTACGAGGAGTAGGTGATCATGATGCCGAAGCCCACGGACAGCGAGAAGAAGATCTGGCCGTAGGCGGCGATCCACACCTGTGGATCGGTCAGCACGCCCCAGTTCGGGGTGAACAGGGCGTTCAGGCCCTCCGGTGCGCCGGGCAGGAACAGGGCCACGATCACCAGGGCGATGAACATGATGAACAGGACCGGGATGCCCACCAGGGCGGCCATGGCGATGCCGCGCTGGACGCCGGCCCCCAGGACCACGAGCAGGATGATCCACACGATCAACATCGGCCAGAAGACCCCTGCGACGAACTCGAGGTTCGGGGCCACCCCCTCGGACACCTGCAGGTATTCCCCGAAGAAGAAGGTCTCCGGGTCATCACCCCACTTCTCGCCGAAGGAGAACCAGGTGTACATGGCGGCGTAGGCGATGATCGCGGCGTAGTAGACCCCGATCACGAAGCAGATCAGCACCTGCCACCAGCCGATGGACTCGGTCCACCTGCTCAACCGGCGGAAGGCCAGGGGCGGGGAGCCCTTGAAGCGGTGGCCGATCGCGTAGTCGAAGAACAGCAGTGGGATACCCGCCGTCAGCAGCGCGATCAGGTACGGGACGATGAAGGCCCCGCCGCCGTTCTCGTAGGCGACGTAGGGGAAGCGCCAGATGTTGCCCAGGCCCACGGCGGAGCCGATGGCGGCGAAGATGAAGGCCCAGCGGCCGGCGAACTCCTCGCGGGTTCGCTTGCCTCCCTGGGGCAGTGCGGTGTGTGTAGACACGGAGGTCCTCCCGGTCAATGACCCAACCGGCCTGGTCCGTACACCGTCCGTCAGGGGTAGGACGGCGGTGGACCAGCGGTGCGGTGCGAGAATGTGATGACGGCCACAGTAGTACAGGACGATCGGTTCACGCACGATTTGGGCCCCGGTCGTCGCTAGTCAGCCGCAGGTTCCAGACCGCCCAGACGGCCCAGACGGCCCGAGACGACCGGTCTGCGCCACCTTCACGGAAGGTTTGCTCCATGCCTTACGTTGGGGGTAGAGACATATGACCGCGATTTCAGTGGTGTCCAGAGCCATCGACAGCGCTGGCGGCCCGGCGACGGCAGAGGAGACTGCGTGAACGGTATGGAGTCAAGCCGTGACTGGGGCCCCCCGACGTTCCCGGAGCGGCCGGAGCGGGATATCGGCTCCGCGACGAGTGGCCCGCTGGCGTGGACGCCCGGGACCGCGTTGCGGGCCCGACGCGTTGCCCTGGGCGGTTCTCCGCGCCGGGTCACGGTGCTTCCGTCCGAGGTGCGGAGATTCGCCCTGCGTGTGCGCGCCGGCAGACGTTCGGGAGTCGTTGCGGAGACACCGCAGGAACAGAACGCTGCGATATTCCTCCTCGACCACGGGATCGTGGACCCGTTGCCCTATGACCGAGGACCAGTGGACGACGTCGAAGTCGTCGTGCCCGTCTACGGAGATCCCGGTCCACTCGAACGCTGTCTGGCGTCCCTGCAGGCCGAGGCGCTCCCAGTCACCGTCGTCGACGATGCCAGCCCGGAACCGCATGCTGGGCGGATCGCCTCGATCGTTGAACGACATGGCGCCCGCCTGATCCGTCACAGCGTCAACACCGGACCCGGCGGTGCCCGCAACACCGGCTTCACGGCGACGAGTGCACCCTTCGTCGCCTTCATCGATGCCGATGCCCTGGCCGGCCCCGACTGGGTGACCCGGCTGCGGCCACTGTTCGACGACGCCCACCTCGGAGCGGTCGGACCGCGAGTACGCCCGGATGTCCGAGGCGAGAGCGCCGTGGAGCTCTATGAGGAGACGCGCTCGGAGCTGGATATGGGCGCCGCGCCCAGCCGTGTCGTCCACGGGGTACCGGTGGGCTGGCTGCCGAGCGCGGCCGTCCTCGTGCGGCGCAGCGCGGTGACGGATCCGCCCTTTGAGCCGGGTCTTCGCGTCGGCGAGGACGTGGACCTGTTCTGGCGCATGGACGAGGCCGGATGGACGGTCCGCTACGTGCCTGATGTCGTGGTGCACCACGAACTTCGAGCCTCCTGGAGGCACTTCACGTCTCGCCGGGTGATGTACGGCAGTTCCGCGGCCTTCCTGGAGATGCGGCATCCCCGACGCCTGACTCCGGCTTCGCCGTCATGGTCCGGCCTGGGTGTCCTGGCTTCTGCCTCGACCGGCAGGCCCTGGATCGCTGCCGGCATCATCGCCTACGAACTGGCCCGCACGCGACGCCTCTACGGCCCCGAGATGCCATGGCGCGTCGTTGCTGAGGAGACGGCCCGCTCACTCGGGTCGGATTGGTTCTGGACGGGTCACCTTCTGCGCCGTGACTGGTGGCCCGTGGGCTGGGCAACGATCGCGCTGACGCCGCGGTCGGCGCTGGCCCGCGGAGTCGCGGCAGCCATGGTGTGGGAGCCGGTGCGCGACCACATCCTGCGTCCGACACGCCTCGATCCGGCACGCAGCCTGCTGATGAGATTCCTCGACGATGCGTCCTATGGCACCGGTGTCATCATCAACGCGATCTCCGAACGCGTGCCGAACGTCATCACCCCTCGACCGCGGTTCCCCCGGTGGCCCCGGAAGACGAGACGTCGGTAGGTTCCGCCGCAGGGGAGGTGGGGTCCACCGATCCTCAACGGTCATCGCTGCCCGCTGAACCGTTCTGGTCCGGTCAGTGCCCCTGGATGCACTGGCCGGTGGAGACGGTGTCCTCCATCTGCTCTGCCCCGGTCAGGGCCTGCTCGGCCTCATCACCGGTGATGGCGTAGCCCACCTTGACGTCGCCGGTCGCCCGGGCGAAGACGATTCCAGCGACCTCCCCCTCGGGGGTCAGCAGCGGTCCACCGGAGCCGCCCTGCTGGACGTCTGCGTGCAGCTGGTAGATGTCCAGGAGCCCGGGCTCCGCCCCGTAGATGTTGTTGACCGTGACCTCACCGCGGGCCTGCACCAGGGCGGGGTCTATCTGGAAGGGACCGCCCGCCGGGTAGCCCATGATGACGCCGGACTCCTGGTCCTCGAGCTCCGCCCCCGTCTCCAACTCGGGCAGCTCGGCCCCGTCCACGGCGATCACCGCCACATCCCGGGCGGTATCGAAGTGGACCACACGGCCGGCGTGGACGGTGCCGTCGGCGGATTCCACGGACGGCTCCGTCAGTCCGGAGACTACGTGGGCGTTGGTGACCACCCGATCAGAGGCGACGGCGAAGCCGGACCCGGTCTGGTTCTGTCCGCACACCAGGGCGGTGCCGGAGATCCGCACCACCGAGGCGCGGGCCGCCTGCAACGCCTCACCCGGCTCGACCGTGGCCGTAGGCGCCGGAGGCGTGGCGGTGGTCACCGGTTCGGGCAGTTCCGGCACCACGTCCGAGCCCGCGACGGCGGACCGGACCCGCGCGACCAGTGCCTTGGCGGATTCCGGGGCCAGGCTGTTGATGGAGGTGATGACCCGGGATTCGGAGATCGCGGTGGTCACGGGCGGCAGGCCCATGGAGGAGGCGGAGAACGCCACCAGGGAGATGAGGACGGCCGCCACGGCGGTGTTGACCACGGCACCGGCCAGGCGGTCCACCGTCCGCAGCGCGGGCAGGGCCATCCTCAGGCGGATGGCCCGTCCGATCGCGGCCCCGATGGCCTGTCCCAGGAGGACCAGCACGAGCGCGGCGGCGATGATCGCCAGCAGACGCCAGCCCGGATCAGGGACCCATTCGGAGACCAAGGGGATCGAGAAGAAGGCGGCGGCGGCACCGGCCACCAATCCCACAATGGTCCCGAGCGTGACCCAGAAGCCACGGCGGTAGCCCGCGATCAGGAACACGAACAGGACCACCACCAGGACCCAGTCCAGTACGGTCAGTCCGATAAACAAGGAATCCCTCTTCCTGCGTCCGCCCCCCGTACACGCGTGAGTGGCCAGTTTACCGTTACCATTGCCGCAGATGGGGCAGAATGGATCACAGTAATGCCCCGCATGTCGAAAGATGACCGGCATGCCAGTCGACAGTGAGGACGAAGGACACATGGATCTCGAGGTACTGCGCAAGGCCCCGCTGTTCACCAACCTGGATGACGAGGTCTTTTCTGCACTGACCTCGGAGCTGACCGAGGTGGAGCTCTCCCGCGGCGCCTCCGCCTTCCATGAGGGTGACCAGGGCGACCAGCTCTACGTCATCATGTCCGGCAAGATCAAGCTCGGCCGCACGGCCCCGGACGGCCGGGAGAACCTGCTGGCCATCCTCGGCCCGGGTGAGGTCTTCGGCGAGATGGCCCTGTTCAACCCCGCCCCGCGCACGGCCACGGCCACGGCGGTCTCCGCCGCCCGTCTGGCCGGTTTGCGTCACGACAACCTGCGCAAGGTCATCCAGTCCACCCCTGAGGTCTCCATACAGCTGCTGAGGGCCCTGGCCCAGCGGTTGTCCAAGACCAACGAGTCCCTGGCGGATCTGGTCTTCTCCGACGTTCCCGGCCGGGTGGCCAAGGCGCTGCTGGACCTGGCCGATCGCTTCGGCCGTCCGGCCAACGACGGCCTGCTGGTGGCCCATGATCTCACCCAGGAGGAGCTGGCCCAGCTGGTGGGCGCCTCCCGCGAGACCGTGAACAAGGCCCTGGCCGAGTTCGTGCAGCGCGGCTGGATCCGCCTGGAGAACCGCGCCGTGGTGGTGCTGGACCTGCAGCGCCTGCGCCAGCGCTCGCGCTGATCCGCACCCACTCCTGATGTCCGTTGTGAGGGCAGAACGCACCGGTGCGTTCTGCCCTCACAACGTCGCGGAGGGTCAGCGGCCGGCCCACTGCCCGCCGGGCAGGTCGACGCTGAGACGGAACCCGCCGCCGTCGGGCCCCTCCGGGTGCCCCTGCAGCTCGGGGGTGTAGTCCGGCACGCTGCCGCGGACGGTGAGGCCCATGAGGAACTCGACGGTGGAGCCGGCGTCCGCCATGCGCTCCAGCAGCAGTTCCACCGCGGGCACCGTCAGTCCGCCGAACGTCCGGCCCACGGTGTCCGGGCGGCCGATCCAGTCCCCCACCTCGGTGGTGTCCCGTCCGGCCAGCACCCACCGGGCCGGCACCCACTCGGCCCAGTGTCCTGGGCCCTCCAGCCGTGACACGTCCTGGCCGTACGGCACGGCCGCCGCGAAGTACTGGGTGTCGAACCGGCGGTGCGAGAAGTGGGGGCTGTGCCAGCGGCCCACGGCCCGCAACAGATCCGTCCTCAGTCCGAAGCCGCGGCGGTTCACGAGCTCCGGGAGCGTGATCTCCTGCCGGTCCAGGGCGGTGCGGGCCTGGGGCCATTCCCCGCCCCCCGGGTTGGACACCACCGAGTACCGGTCCGGACCCGCCAGCAGGATCCCGGTCGCCTCGAAGAGTTCACGGATGGCCCCGGTCAGATGCCGCCGTCCCAGGCGGTGGTCGCGCGCGCCGAGCACGCGGGACCACTGCGCCGGCGTGGGACCGAACCAGGCGCATCCGTCCTCGTCGGCGGCATCCAGCGATCCCCCGGGGAAGGCCACCGAACCCAGCGGGGTGGGCTCCGGCCGGTAGCGCAGCAGGGTCTCCACCCCGTTCAACCCATCCCGGACCACGGCCACGGAGGAGGCCCGGCGCGCCGCACGGGGCCGACGCTCTCCGTGCACCCACCAGCTGCGTGCCGCGGGGACCTCGTCCTCGGGCAGCTCGAACGCCCGCGGCTGCAGTGCGCTGGCAGGGCGGTGGACCGGCCCGTGGCCCACGGCCAGTCCGGCACGTGGGGCGGGGGGCGGTTCCGGCGCCGGAGGACGGCGGGGCGGCGGAGGGGGCTGGCTCATGATCGGCGCGGGGCCGGCGCGGTCAGCTGAACCGGCAGGCTCAACTGAACCGGCAGGCTCAACTGAACCGGACGATGACCTCGACCTCGACGGGCGTGTCCATCGGCAGCACGGCCACCCCCACGGCGGAACGGGCATGTGCTCCGGCCTCGCCGAGGACGTGGCTCAACAGCTCCGAGGCGCCGTTGACCACCTGGGGCTGGCCGGTGAAGGACGGGTCCGACGCGACGAAGCCGACGACCTTGACGACCTGTTCGATCCGGTCCAGGTCTCCGATGACGGACTTGATGGCAGCCAGGGCGTTGACGGCACAGATTCCCGCCATCTCCGCGGCCTCGGCCGGATCGACCTCAGCGCCGACCTTGCCCGTGGCGGGCAACTGCCCACCCTGGAAGGGCAGCTGCCCGGAGGTGTAGACATGGTTTCCGTCCACCAGGGCGGGGACATAGGCGGCCACGGGGGCCGCCACCGGGGGCAGCGTGAGCCCCAGCTCGGCCAGCCTGGCCTCGACGGCGCTCACTGCTTCGGGCGCTTCATGTAGGCCACGGAGCCGCCCTCGGGACCGGTCACGATGTTGACCAGTTCCCAGCCTTCGGTGCCGTGCATGTCCAGCACCTGCTTGGGAGTGTGCAGGGGCAGCGGGGTGATGAGGTATTCCCAGGTTGTCATGGGCCCAGCCTAGCCGGACCACAACCGACTGCGGAGGTCCCCTACGGGGGACCTCCGGCCGGTAGAATCCTCCCCATGGCCAATCGCAAGTCCCCCTTCTTCGACACTGCCACCACGCTGGGCAAAATCGTCGCCTTCCTCGGTGTCAGTGCGCTGTGCGGTGTCCTCGCGGCGGGGCTGATGCTGCCGATGGCCGCCGTGGGTGGGGCCACGGCCACGGCCGGCGGGGACATGCTGGACCAGCTTCCGGCCGAGCTGAAGGAGGAGCCGCTCTCGGTCCCCTCCCGCGTCCTGGACAAGGACGGCACGGTCCTGGCCACCTTCTACGCCGAGAACCGCGTGCCGGTGACCCTGGATGAGATCTCCCAGAACATGCAGGACGCCATCATCTCGATCGAGGACGAGCGGTTCTACGAGCACAGCGGTGTGGACGCCCGCGGCCTGACCCGTGCCCTCGTGAACAACGCCACCTCGGACTCGACCCAGGGTGCCTCCACCATCACCCAGCAGTACGTGAACAACGTGCTGATCAACGCGCAGTACCTGAACAACGAGCGCACCACGATCTCCGGCACCAAGTCCGTGGCGGACAAGCTGCGGGAGATGAAGCTCTCCGTGGCCGTGGAGAAGGAGATGTCCAAGGAGGAGATCCTCGAGGGATACCTGAACATCGTGCTCTTCTCCGGCCGTGTCTACGGCGTGGAGGCCGCCTCCCGGTACTTCTTCGACACCAACGCCTCCGAGCTGACGATCCCCCAGGCCGCGCTGCTCGCCGGCATGGTGCAGTCCCCCAACGGCTACAACCCGATCAACAACCCGCAGGGCGCCACTGATCGCCGGAACATCGTCCTGTCGGCCATGCTGGGCAATGAGGTCATCACCCGGGCGGAATATGACGAGGCGGTCCAGGCGCCGATCCCGGACAAGGTCAACCCGCTGAACTCCGGCTGCGTCTCCGCGGCGTACGGCAACTACTTCTGCGACTACGTGCAGCGGGTGGTCCAGACCTCGGAGACCTTCGGTCCCGATGCCGAGTCCCGCCAGCGCCTGCTGGACCGCGGCGGCCTGCAGATCACCACCACTCTGGACTCCACCCTCCAGCGGGAGGCCGAGAACGTGGCCAAGGCGAACGCCCCCTACACGATCTTCACCTCGGACGACGGTACGGAAGGTGAGCTGGGGGCCTCGCTCGTCACGGTGGAGCCCGGCACCGGCAACGTCCGGGCGATGGCCCAGAACACCACGTACGCCGTCAGCGAGGGTGAAGGCCACACCACCCTGAACTTCAACGTCAACCGCCCCATGGGCGGCGGCGCCGGCTTCCAGGCCGGTTCCACCCTGAAGCCGTTCACGTTCCTGGCCTGGCTCGAATCCGGTCACTCCATGACGGACACCCTGGACGCCCGCGTCAACGAATACCCCCAGGGCACCGCGTTCAAGGCCTCCTGCCGCGAGCAGGGCAAGTCCTGGGTGGTCCCCCGGGACGGCTGGACCGTCCGCAACGCCATCGCCAACATGAACAAGCCGATGCGGGCCGACTACGGCCTCTACTGGTCCATCAACACCGCCACCGTGGCCGCCTCCTACGCCCAGGACCTGTGCGGCATCACGGATGTCATGAACCGCGTGGGCATCCACAACGCCGGCACCGGCAAGGACATCGACCCCCAGAACCCGTCGTTCGTGCTGGGCTCCGAGGAGGTCTCGCCGCTGATGATGGCGGCCGCCTACGCCACGCTGGCCGATGACGGCAACTACTGCGAGCCCCGGTTCATCAGCGAGGTCACGGACACCCGCGGCAACTCCTACCAGGTGCCCCCGGTGAACTGCCAGAAGGTCGCGGACACCCAGCAGGTGGCCGAGCTGAACAACACCCTCAAGGCGATCGCCTCCGAGCGCATCGCCCAGGACATGCCGTTCGAGGTCGCCGGCAAGACCGGGACGAACAACTGGTCCTCGTCGACCTGGTTCATCGGCTCCACCACCGGCCTGACCACGGCCTCCTGGGTCGGCAACTTCCGCAACCAGATCTCCCTGGAGGGTCAGAAGATCGGCGGCGTGACCTATGACGACGTCTGGGGTTCCATCATCGCCGGGCCCATGTGGTCGGATTACATGGGAACAGTGGCCGGCAACTATGGCACCGGCGACTTCACCGCCTACAACGGTCCGGCCTCTGATCCGCGGACCGAGGGCTCCCGCGAGGGCGGCCAGACCGTCAGGGTCGAGAACCGTGGCGGCCCGAAGCCGTTCTACGATCCCAACACCGTCGTCTCGACCGAGGACTGAGGGGGAACTCCATGGGTGACGCACGGGTGAGCCGAACGCGGCAGACGGGTGGCCGGCGTCGTACCTCCTGGGCCTCCGCCGCCACGAAGGCGGCCGTGGCCACCGGGGCGCTGGCCGCCACCGGAGCGGGCCTGGTGGCCTGGGGCGCCCTCGTGGAGGCCCGGAACTTCGCGGTGCGCACCGAACGACTGCCGATCCTGCCGCCGGGCGGACGGCCGTTCCGGATCCTGCACCTCTCCGACATCCACCTGATCCCCTCCCAGCGGGACAAACTCGCGTGGCTGTCCTCCCTCGCCTCGGTGAAGCCGGACCTGGTGGTCAACACGGGAGACAACATCGGCGCGGCCGCGTCCGTCCCGCTGCTGCTCGACGCCCTGGACCCGCTGCTGGACGTCCCCGGGGTCTTCGTCCCCGGCTCCAACGACTACTACGCGCCGAAGCCGGCCAACCCCCTGCGCTACCTCGCCGGCCCCTCGCACCAGGATCCGAACCGCACCGAGCTGCCGTGGCAGGAGCTGTTCGGTGCCTTCGAGTCGCGCGGCTGGCTCAACCTGGCCAACCAGGGGTTCTCCCGCATCCTGCACGACGTCCGCCTGGACGTCGCCGGCACCGATGACCCGCACCTCGACCGCGATGAGTGGCCCGGGTTCCCCGGCGCCAGCTCCGAGCCCGCCCGCGCCCTGCGGATCGGTGTGACGCACGCCCCCTACCGCCGCGTGCTGGACGCCATGGTCCACGATGGCGCGGACGTCCTGTTCGCCGGCCACACCCACGGGGGCCAGATCTGCGTGCCGTTCTACGGGGCGCTCGTGACCAACTGTGATCTGCCCACGTGGCAGGCCTCCGGGCTGACCTCCTGGACGGCCGGCGGGCGCACCGTGCCGCTGGAGGTCTCCGCCGGGATCGGCACCTCCCCCAAGGCCCCGGTCCGCTTCGCCTGCCGGCCCGAGGCGGTCGTGCTGGACGTCGTCGCCCCGGCCTGAGCATCCCACCGGCGCGTTCCCGATCCGATACCTTCAAAGGGATCTTTCAGAACCATCTCGCCGGTCGTAGGATGGTGGATTGGCCGCCGGCACCCGCGCCGGCCGCCTGATGCCATCAGGAGGGGTTGCCGTGTCCGCGCCAGACCGGGAACGCAGCCTCATCGAGGCCATCCGCCGCCTCTCCCCCTATCTGGACGGGGTGCGCGGGCGCTGGATCGCCGGTCTGATCTCCGCCATGCTGGCCGGACTGGTGGCCCTGGCCATCCCCCAGGTGATCCAGCAGCTCGTGAACTCGGTGCTGCATCCGGGAGGCTCCACGGCGGACATCTGGGCCGCCGTCTGGCTCATGGCCGGGCTGGGCCTGGCGGAAGGCCTGCTGATCTTCGGCCGCCGCTTCTTCATCCTGCCGCCCGCCGCCGGCGTGGAGAACCGCGCCCGGATCGCCCTGTTCACCCGCCTGCAGCGCCTGCCCGTGGCCTTCCACGATGCCTGGCCCTCCGGCCAGCTGCTCTCCCGTTCCGTGGGCGACCTGTCCCTGCTGCGCCGGTGGATCGCCTTCGGCACGGTGATGTTCGTGGTCTCGATCGTCACGATCACCGTCGGTATCGTGCTGTTGTTCAACACCTCCTGGGTGCTCGGGTTGATCTACCTCGCGGGCGCCGTGCCGATCATGTGGCGCTCCTTCTACTTCCGCAACGACTTCCGCGCCGCATCCCGGCTGTCCCAGGACCAGGCCGGGGACCTCGCCACCACGGTGGAGGAATCCGTGCACGGTATCCGCGTGCTCAAGGCCTTCGGCCGCGGCGGCGAGGCGCTGGAGGGATTCCGGGGCCAGGCGGACACGCTGCGGGACACCGAGGTCCACAAGGCCACGGTGCTCTCCCAGTTCGTCGCCCTGATCGTGGCCCTGCCGGAGACCGTCATCGGCATCTCCCTGGCCGTCGGGATCTACCTCGTGGCCACCGGGGACCTCACGGTGGGCGCCATCGCCGCCTTCTTCGCCACCACCGCGGTGCTCGCCGGACCGGTGGAGTCCGTGGGGCAGCTGATGGGCATGTCCCTGTCCGCCAAGACCGCCATCGACCGCCACCTGGACGTGATGGACACCCCGGTCGACATCGCCGATCCCCTCGCGGACCCGGTGGAGCCGGCGGGCGGTGTGGTGGAGCACGCCGAGCAGGATCCGGTGCCCGACGGCGGCCGGCACCCGGGTGCCCCGGTGCCGGGAGCAGGCGGGCTGGCGTTCGAGTCGGTGGGCTTCCGCTTCCCGGATGCAGCCGAGGACACGGGTGCGCCGCCCATCCTGCGCGAGGTCACCCTGCGCCTGGAGCCCGGGGAGACCATGGCCCTGGTGGGCCTGACCGGCACGGGCAAGTCCACGCTGGTCCAGCTGGTCCCCCGGCTCTACGACGCCACCTCGGGGCGGGTGCTGGTGGACGGGGTCGATGTGCGGGACTACGGCCTGCTCGAGCTGCGCCGGAAGGTCTCGATCGCCTTCGAGGACGCCACCCTGTTCTCCGATTCGATCCGGAACAACGTGCTGCTGGGCGCCCCGGAGACGGTGACCTCGGACCCGGCGGCTGCGCAGGAGCTGCTGGAGCTGGCCCTGGACACGGCCCAGGCGCAGTTCGCGCACGAGATGCCAGAAGGCGTGGACACCCAGATCGGCGAGGAGGGCCTGAGCCTGTCCGGCGGGCAGCGTCAGCGCATCGCCCTGGCCCGCGCCATCGCCACCCAGCCCGAGATCCTCGTGCTGGACGATCCGCTCTCCGCCCTGGACGTGCGCACCGAGGAGATCGTCACGCAGCGCCTGCGCCGGGTGCTGGCCGGGACCACCACGCTGATCGTGGCGCACCGCCCCTCCACCGTCGCCCTGGCGGACCGGGTGGCGGTGCTTCAGGACGGACGGATCCACGATGTCGGCACGCACGCCGAGCTGCTGGGCCGGTCCCCCGCCTACCGCTTCATCATCTCCAGCTTCGAGGAGGACAAGTCCATCGAATCGGTCATGGACTCCGGGGTGATCACCGGGATGCTGCCGGTCCAGTCCACCGAGCAGTCCGCGCAGCCCGGCGACCAGCCCCGAGAGAAGGGACCGACGCCATGAGCCGCCGTCAGGACCGTCAGCCGCCCACCCTGCTCGGCACCCGCGGTGAGGAGCGGCTGGACCTCAACCGTGAGGAGCGCAGCTATGTCCGGGCCCGCTCGTGGACACTGCTGAAGGCCCTCGCGCGGCCGGTGAGGTGGAAGCTCCTCCTGACGGCGGTGCTCGTGGTGATCTCCAATGCCGCCCGGGCGTCGTTCCCGTTGATCGTCGCGTGGGGCATCGACTGGGGACTGCCCCGGATGGTCTCCGCGCTGGAAGTCGGGGAATCCGCCGTACCCGTGCTGGCCGGCGTCGGGGGCACCTATGTGGCCGCCGCGCTGACCGCAGGGCTGCTGCTGGGGGTCTACACGTGGCTGACCGCGCGGTTGAGCCAGGCGATGCTGCTGGACCTGCGGGTCTGGGTGTTCCGGCACACGCAGCGCCTCAGCCTCGAATTCCACGAGAAGTACACCTCGGGCCGGGTGATCTCGCGGCAGACCTCGGACCTGGACTCGCTGCGCGAGCTGCTGGACCAAGGGGTGTCCTCGCTCGTCTCCGGGCTGATGTTCATGCTGTTCACCGGCATCTCGATCGTGATCCTGGACTGGCGTTCGGCACTGATCCTGGCGGTGGCGTTCGTGCCCGTGACGATCGCCGTGCGCTGGTACCAGGTGCGTTCGGAGGCGGTGTACCGCGAGTCGAGGGTGTCCTCCGCGCGGATGATCGTGCACTTCGTGGAGACCATGACCGGCATCCGCGCCGTGCAGGCCTTCCGCCAGGAACGCCGCAACAACGCCACCTACCGGCAGCTGGCCACCAAGTACCGCGATGACATGGTGACGTCCCTGAACCTGTTCGGCGTCCTCCAGCCCACCCTGGTGATCACCGGGAACCTGACCGTGGTGGCGATGCTGCTCTTCGGGGGCCTGCGCGTGCTGGACGGGACGCTGGCCGTCGGCGTGCTGGTGGCCCTGTTGCTGGCCGGCAAACGCGTCTTCCAGCCGATGGAGCAGGTGGCCATGTTCTACTCCGCGTTCCAGTCCGCCACCGCCGCCCTGGAGAAGGTCTCCGGCCTGCTGGAGGAGGCACCCACCGTGAAGGAGGCGGAGCGGACGGTGCCGCTGCCGGACACCCCCGGGCAGCCCCACGGGCGGATCGAGTTCACGGCCGCCGAGTTCGGCTATGGGGACGGGGCGGTGATCCTGCCGGAGTTCGACCTGACCATCCCGGCCGGGCAGACCGTGGCCGTGGTGGGCCAGACCGGCGCCGGCAAGTCCACCCTCGTGAAGCTGATCGCCCGGTTCTACGATCTGAGTTCGGGGTCGCTGACCCTGGACGGGGTGGAGTTGGACCAGCTCTCCGCAGCCGATCTCCGGCACCACGTGGTGATGGTGACCCAGGAGGCGTTCCTGTTCTCCGGTTCGGTGGCGGAGAACATCGCGCTGGGCCGTCCGGATGCCTCGGACGCGGAGATCCAGGCCGCGGCGCGGGCGGTGGGGGCCCACGAGTTCATCCTGTCCCTGCCGGACGGCTATGACACGGATGTCACCAAGCGCGGCGGCCGGCTCTCGGCCGGCCAGCGCCAGCTGGTCTCCTTCGCCCGGGCCTTCCTGGCCGACCCCGCCGTGCTGATCCTGGACGAGGCCACCTCCTCGCTGGACCTGCCCAGCGAGCGGCTCGTCCAGCAGGGGCTGGAACGCCTGCTGGGTGACCGCACGGCGCTGATCATCGCGCACCGGCTCTCCACCGTGGAGATCGCCGACCGCGTCCTCGTGGTGCACGACGGCCGGGTGGTGGAGGACGGCTCCCCCGCCGAGCTCATCGCCGCCGGCGGCCGCTTCGCCGAACTGCATGCCGCGTGGAAGGACTCCCTGGTCGGTTAGTCCCGTTCCGTGACGCTTTCAGTCGAATTGGCGTGGGTCTTTGAGGAGGACACCCACTCCAACTCGACTGAAAACACGGTGATCAGGCCGTGAAGGTCAGCCCCGTGAGGCGCTCGTAGGCGTCGATGTACCGCTGGCGGGTCTGGGCCACCACGTCGGCCGGCAGCGCAGGCGGCGCCTCGCCGGACGCCCGGTCCCAGCCGGATTCCGGACCGGTCAGCCAATCGCGCACGAACTGCTTGTCGAAGGAGGGCTGCGAGCGCCCCGGCTCGTAGTCGTCCACGTCCCAGAAGCGCGAGGAGTCCGGGGTCAGCACCTCGTCCCCGAGCACGATCCGCCCCGTGGAGTCCAGTCCGTACTCCACCTTGGTGTCCGCCAGGATGATCCCGCGTTCCCGGGCGATCGCCTCGGCGCGCGTGTACACCTGAAGGGTCAGCTCCCGGAGGCGTTGCGCGGGGGTGTCCCCGATCAACCGGGCCATCTGCTGGAAGGTGATGTTCTCGTCATGCTCGCCCACGTCCGCCTTCGCGGAGGGGGTGAAGATCGCCGGCTCCAGCTTCGAGCCGTCCACCAGCCCTGCCGGCAACTCGAGTCCGGTGACGGTGCCGGACTCCCGGTACTCGGCCAGTCCGGAGCCGGTCAGGTAGCCCCGGGCGATGCACTCGACCTCATACATGTCCAGGCGCTGCACCACCATGGCCCGCCCCGCCACGGCCTCCGGCACGTCCAGGGACACCACGTGGTGCGGCACGTCCAGCTGTTCGAACCACCAGAGGGAGAGCTGGGTCAGCACCTTGCCCTTGTCCGGGATCTCGGTGTCCAGCACGAAGTCATAGGCGCTGATCCGGTCCGAGGCCACCACCAGCAGGTGCTCCGACGAGCCGGGCCGCTCCGAGGCGGACCCGGCGGGCTCATACAGGTCCCGGACCTTGCCCGAGTAGAGGTGCCGCCACCCGGGCAGTTCCAGTACCTCGGTGTCCAGTCCCGCCATCAGCGTGCCTCCCCGTCAGTTCCGCCAGTTCCGTCAGCCACCACGATCTCCCCGCGCTCGGCCCGCAGGCCGATGTCGGTGCGGTGCTGAGCCCCCTCCAGCGAGATCTCCGCAACGCCCGCATAGGCGCGGGCCCGCGCCTGGGCCAGGTCCTCCCCCAGCCCGACGACGGCCAGGACCCGCCCGCCGGTGGCGACCAGTCCGCCGTCGGGCCCGGTGCCGGTGCCCGCATGCAGCACGGACACCTCCTCCAGTGCCTCGGCGGCCTCGACGCCGCTCACCGTCCCACCCTTGACGGGCGAGTCCGGGTAGCCGCGGGCGGCCACCACCACGTCCACGGCGTACTGGCCGGACCACTGCAGCTGGGGCACCCGGGCCAGGCACCCGGTGGCGGCGTCCATCAGGAAACGGCCGAAGGGGGTGCGCAGCCGGGCCAGGACCGCCTGGGTCTCCGGATCCCCGAAGCGCGTGTTGAACTCGATGACCTTGAGACCGCGCGAGGTGAGGGCCAGGCCGCAGTACAGCACGCCGGCGAACGGGGTGCCGCGGTCTGCCATGGTGGCGATCACGGGCCGGGCCACGCGCTCCATGACCTCCTCGGTGAAGCCTGCCGGCAGCCAGTCGAGCGGGGTGTAGGCGCCCATGCCGCCGGTGTTCGGGCCGGCGTCACCGTCCCCGATCCGTTTGAAGTCCTGCACGGGGACGAGCGGGATGGCGTTGGTGCCGTCGGAGATCACGAAGAGGGAGACCTCGGGGCCGTCCAGGAACTCCTCGATGACCACGGTGCCGCCCACGTCGAAGCAGGTCTGGGCGTGGGCGAGGGCCTCAGCGCGGTCGGCGGTGACCACCACGCCCTTGCCGGCGGCCAGGCCGTCGTCCTTGACCACGTAGGGCGCGCCGAACTCCGCCAGGGCGGCCGCCGCCTCCGCCGCTGTGGCGCACGTGCGGGCTGCGGCGGTGGGGACGCCGGCCTGGGCCATGACGTCCTTGGCGAAGGACTTGGAGGCCTCCAGCTCGGCGGCGGCCTTGGAGGGCCCGAAGACGGTGAACCCGGCCTGGTGCAGGGCGTCGGAGACACCCGCCGCCAGAGGGGCCTCGGGGCCGATGACCACGAGGTCGGCCTCGAGTTCTCCCGCCAACACGGTGACCCCCGTGACGTCGGTGGCGTCCACCTCGTGCACCGGGACGTCGAGGGCGATGCCCGCGTTGCCCGGGGCCGCGTGGATCTCCCGGACGTCGGGGTCCCGCTGTAGGGCACGGATGATGGCGTGTTCGCGGCCGCCGGAGCCGAGGACGAGGATCTTCACGGTGCCCAAGCCTAGACCGTCTGTGCCCCCGCCGGTCAGTACGATGGGCGCATGACGTCCAACACCCCCGGGCCCGACGGCGGCCGGGACCTTCCCGAGGAGGGCCACCCCTCCGGGCAGCAGCACTACGGCCACCCCTATGGGCGCGCCCCGCAGGGTGCCGGCAAGACCCTGGGCTCCGTCTACCGGTTCATCCTGGTCTGGCTGACCATGGCGTTGATCCTGTGGTTCGGCTCCCGGATGTTCGGCTTCGAGCGCGGGGATGTGGTCGTGGCCGTGGTCTCGCTCGTGGTGTCCCTGGCCGCTGCCATCGGCTTCACGGCCTGGCTGCGGATGCGTGGCCGCTGACGCCCCTTACAGTGGTGTCATGCCCGCCACCCCGCCGCAGCAGCCCCAGCACCACCAGCCCGCCGCCACCTTCACGGTGGAGGAGGCCGTCGAACTGGTGCACGTGGTCCGGAACGGCTTCATCGAGTCCCGCACCATCGGCTCGGCCGTGGTCACGGCCCCGGACGGCTCCCTCCTGGCGTCCCTCGGACACCCCGCCGCCCCGGTCTACCCCCGTTCCACGCTGAAGCCCCTGCAGGCCATCGCCTCGCTGCGGCACGGGGCCCGGCTGGTGGACGAGCAGATCGCCCTGGCCTGCGGCTCCCACCGGGGCACCGCGCGTCACCGGCAGACCGCCGCCACGGTCCTCTCCTACGCCGGCATGGACGAGACCTTCCTGCAGTGCCCGGCCGCCTGGCCCGCGGACCCGGCCGGTCTGATCGAGATGGCCCAGGACGCCGGCCCCGGCGGCCCCGTGAAGACCCCGCTGGCGTACAACTGCTCCGGCAAGCACGCCGGCTTCCTCTCCGCCGCCAAGCACGGCGGCCATGACGTGCGCACCTACCTGGACCTCGAGCACCCGGTCCAGCGCGAGGTGGCCGCCGTCCTCGAGGAGTACTGCGGCGAGCCGGTGGCCCACTGGGGCGTGGACGGCTGCGGGGCCCCGGCCCCCGTGCTGTCCCTGACCGGCCTGGCCCGCGGGATCGGCCGGGTCGCGGCGGCCCCGCACCGCCGGGACGCCGAGGTCCACGCCGCCTCCGTGGCCACCGCCATGCTCGAGTACCCCTGGGCGGTGCACGGGGAGTCCAACACGAACACCGTGGTCATCCGCGAGCTGGGCGTGATCGCCAAGCTCGGGGCGGACGGGGTGATGGTCATGGCCACTGCCGACGGCACCTCCGTGGCCGTCAAGGCCCTCGACGGCGGCACGCGCGCCGGCAACCTCGTGGCCTTGGTGCTGCTGGCCCAGTTCGCCCCCGAGCAGGTGGACCTGGACGCGCTGCCAGGTGTCCTGGACACGGTGGTGCCGAAGATCCTCGGCCGCGGCACACCCGTGGGCCGCGTGCAGCTGGCCCGTCCGGTCATGGCACTGCTGGACTGACCCCGGCTGGACTGAACGGAGCAGGAGGAGACCCCGTGTCCATCAAACGCCGCATCGCCCCCGACGACGGCCGGGCGGCCCTCGAAGCCTGGTCCCAGGCCCGTTCAGCTGGTTCAGCCGATACAGATGGTTCCGCCGGTACAGATGGTTCCGCCGGCTCGGCTCAGGCCGCCGCCCTGCCCCGCAGCGTCCGGGCGACCGCCGTGCGGTACACGCTCGAGGAGTTGGCCACCCGCGCCCCCGGAAACTCCGTGGAGGTCCGCGTTCCCCCCTTCGGCGTCTGCCAATGCGTTCAGGGGCCCAGCCACACGCGCGGCACACCGCCGAACGTCATCGAGATGGACCCGGCGACCTGGCTGGAGCTGGCCACGGGGCTGGTCACCTGGCGGGCCGCCGTCGGGAGCGGGAAGGTCTCGGCCTCCGGGGCCCGGGCCGACCTCACGGATCTGCTCCCGCTGTAGCGCCGCCCGGGTACCGTGGGGACCGGCTGGGGACACGGCCGTGACGAGGGGGAACCTGTGAACGAGACCAGCACGGCCACGAACCGGATCACCCGCGCCGGAGCCGTGGGGTACCTGGCCCTACCCGTGGCGGTGGTCCTCGACGCGGTCGGCCAGCTCATCGTCCAGCTGGTGATCACCTCCTCGACGGCCCGGGGGAACCTCACCGCGCTGAGCGGCCTGATGACGGTCGCCACCGTCCTCGTCTCCGTCCTGGTGATGGCTCTCTGCGCCGCCGCCGTGACGTCCTTCCTCCGAAGCCGCCGGGCCGGGCACCCCCGGCCCCGGGGGTGGGCCGTCGCCGGGGCCACCCTGACAGCTTCCCTGCTGCTGACCTCGCTCTACGCCCTGGCCTGGTACTCGGGGATCGGCGCCGGGCTGCTGATGGCCACGCAGACGAACCTCGTGGTCTCCACGCTCGGGATGCTGCTGGCCGCCGCCGCACTCGTGGCAGGGGCCATCGCCGCGGCAGGGCACCGTGGCCGCCCGGGGGCCGGGGCGTTGACCCTGGCCGCGGTCGCGACCCCCGCCGCACTGCTCACCCCGATCCTCGGGAGTCTCTTCCGCCAGACCGCCATGTACACCGTGTCCGTCTACGCCGGGCTGGCCCTGGCCCTGCTTGGCCTGGCCGCCGCCGTCGTGGCCGCGCGGCAGCACGCCCCCACCCCCACCGAAGAGCTGCCCGACGCCGGCCCGGCCGGTTCCTGGGACGGCACCGGCCCCGCGGGGGTACAGCGGCCGGCAACGGCAGCGCGGTCCGCGGAGTCAGAGTGGTCCTCGGCAGCAGGGTGGTCCGCGGAGTCCGTGAAGCCGGCGGCCGCCGCGGAGCCTGAGTGGCGTGGCCGGCGGTTCCTGCGCCACGTGGCCACCCCGCTGGGGATGGCCTGCCTCGTGCTCATCCTGCCGCTGATGGACGCCCTCGAGGCGTGGGGGCTGGCCATCCTGCTCCTCGTGGCGGCTGCAGCGCTGGCCATCGCGGCGATCGTCGGGGCGGTCCTGGACTTCCGGTCCCTGGCCGGCACCGGTGAGCCCCGGGCCGGGCACCTGACCGGGGACGTGGCGGTACCGGCCTCGGTCCTCGTGGTGCCGGCGTCGCTGGCCCTCGGGGGCCTGATGGGCGGCGGCTGGGCGGTCCTCGGGGCCTTGGTCATCGGCGCCGGGGCGGCCGTCCTCTGCGCCCTGGTGGGCCTGGTCGGCGTGCTCTACTCCGTGTTCTCCGGACGCTATGTGCCCCTGACCGCCCGGGTCTCGACCCTGGCCACAGCGCTCGTGTTCGTCGCCGCCGCCTCTTTCCTCCCCCTCCAGGATTCCGGCGCGGGGCTGGTCAGCTTCATCGCCGCCGGCGCGCTGCTGCTGCTCGCGGTGGTGGCCGGCCTGGTGACCGTGCTCTCCCTCGGCCCTTCTCTGCGGTCGTCTCTGCGGCTGTCTCCGCAGTCGTCTCCACAGCGGTCCCCACAGCGGTCGCAGCGGCCAGTCCCGCCCCTGGGGCCACAGAACCCGTACCGTTAGGCGCCCGGAGAACCCGCCGACCCATGGCCAGCACCGGCACCGGTGCCCCGTACGATGGAGGGCATGACTTTCCCCCCCGACGGTTCCCCGGGCGATCCCGCCACTCCACCGGAAGGCGCCTCACTGGAGCACCGCACCCTCGTGGTCCGGCAGGCCCCGAAGGTGCAGGTGTTCCTGGTGGGCGGCGCTGTACTGGGCGTGATCGCCGCGTTGATCTCGACCTCGCTCGGTGGGGAGAACGAGGACTTCACCTTCGGCTCGCTCTTCGGCTACTTCGTGGTGCTCTTCGGTATCGTCGGCGTCGCCCTCGGTGCCCTCGTCTGGCTCGTGTTGGACCGCCGGTCCAGGAAGCACACCTACACCGTGACCGCAGAGGTGGTCGAGGACTACGAGGACGCCGATTACGCGGTGCAGGACCATGACCTACAGCAGTGGACCGACAAGTGGGAGAATGACGATCGTGACCACAATGCACGGTGATGGACTGCTCAACCACGATCTCGACCCCCATGAGAAGGGCCCCCAGGACGAATGCGGCGTCTTCGGCGTCTGGGCCCCGGGTGAGGAGGTCTCCAAGCTCGCCTACTACGGCCTCTACGCCCTGCAGCACCGCGGCCAGGAGTCCGCGGGCATCGCCACCTCTGATGGCAAACGGATCTCCGTGTACAAGGACCTCGGGCTCGTCTCCCAGGTCTTCGACGAGTCCACGCTCAACACCCTGACCGGGCACATCGCCGTGGGCCACTGCCGCTACTCGACCACGGGCGGGAACAACTGGGAGAACGCCCAGCCGACCCTCGGGGCCACCGCCGACGGCACCGTGGCGCTGGGCCACAACGGCAACCTGGTGAACTCCGCCGAGCTGTTCCGGTTGGTGCAGTCCCGCTACGGCAAGCAGACCCGCGGGGAGATCGCCCAGGGCAACACCACGGACACCGCCCTGGTCACGGCCCTGCTGCAGGGCCGGCCCGGCTCCACTCTGGAGCAGACGGCCACCGAGCTGCTGCCGATGATCCGCGGGGCCTTCTCCTTCGTCTTCATGAACGAGCACACGCTCTACGCCGCACGGGATCCCCAGGGCGTGCGTCCGCTGGTGCTCGGCCGGCTCGAGCGCGGCTGGGTGGTGGCCTCCGAGCAGTCCGCCCTGGCCACCGTGGGTGCCTCCTTCATCCGCGAGGTCGCCCCCGGCGAACTCATCGCGATCGATGAGGAGGGCATCCGCTCGACCCGCTTCGCCGAGTCCAAACCGGCGCACTGCGTGTTCGAGTACGTTTACCTCGCCCGACCTGATGCCGCCATCGCCGGCCGTTCCGTGTACGAGTCGCGGGGTGCCATGGGGCGCGCCCTGGCCCGGGAGAACCCGGTCGAGGCCGACGTCGTGATCCCCGTCCCGGAGTCCGGCACCCCCGCCGCGGTGGGCTACGCCGAGGAGTCCGGCATCCCGTTCGGCCAGGGCTTCGTCAAGAACTCCTACGTGGGGCGCACCTTCATCCAGCCCTCGCAGACCCTGCGCCAGCTCGGCATCCGGCTCAAGCTCAACGTCCAGCCCTCCGTGGTGGCCGGCAAGCGCGTGGTGGTGGTGGACGACTCGATAGTCCGCGGCAACACCCAGCGCGCGGTGGTCCGGATGCTCAAGGAGGCCGGGGCCGCAGAGGTGCACGTGCGGATCTCCTCCCCGCCCATCAAGTGGCCGTGCTTCTACGGGATCGACTTCGCCTCCCGCGCCGAGCTCATCGCCAACGGCGCCGGGGTGGCGGAGATCGCCGCCTCGATCGGCGCCGACTCGCTGGAATACATCTCCGCCGAGGGCATGGTCGAGGCCACCCACCAGCCCCGCACGTCCCTGTGCACCGCCTGCTTCACCGGTGAGTACCCGATCCCGCTGCCCAGCGAGGACGAACGCGGCAAGGACCTGCTGGAGAAGCCGGTCGCCGTCCCCGCCCTGACCCCCGATTCCACCCTGGACCCGGACGAGCGCCCCGGCGCCGTCGGCGGGGACCCGGGACCCGGATCCTCCCTTGAAGCCCTGCTGACCGAGACTGACAGGACCCCGCTGTGACCGCACCCAAGCACCCGAACGACCCGGCCGACGTCGTGCCCCCTGCCGGCGCCACCGGCACCACTGGCACCACCTATGCCTCCGCCGGCGTGGACGTGGAGGCCGGGGACCTGGCCGTGGAGTTGATGAAGGACGCCGTCAAGGCCACCCACAACAGCTCGGTGGTCGGCGGCTTCGGCGGCTTCGCCGGGCTCTACGACGTCTCGGCCCTGCTGAAGTACTCCAAGCCGCTGCTGGCCACCTCCACGGACGGCGTGGGCACCAAGGTGGCGATCGCCCAGGCCCTGGACAAGCACGACACGATCGGCTTCGACCTGGTCGGCATGGTGGTGGATGACATCGTGGTGGTCGGTGCCGAGCCGCTGTTCATGACCGACTACATCGCCTGCGGCAAGGTCGTGCCCGAGCGGGTCGCCGACATCGTCCGCGGCATCGCGGCCGGCTGTGCGCTCGCCGGCACCGCCCTGGTGGGCGGGGAGACCGCCGAGCACCCCGGCCTGCTGGGCGTGGACGAGTATGACGTGGCCGGGGCCGCCACGGGCGTGGTGGAGGCCTCCGCCCTGCTGGGCCCCGAGCGGGTCCGCCAGGGGGACGTGGTCATCGCCATGGCCTCCTCCGGCATCCACTCCAACGGCTACTCGCTGGTGCGGCGCGTGATCAACGACGCCGGCTGGTCCCTGCACCGTGAGGTCACCGACCTGGGTCGCACCCTGGGCGAGGAACTGCTCGAGCCGACGCGCATCTACACCGCGGACTGCCTCGACGTGATGCGCCACCTCAACGGGGACCCGGTCGCCGGCACCGCTGCGGCCGTGGCCACCGCCTCCGGTGAGGCCGCCCTGCGCGGCTTCTCCCACGTGACCGGCGGCGGACTGGCGGCCAACCTGGCCCGCGTGCTGCCGCAGGGCCTCATGGCCACCGTGGACCGCGGGACCTGGTCCCTGCCGGCCGTCTTCGAGCTGATCGGCCAGCTCGGCCGGGTGCCGCTTCAGGACCTGGAGCGGACCCTGAACCTCGGCGTGGGCATGGTGGCCGTGGTGGACCCCTCCGCGGCCGACGCCGCGTTGGCCCGCCTGAACGCCCGCGGCCTGACCTCCTGGGTGGCCGGCACCGTGGGACGCGTGACGGACGCGGCCGCCGGCGCCGGAGCGGACTTCATGCAGGGTGCCAAGGGCGTGGACGGCGGCGCCGTGCTGCTCACGGGCGCCTACGCCGCGGCCTGAGCCCCACCCTCAGGGCGTGGAGAGGCGGGCGTCCAGCCACTCCAGGGCCGGGGCCACGCGGGTACGCCAGCGGTACTGTGCCTTGGCGTCGGCCCGGGTGGGGCCACCGTTGAGCGTGGCCACCGGCTTGCCGGCGCGCTCCGCGTCCAGCACGAACCGGTAGCCGCTCATCACCGCCAGCGAGGTGCCCACGGCCAGCACTGACCCGGAGTCCTCGAAGGCCCGGCGCGCAGCGGCCTTGCGTTCGGCGGGCACGGACTCGCCGAAGTACACCACATCCGGCTTGAGCTCCACGGAGCCGCACACCAGGCAGCCCACCAGATTGAAACGGTCCACCCACCGCTGGTCCAGGGTGACGTCGCCATCGGGGTTGATCAGCAGAGGATCCACCTGGACGGCCTCGAGATAGCCGGGATTCGCCTCCGCGAGCCGCGCGTCGAAGGACCGGCGTGCCTCCACCGCACCGCAGTGCAGGCAGACCACCCGGTCCAGGTCCCCGTGCAGCCGGATCAGCCCCTCGGTGCCCGCCGCCGCATGCAGTCCGTCCACGTTCTGCGTCACGACGCCGGCCAGGATGCCCTCGCGCGCCCAGCGTGCCAGGGTGTGGTGGGCCGGGTTCGGAGCGGCGGCGTCCATCTGCCGCCAGCCCACGAAGGACCGCGCCCAATAGCGGTGCCGGGCGCCGTCGTCGTGCCGGAATTCCTGATAGGTCATGGGCCGGTGCCGGCGCAGCGAACCCTCGGGGCCGCGATAATCGGGGATGCCGGAATCGGTGGAGACGCCCGCGCCGGTGATCACCATCGGGCGGTGGTCCAGCAACAGTTCCAGGATGCCCTGACGAGCCACTTCTGGATCCTGCGGCGGTGCTGCGTCCTCGACGATGCGTTCGATCGAGCGCAATGCGGCCCGGTGACCGTTGGCCGCCGGATGCCCCGGGTGCAGTGTGCCCCCGGGGAAACCGACGGTGCCGTCGCCCTGCACCGCTGGGTCCCCGGGGACCTCCGGCGTCGCGGGATCAGGCATCATGCTGACGATCAACCCCTGCGTTGGGGGTCGTCGTCCTCCTCAGCGCTGTCCACATAATCAGCGTACTGATCCGCGTGGTCGATGTACTGGTCATCGTCATGGCTGGAACCGCTGTTGCCGGCAAGCTCACGCTCCAGTGCCGACAAATCTGTGGCCGGGGAGAAGTACTTCATGTCCCGTGCCTGCTTGGTTGCTTTTGCCTTTTGACGGCCGCGCCCCATGAGCGTGACCCCCTTTGTTGTCTGTCCCCGTGCTGTCAGCCCCTTAGGCAGGGCTGATCCGGGGTATGCACTGATCATGATGGTTCGTGGTCACTAGGTTAACATGTTTTAGCACCCCTTGGAGCCGCCGGCCCCCGTGGCGGCACCGAAAGGATCTTAACCATGGACACATCCCCGAACGGGCCCGCGGACGAGTCAAGACCTGACTCCCCCCGGACCCCGGACTCTGCCAGTGGCGGCGCCCCCGGCGACCGCTTCGTCCCCTACCTGCCGCCCCGGCCCGCTGCGGACGCCCCGCCGCCGAAACCCCCGATCAGGCGAGGCTGGTGGGTGGCAGCCGCCGCCCTGGTGGTCCTCGCGCTCGTGGTCTTCGTCCTGGTTCCCCTGCTGACCTCGCCACAGGACGACGGTTCCGGCGAGTCGCTGGAGTCGGGTCCTCCTGTTTCGCGCAACGCGGAACCCGGGCTGGACGGGATCGTCGCCCGCGAGGTGCCACCCGTGCAGGTCCAGCCCGGGGACTGCCTCACCGACTTCGACTCCGTGGGTGAGCCGTCCACCGTGGTGGAGTGCAGCCGAGACCACGAGGCCCAGCTGGTGGGGCGCAAGTTGTGGCCCACCGGGCGGGCCTTCCCGGCGGACATGAAGGCGGACGCCGAGCGCTTCTGCGCCACCATCGAGCTGGACAGCGCCGCGGACGCGCAGGTCATCGTCGAGATCTCCCACCCCGCCGAGGGCACCTGGGCCGAGGGCGACCGCCGGGTCGACTGCCTCGCCGTGGCCCACGAGGGCACCCTGCACACCTCCCTCGTGAGCCGGCCGTCCTTCGAGGACTGGACGGATCACGAGGACGGCTGATCCCTCTTCGTTTTGAGTCGACTTGGGGTGGGTGTTTTCTCGAAACACCCACCCCCCAGTCGACTGAAAGCGCAGGCCGGTCAGTCGGCCTTGCGGGTCACGGACAGTCGGTCCTCCGCACGGTCCACCAGGACGGTGTCCCCGTCCGCGATGGTGCCCGAGAGCAGGGCACGGGCCAGCTGATCGCCGATCTCGCGCTGGACGAGCCGCCGCAGCGGCCGTGCACCGTAGGCCGGGTCGAAGCCGGTCAGGGCCAGCCACTCGCGGGCGGCATCGGTGACCTCCAGGGCCAGCCGGCGCGAGGACAGCCGCCCGGCCAGCGAGTCCACCTGCAGGTCCACGATCCTCGTCAGGTCCTCGATGGACAGCGGGTCGAACAGGATGATGTCATCCAGCCGGTTCAGGAACTCCGGTTTGAAGGAGGAGTTGACCACCCTCATCACCGCGTCCTTCTTCGCCGCCTCGTCCAGGGTCGGATCCACCAGGAACTGCGAGCCCAGGTTGGAAGTCAGGATGAGGATGACATTGCGGAAGTCCACCGTGCGGCCCTGGCCGTCGGTGAGGCGGCCGTCGTCGAGCACCTGCAGCAGGATGTCGAAGACCTCGGGGTGGGCCTTCTCCACCTCGTCCAGCAGGATCACGGAGTAGGGCCGGCGCCGTACCAGCTCGGTCAGCTGGCCGCCCTCCTCGTGGCCCACATAGCCGGGGGGCGCCCCGACGAGCCGCGAGACGGAGTGCTTCTCCGAGTACTCGGACATGTCGATCCGCACCATGGCGTGAGCGTCGTCGAACAGGAAGTCCGCCAGGGACTTGGCCAGCTCGGTCTTGCCCACACCGGTGGGGCCGAGGAACAGGAACGAGCCGGTGGGCCGGTCCGGGTCCGAGATCCCGGCGCGGGATCGCCGGACGGCATCGGATACCGAGGCCACCGCCTGTCGCTGGCCGATCAGCCGCTCACCGATGTGCTCCTCCATGGAGAGCAGCTTGTCCTGTTCGGACTGCAGCATGCGGCCGGCGGGAATGCCCGTCCACGCGGAGATGACCTCCGCGATGTCGTCCGCCGTGACCTCCTCGGAGACCATGGTGGGGTGCGCGTGCTGGCCGGCGCCCGAGCCTGCCGGCCCGCCGCCCTCACCCGCCTCGGCCGCCGCCAGCTGCTGCTCCAGGGCCGGGATCTCCCCGTAGAGGATGCGGGAGGCCTCGGCCAGGTCCCCGTCCCGCTGCGCCTTATCGGCGGCGGAGCGCAGCTCATCCAGGCGCACGCGCAGGTCACCGGCCTGATTGAGGGAGGCCTTCTCGGACTCCCACCGCGCGTTGAGCCCCGCGAGTTCCTCCTTCTGATTGGCCATCTCCTCACGCAGGGCGGCGAGGCGCTCCATGGAGGCCGGGTCGGTCTCGTTCGCGAGCGCGAGCTCCTCCATGGTGAGCCGGTCCACGGAGCGGCGCAGCTGGTCGATCTCCTCGGGCGCGGAGTCGATCTCCATGCGCAGCCGGGAGGCGGACTCGTCCATCAGGTCGATGGCCTTGTCCGGCAGTTGGCGGCCGGAGATGTACCGGTCCGAGAGGTTGGCGGCGGCCACGAGGGCGGAGTCGGAGATGGCCACCTTGTGGTGGGCCTCGTACCGCTCCTTGAGCCCGCGCAGGATGGCGATGGTGTCATCCACGGTGGGCTCCCCCACGTAGACCTGCTGGAAGCGGCGCTCCAGGGCTGGGTCCTTCTCGATGTTCTCCCGGTACTCGTCAAGGGTGGTGGCGCCGATCAGGCGCAACTCGCCGCGGGCCAGCATGGGCTTGAGCATGTTCCCCGCGTCCATGGCGCCCTCGGAGGCCCCGGCGCCGACCACGGTGTGGATCTCGTCGATGAACGTGACGATCTGCCCGTCAGAGGCCTTGATCTCCTCCAGCACGGACTTCAGGCGCTCCTCGAACTCGCCGCGGTACTTGGCGCCGGCGATCATGGAGCCCAGGTCCAGGGAGATCAGGGACTTGCCGCGCAGGGACTCGGGCACGTCCCCGGCCACCATGCGCTGGGCCAGGCCCTCGACCACGGCGGTCTTGCCGACCCCGGGCTCGCCGATGAGCACGGGGTTGTTCTTGGTGCGGCGGGAGAGGACCTGCACCACGCGGCGGATCTCGGAATCACGGCCGATGACCGGGTCGAGGGAGCCGGAGCGAGCGATCTCCGTGAGGTCGGTGCCGTACTTCTCCAGGGCCTGGAAGGTGTTCTCCGGGTCCGGGGTGGTGACCCGGGAGTCCCCTCGGACCTCCTTGACGGCGGCCGAGAGCGAATCGACCGTGGCGCCGGCGTCCCGCAGGGCAGCACCGGCCTTCCCCGCGTCTGCGGCGAGTCCGAGCAGCAGGTGTTCGGTAGAGACGTAGTCATCCCCGAGCGCCTCGGCCTGCTGCTGGGCCGCCTGCACCGCGAGCAGCCCCTGGCGGGAGAGCTGAGCCTGGGCCACGGAGGAGCCCGAGGTGGCCGGCATGGACTGGATGGCGGAGCTGGCCGCGGTGGAGACCACGTCCGGGTCCGCACCCGCGGCCTTGAGGACGGCCACCGCCACCGAACCGCGTTGATCCATCAGCGCCTTGAGCAGGTGGGCCGGTTCGATCTGGGGGTTGCCGAGGGTCGAGGCATTCATGGCCGCCCCGGACAGCACCTCTTGGCTCTTCGTGGTGAACTTCGCGTCCATGCTGATCCTTTCGGTGATTCTCGATCTAGAGTTGAGTCTAACTCACTCAACCCTGCTCACGCAGGCCCTATTCCCGTCGACGGGTACTTCCCCAGGGGATCAGGATCCCCGCGCTTCCAGGCCGGATTCGAAGGCGACCACCACGTCGACGACGGCAGGACCTGCGCGGTCATCCCATGGTCTTCTGGCCGTCCAGCGCCTCCCGGAGGATGTCCGCGTGGCCGGCGTGCTGGCTGATCTCCGCCAGCACGTGCAGGATGACCCGCCTAGCGCTCCAGCTGGCCCCGGCCTCGAACCAGGGCGCCGCCGGCAGGGCGTGTTCGGAGTCCAGGTCCACGGTGCGGACGATCTCCGCAGTGGCGTCCGCCACCTGGGTGATCCGGCCGCGCAACACCTCCACCGTCTCCTCCTCGGCGACGGTGAACCGGTCGTCCTGCCACTCGCTGTCCGACCAGTCGTCACCGGCCTCCTGCAGCCGCGCGGCCTCCTCGTCGACGGCATCCCAGTCCACGTCCGCACCGTAGACCTCGGAGTCGCCGAAGGCCCCGGCCCCGTGTACGGCGAAGTCCATCCACTGCTCCTCGGTGTCCGCCACATGCTTGAGTAGCCCGGCCAGCGCCAGTTCGCTCACCGTGCTGCGGCTCCGGGCCTGCTCCTCCGTCAGGCCCTCCGCCGTGGTCAGCAGGAACCCCCGGTGGCGGGCCAGGGACTCGATCAGGGTCTCGCGTTCGCTCATGGGCTCCACGGTACGCAGGCCGTGGCCGCGCTGTCCCGGGGCGGTACCCTCGGGATCATGCCCCGCCGACTGCGCCGACTCCTCCAACGTCCGGCACCGGCGCACACCTACCACCGGCCGCGAGTGACCCTGTTCCACGTGATCCGGAGGACCATCATGAAGCTCGTGGACATCCAGGTGTGGGACGTGGCCGGATCCATGACCTTCTACACCGTGCTGTCCATGGTGCCGGCCGCCATCTCCATGGTCTCGATCGTCTCCCTGCTGGGCCTGGCGGACCAGACCGTGGTGACGGCCGCGGAGCTGGTGCACGAGCTGCTGCCGGGGGTGGACCCGGACGTGGTCACCGGAGCACTGCTCGCCTTGGCCAACACCTCGGGCGGCGTGGTCGGCGTGGTGCTGGGCCTGGTCGGCTCCATCATTGCGGCCTCCAACGCCCTGGCGTCCTTCCACCGGGCCATGCACCGCATCCACGACACCCGCGAGGGCCGTCGGTTCCTCTGGTTCCGTACGGTGATCTTCGTGGAGACCGTGCTGCTGATGGCGGCGTTCATCGCCGTCCTGCTGCTGATCGTGATCGGCGGCGGCCTGTCCGAGCGCCTAGGCGCCGCTCTGGGGCTGACCACCGCCACGGTCACCGCCTGGAACGTGTTCAAGTGGCCAGCACTCCTCGCCGTACTGGTCCTGGCCGTCACCCTCGCCTACCATCGTGGTCCCAACGTGGTGCAGCCGCGGTACCGGTGGCTGTCCTGGGGCGGGCTGGCCGCGGTGCTGATCCTGTTCGCCATGACGGTGCTGCTCGGCTGGCTCGCCGGGCTGTCCGGCACCTTCAACGCGGTCATCGGCACGCTGAACAGCGTGGTGGTGATCCTGGTGGTGCTCTGGGTGGCGTTCATCGTGCTGGTGGCCGGTGCCGCCTTCGACGCGGAGCTTCTGCGCGGGCGGCAGCTGGCGGCCGGACTCCCGGCCGCGGACGCCCTGCAGCTGCGCACCCGGCACACGGGGGTGCTCGAATTCCTCGATGAGGATGCCGCCAAGGCCCGGACCACCGCCCGGGCGGTGGCCGAGTCCGTGCGCACGGGTAAGCCGGTCACCCTGTCCCGCAGCCCCTGGATCGCGGAGGCAGACACGCTCTGGTCGATCGACGCCGTGGATCGCCCCCTCTCCACCGGCGCTCCCTACACAGGCATCGCGGACAACACCGGCTGATCGGCGTCCTGGGCTCCCACCACGGATACCGTGGGAGAGGGCCGCAGTCGGTGGTGCCGAAGCTGGGTGGGGTCGGTGCGTGATCCTCTAGTGTTGAGGAGGTGAGCCATCTTGACGTCCAGTCCCTTGCGGACGTGTCTCTCGGGAGATTCGGCAGGGAGCCGCCTGACTCCCCGCTTCGCATCGTGGCCGTGGGAAATCCATCGGAGATCGCTCATCTGGACGACCTGCTCGACCGAGAACCTCATCCGCGTGGACCGGTGACGGTGGCCCTCTGGGGCCCCCCGAGCACTGGGTCCCTCCGACCGGGCCCACTTCAGGTCCGCAACATCGATCTGGTCATCGCTGCCGGGCGGCCGGAGGACGAGTCGACCCGAAACCAACCCCTCGTCCTGGTGCCTGACCCCCTGGAAGAACTCCAGCGCATGGACACCGCGGTGCGGTCGCGTCCTGCCGCAGCCGAGATCCTCGTCCGGCTTCTCCGCGCCAGTACTGAGCTGCCGGTGGAAACCGCCTTGGAGATGGAGTCACTGGCCTATGGAACGCTCTTGGGTGGGGCTGGCTTCAAGGACTGGCTCCATCACCGGAAGCCACCCTCACCGTCATTGACGCTGGCAGATCCCGTGATCCTGGAGCGGACGGGCGACCGGCTCGTGATCACGTTGAACGATCCCGATCGGCACAACGCCTATAGCGCCCGCATGCGCGATGCGCTGATCGAGGCGCTGACGGTCCCCCTAGCGGACGACAGCATCTCCGCTGTTCAGATCACCGGCGCCGGACGGTCACTATGCTCGGGTGCGGACCTGGGCGAGTTCGGACTGGCCAACGACCTAGCCGTTGCGCACCTGGTGCGCACCCAGCAACACGTGGGCCGTGCCGTGGCGACCCTGGGTGACCGGGTACACGTCCAGGCGCAGGGTGCCTGTATCGGGGCGGGCATCGAGATTCCGGCGTTCGCCTCACGGATCACCGCAACACCGGGAGCCTTCTTCCGGTTGCCGGAATTGCAGATGGGCCTGATCCCCGGGGCTGGCGGCTGCGTGAGTATTCCTCGCCGCATCGGACGCTTCAGGACGCTGTACATGGTCCTCAGCGGCATCACGGTCCGCGCTGACCGGGCGCTGCGGTGGGGCCTCATCGATACCCTCGAGGACTGAGCTCCGCGCCCGGTGACGGATCAGTCAGGCCGGGTCTGCCTCTGGCACGAACGCGGCGAGCTCATCCAGGGAGAGCCGTGCCGCAGCCCTGACCCGGTCCGCCCATCCGTCGTGGATTCCTTCCAGCAGCTGTTCGATCCGGAAGACCGCCAGCGGACTGAGTGCGTCGAACACGCCGGCAACGGCGTCCCGCACCTCGCTGCGCAGCCACCCCGCGGGCATAAGGGCCAGTGGCAGACCTGGATCCAACGGCACGAGCCGCCGGTACTTGGTGAGCAACAGCGTGCGACGCGACAAGGCGGCCGCGGGTGACAACAAACCGCCCTCGAACTCCCGGGCCAGCCCAACCGCTTCGTCACGGAGCACCGAGTAGGCCGCATTGATGCCCTCCAGATCCCAGGATTCGATCGGATGCCGGCCGCGGACCATGAAGGACGCGTCCTCAACGAGGTGCGCACTGAGTTGTGCCACCCCTCGTACGTCAGCCTTGAGGATCGCCGTTTCCCGAAGGTCGCCGGGGGCGATCCACACGCCGTCATAGTAGGGGGCGAATCCCTCCAGTCGCAGGGAGTCTCGCAGGGCCATTCTGATACGGCTCTGGTCTTCGGGGATTGAGAAGGCGACGACCGTCCAGCATCCAGCCCAGTGGTCAGACAGCCCGAAGTTCAGGATGCGGTGGACACCCGGCTCAGCCCGGGTGCGGGCCAGCGGGCCGGTGCGGAAGAAGCGGTTCCGGCCGGAACGGCGGGTCACGAGCAAGTCGTCGCGCTCCAGCCGACGCAGGGTGGCCCGCGTGTTCGCGGCGGCCACCTCGAAATCGCCCATCAGGGCGACGAGGAAGGTGCCGGGAACCTCGATGTCCAGACGATTGCGCCAATAGTAGGCAAAGAAGGTCGCCATGAGGTCGCGTGCGGTGATCCTTCGAGCCATGCGGCCTTCGGTCGTGCGCGCGGCTACGCCCCCCGGCTGTGCGAGACTCTCCAACTCCTCGTCGATCGTCATCGTCTCCTGATCACTCACCATTTCCCCCGTCACGCCAGATCTTCGGTTGCGCCCGCCAGCACGTCACTCATGGCCGGCGTGAGGAACATCCCGTGAGGATCAAAGGTCTGCCTTACCGTCTCGAATCGGGAGAGCTTCGAATACCTGTCCCTCAACGTCTCCGATGAGTACTGATGTTCCTTGGCCCAATGCGGTCTGGCTCCATACGATACTAAGGCCGCGTGGACCAGTCCGAACAAGCCGCGGCCCGCAGAGGTGGAGCGTGCCGCCGCGGAGATCGTCATCGTCGCCTCACCCTGTGTTGGCGACAGGAACGCGTTGTCGGGTGCGACGACCCGTAAGGCCAGGGGCATGCCGGACAGTGCGTCCGATTCTCGCGCCAGTGCCGAGGTCAAGGCCTCCACCGCCTCTGCCGCCCCAGAAAGCGGCAGTGCGTGCTCCACGACGGCGAACGGCTGTGGCTCCTCCCAACCGCCCGTGGCCAGTGCTGCCGGGCTGGGCAACGCTCCGACGGAGTCTTCGGCGACCGGAACCCACTCGCGCAGCTGGAACCTCATGCCGGGAGACCCGTCCTGTCCCAGCGGATGCCAGCGCACGGCCCGGCGGATTCCGTCATCTGCGCTCAGCCACCGCGGATCGAAGTGGGCATGCCACGAATCATCGATGCGCAACCAGGTGGCGGGACGGACCTGCACCTCGACCTCGGTCATCACTCCCAAGAGACCGAGCCCCACCCGCGCGGCTTGCAACGCCTCGGGCCGCTTCCCGTCCACCACGACGGCACTCCCAGCCGCGTCGACGAGCCGCACCGCCTGGACATACGCAGACAGACAGGCCGCACGGCGTCCGCTGCCATGGGTGGCCGTCGATATCGCGCCGGCGATCGTCTGCCCGGAGAAGCCTCCCAGCGTGGGCAACTCCATGCCCTCTGCCCACAGTGCGGAGCAGACCTCGTGCAGCTTCGTCCCCGCTGCGATCCACGCCGTGCCCGCGGCGAGATCGGCCGTGTTGACGCCGCGCAATCGGTCGGTCCGCACCAGCACGGCCCCGGCGCCCACCGCCTCGGACCAGGAATAGCCGGTCCCGACCGCCCGCAGCTGACGTCCCTCAGCCTGCGCACGCACTACGGCGTCCGCGACCGAGGACTCATCCGCTGGCACCTCCGCACGGGCGACCTCCACCGCCCGGGACCCGGTCCAATTCGACCAGGTCCCCGGGCTGGACGCCGTAGACGTCACCGGACCACGTCGTTCTCTGCGGATCTCTGCGCCAGGATCGTGCGGATGTCCTTGCGCAACAGCTTGCCCATCTCGTTGTGCGGCAGTTCCGCCCAGGTGACGATCTCTGCCGGGACGCGCGAGGAGCGCAACCGCGACCGGACCAGCATCTGCAACTCGCCGACGTCGACCTGGGTACCGCCGGTGGGCACCACGACGGCGACGGGCACCTCGCCCCACTGGTCGTCAGGCATCGCGACGACGGCCACGTCTGCGACCGCGGAGTGCTCACGCAGCACGTCCTCGATCTCTCCCGGCGAGATGTTCTCACCGCCACGGACGATCACGTCGTCCGCTCGACCGCTGAGGAACAAGTAGCCCCCCTCGTCGATCAGCCCGCGGTCCTTCGTGGCGAACCAGCCGTCGACCAGGTGCGAGTCCATGCCCCGATAGGCGCCGGAGATCTGTGGCCCACGGACCCAGATGTCTCCTTCTTCGCCGGACGGCAGGACCTCACCGTCCGTGCCGCGGACCTCGAGTTCGATAGACGGGATCGGTCGGCCCACGGAGCCGAGTCGGGCCTGCACCAGGGGGTCCGGCGAGGCGAGGGCCTCACGGTGGTCCTCCGGGCCGAGCAGGGCGATCGTCGAGCTCGTCTCGGTGAGCCCATAGGCATTCGTGAACCCGACGTGCGGCAGTTGCTGCAGCGTGGCCCGGATCAGCTCGACCGG
Source organism: Microbacterium sp. A93 (assembly GCF_051842835.1). Lineage (NCBI taxonomy): Bacteria > Bacillati > Actinomycetota > Actinomycetes > Micrococcales > Microbacteriaceae > Microbacterium > Microbacterium sp. A93. Next base: position 95,132 of record NZ_JBPXMT010000014.1, read on the forward strand.
CATGCGTCCGCCGCCGTAGGACAGCGCGCGCAGGGCCGGCAGCGTTTCGCCGGACTCTTCCAGCAGGGCCAGGATGCGCTGCAGCATCGTCGGCACCACCATGGCAGATGTCACCGCGTGCTCACGGGCGGCGGCGATCCACCCCTCCGCATCGAAGGACTCGAGGTAGACCAGCTTCCGGGTGGCGAACACCGAGGACAGGACCGCTGCGATCCCCGCGATGTGGTAGGGCGGGACGCTCACGAGCGTGGCGTCGCCCTCGGGCGCCGACAGCATCTCGACGGTGCTGAGGATATAGGCGGTGAGGTTCTCATGGCTGAGTTCCACGATCTTGGGCTCACCCGTCGTCCCGCTGGTGAACAACCAGACGGCGACGTCACTGGGCGCGGCAGCCCCGGCTTCTACTGGAGCCGGGAAACGTGCGTCCGAGGCATCCATCACGGAGCACCCCTCAGGCACACCGATGCGTGCCGCGCCGGGCCCATCGGTGACGATCAACGCACGGCCCAATCGCTCCGTCTGACGGCGAAGCTGGTCATCGGCCAGGCGATAGTTCAGGGGCGCAAACGGGACCCCTGCCTCCGCGGCCGCGAACAACAGCAGCGGGACCACCGCGGAATTGGTGCCGACATAGGCGATGCAGTCGGCGCCCTCGGCCGTCGCGCGCGCGCCGAGCCGCCTCGCGTCGCGCTGTACGTCGGCATAGGTCAACGGCCCGGAGGCATCCACTGCGGCCACCCGGTCCGGCACGATCTCTGCGACAGTGCTGAGCAGAACTGAGATACTCATGATCAGTCCGAGGACGGAAGCGCCGTGGCCGCGCGCTGTGTCAGTTCTCGGCCGTCCGCCGTGATCGGTCCGACCCCGGCCCGGGTCACCATCACCACGAGGCCGCTCTCGGCGTCCTCATACCTCTTGCCGACAGCCAGTTCGGGGCCTTCCGTCGCGGCATCTGAGGCTTCCGTGCGCGCCGTGAGCATCGGCTCTCCGGCGCAGGCCAGTTCCACCTCTGCTCCCGTGACAATGATCGCTTCGATGGCAGAGACCGTGCTGAAGAGCCGTGTACCTGCAGTCCACTTGTTCATGTTCAGGTTCCTTTCTAGGGGACGTTTGTCCTGTGGTGCCTTCATCGGCCACGAAAACGTTCGGCCCGCAATCGGAGCGCGCCGCCATCGACGGGGATCACGTCCGCCGTCACGTACCGTGCTTCGTCGGAGGCGAGGAACAGCACGGCGTTCGCGATGTCCTCGGGTGTCCCCCGCCGTTTGATCGAGAGATCGACGATGCCGTCGTCGTCGTACATTCCGGAGGCACGCACTGCGTTGCTCATCGGCGTCTCCACCGGTCCGGGGCAGATCGCGTTCACCCTTATTCCCTGCTCGCCGTATTGGAAGGCCAGGCTTCGCGTGAGTGCGACCACGCCTCCCTTGGATGCGGCGTAGGCCGCACGCGGCGCCATACCGATCGCCGCGGCCGAGGCGATGTTGACGATCGCTCCACCGCCCCGCTCCATGAGACTGGGCAGGACGTGCTTGCAGCTGAGGAAGACACCCGTCAGGTTCACGTCCATGATCCGCTGCCAGGCGTCCTGCTCCAGCTCGTGCAGCTTCAGGGTGTCACCGAAGGAGATGCCCGCGTTGTTCACGAGCACGTCCACTCCCCCAAAGGCGTCCGTGGTGGCTGCCACGAGGGCAGCCATGTCATCGACCTGGGTGACGTTGGCACGCACGGCCAGCGCCCGGCCGCCGCTCTGTGAGATGAGGTCTACCGTCTCATCAGCGGCGTCCTGCGCCATGTCCGCCACCACCACGGCGGCCCCTTCTACTGCGAAACGCTTGGCGATGCCGCGCCCGATGCCGCTGCCAGCCCCGGTGACGATGGTGACCTTACCGGCCACTCTGCCCTTGGTCATTGTTGTCCCTCCCTGTTCGAGCACGGCGCTCAGTCCGTGCGAGTCCGTGTGGTGCCGCCGTCGACGGGCATGACCACACCGGTGATGTAGGCCGCCTCGTCCGAGGCGAGGAACGTCGCCGCGTAGGCGATGTCGTCCGGCTTGCCGAATCCGGGCAGCACCTTGCTGAGGATCGGTTTGGCCGCCTGTTCGGCTGCGGTGTTCGCGATGAAGTCGTTCTTGTACTCGGAGGTGTGCGCCAGTTCGGAGCGACGGTCGGTCTCGATGGTGCTCGGGGTGATCACGTTGGCACGGACGCCGTATTCCGCCGCTTGGGCGGACACCGCCTTCGTCAGTGCGTTCACGGCAGCTTTGGATGCGGCGTAGGCCGGCAGGGCCGACTTCACCAGGGCGGCGATCGAGGAGATGTTCACGATCGCCCCCCCGCCGGCATCCCGCATCACCGGCAGTGTGTGCTTCATCGTGAGGAAGACACCCTTGGCGTTGACGTCCATCGTCTGGTCCCAGACGTCCTCGGTCAGGTCGAACAGCTCGGGCGGCTCGATACCGTACACGGCGTGGTTGTTGCAGAGGATGTCGACCCCGCCGAACGCCCGCACCGCCTCCTCGACGAGGCGTCGAACCTGCGTCTCGGCAGACACATCGGTCTGCACGAACAACGCGTCACCACCGGCCGCCCGGATCAGGTCAACGGTCTCCTCGCCGGTCTCCGGCGTGCGGCACGCGACGACGACACTGGCTCCCTCGCGGGCGAACATCTCGGCGATCGCCCGGCCGATACCGGTGCCGGCCCCGGTGACGATGGCGGTCTTGCCGCTCAATCGTCCGGCCCTTGTGGGATTCACAGTGCTCATTGCAGGACTCCTTCCAGGAGCAGTTCGATGTACTCCGCCTCGTCCATGCCAAGGCGTTCAGTGATGATCAGCTCGTTGTGCTCGCCGATCTTCGGCGCCGCCGTCACGTTGGCTGGCGTCAGGCTGAGACGGAGCGGTGGCACCTGGTGTGGGAACGCGCCCAGCACCTCGTTCGGCACCTCCCGCAGGAACTGCCGGTGGTTCAGCTGGGGGTCCGCGTCGATGAAATCGTGCGGCGTCTGGACCGCTGCTCCCCTGACCCCGGCGGCCTGCAGGATGCGCATCACCTCGTGAGGCTGGCGCGTGCGGGTCCACTGGGAGACGAGCTCGTCGAGGCGGTCCTCGTGGCGCTTGCGCCCGGAATGGGTGGCGAAGTCGGGTTCGGATGTCCATTCGGGCGCACCGATCGCGTCGACGAACCTCACCCACTCCTCGTCGCCGAAGACAGCGATGGCACTCCAGCGGTCCTCCCCCGCACAGGGGTACACGCCGTGCGGAGCGGCGTTCTCCACCCGGTTGCCGACCCGGTCCTGCTCCCGGCCATTCACCTGGTAGTCCAGGATGGCCGGCGCGATCTGCTGGGCCGTCACCTCGTACATGCTCGCCTCGAGATACTGCCCCTCCCCGGTCCGCCGACGGTGGATCAGTGCGGCCACGACTCCGATCGTGTTGACCAGCGGCACGATGTAGTCGCCGTAGATTCCCGCACTCGGGGTGATGGGCGTGCGGTCGGGCCAGCCGGTGAGGTGCAGGCGTCCGGAGATGGCCGCACCCGTACCGTCGATGCCCCATTCCTTGGCCAAGGGACCGGTCTGGCCGAAGAGGCTGCCACTGATGTAGACGACATCAGGGTTGATCTTGATGACCTCCTCATAGCCGTAGCCGAGACCGGCGAGGGTGCCCGGCGTGAAGTTCTCGTTGATGACATCCGCCTGACGGATGAGCCCCTCGATGATCGGCCGCGAGGCGGGGTTCTTCAGGTCGATCGAGAGGCTCTCCTTCGACGTGTTGAAGTGGGCGAACCACGGCTTGTCGTCCAGGCTCGTCCGGCTCGACTTGGAGAAGCGACGATCGACCCGGGTCATGTCCGGCCGAGTCGACGACTCCACCCGGATCACCTCGGCTCCATGGTCGCCGAGGAACTTGCCCGTCAGGGATCCCACGAGGGCCCAGCCGAAATCGAGGACGCGGACTCCGGCGAGCACACCGGCCGAGCCCGTTTCACGTTGCCCGTCCGGGGAGGCCTGCGCGAGTCCAGGGGCCTCGGCCAGTTCGGCGAGCACCGCTTCGGTGTCGGCACCGAGCAGTGGAGCCGGCGTGGTGATGCCGCTCGTGGCTGCGCTCGCCTTGAAGAAGTAGGCGGGCAGGTCGATCTCTCCGAGTGCCGGATCATCCACCCTGGTCCAGTAGTCACGCGACCGCAGGTGCTCACAGGCGTGGATGTCGCCTGGCTCGTTCGCCACCGTGGCATTGATGCCGCGTGCGATCGACTCCCGACGGATGTCCTCTCGCGTGAACTGTGCGAAGAAGGGGCCGATCACCGCGGCGTAGCGCTCCCACTGTTCCTGGGTGATGCCGGCCTTGTCGAAGGCGAACCAGTCCTCGACCTCCTGCAGGGCGTGCACCGGCTCATACTCACTGATCCAGTCAGAGAGCGCCTTGTTCGCTGTGGCGCCGAAGGCACCACCGAGCATGTGCCAGAAGAGGTGACCGTCCTGGCACGGCCAGAACCAGTCGGTGGCCGTGGGCCCGAGCTGGGACTTGTGTCCCTCACGGGACAGCGCCAGTCCCTCGCTCCAGGCCACGATCGCCGAGGTCATCCGGCTCGCGGCGACCTCCTGGACCGAGACGTCAACATCCTGCCCGTCACCGGCGAGATCGACGTGGTAGTACGCCAGCAGGACGCCGACGGCGGCGGCCACGCCTGCATGGAAGTAACCGGAGTCCAGGGACTCCTTGACCGGCGGCAGATCGGGATCGCCGGTGTTGTTGAGGACGCCGCTCATCGCGACCGCTGTCAGCTCCGAGGCGATGTAGTCGGAGTACGGGCCCGTCCGGCCGAACGCGGTGACCGCGGCACCGATGAGCCGGGGGTTCTCCGCCCGCAGGTCGGAGGGAGCGATTCCTCGACTCGCGAGAAAACGCGGGTTGGATCCCTCCAGGATGACGTCGGCCGTGCGCGCGAGCGAGCGGAAGGCCTGCACACCCGCCTCGCCGTCGAGGTCGAGCACGATGCTGCGCTTGCCCGCGTTGAAGGCCCGCCAGTAGAGGCTGTTCTCGACGCCGGGCTCATCACCGCGGAAGGGCGGCAGGAAACGGGACGCATCGCCGCCGGGGCGCTCGACCTTGATCACCTCTGCGCCGAGTTCGGCAAGGATCTTGCCGCAGACGAATCCCATCTCGTCGCTCAGGTCCAGTACTCGCATGCCGTGGAGCATCGGTTTCATTCCTTCTCCTCCGTGCTGTCAGTGGTGGCGTTCTGAAGTCCTTCGAGGAACAACGCGATCGACTCGCGCAGCCGCCCTTCGTCCCCCATCGCATAGTCGGTGTCCGGCAGGGCGAGCGTCGGGATCCCGCGCTCCTGCAGTGCTGCTGCCTGGTCCGGGTAGTCCCAGCCGTAGGCGGTGTCCCCCCGGAGGTGGATCGCGATCACACCATCGGGTGCTGCGCCGGCGGCCAGGTCGACGCGGGCACCGATCCGGCGCTCACGGCCGAAGGCCCAGCTCTCCGGAAACTTGTACGTCCAGCGGTCCGCGAGCGCCTCGAACGGATCAGGCCCGTCCTCGGCCACCGGTGTGTGCGCATACCGCTGCCCGAACTCGGTGTCCTCCCCCACCACCACGGCGCCCAGCTCCTCGATCAGGCGGACGAAACCGCCATGATCCACGGCGCTGCCGGTGAGGAAGACACGAGGCCGGGATGCGGACGACGGCGGCGCGCCACCCAAGCGTGAAAGGGCGCCTTCCAGCGCCGCATTGAAGGCGGCCTTCGGCATCAGCAGGGCGGCCAGCAGAACGGCGTGCGCATCCACTCCGGAGATCCGCGGGGTCTCGCCGGAGCGCAAGGCCTCGACCTCGCCCAGCAACGTACGGGTGCGATTCACCTGGCGGATCGCCTCCCACAGTCGTTCGGAGGTGACCGGTCGCGGCCCGAGGCCGGAGAGCTGGTCAGCGATCAGTTCGATGCCCGCCCTGTTGTACTCACGGTGGGCTGCGAACGTGCCGCGTGCGCGCTCCAGGTACAGGACGTGGGGGATGTTCGGCGCGCCGAAGACCTCCGAGTAGACCTCGAAGAACCCGGCCGTTTCACCGATCCAGCGGTCACCACCGGTGACACACCAGACGGAGCAGGCATCGTGTCTCCCCGTCGCCAGGGCCTCGTAGAGGTACCGGATGCGGGCGGGAGCGGAGATATCGAGGTGGTCGTCGATGAGGTCGGGTGTACGCGACAGGTCCCCCGTCAGCAGCATCGGCTGGAATCCTGCGGCGATGGCGATCTCCTCGGGGAATCCCGTGTCCAGGAATCCCAAGGTCGGCGCCGTCGATCCGCCGCACAGCTCCGCCACCGCGGATGCGTCCCACCGGTTCTCGACGACACGGTGGAAGACCTCGAATGCCTCATCGTGACTCATGCCTGCCTCCTGCCCTCTAATAGTAAACATAATACCACTCGCTCGAAGTTAGAAAGTTACATATGGATCGCACACTTATCCCTCGTCGCCCGGGCTCAGGCACGGCGGGGCCCGCCGCGCCGCCCGAGAAGGAGACCTTCAGTTCTGCTGTCGGACGTCCAAAGTCATGTCACGTTCACTGACCGTGGACCTGGATGCCCTCGATGAACTCGGTGACCTGCGCGTGCATCGCCTCTTGGTCCCACGCGTCACTGTCGAACGGCGCATAGTCCAGCTGCAGGACATCGATCCCCGCCCGCTTCAAGGCCAGCGCCATGTAGCGGGAAGAGGCCACGGTGTCCCGGGTGGCGGCACGGGCTGGCAACACCACTCCATCCACGCGAAACTCGCGACACTGCGCGATGATCAGCTCTGCGGCGGCCTTCGGGCTGCTACCGGTGTACTTCATATGGCGGCGCAGGAACGCGGCGCGCAGCGCATCCTCGGAGGGATCCTGGATGAGGCGCTTCGCCCGGGGCAGGTACATCGTCTCGATGAAGACCGCACCATGGCTCTCTTCCCATGCATTCAGGAAACCGAGGTTGAACCACAGCGGCGTGCCGGCCCAGAGCAGCCGCGTGCGCTCCTGTGGCACGGCCACCGCACCGTCGGCCGCCCGTTCGGCGACCTCAGCGTGCACCTTCTTGACATGGTCCAGCGCCCATTCCTGCCCGAAGTGCGTCTCGAAGACGGCGACCTCGGAGTACGCATCGGTTGCGGTGAAGAGCGCCGGTCCAGGCCCGCCCCAGCCGAGCTGCACGATGCGTTCGTAGTACTCTGACATCTCGTTGGCCCGCATCATCAATTCCCGCAGGTCCGTCTCGCGGTAGGGCACCCCGGTCAGCTGCTCGAGCATCCGCACTGCAGTGCGCAGCTCCCCGACGGAGAAGTCCACGATGCGCGGATCGCGCCACTCCGGCCCGTCCCACCAGCCGTCTGGGATGCCCTGCTGGCGGTAGGGATCATCCGTCATGATCGCCGGAACACCGAACTCGCGTGCGTAGAGCTCGTAGATCCCCGGCTCCTGCATGTAGCCGCCGAAGATCGCGGCCGGCTTGGGCAGTCCACCGTAGGGCGCCCCGTCATCGGGTTCGAAGCAGTAGCCGAGGGGCAGGCTCTCGTAGTTCGCCAGGGACGGGAAGTAGCCGCGGCGCTCGATGGCCGCCTGGTAGTGGCCGTAGAGCTGCTTGGCCGCCATCACCGAGCCGTACTGCACGGGAAGGATCAGGTAGAGGCCCATGGCGCTGAACAGTTCCATCGGTCCGTAACCGAAGACGAATTGTTTGCCCGCCGCGATATCGGCCCACATCCGTTCATTGTGGGCGCGGTTCAGGGCCGTCGCCTCTCGGACGGAGTCGAGCCGCTTGACGCTGCGCACGCCTCGCCATTTCTCCGTCATCGCGTCTCCTTCTGCTCCTGATGCGCCACCGCATCGTTCAGCGAGACGAGTGGGGCACCGCCCAGCCGTGGCCCACTGGTGTGCAGGTGACACCGGGACATTCCGCCGCCCTCGACGGCGACCACGGGCATCGGCTCGCTGCACACCTCCATGGCGAACGGGCAGCGGCTTTGGAAGGGACAACCCGGCGGCGGGTTCGTCGGATCGGGGATGTCCCCTTCCAGCACCCTCTTGGTGGTCGAACGCTGGAGTTCGGGGTCCGGTTCCGGAACCGCCTCGAGCAGCACCTGCGTGTACGGATGTGCCGGGCGCTCGAAGATCCGGTCCACGGGCCCCTCCTCGAGCACCTCACCGAGATACATCACGGCCACGTGGTCGGAGATGTGACGGACGACGGCGAGGTCGTGGGAGATGAAGAGGTAGGACAGTCCGAGTCGCTCGCGCAGGCTCTCCAGCAGGCTGATCACCTGGTTCTGCGTCGACACGTCCAGCGCGCTGACGGCCTCATCGCAGATCAGGATCTCCGGCTCCAGGATGATGGCCCGCGCAATCGCGATGCGCTGGCGCTGGCCGCCGGAGAACTCATCCGGATACCGGTCGGCGAATTCCGGGCGCAGGCCCACCAGATCGAGCACCTCCTCGACGCGGCTCCGTCGCTCCCGCGCCGACATCTTCGTGTGCACCGTGAGCGGCTCGGCGACGCTCTGACCGACGGTGAGCGACGGGTTCAACGAGGAATAGGGGTCCTGGAACACCATCTGGACCTTGCGGCGATGCGCGCGGAACTCGCGTTCGCTGAGGCCGGAGACCTCTGTTCCCAGTAACTCGACGGTTCCCTCGGCGGGGATGAGCCGCATCACAGCCCGGGCGAGCGTGGACTTCCCGGACCCGGACTCACCGACAATGCCGAGCGTCTCGCCGGCAGCGATGGAGAGGTCGACGCCGCGGACGGCCTGCACCGTGGTGCGGTGTCCGCCCCGCACCACGGGGAAGGACACCTCGAGGCCGGTGGCCTCCAGAACTGTGGGCGATGTGACAGTACTCACGCGGAGGCCTCTTCTTTCCATTCGCCGGCACGCCAGCAGCGATGTGCGCGTCCGGTATCGATCTGCCACAGGTCCGTGGGGGCTAGACACACGTCACGGGCATGGGTGCACCGTGGCGCGAATCGGCAGCCCTCCGCGAAACCGGCGGGACCGGGCGGAGTCCCGGGAATCCATTCGAGCTGACGGCGTTCCCCGCGCAGTCGCGGCATGGAGGCCAGGAGCCGCTCGGTGTAGGGGTGCAGTGGATCAGCGAACGTCTCCCGGACCTCGCCGGTCTCGACGATCTGTCCGGCATACATCACCGCGACGCGATCGCAGATGTCGGCGACGACACCCATGTTGTGGGTGATGAAGACCATGGCGAGTCCCAGTTCATCACGCATCTCGGCCAGGAGCGTGAGGATCTGCGCCTGCACGCTCACGTCCAGAGCCGTCGTCGGCTCGTCGGCGATGAGCAGGGCGGGGTTGTTCGCGATCGCCATGGCGATCAGCACACGCTGCCGCATGCCCCCGGAGAATTCGTGCGGGTAGCTGTCCGCTCGGACCTTCGCGTTGGGGATGCGCACCTTGTCCATGGCTTCGACGGCCAATCGCATAGCCTGATCCCGGGAGACTCCCTGATGCAGACGGATGCCCTCAGCGATCTGGTTCCCGACCTTGAAGGAGGGATCCAGGCTGGTCATCGGTTCCTGGAACACCATCGCGATGTCGTTACCTCGTAGCTTCCCCAGGTCGCGTTCGGACATGCCCAGCAGGTCCTGGCCACGGAACGAGGCCCTCCCGGACAGGCGTTGTCCGCGGTGTCGGCCGACGAATCCCATGAGGCTCATGGCGGAGACGCTCTTGCCCGAGCCCGACTCTCCGACAATGCCGAGGGTCTCCCCCGGGCGGACGGAGAACGTCACGCCGTCCACCACCGACAGCCAGCGGCCGTCGATCTTGATCTCGGTGCGCAGATCCTCCACCTCGAGGATGGGGTCTGTCATGTTTCCTGTCATCGTGTGACCTTCTTTCCAATCGAGTCCCTGATGCCGTCACCGAGCAGGTTGAGTGCGAACACGCAGATCGCGATCATCAGACCGGGGAAGACGGCAAGCCACGGCGCGCGGTCGATATAGGCGAAGGAGGACGAGAGCATGGCTCCCCAGGACGCCTGAGGCGGCTGGACACCGACGCCGATGAAGCTCAGACCTGCTTCGATGAGCATGACCTGGCCGGCGAGGATGGCGATGTAGACGATCAGGGGCGGTACGACGTTCGGGAGGATGTGACGGACCAGGATCTGCCCCGAGGGTGTCCCGATGCTGCGTGCCGCCTCGACGTAGGTCTCCTCCCGGACTCCGAGGACCGAACCTCGCACGAGACGGATGGCCCCGGGCGCCAGCACGACACCCAGTGCGATCATGGCGTTGCTGAGGCTGGGGCCGAGGATTCCGGCAATGGCGATCGCCAGCAGGATGCCGGGGAAGCTCATCAGGACGTCGGTGACGAACATGATGATCTTCTCCACCCAACCGCGGAAGAAACCGGCTGCCAGTCCGAGGGTGACGCCGATGGCAACGGTCAGGGACGTCCCCTGCAGTGCGGCCATCAGGGAGACCTGTGTACCGGAGATCAACCGGCTGAGCAGGTCGCGGCCGAGTTCGTCGGTGCCGAGCAGGTATCCCGGGCTGCCGGGTGGCAGGAGCACCGCGCTGAGGCTCGTCGCATCCGGGTTGTACGGGCTGAGCAGGTTTCCGAAGAGGGCCGCCAGGATGACGACGGCCAACGTGATCAGTCCGGCGATCGCCAGTTTCTGCTGGGCGAGACGTCTGAGGAAGCCGGCTCGCTTCGGCGGACCGACGGGCCGCGTGGTCGGTCTGACAGTTGACTGCGTCGTCTGGGTCATGACACCCGCACTTTCGGGTTGAGGACGGTGTACAGGACATCCGTCAGGAAGTTGACGATGATCACGATGACCGTGGTGACGAGCACGATGCCCTGCAGGACGGGTAGGTCCTTGGCGACGACGGAGTCGATGGCGAGGGTCCCCAGGCCGGGGATGTTGAACACCTTCTCCACCACGACGGATCCGCCGAGCAGTCCGGCCATCTGGTAGCCGATGACGGTGACGACGGGCATGGAGCCGTTCTTCAGCCCTCGTGTCCACAGCACGCGGCCACGGCTCAGTCCCTGCGCTCGAGCTGTCCGGATGTAGTCCTGCGTCAAGACGTCCGATACGGAGCTCCGGGTCTGGCGCTGCAGTTCCGCGCCCACCGCCAGGGCCAGGGCGATGGCCGGCATGATGATGTGGGCGAGCCAGTCGACCGGATCCTCCGTGAAGTCCGTGTATCCGACGGCGGGGAACAGGGGGATGGCGAACGAGAACAACAGGATCAGGATCATGCCGACCCAGAAGTTCGGGGTCACGATCCCGAGTGTGGAGAGGACCGTCGTCACCCGATCAGCGATCCTGCCGCGGAACGCCGCCGCGAGCATGCCCAACAGGACGCCGCCGATCACAGCGAGGGTCATGGCGGTCACCGCGAGGGACAAGGAGGCTGGGAACCGGTCCGCGATCAGTTCCGTGACCGGGGCGCGGTAGATCAGCGAATCACCGAGATCCCCCGTCAGCAGTCCCCCGAGCCAGCTGAGGTACTGCACGGCCCACGGCCGGTCGAGACCGAGTTCGCTTCGGATGAGCGCGACGGTGGCAGGATCGGCGTCCTCGCCGGCCAGGGCGATCGCCGGATCGCCTGGGACCAGTGAGGCCAGACTGAAGACCAGCAAGGTGGCCATCACGAAGACGAGCACCATCCTCCCGAACCGGAGACCGATGAATCGCAATGCGCCGAGGGTCAGCTTCGGATGTGTTCTGCGTTTCCCGACCGTCCGGGATTCGGCCGCAGCCGCAGCGGGTGTCGCCGTCATCTGGAATTTCCTTTGCTCTGATCGTGTGCGCGCGAGAGGACACAGTGGGGAGGGATATCCTCCCCACTGATTGGCTTCCTGGGGGGCCGTCTACTGCTTGACGCCGACGCCGTCGAGGATCGGGTAACCGGCCTGCCATTCCTCGACGCCGACCAGGTCCTCGCTGTAGGCGACGGTGTAGTTGCGCCACAGCACCGGAATGTAGGCCGATGTCTCCTCGCGGGTGATCTCGGCGGCCTCGCTGAAGATCTCGCCGCGTTCCTCCTGGTCCTCGGTGACCTGTGCCTCACGCAGCAGGTCCATCAGTCCGGGCACCTCGACCTCGCCGGGGTTGCGGACCGTGTCGGTGCTGAGGTGTCGCCACAGGAAGGGGGTCGGGTCGATCTCCGGGACCAGGTTCTGGGTGGCGATCGGGATCGTCGGCTGAGTCCAGGTGGCCTCCGCGACGCCGGCGCCGGGCGGGAAGGTGAGTTCGACATCCACGCCGATCTCGGCCCAGCTGGCCTGGATGGCCTCGGCGATCGGCCGGTTGTTCGCCTGGGCGGCCATCGTGTAGGTGAAGCCCTCGGGATAGCCGGCCTCGGCGAGGAGGTCGCGGGCGCCCTCGATGTCATACGGGATCTCGTCCAGGTTCTCGTCGTACCCGAAGCGCTCAGGGGCGATGAACTGGTGCGCCTCGGCGCCGTACCCGAACATGAGTCCGTTCAGGATGCCGTCTCGGTCGATGGCCATGGCCAGTGCCTTGCGGACCTTGGGGTCGGCGAGCTCGGGGGCGAGGTCGGGGTTCAGGCTGATGCCGACGAGCTGGGCACCCTGGACCTCGTACGTCGGAATGCCGGCGGCCTCGATCGAGTCGGCCTGGGAGGGTTCGATCACGGCCATGTCGATCTCCTGGGAGCGCATGGCGTTGGCCATGGCCACCGGGTCCTCGATCCAGCGCAGGGTCACACCGGCGACCTGCACGACGTCCGGATCCCAATGGTCCGGATTCGGCACCAATTGGACCTCCACCCCTTCAACGTCCTCCTCCACCAGGTACTCGCCCGTCCCCACCGGGGACGCGAAATCACCGGAGGCGACGGTCTCGGAGCTCAGCATCAGTCCGGCGCGGCCGGCGAGAACCTCCGGGAAACCCACGTTGGGGCTGGCGAGCGTGATGCGCACGGTGGTGTCATCGACCACCTCGATGGTCTCCAGGCCGTCCAGATCCGCGCGGGTGTTGGACCCCTCGCCGGCGTAGTACTCCAGGGTGGCCTTGACGTCTTCAGCGTCGAAGGGGGTGCCGTCATTGAACTGGGCATCGTCGCGCAGCATGAGCTCCCACGTGGTTCCGCTGTCCGTGGTGGCCCATTCCTCGGCCAGGGCCGGAACCAGGTTCAGCTCCGGGTCCAGGCCGATGAGGTTGTCGTAGACCATCTGATAGATCGGAACGATGGTCGCTCCCGGCATCTTCGACGGATCCCACGAGTTCTGCAGGAAGCGGAGGCCGACGGAGATCGTCGCGTCGGGGTCGGTCTCTGCGGAGGCCGAAGGCTCGTCCGCTGAGCCTCCACCACAGCCGGTGAGGAGGACCGCGGAAAGGGTCAATCCAGCACCCCAGGCCAGGCGACGGCGTCGCTGCGTGTTCTGTTGCATGTCACTCCTATGAGACGGACGAGCCAGTGTAATGAAGATCATCGAACCATGTAATCAAAATCACCCGGTCGATATGACTGATGTTACACATTTCTGAGGGAGTGTCAACGAATCGATGGCCCACCAGAGCATCGTGACGGATTATCCGGACAGCACGTCGCGCAGCCACTCGGCAAGCCATTCCGGCCGATCCGTGTGCACGTTGTGCCCCGCCCCCTCAACCACCTGGACCGATGCCTGCGGAACATGCGAGACGAATTCCTCGGCTTCATGGTCTGCCACCCCGCCCCGCTCCGCGCGCAGCAGGAAGACGCGCTCCGCAGCCCGCTCGAAGAAGCGCCAGAGGGAGTCCCTTTCGATCGCCCTGAGTGGCACGGCGTCCATGAACCCCTCGTCCCACAGCCATTCACGAAGCCCGTCGGCACGGAGACGGGTGTCCCGTAGCAGCGCACGCTCCAGTGACCGCGGATCCCGGTGGGGCATGCGTTCCCGCATCGCGCTCACGAGTTGCTCCAGGGTTCCGGCATGCATCCGCGTGGGGTCACGGGAACCCACGCGGTGCGGGGTGGCGTCGAGGACCACCAGCGCCTTCACGCCCCCGAGTTCAGACGCCGCCCGGGCGGCGACGAAGCTGCCCAGGGAGTGCCCGACGAGGCTGTCCACCATCCACCCCGCCTCCGAGATCGCCTGGGAGACCATGTCCCCCATGGAGGCCACTCGATACCCGTCGACCGGCAGGTGGTCCGACTGGCCATGGCCGGGAAGGTCAATCGCCACCGCGGGCCTGCCCAGCCGAAGCAGGGTCCCATTCCACGTCCCCGATTGCAGGCCGGCTCCATGCAGCAACACGAGTTGAGGATCCCCCTCGCCCCACTGCAGAGCACTCAGGTCACCGGCCTCGGCGGCGAGTCGTCGCCGGCGGACGCGTGGCATGGGGATGCCGAGACTCTGCGCATGAGCCGCCAGGGCTCCCAACTCCAACGTGTCCTGATCATCGACAGACATCCACAGCCTCCAGATCTCCTCTAATGAATCAAACCTTTTCCGATCGAGTGTCTATAAGTTACTCTATATTCGAATGATCCACGTCACAGGAGGAAGGCCAACGAGGCCGCGAGCAGATGACCATGCCCCTGAAGGTGCCCCGCGCGCTCGATCAGACCCTGTCAGCACTGGCCGTCCCGGCCCCCGGTGACGGGGGCCTGTCTCCCGCTCAGAAGTGGGCGAGCTCGGGCGCGGCCGCCCTCACCGCGTCGGGCGCCGTCCCCGCCGGGGACGTCGTCGGTCGCATGGACGCGGTTGCGCACACGCTGCGTCAACTCGCCGGAAGGATGGGCGCGTCTGTCGATGTGGACGGCGGCGGCCTCCTCTCCGAACGGGCCCGCCTGACCGGTATCCACTCGCCTCCCCCCGACGGGACAACATTGCGAGGCGCTGGATACTTGCTCCGACATCCCGAGGGCTGGGCGGCCTACACCATTGCGCGCCCCTCGGATGAGGAGGCACTGGGCGCCCTCACAGGGGGTCGGGTCACGCGACCGGAGACCACGGCACTTCAGGACTGGGCTGCCGGGACCTCACGAGCGGAGGCCCTGGGGACCGCGGTGCTCCTGGACATCGCGTCCGCACGGGTCGGCCTTCCCGGAGAAGCCGGACCCACACCACCCTTTCACCTCAGCGGATTGGCTCCCCTCCCTCACCGTCCGCTCGAGACTCTGCGAGTCGCCGACTTCTCCTCCCTGTGGGCCGGCCCGCTGGCCGCTGCGTTGCTCGCCCAGGCCGGCTTGCGAGTGCGCCGCTATGAGGCACACGACCGCCCCGAGACCCCGCTCCCGTCCGATGCCGACTTCGCTCACCGGCTGAACGGCGCCAAGGAACGCGTCGTGTTCGACACCCGGGACCGCGGTGGAATCGCCGCTGCGGTCGACCAATCCGACGTCGTCATCGTCTCTGCGCGTTCCCGTGCCCTTCAGACGCTGGGCCTGGTGCCCCGACCGGGACAGATCTTCGTCCGCATCACGGCGCACGGTGCGACGGGTGTGGACGCCGGACGGATCGGTTTCGGCGATGACTGCGCCGCGGCGGCGGGAGCAGTCGGGTGGGTCGAGGGCCGCCCGGTGTTCGCCGCCGATGCCCTCGCCGACCCCGCGACCGGCCTGCTCGCCGCCACCGCGGTGATCACGCTTCTGCACGCCGGTGCCAGCGGCGTCGTGGACCTGGATCTGCGCACGACCGCGAGCTGGTTGGTCTCGAACCGGAGCGAGAAGTGATCATCTGCGTCATTCACGCCGAGGTCGGCGGTGTCGCCGGCCGCCGCGTGGTGATCCGGGACGGCGTGGTGGAGGACATCTCTGCGGACGGGGCTGCACCGCACGGGGCCTCGGTGATCGACGCACACGGTGGAGCGCTCATTCAGGGCCTTCGGGACCATCACGTCCACGTCCGCTCGGCCGCTGCGCGCCGCACGTCCTTGGAGGTGGGCGATGTCGGTAGCCGGAACGAATTGGCAGCACGGATCCGATCGCGCCGGCAATCCGACCGCGCCCTGCGGATCGTGGGTTATGACAGTGACCGCCTCGGCCAGCTCACCCTCGCCGACCTCGAAGAGCTCCTGCCCGGAGCACCGCCGATACGCCTCCAGCACAGGAGCGGACACCATTGGGTGCTGAACGCCTCCGCACGGGCGCTGGTCGCCTCCCGTGGCTTCACCGTCCCGTCCGACGGAGTCCTCTGGGACGAGGACACCGCGCTCTCCGCGTTTCCACCCGTCATCACGGCGGCTGACATCGCCGAGGAGTTCCGGCGCATGCGTGCCCAGGGGGTCGTCGGAGCAGCGGACCTCACGGTCACCAATACGGCCACGGATGCCGCGACGCTGCGCTCGACGGCCGCGGGGATCGTCGACGTCTCCGTCTTCGGCACCCCCGATGCCGCCCGGGGTGGTGGGGTGGACGGCGTCAAGCTTCTCGTGCACGATCATCTCGGCACGTCCCCGGACCACCTCGCAGAGTCCTTCGTGTCAGCACCGATGGCACCGTTCGCGCTGCATGCGGTGACGGACGGGGCCCTCGCTCTCGGCCTGGCCGCCTGCCACGAGGAGACAGCGAATCCGGGTGCCCGCACGATCCGTTTCGAGCATGCCTTCATCTGTCCGCCCGACCTGGTGGCGGCCGTGGCGGCCTCCGGCGCCTCCGTCGGCGCCCATCCCGGCTTCATCCTGACCCAGGGAGATCGGCTGGCCACCGCGCTGACCCCACGCGAGAAGACGTGCTACCAGCCCCTGCGGTCGCTGGCCGATGCGGGAGTGCCGCTCTACGGCGGAACGGACGCTCCGTTCGGGGCCTCGAATGTCTGGGCCGCGATGCAGGTCGCGGTCGACCGGCGTACACCCGGGGGTCAAGCGCTCGGTGCCCACGAGTCGCTGACGCCGGAGGAGGCTCTGGCGATGTTCTCCGCCCACGGCTTGCGTGGCGGGGGATCAGTCCCCGCCGTGGCGGTCGGCGACTCGGCGTCCTGCCTGCTCGATCGGCCGTGGGGCACCGCACGCGCGGCACTCGCCCGCACCAGAGTGGTCGCCGTACTCGACCACTGACCTCAGGTCATGAGCAGGCGGTCAGTTCGGCGAAGGCCTCGGCCGCCACGGCATCCCACCCGTTCAGGCTCGCCTGGAGCTGTTCTGCCGTACGGGCGCCGACGATCGGCGCGCACACTCCGGGTTGACGGGCGACCCAGGCGGTGGCCAACGCGGCCGGGGCCACACCGGCCTCCTGCGCCAGGTGCCGCAGACGGCCGACGATCTCGAAGGCCCGGTCATCGACGAACGAGGCCGTCATGGCCGCGCGCGCACTGCGGGAGACGTCCTCCGCCGAGGCGAATCGCCCACTGAGCAAGCCCGAGGCCAGCACGAAGTACGGGAATCCGTGCATCCCGAACTCCTCGATGATCGGGAGATATCCCATCTCGAAGGCGGTGCGATCGAGCAGGCTGTACCGTGCCATGACCGCCACCGGTCGCCGCGCCCCGACCTCGTCCGCAACCCGGATCCACTCCCGCATGCGCTCCGGGCTGAACGTGGACAACCCGATGCCACGGACCAATCCGTCGTCGATGAGTGCGTCGAACGCGCGCACACTCTCCTCCAGTGGCACGGAGGGGTCGTCCTTGTGCGCGTAGAAGAGGTCCAGGTGGTCAGTGTGGAGAATCCGCAGGGACTCCTCGGCACCCCGGCGGATGTTCGCAGCACTCAGTCCCGGAGTGCGGGTGCCCCCGCCCACCTTGGTGACGATGACCAGGTTGTCCCGCTGCGCCGAGCTGCGCGTCGCCAGCCATGATCCCAGCACGCCCTCCGCCGAGTGCTCGTCATCACCGGGGCCCGCCCAATCCGGTGCCACGTACACATCGGCCGTGTCGACGAGAGTCGGCCCGCCGCCCGCATCGACCAAGGCATCGAGGATGCGATGCGACTCGACTCGGTCTGCCGTCCATCCGAAGACGTTCGTGCCGAGCCCGATCCGCGGGTCAAGCCGGCCCAACTGTTCACGTATATCCATGCCATCCTCCTGCAGCATCGTCAGCTCCGCGAACGAGTGTGATCTCGTTCGCGGAGCTGACGGACGATTACATCAACCTCAGTTCGCGGCTATCCCCACCCCGTCCAGCACCGGGAACCCGCCGAGCCATTCACGCATGCCGATCACGTTCTTTCCGGCGGTGACCGTCTCATGACGCCAGACCACGGGGATGTAGGACTGGGTGTCCTCGTGCACGATTCCGGAGATCTCTCGATAGACCTCGGCCCGCGCATCGTCATCCACCGTGCCATAGCTGTCTGCAATGAGTGCTGTCACTCGGTCATCGCCGATACCGCCAGGATTCCGCGGTGAAGCGGGGTCCAGCATGCGCCTCAAGAATGACGACTGCCCGTGCGGAGGCGAGGCGTTCGTTGGAGCAACCGCCACCGTGGGCGATTCTCCCCAGGCCGCTTCGGTGACACCACTACCGGCTGGGAAGGTCAGTTCCACGTCAACACCGATCTCCGCCCATCCCGCCTGGATGGCCTCCATCAATTGGCGGTTCGCGGCCTGCACCGCGATCGTGAACGAGAAGCCGTCGCCGTATCCTGCCTCCTGCAGCAGCGCCTTCGCCGCCTCCAGGTCGTACTCGAACGGCGGCAGACCGGCGTCGAACCCGGACGAGCTCTCATCGAAGAACTGATTCGCCGCCCGGCCGTGGCCGAACAGGACTCCGTTCACGATGCCCTCACGGTCGATGGCCAGACTCAACGCGTTCCGCACGCGCTGGTCGGCGAGCTCCGGAGCGAGGTCCGGATTCAGCCCCAGCGCGACGAGCTGCGAAGGGAACTCATAGGTCTGCAATCCTGCACTCGTCACGGTCGACACCTGGGTGGGATCGACGATGCCGAGGTCGATCTCCTGGGAGCGCAACGCGTTCGCCATGGAGATCGGATCCTCAATCGCCTCGACGTGCACACCCCCCACCTTGACGACCTCCCGCTGCCAGTAGGCATCATGGGCCTCCAAATCGAAGGAGATGCCTGTGGTCTCCTCGGCGAGGGTGAAACGTCCCGTGCCGATGGGGCTGGCCACATCAGAGGCGTCGATCTCGTCGGAACTCAACATGAGTCCAGCCCTGCCGGAGAAGACACCGGGCGTCTCAGCGTTGGGGCTGGAGTTGACGATCCGCAGCGTCTGGGGATCGATGACCTGGACCTCTTCGACGAGCGACAGGTCGGGTCGGAGGGTCGAGGTCTCCGTTCGGTAGTAGTCGAGGGTGGCCTTGGCGTCCTCCGCATCGAAGGTGTCCCCCGAGCTGAAGACGGCATCGTCGCGGAGGTGGAAATCCCAGGTGACGCCGCCGTCGTCGGTCTCCCAGGATTCGGCGAGCGCGGGCACCGGGTTGCGATCGGCGTCAACCTCCAGAAGTCCGTCGTACACCAGCCTCAGCATTGGCAGGTCGGCCGGCGCCTTCGATTGGGAGGGATCCCAGGACTCTCCCAGGAACTTCACCCCAACCCTGAGGGTCGCGTCCTCGTCGATCGCCGAGGAGGCTTGGCCGGCTTCCGAGGCACCGCCGCCTGCGCACCCCGTCGCCATGAGGACCGCCACGAGCGCAACGGCGATTCCGGGGACACGGTGGATCCGTGTGAACTTCTTCTTCATGTCTCACTCCTTGGTGGTTGAAATCCCCGAGAGCACCGCGTCGATGCCTGGAGCCTGTGGTGGTCAGTTGTGCAGAACCGCGAGCGATCCCTTGCCGAACTGCCCGAACCCGGTGACCAGGCCGAGCTGCGCCCCCGGAACCTGCGCAGGGCCAGCTTCTCCCCGCAGCTGCCGCACCGCCTCGACGATGTGGTTGATGCCGCCGATGTGCGCCTGGGACAGCAGACCACCGTGGGTGTTGACGGGCAGTCCACCGCCAGGGCCGATCCCGATTTCCCGTACGAAGTCCGGCGACTCGCCCCTTCCGCAGAACCCCATCTCCTCGAGTTGGCGGAGGACGACGAAGGTGAAGCAGTCGTAGACCTCGGCAAAGTCGAAGTCCTTCGGCTTCACTCCCAGCTGATCGAACAGTCGGGCAGCGGCCTTCGTGATCCCCATGGTGAAGAAGTCCTGGCGGCCGGTTTGGTCGTCGGGAGAATCGGGCTGACCCTCGGCCGCCCCGGCAATGTACACCGGGCGCCGCGATCGTTCGGCGGCAGCCGCCGCGGACTCCACGATGACCGCGCCCGCACCATCCGATTCCATGCTGATGTCGAACAAGCGGAAGGGAGCTGTCAGCAACGGAGTCTCGTCATACATCTCACTGGTGAGCTCACGCCCTCGGAAGTATGCCTTCTCGTTGTTCTGGGCATGGCGTCGAGTTTCCAGCGCGACGGTCTTCATCCCACCTGGCGCCGGCTTGAACTCGTGCATCCAGCGATTCGCGTGAAAGCTGTGCCACTGCATCGGCACACTGATGCCGCTGGGGAATTC
The DNA here is from genome assembly GCF_051842835.1 of Microbacterium sp. A93. Lineage (NCBI taxonomy): Bacteria > Bacillati > Actinomycetota > Actinomycetes > Micrococcales > Microbacteriaceae > Microbacterium > Microbacterium sp. A93. The sequence goes on from NZ_JBPXMT010000014.1 coordinate 115,550, forward strand.
GATGTGCCTGCGGATGTCTCCACCGGCGAGCCGCTGCTCACCGGACATGACCTTGCCGGTCGGGTCGGACAGCTTCGGCCCACCGTCAGCCTTCGATCCGCCGCCGGAGACCAAGACCCGACTGGCCCGACCGGATCGGATGACATCGGCTGCGAGGCCGAGCGCCGAGGCATGACCGGCAGCACCCATCGCGTGGTAGAGCACCGAGTGGAACCGCAGGTCCCGGATCCCCAGGCTGTTCACATAGTCTTCGACGGTGCAGGTGCGGTAAGCGATGACGCCGTCGATTGACTCCGGGGCCACCCCCGCGTCCACACAGGCGGCCACTGCCGCCTGAAGCACGTACTTCTTGCCGGAGACGCCAGTGTTGCGGCCGTACGCTGTCTCGCCAACCCCCGAGATCACGATCTCCCGATCACTGTGTGTCATGCGCCTGCCTCCATTCCAGAACGGTGATGTCGCCCGCCGGCGTGAATACGGGGGCGAGGGCCTGCCCGCAGGCAGGTTCAGGACCGTCGCCAGAGTCCTGAAGCAGACCCATGATGCGCACCCCGTTCCCGAAGTCGCCGATGGCGACGGTGTAGGGTATACGTTCCGCGAACCAGGGATGGAACGCCCGCTCGATCGTGGTGAAACTGAACATCTCGGCCTGACCGGGAAGCTCAGACCAGTCGAAGTCGACGCCGTGGCAGTCACCGCACATCGGCCGCGGCGGCCACTGCCACCGCTCACATCCGCGGCACTGCGGGGCGGTCAACCTCCCCTCGGCGAGTCCTTCGAAGTACTGCGCGTAGTGCGGCTCGATCTCCGAGGGGATCGGTCGCTGCGGCGACTCATGCGTCGACATCCTGCTCCACCTCCTTCGAGTCGGCCTGGAGTTTCGGAGCCGTGTTGCGCAGCTGCCAGGGTGTCCTCGAGAACACATAGGGAGCGCCCGGATAGGCGACTTCCCGGCCGAGCTCGGGTTGGCGTACGTTGACGATCGCCCCGCGGTCGTCACGCAGGTGCGGGTCGTCTGCCAGGTCCCAGACCCGGTTGACCGGACCCCAGGGAAGCCTGCGCTTCTGTGCTTCGAGGAAGAGCTCGTCTGAATCGATGTGCGCGCAGAACCTCTCGATGACATCGATGATGTGCGGCTGGTGTTGTGCTCGATACGCTGGCGATGCGTAGGCTTCATCGCGCAGGTCCTCGACCAGCCCGTGTTCGTCAAGCCAGTCGACCAGTCCGTTCCACCTGCTGCTCTCGCGGAGGTAGAGCGTCAGGCACATCGCGTATTTCCCGTCACGGCACCGGAACATCTGCCGAGCCGTGTGCTCTTTCGTGTTGGCGTGACGTGCCGTGTGCCGGTAGACGTTCTTCCGTTCATACTCCCAGTGTGGGAAGGCCATCTCGTTTGAGATCGCGACGACGTCATGCGCCGCCACGTCGACGCGTTGTCCTCGTCCGGTCAAGGTGCGCGCGTTCAACGCTCCGGTGATGGCGAAGGTTGCCATCATCCCGGTGAAGTGGGCAGCCTGGCCGCCTGCCGGCGCGATCGGGAAGGAGTCGTGGCCCTCCAGGTCGTCGTAGCCGGTCATCGCCATCGTGCCGCCCATGGCCAGCTGCACCAGGTCGGTGCTTTCGAAGTCTGCCCATGGACCCGTCTCACCGAACGGGGTGATGCGGGCGTGGACCAGTCGGGGCATGCGTTGTTCAAGGTCCTCAGCCGTCCACCCGAGGGTTTCGAGCACGCCGTCCGCGCTCGCGTCGAGGAGCACGTCTGCTTCCCGCAGCAGGCTGGCGAGCCGCTCCACGTCCTGGCTCTCGCTCAGGTCGAGGACCACTGACTCCTTGTTGGTGTTGTAGTGCCAGAAGTGCAGACTGTGCACCTCGCCCGAGTCGTCCCGCACGAACGGTGGCACGGCGCGAGCCGCCGCCCCTGAGGGCGGTTCCACGCGGATCACCTCGGCGCCCAAGTCCGCCAGGAGTTTTCCGCAGTATTGCGCCAGCGTCCCCTCGAGCTCGATCACCCGGACTCCGGACAGCGCGCCCACTGCACGTTCCTCACTCTGATTGCCTGCTGTCGTCACCACAATGCTCCTTCCACCTTCACCGATCGGGGCATTCCCGCCGGCCATGTCACGTTGTCCCGGTCAAGACGCTCGATCTCCTCAGCCGACAACCCTGCGATCTCCCCGAGGACGTAGTCGTTGTCGCCGCCGAGCAGAGGCCAGTGTTCCGTGAACACGGGCGGAGTATCCGAGAGAGAGAAGGCGAAAGACTCCCACCGACGCCGGCCCAGCAAGGGGTGCGTCGCATCAATGTGGAGCTCTCGGTGCTCCAACTGGGGATCCTTCTCGGCGATCTCTTCGGGCGACTGCAAGGCACCGGCGGGAACACCCGCGGCCTGCAGGACGTTCATGACATCGAACTTGTCCTGGCCTCGTGTCCACTCGGCGACCTTCTCATCGAGATATTCCTGTGCCGCAAGCCGACCGTCGACGCCTTCGAACCGGGGGTCCAGTGCCCATTCGGGGGAGCCCATCGCACGGACCAGGGCGTGCCACTGCGAGTCGGTCATGACCGTGATCGCGCAGTAGTCGAATCGTTCGCCGCCGTTGGTGGGGTAACAGTTGTAGGGGGCCCCCACCTCTCCCCGCAGTCCGCGAGCATCGGCCGCATCTGGCCACTCACTGCGATTGCCGGGCGGCACGCCGTGGCGCCCGTCCCCGTTGCCGTTGACCGTCGAGTCAAGGAAGGCACCCCCCAGCAAGGCGAGCCCGGTCTCGACCTGCGCTATATCGACGTGTTGTCCTTCGCCGCTGCTTGATCGCTCATACAGGGCCGCGTTGACCGCGATCGCGGCGTGCCAACCGGCCACAACATCCATCGCGGAAAAGCCCCACCCGGCCGGCTGCTCCCCCGGCAGGCCGGACATATGAGTCATCCCGTTGAAGGACTGGGCGGTCGGCCCGTAAGACAGAAAATCCTTGTATCGGCCGGTGTGCCCGAAGCCGGAGAGGCTGACGTAGATGATGCGGGGGTTGAGCTCGCGCATCCGCTCATAGGAGAACCCCCAACCAGCCAGGACGCCAGCTGAGAACGACTCGGTCACCACGTCCACCTCCCGGATCAGCTTCTCCAGCACCTCACGTCCCTCCGGGTGACGCGCATCGATCGACAGGGCGCGCTTGCCGATGTTGACGGTTGCGAAGATGCAACTGGTGTCCAGCGTCGGTTCGATACCCGGTGCAAACAGCGCCCGGCGCATGTTGTCGGCCCGTTCGGGCCATTCCACGCGGATCACTTCCGCGCCGAGCCCCGCCAGCAATGCCGTCGACATCGGACCCGCCACGACCCAGCTGAAATCGAGTACCCGCACCCCGGCCAGCGCACCCGTGCGTCCTTCCTCTACCTTGACCACTTGTCACTCCTCCGCACATTAGAGAACAGTTTCTAGACTGCTCGTGCATTTGAGTGTTCCAGAACGTGGGTGTGACGTCAACCACAAATGTGGCTTGGGGCGTTGAAACCTTCCCCGAGTCGGCCCCCACTTCGAACGTCACGTCTTTGCAGCACTAGAATCGTCCTCACAGCCTCACCGCCTCAAAGGCGAATCACCCTCAGGCCACACACGTGAGCAGGCGGGGAACGAGACAGCTGTCAGCAGATCGGGCACTTGCGCCGACCGACAGGAAGACGCAGGAGGCAACATGGCAGCACACCCCACAGCGGTTGACATCGACGCCAACGGACCCCGCTGGCAAGTGGGCAACAACCCGCAGCACCTGCTGGTGACCATCGTCGGCGACTACTGGATCGGATCTCGCGAGTACTTCCCGACGGCAGCGCTGATCCGCCTCGTCGGCGAGCTCGGCGTCTCCGCGGACAGCGGGCGCGTTTCTCTCGGGCGATTGGCGCGGCGGAACATCCTCCAGGCGCAGAAGACGGGCAGGCGCACCGCCTATCGCTTCGCAGACGCCATCATCCCTGGGGCCTACATGGTAGGCCGGGCCATCGCCTCCTACGGTTCGGACGCAGAGTGGTCCGGGAAATGGACACTCTGCGCGTTCTCCCTGCCCGACTCACGCAAGGAGACACGCCGCCAATTGCGCTCCCGACTGCGGATGCTGGGGTTCGCACCCGTCTACGACGGCCTCTGGGCCTCACCCCTGTCCAGGGCCAACTCAGCACGAGCCCTGTTGGATGAGCTGGATGTCGATTCCGGTTCGGTCTTCACCGCCATAGAGAATCCCCGCGAGGGACGGCCCGCGCTGTCCATCGGACAGGACCTCGACGACCTCCGGAAACAACTCGACGCGTTCGGAACTCGATGGCAGTCGGCAACGGTGGATATGCCGGACCTGACGCCAGCCGAGAGCTTCATCGTGCGGACGTCCATGACGGACGACTACCGCCGGCTGATCAGCCTCGATCCCAATCTCCCGGACAGCACGCTGCCCGAAGGTTGGGCGGACTCCCGAGCACAGGCCCGGAAACTGTTCCACTCGATCTACCTCGGGACGGCCACCCAGGCCACCAGCCACGTGGCCTCCGCCATCGCGGAGCATGCGCCCGACCTCGCACCCCTCGTGCACACCCATCTGCCCGAGGACTTCCTTCATGTGGCCGCCGGCACCGTGGACTGCGCATTCTGCACCGCTGTCGACGTTTGAGCGCGTTCGAGACATCGCGGGCCAGGCAAACTCAGATGATCGAGGCCCCGCCGTCGATCACTATGGCCTGACCGGTCGTGTAGTCGGCACGCGGTGAGAGCAGGAACGCGGCCACATCGGCCACCTCGGCGGCAGGGGCCGCTCCAGCCAGCGGCACGGCGGCCTGGTCGATCACCCGGCCAGTGCGGGAATCCTCGATGCCTCCCGGGCACACGGCATTGACCCGCACGCCGTCACCCGCACGGCGTGCGCCGGCCTGGCGGGCGAGCTGAACGATCGCCGCACCCATGGCCGCGTACTCAGCGCTGACGCCCGGTACGTCCCAGGCCGCTGCCGTGGTGGACTGCATCACGATGCTGCCGCCACCCCGAGAGGCGAGGTGATCGGCCACCGCCTCCACCGATCCGATCACCTCGGCGAGGTCCGAGGTGCCGGCCATGTCCCCGAGCCAGGCGAGCTGGACACCTCCGCGCCACTCCGTTGCAGCGGCCAGGAGTGCGTCCACACCCCGATCTGAGGTACTCGACTCAACCTCCCCGCCGGCCCCCCGAAGTGCGGCCGCCAGCTCGTCGGCCGCAGCCGCGGACTCGTCCGCGAGCAGCACGGCGGCCCCCTCGTCCACCAGCCGCCGAGCGACGGCCTCACCGATGACCGATCCGGCCCCCGTCACCAATGCCGTCTTGCCCTTGAGTTCGAGATCCATCAACTTCCCCTTGCCTCTGCGAGCCGCCGTGTCACTCTGACCCCGGCGACTCGTCTGCCACACCGCATCACGCGCACAAAATGGAACAACTATTCTTCGGTCATATGTTGCTATAGTACATATCGGAACCTGAGGAGGAGGCAACCATGGATCTCGAATTGAACGGCAAGGTCGCCGTGGTCACCGGCGGTGGCAGCGGCATCGGGCGTGCGACGGCCCTTCGGCTCGCTCAAGAAGGTGCCGACGTGGTCGTTGCCGATCTCTCGGACGAACGCGCCCAGGCGGTCACCGCCGAGATCACCGCGGCAGGCGGCAGTGCCCTGGCAGCCTCGGGGGATGCCGCCACCGTGGAGGGAGTCGAGCGGATCGCGTCAGCCGCCGAAGACTGGCGCGGACCGGCCACCCGACTGTGCCTCAACGCCGGCATCGGAGGTGAGGGTGACATCCGCTCGCTGAGCCTCGAGAACTGGCGGCGCACCTTCACGGTCAACCTCGAATCGCAGTTCCTGGCGGCCCAGCGCTTCCTCGACCCGATGATCGCCGCCGGCGGGGGCGCCATCGCCACGACCGGCTCATTCGGCGCGTTCCGATCGGGGCATCCCACCTCCACCCCCGCCTACGGCGCCTCGAAGGCGGCCGTCACCCAGCTGGTCCGGCACCTGACCGCCCGGTTCTCCGACGCCGGAGTGCGCGCGAACTGCATCTGCCCCGGATCGGTGGAGACCGGCTTCGGGGCGGCCGCCGTGGGCTCCGGAACGATGGTGACCAGTCCCATGCGGGCCCCGGCGGGTCGGCGCGCACGCCCGGAGGAGATCGGCGACTGGATGGCCTTCCTCCTCTCCGAACGGGCCCGCCATCTGCGCGGCCAGGTGATCCTGGTCGACGGGGGACGCTCGCTCGTCTAGATCCAGCCCTGCTCCCACGCCACCTGGGAGGCCTCCCGCCGGGTTCCCACCCCGAGCTTGCCCATGGCGGAGGACAGGTAGTTCCGCACCGTCCCGGGGGCCAGGTGCAGCCGCTCGGCGATCTGTTGCACGGTGGCCGCGTCCCGGCCGGCCCGCAGGACGTCCAGCTCGCGGTCGGTCAACGGACTGCGCTCGCCACCCAGGGCCGTGGCGGCGATGTCCGGGTCCACGTACCGCTTGCCCGCGGCCACGTCCCGGATGACCTTGGCGAGCTCCTCGGCGGGGGTGGACTTCGGCACGAATCCCGAGACCTTCTCGTTCAGCGCCCGGCGCAGCACCCCGGGCCGGGCGTGACGGGTCACGATGATGATCTTGGTGGCCACCCGGCGCAGGATCTGCCCGGCGGCCTCCACCCCGTCCAGCTCGGGCATCTCCAGGTCCAGCAGGCACACGTCGGGTGCCAGCCGGATCGCGGCGGCCACGGCCTGGGCCCCGTTGTCCACGCCGGCCACCACCTCGAAGTCCTCCTCCAGCCCGAGGAGGGACTCCAGCGCTCCCCGGATCAGTACCTCGTCGTCCGCTATCAGCAACCGGATCATGCGTTCAGCTCCCTCTCGTCCTGTTCACTCACGTCGTCGCCTGCCCCCGGCAGGACCGGCACGCGGGCCTCCAGGACGAAGCTGCGGGCAACGCGCCGGCCGGTCACCCGCCCTCCGGAGGCGGCGAACCTCCGGTTCAGCCCGGACAACCCCGTGCCCGACGCCGGCCCGGTCACCCCGGGCGCCCCGGCTCCCGTCTCGTCCGGCCCCGGGTCCTCGACGCCGTCGTTGGTGACGACGAGCCGCTGGCCACCCGCGGCACCGGCCTCCAGCAGGATCGAGACCTCGGTGGCCTCGGGGGCGTGGCGCAGGATGTTCGTGGCGGCCTCCCGGACGGCCAGTCCGAGCAGGGTCCGCGCCGCCGGGTCGTGTACGTAGCTGCCGCGGAGTGTCACGGTGGCTCCGGAGGCCGCCAGCACGTCCCTGGCGTTGGCGATCTCCTCCTCGAGGGAGATCTCCCGCAGGTCGCGCACCAGCGAGCGGGTCTCCTCCAGTGCGGTGCGGGCCAGGGTGCGCACCTCGTGGATATTGGCCCCGGCCGCCTCTGGTTGGCCAGCTGCGAGCAGTCGTTCGGCCAGCTCGGCTTTCAGGGCGATGACCTGGAGGTGGTGGCCCTGGATGTCATGGAGGTCCGAGGCGAACCGCAGGCGCTCGCGGGCCACCGCCAGCTGGCCGGCGTCCCGGCGGGCGGCATCCAGCTGGACCACGATGTTCCACCACCACGCCGAGAACAGGAAGACCACCGGCACGAAGAGGATGAAGAAGACCAGCGGGGGCAGCTGCTCGGCGGCCGCCTCGGTGGGGACGACCACCCCGGTCAACTGTGCCCCGGCCCACCAGTGCACCGCCAACAGGCCCAGCCCCGCGGCGAGGACCAGCCGCCGGGGCACGCCGCGGACCAGCAGGGCCAGGATGTTCGCGGCGATCCACAGGGGTACGCCCCCGGGGACGGCCCCACCGGGCAGTGCCAAGGTCAGCACCCACACCACCGCCGGTGGCACGATCAGGAGCGCGGTGGCCCACGGCCGCGGGCAGCCCGTCCCGATGCCGTGCCGCACCGACCAACTGCAGCCGGACTGGGTCAGTCCGCTGAGGACGGTCAGCACGGCGGCTGTGATCACCAGCCACGAGGAGTGTCCGCCGGCCTCGGCGTGGAAGAACAGAAGTTGCGCCGCCGTGATGACGGCCATGAACAGGGCGAACACGACCATCGAGAGGTACGTGTACCACCAGGTGACGCGGACGCCGCGGGCGGACCGGCCGGGAACCGCCGAAGGCAATTGCCCCGAGGAGCGGTTCAGGTGCGGTGCGGTCAGGTTCACGGCTCCCACAGTAGGCCGGTGACAACTGTCACGGGGTGGCGATGACGGTTTCGCCGGGCAGGATGACACCGGGGCACTACTACAGGCGAGGCGTGGACGCGAGGCTGGAAGCATCATCCACCACCTGCATTCACCGCCTGAGAGAGGCTCCACCATGGACTTCGTGGCCCACCTGCAATCCTTCACCGAATCCCTGCCGACGGCCCTGCAGTTCCTCGGCATCGCCGCTGCCGCCCTGGTGCCCTATGTGGAGGGCGAGGGCGCCGCCATCATCGGAGCCATCACCGGGATCAACCCCTGGATCGCCATCCCGGTGGCGATCTTCGCCAACGTGGCCGTCGTGGCCCTGATCGTGCTGTCCTTCGAGCGGATCCGGGCCGGGATCATCAACCGGCGGATCGCCGCCGGCAAGACCCCCCAGCCCGCCACCGAGAAGCAGCAGAAGGTGCGCCGGGCCCTGGAGAGATACGGCGTCCCCGGCGTCTCCCTGCTCGGCCCCTTCCTGCTGCCCACCCATTTCACCGCCGCGGCGCTGACGTCCTTCGGGGTGGCCAAGGGCCGGGTCATCACCTGGCAGGCCGTGGCGATCGTGCTGTACGCCACCGTCTTCGGGCTGCTCGGCTATGGCGTGGTCAGCGCCGTCTACTGACCGGACCGCCGGCGGCCGGGTCCACCGGTAGGCACCGGCTGACAGGGACGGCGCCCCTCCCGGTCCGCGCGTGAGCGGGCTACGGTGACACCATGACCTACTCGCCGGGACCCCACGACCTACCCGCCCTGATCCGAGCGACCATGGAGGCCGCCCGGGACAACCCGCACGGCCGGCACGGAGACCTGTTGCTGCGGGACGGCCACCTACGCCAATCCATCCTCGCCCTGACCTCCGGCTCCGTCCTGGCGGACCACAATGCCCCGACCGCCGCGACCCTGCAGGTGTTGCAGGGGGAGGTGGTGGTCACCGCCGGCCCCGGGGAGGACGTGAATCTGCCGATGGGCCAGCTGGTCCAGTTGACCAAGGAGCGCCACGGTGTGACGGCCCTGCAGGACAGCGTGTTCCTGTTGACTACCGTGACCGGAGTCCACGACGAGACCCACGGCTGATCCGCCTTCCGGTGGCAGCCGGCCGCCTGCCGGTAAACTGACGCTCTCGATGCCGCCCTGCAGTCCGCCGGGAGGCCCCCGCACCGGAAGATCCCCCATGACCCCGTCCCGCACCCGCCGTACCCGTGCGGCCACCGTAGCCGCTGCGGCCGTCCTGAGCGCCGGGGCACTGACCTTGAGTGGCTGTGCCCTCATCGGCCCCCAGCTCGGCGGTACCGCCGCCGGCGAGGCCGACCCCCTGGTCGAGAGCCTTGACCTGGTCAACCCCGGCCAGCTCACCGTCTGCGCGGACATCCCCTATCCGCCCTTCGAGTTCCAACAGGGCAGTGAGCTGGTCGGTTACGACATCGACCTCGTGCAGCGGATCGCCGACGACCTCGGGGTGCAGCTGTCGGTGGTCGATTCCTCCTTCGAGGCCATCGAGTCCGGTTCCTCACTGACCGGCTGTGATGTCAATGCCTCCTCGATCTCCATCACCGAGCCGCGCCAGCAGGTCATGGCGTTCTCCATCCCCTATCTGGATGACGACCTGGTCCTGGTGGCCGCACAGGGATCCGACATCACGGACCTCGAATCGGCCCAGGGCCAGCGGGTCGGCGTGCAGGCCGCCACCACCGGCGAGCGCTTCGCCGAGGAGAACGGGCTCAGCCCCGTCCAGTTCGAGGACGGGGGCATGCAGATGGAGGCGCTGCGGGCCGGCACGGTGGAGGCCGTCCTGGGCAACCAGTCCGTGGTCCTCTACAACATCAAGGACGACCCCAACTATGAGGTGGTCGCCGAACTACCCACGGGCGAACAGCTCGGGATGGCCGTGGCGTCAGACAAGGCGCAGCTGCTCTCAGCGGTCAATGCCTCCCTGGCGGGGATGGAAGAGGACGGCAGCCTGGACGAGTCCCGGGCCCGCTGGTTCGGCGAGAGCGCAACGGAGGGCACCGAATGAGCACCCCTGACACCTCCGGCCCGGACTCCGCGCCCACCGGCACCCCACCCACCGGCACCGCGCCGCGGAAGATGACCAACCGCCGCCGCCGCCAGCTGTCCCTCGGCCTGCAGGCCGGGCTCTTCGTGGTGGTGATCGTGGTCCTGATCGCGATCATGGACTGGGAGACGCTGGGCCAGTCCGTCTTCAACTTCGCGGAGATCGGCCCGCTGTTCCCGGACATCATCCTGGTCGGCCTCGGCAACACCCTGCTCTACACGGTCACCTCCTTCGTGGTCGGCCTGTTCGGCGGCATGCTGCTGGCCCTGATGCGTCTGTCCTCCTTCCCGCCGTACCGCTGGCTGGCCACCGGCTACATCGAGCTGTTCCGTGGCCTGCCCGCGCTGCTGGTGTTCATCGCCTTCGGCTACGGCGTCCCCTTCGCCTTCGGAGTCCAGTGGCCCATCCCCCTGGTGGTGATGATCTCCCTGGGGCTGGTGTCCTCCGCCTACATCGCCGAGACGCTGCGTGCCGGCCTGCAGGCCGTCCCGAAGGGTCAGGTCGAGGCCGCCCGATCCCTCGGGATGCCCGCCTGGCGAGCCATGGTGACCATCGTCATCCCCCAGGCCTTCCGTCTGGTGTTGCCGCCGCTGACCAACGAGGTCATCCTGCTGACCAAGGACTCCTCCCTGGTCTATGTCCTCGGCCTGGCCGCCCACGAGTACGAGCTGACCAAGTTCGGCCGTGACGGCATCACCGCCCTGGATGCGGGGCTGACCCCCGTGCTCGTGGCCGGCGTCATGTACCTGATCATCACCGTCCCGCTGTCCCTGTTGGCCCGCAGGTTCGAATCGCGCTCCAACCGCACCCGCGTCTGAGAGGGAAGAAGATGACCGAGAGCATCCACGCCGGCGGCGTCAACGTCACCGGACTGCACAAGTCCTACGGCTCCAACGAGGTCCTCAAAGGCATCGACCTGGCGGTCGCCCCCGGCGAGGTGGTCTGCCTGATCGGGCCTTCGGGGTCCGGTAAGTCCACCCTGCTGCGTTGCGTCAACCTGCTTGAGACCCCCAACCAGGGCACCGTGACCGTCAGCGGTTTCGACGCCACGGACCCGGAGGTGGACCTCAATGCCATGCGCCGCCACGTGGGCATGGTCTTCCAGCAGTTCAACCTGTTCCCACACCTGTCCGTGCTGCAGAACTGCACGGTGGCCCAGACCAAGGTGCTCAGGCGCAGCACGGCCGAGGCGGCCGACGTCGCCCGGAAGAACCTGGCCCGCGTGGGTCTGGAGGGCTTCGAGGAGCGCTACCCGGACCAGCTCTCCGGCGGCCAGCAGCAGCGTGTGGCGATCGCCCGGGCACTGTCCATGGACCCACAGCTGATGCTCTTCGACGAGCCGACCTCCGCGCTGGACCCCGAGACCGTGGGTGAGGTGCTCTCCGTGATGCGGCGCCTGGCTGCGGCCGGCATGACCATGCTCGTGGTCACCCACGAGATGGGCTTCGCCCGGGACGTGGCGGACCGCGTGGTGTTCATGGACGGCGGCGTGGTGGTGGAGGAGGGCTCGGCCGAGCAGGTCATCGGCTCCCCCGCCCAGCCACGCACCCAGGACTTCCTGCGCCGGGTGCTGAACCCGACCGAGGTGGATCTGTGACCGAGGTGGATCTGTAGGGGTCGGCGGGTCATACGCCCGGCCACCGTCATCCTGCCGGGGCACAGTGATCATCGCCGTGGCCCGGCAGGATCGTGGTGGCAACCGCGCAGGGCACCGGTCGTGCCGGCCGGGTCAGGAGCCGGCGAGGGTCTCCGGGGTGTAGTGGTCCCTCTGCGCGGGGTGGTAGTCGGCGAAGTCCACCGCCTCCACGTCCCCGCCGCCCAGGGCCAGCGTGAGCCGGTCGAGGTAGTACTCCCAGCCGGGGCCGACGTCGCCGGTCATGGTCTCGAAGCCGGCCACCGGCTGGCGGAAGACCAGCTCCGTCCCGGCCCCCGACTCCGCGTGGTCCAGGGATAGCCGCAGCCGCCAGTCCGCGCCCTCCGGGTCGGTCAGCGTCACGTCCAGGCGTGAGGGCCGCTCACAGACCTCGATCACGCACTTCCCCGGCGCCTCCGGGGCCTCCACCATGGCCAGCTGCACGCTGCCGGAGGCCGGGTCCCCCGTATAGGTGCCGTACCAACGCAGCAGCTCCGGGTCCGTGAGGTACGCCCACACGTCCTCCGGCGGATGGCCCAGCGTCCGCTGGATCTGGATCGTCAGCCCCTCCGGCCCGTCCACGAGGGTGCCGGTGGGTTCGCGGGGTCCGGTCTCAGGCATGCGCCCATTCTGTCCCCTCTGGCACGCTGGGTCCATGACTCCAGCCGCCGAGACCCCCACCTCCCCGTTCTTCCCCGATGACCGGACCATGTACGAGCGCATGGTGTCCGGCGCACCGTATCTGGCCCACGATGCCGAGATCGCGGCGCTGTCCACCCGGGCCCAGCTGCTCACCGAGCAGTACAACGCCACCTCGATCACCGAGGGCGGCCTGCGGCGCCGGCTGCTGGACGAGCTGCTGGGCACGAACGGCGAGGGGATCGAGATCCGTCCGCCGTTCCGGGTGGACTACGGCCGGCACCTGCACCTCGGAGACCGCACCTTCGCCAACTTCGGACTGGTCGCCCTGGACTGCGCCGAGATCCGGATCGGAGCCGACGTGCAGATCGCCACCCATGTACAGCTGCTCACGGCCACACACCCGCTGGAACCGGGCCCCCGCCGGGACGGGTGGGAGGGCGCCGCTCCCATCACGATCGGGGACAACGTGTGGCTCGGCGGCGGGGTGATCGTGGGCCCCGGGGTGAGCATCGGCGAGAACACCGTGGTCGGCGCGGGATCCGTGGTCACCCGGGACCTGCCGGCGGACGTGGTGGCGGTGGGCGTGCCGGCCCGGCCGATCAAGGACCTGCCCGCGGATCCCAGCGGCGGCTGGGACCGCGGCGCTGCGGAGGATGCCTGAGACCTCCCCACCACGGCGCTTTCAGTCGAGTTCGGGTGGGTCATCGGCCTGAACACCCACCCGAACTCGACTGAAAGTCAGGGGCGGGGTCCGGCCGGGACAGCCGGACCGGAGGAACCGGCCTGGTAGTCCAGCAACGGCGCCGCCCCGGATTCATAGGCGTCCGTCACCTCAGCGAGGATGCGCCAGCCCTCCTCGGCTCCGTCGCCCCGGATGGTGAAGGCGCGCCGGCCCTGGAGCACCCAGCGCAACACCGAGCCATACGCGGTCAGCCCGGGCTCGGGTAGTTCGGCGGACAGCACGGTGCGGGTCATGCCGCGGGAATCGAAGGGGCCACCCGCGTTGAGTTCCAGACTGATGCCCTCGTCCTCGAAGCCGACCCGGAGGGCGTCTGCCGGCAGCGGCCCGGAAGAGGGGAACTGCACGTAATCGTGCGGCGGTCGCCGGAAGACCACCGTGATCTCCTGCCGCGGGGAGCCGATGGCCTTGCCGGAGCGCAGGACCACCGGCACCCCGTTCCACCGCCAGGAATCCACCTCCAGGACCACTTGGGCGAAGGTCTCCGTGCCGCGGTCCGGGTCCACCCCGTCCTCGTCCACGTAGGAGGGCAGGTCCCGTCCACCCACCGTGCCGGCCGTGTACCGGCCACGGACCACGGACGGACGGTCTGAGCCTTCCTTCCCGTCTTTCCCGTCCTTCCCGTCCTTCCAGAGCCGGGTCGCCCGGAGCACGTGCGCGGTGTTCGCCGGGATCTCCACGCCGTCGAACCGGGTCGGCGGGTCCATCATGACCAGGGCCATCACCTGCACCAGATGGGATTGGAGCATGTCCCGTGCGGCCCCCGTGGCGTCGTAGAACCCGGCCCGGCCCTCCAGCCCCAGCGTCTCGTCGAACACGATCTCGATCCGTTCGATGTGATCGCGGTTCCACAACGGTTCCAGGATCCGGTTCGCGAACCGCAGGCCCACGAACCCCAGCACGCCGGGCTGGCCGAGGAAGTGGTCCACCCGGAAGGTCCGCTCGGCGGGGACGAAGCCGGCCAGCAGGGCGTTCAGTTCCCGGGCGGAGTCCAGGTCCGTGCCGAACGGCTTCTCCAACACGAGCACGACGTCGGCCGGTAGCCGATCCTGGCCGTGCAGCTCCCGCAGTGCCTCGCAGGCGGCCACGGTCACCGACGGCGGCAGGGCGAAGTAGAGCCCAACCGGGCCCTCCGCGTCCTGGAGCAGTCCGGCGAGGTCCTCCGGACTGCTCGCATCGGCGGTGACCCAGCGGGTCGAGTCGAGCGTCTGGCGGACGGCCGGGCCCTCCATCTGCCCGGCGTCGAGGACCTCGTCGAAGGCCTGGCGCACCATGTCCGGGAAATCGGGGTGGTCCTCCTGACCTGCCCCCACCACGGCCAGGCCCCCTTCGGGCACCCCCGCGGCCAGGCAGGTGGCCAGCCCGGGGAGCAGGAGACGGCGGGTGAGGTCTCCCCCAGCGCCGAGGATGACCAGGGTGCGCAGCTCGCTCATGGGCTCACAGTAACGGCTCGGACCTGTCCCCGGAACCCTGCCGTTCGCTATACAGGGAGCATGACCGAGCACAGACCAGCCTCCACCCGGCCCTCCGGTTGCACCCCGCTGGAGGACTACGCCCTGCTGTCCGACCTGAGTACCGGCCCGTTGGTCTCGCGCCGCGGTTCGATCGACTGGTTGTGCCTGCCGCGCTTCGACTCGGCGGCGATGTTCGCGGCGCTGCTCGGCGGTCCGGACGACGGCCGCTGGAAGCTCTGGGCCGTGGACGGCGAGGTCGTCGAACGCCGGTACATCCCCCACACCTTCATCCTGGAGACGACCTGGCGTACACCCACCGGCACGGTCAGGATCACCGATTTCCTCCCGCCGGCGGAGGCCCAGGACGACCTGTATCGACGAGTCGAATGCCTTCAGGGGGAGGTCGCGGTGGAGCACGATCTGCGGATCCGCTTCGACTATGCACGCGCCCTGCCGTGGTTCCGCCGCGTCCGGACCCCCGGGCCGGACGGCGGAGCCGGCGAGAGACCGGGCGGCACCTCGGGCGCGGATACCGGGGACACGACCCTGGGCACCGACGAGGCCGAGGCCGGCACCTCGAGCGGGGCCGCGGACGCCGGGGCCGGTCCACGGTCGGCCCTGCTGTGCACCGCCGGACCGGATGGCGTGCTGCTGAGCGGTCCGCTGCTCTACGCGACCACGCGTCCCACCGCCGACGACCGCCCCGGGGAGGCCGCCGGGGGTTCCCAGGGGGGCAGTGGGGTCGGCAATCCGGTGTGCGGGGACGCCGAGCAGGGCCGGGAGATCGACCATGACGGCCATCCGGAGGGCTCGCCCGATCCCGCCGGCAACCTGGCACCCCGGCTGGCCGGGCGGTTCCGGCTGCGCGCCGGTGAGCGTCTCGACTGGGTGCTGACGTGGTTCCCGTCCTGGGACCAGGCGCCGGTCCCCCTCGAGGCCGACGAGGCCCAGCGGCATACGCACGAGTTCTGGACCGAATGGGCCTCACGGCTGGACGTCACCTCCCCGGAGGAGCACCTCGTGACCCGGTCGCTGATGGTCCTGCGGGCCCTGACCAACCTGAAGACGGGCGGGATCGTGGCCGCGCCCACCACCTCGCTGCCGGAGGAGTTCGGCGGCTCCCGCAATTGGGACTACCGGTACACCTGGCTGCGCGATGCCGCCCTGACCATCGAGGTCCTGGTCTCGCACGGCCTCACGGAGGGTGCCCTGCACTGGCGCGACTGGCTGCTGCGTGCCGTGGCCGGAGACCCGGAGAAGCTGCGGATCATGTACGGGCTCGGCGGCGAGCGGGAACTGGACGAGAAGGAGCTGGACCACCTCTCCGGCTACGCGGACTCCCGGCCCGTGCGGATCGGCAACGGCGCGGCGGACCAGTACCAGGCCGACGTGGTCGGCGAGGTGATGCTGGCCTTGGCGGAGCTCCGGGACGCCGGGGTGAAGGAGGACGAGTACACCTGGGGACTGCAGAAGTCCCTGCTCGAGTTCTGCGTGCGGAACATCGACCGCAAGGACCACGGCATCTGGGAGATGCGCGGCGAACCGCACTACTTCACCCATGGACGGGTGATGATGTGGGCGGCCTTCAACGAGGGCCTCCGGGCGGTGGCCGAGCACGGCCTGGACGGGGACGTGGAGACCTGGACCCGGCACCGTGACGCCCTGCGCGTGGAGATCCTGGACCGCGGGTTCAACGAGTCACGGGACTCGTTCACGCAGACCTACGGCGGGAGCGAGGTGGATGCCTCCCTGCTGCAGCTGCCGCACACCGGCTTCCTCCCGGCCGACGATCCGAGGATGCTCGGCACCGTGGCCGCGATCGAACGGGACCTGATGGGTGCCCGTGGCCTCGTCCACCGGTACCGCACGACCTCCGAGCTCGACGGCCTTCAAGGCCACGAGTACGCCTTCCTGATCTGCTCGTTCTGGCTCGTGGAGCAGTACGCCAGTTCGGGCCGGCTGAACGAGGCCGAGGAGACCATGGCCCTGCTGTGCGCCTGCGCCACCGACCTGGGCCTGCTGGCCGAGGAGTACGACGCCGGCTCCGGACGGCTGGCGGGCAACTTCCCGCAGGCGTTCTCCCACCTCGCGCTCATCCGCGCCGCGGACGCCATCCAGCTCGCGCGGGGCGCCGGCCGCTGACCATCCCCTGAACCACGACGGCCCGGCTCCTTCCGTGGGGAAGGGGCCGGGCCGTCGTCGGGCACGGGTTGTCAGATGCTCTTGCGCATCTTCTGCAGGTCCTTGCGGGCGGCGCGCAGGGCACCGGTCTGCTCCTCGCGGGCCTTGTTGATGGCCTCGGCCTTCTCAGCGGCAGCAGCGCGGATGGCCTCGGCCTGCTCGGACTTCGCGGCCTCGATGGCGGCCACCTTGGCGTCCTTGGCGGCGTCCA
Organism: Microbacterium sp. A93; assembly: GCF_051842835.1. NCBI lineage: Bacteria > Bacillati > Actinomycetota > Actinomycetes > Micrococcales > Microbacteriaceae > Microbacterium > Microbacterium sp. A93. The sequence continues at coordinate 132,674 of NZ_JBPXMT010000014.1, forward strand.
GCTTGTGGGCGCGCTTGGTCGCGGCGGCGTTCTTGCGGCCGGTGCGGTTCACCGCGCCATCGATCAACAGGGCGGTGCCGATGCCGAACAGGAACACGTCCTTGGCCACGGCGGTGCCCTGCTCGGAGGGGCGGATGCCGTCCGACTCGGTCATGAAGTCCGTGTTCTTGTACATGGCCAGCAGGCCGCCGGAGAAGGCGGTCACGGCCACGCCGGCCATCCAGCCCGGCACGAAGGGCAGCAGGCAGGCCGCGCCCACGCCGATCTCCGAGACGGCGATGAACTGCTTGAACTGCTTCGGGGTCAGGTCCTTGAGGAACGGCAGGCCGTTGGCCCCCAGGTCCCGCATCTGTTCGGCCTGCTCGTCGGTGAGCTTGGTCTTGTTGATGCCGGAGTTGAGGATGAAGGCGCCGGCTGTCAGCCGAAGCGGGATCTGGGCGATGCTCATGGAAAGTCCTTCCGATGGTCTTCTCTGATTCCGACCTCAGCCTATAACCACCCGGGGGCCGCGGGATACTGGAGACATGGAAGATCATGCGCAGGACACCGCCAACCAGAATCTGTGGGCCCGGATGGTGGCCGACGATCCCGAACATTCACGCCGTTACGCCGACCGCTGGCGCCGGATGGCCGAGGAGGGCGTGGACCTGGACGGGGAGGCCCGGCTGATCGATGCCATGGCCTCCCGTGGCTCCCGGATCCTCGACGCCGGGTGCGGCACCGGCCGGGTGGGCGGATACCTGGCCCGGTGCGGACACCGGGTGACGGGCGTGGACCTGGACGAGCACCTGATCGAGGTGGCCACGGAGGACCACCCCGAGGGCGACTGGTACGTGGCCGACCTCGAGACCCTGGATGCCGCCGCCCTGGCGGCTGTGGGCGAGTCCGAGCCCTTCGACCTGGTGTTCTCCGCCGGCAACGTCTTCGGGTTCCTCTCCCCCACCTCCCGCGGCGAGGTGCTGGGCCACCTGTACGCGCTGCTGCGGGACGGGGGCCGGGCCGTGATCGGCTTCGGTGCCGGCCGCGGTTATGACTTCGCGGATTTCACCGACGACGCCGGCCGGGCCGGGTTCGACGTCCAGGGCCGGTTCGCCACGTGGCAGCTGGACCCCTTCCCCGCCGACGAGGCCGAGGCGGACTTCCTGGTGGCGGTCCTCGCCCGCTGATCCCCCGGGCACACAGTGACCGCGCCCCCGCCGTTGTGACATGCGCCGGTCACTGTGTGCCCGCGTCCCGCCCGAGGTGTGCCGCTACTCCTCCTCGGCGCCGTGCGCGTCCTTGGCGGCGTCCATGAGGACCTCGATGCTCAGGCGGTTCATGCCCATGAGAGCGGACTGCAGACGCGCGGAGGCCTCCCGGTCATCGCCGCCCATGACCTCGTAGACCACCTCGGGGACCACCTGCCAACGCATGCCGAACCGGTCGGTGACCCAACCGCAGGCGACCTCCTGCCCGCCGCCGGCGCTCAGCGCGTCGGCGAAGTGGTCCACCTCCTGCTGGTTCGCACAGCGGACCTCTACGGAGACCGCGTCCGTGTAAGGCACGTCGCCGCCGCCATTGAGGGCGGTGAACCGCTGGCCATCGAGGGTGAAGTCCACCGTCAGGACGTCGCCGCGGTGCAGGACGACCTCGTCTCCGTCCGGGGCGACGTCGATGTCCGTTCGGTGCACGGCCTCCACCCGGGAGTCCGGGCGGTAGCCGGCGAACGCGTGCACGTAGAACCGGGCGGCCTCCTCGGCCTGGCCGTTGAACCACAGGCTGGTCACGAGCTGGGAACGTTGCGGGGTGGCGGGTTTCGCGTCCATACCATCAGTGTTCTCCGGGGCGACCGCGGAGGCCATGGTTGACGACCCTCAGGCGAAGTTCGGCACGATCGTCCGGCGGATCGCCTGGGCGATGGCGGAGAAGTCCTGCAGTGGATCCTGGCCGAGCACGGCGGCCCAGTACTGGAGCATCTCCTCCACGTAGCGGTGCCCGTGTCCGCCCGGGACGGACACGGACTGCGGCATGTCCGAAGCCACCTGCCAGAACGTGACCCAGGGCAGCCAGCGCAGGGTGCGGGAGACGTCCAGTCCGGCGTTCTCCTTGGCCCAGTCGGGCTTGCGCCACATCAACTCCGGGCTCCACCAGACCACCGGGTCGGAGGCGTGCTGGGCCACCACGATCCGCGGGCCGTACCACGGGCCGAACGGCACGCCGGTGAAGTCGGTGACCAGGTCCTCGGGCTTGGTCGCGAAGCGGACGTGCCGGCCCTCGTCCACCACGGGCGCGATCTCCGGGGTGCCGCGGCGCCGGAACGGGGCCAGCGAGGTCCAGAAGCCGGCGAACCGGGGCAGCCCCGACCAGACCGCCCCGTCCACGCGGCGGATCATGTCCTCCAAGCCGTCGAAGGCCGCCGTGCCACCGAGGGCGCCGAGGGACTCCCCGCCGACGAGCAGCTTCGGCCGCCGGCCGGGCGGCAGGGTGTCCAACTCGGCCTCGACGGCGGACAGCAGGGTACTGGCGGCCAGTACGGGAGTGGTGCGGTCGGCGACGAAGGCGATGCCGGAGGGCAGGTAGGTGTACTGCATGGTCGCGAGCGCGCAGTTGCCACCCGTGAGGAACTCCACCGAGGAGGCCGACCATTCCTGCAGCCAGCCGGTCCCGGTGGTGGTCTGCACCAGTAGCACCTCACGCTCGAAGCCGCCGGTGCGGCGCAGCTCGGCGACGACGGCCGCGGCTGTGGCCTCCAGGTCCCGGCCCTCCTGCCACCCGGCATAGGCCCGGATGGGCGTGAGGGCCGGCCGCCCGGTGGCCCCCTCGATGTCCACGGCGCGGGGTCCGTCCGAGACCACGGCCTGGCCCTTCGCCCCGAGGGTGCTCCACGGCTCATAGGATGCCTTCGAGCCCGAGCGTTCGGGCTCCAGGGGCGGGACCCGGCCCGGCAGCAGCTTGGCGTTGGTCTCTTGGGCGGTCTTGGACAGCCGCTCGAGCACCCGCCGGTAGACCACCCTGTCCAGGATGAGTGCGGTGCCGGCGGCGGTGGCGGTGGCGCCGATCGCAGCGGCCACCGGGTCCGGCATCACCGGATTGAGGGCCCGTGAGAGGCGGGCGGCCACGGCGTTGATGCCACGGCCGGTGGTGACGAGCCCGGCGGTCAGCGCCAGCCCACCGGCCACCCCCAGCACATGTTCCCGGGTGCGGACGGGACGGAACTCCATCAGGCCGGCGATCTCCCGCTGGGCCCGGAGGTTCCTGAGCCAGGTCAGCCCGCTGATGCCGAACATGACCCAGGGCAGGGACTCGGCGACGGGACGGAACTTCTCCTCATCGATCCGCACCTCCACACCGAGGGTTCGACCCAGGCCCCGGGCGGCGGACGCTCCGGCGGCGCCGACCACGTAGCCGACCGTCTGGGACACCCCGGTGGCCGCCGAGGTCATCCACCAGGTGCGCGGGATGAAGCTCGGGGACAGTGAGACCCAACTCATGATGTGAGCTCCGACCAGCCCGGATGTGTCGGGTTTCAACCGCATGGTCCCCATTATGCCTGCCGCTCAGATGCTGACATTTCGGCGGTTCACCCCGCGTCCGCGAGAATACGTGGCATGACTCCTCTGAGCACCATCACATCCGCCGCCGGCACTGCGGGGGCCTCGGGTTCCTCGGGTGAGGTCTCCTACGGCTGGCTGGGGGACATCGTCGTGTCCATCATGGAGGCCATCGGCCCGATCGGCGTGGCTGTGGCGGTGTTCGCGGAGAACCTCTTCCCACCGATCCCCTCTGAGCTGATCCTGCCGCTGGCGGGCTTCACCGCGGCCGGTGGGCAGTTCGGTCCCTGGGAGGCCACGATCTGGGCCACCGTGGGCTCCGTGGTCGGCGCCCTGATGCTCTACGGCGTCGGCGCGTGGCTGGGCCGTGTGCGCATGTACCGGATCGCCAACTGGCTGCCGCTGGTGGACATCGATGACGTGGAGAAGACCGAGCGCTGGTTCAACCGGTACGGCTATTGGACGGTGTTGCTGGGGCGCATGGTCCCGATCTTCCGCTCCCTGATCTCCATCCCGGCCGGGATCGAGAGGATGAACCTGTGGCTGTTCACGCTGTTCACGCTGATCGGCTCCGGAGTGTGGAACACGATCTTCGTCTGGGGCGGGTTCATGCTCGGGGAGAACTGGCACGTGGTGTCCGACTACGCGGACGTCTTCTCCAACATCGTGCTCGCGGCCGTCCTCGTCTTCCTGGCCGTGTGGATCACCGCCCGCGTGCTGCGCAACCGCCGGCGCGCGCGGGTCCCGGAGTTCCGGCAGACCACCCCCGAGGAGGCGGCGGCCCGCATGGAGGCCCTGCTCTCGGACGGCCCCGAGGACCAGCGGAGCCAGCAGAACCAGCAGAACCAGCGGACCCCGCACCCCTGATCACTTTCAGGGCAGTACGAACCGGTGCGTTCTGCCCTGAAAGTTGGAGGAGAGGGTGCGGCGGAGCCTCAGCGGTAGCCGGCCTGGGAGGCCGGGAGGTACTGCGGCAGGGAGCGGGCCTGGCCGGAGTCCACGATCTTCTTGCCCAGCGGCATCAGGGAGACGGGGATCATGCGCAGGTTGGCGATGCCCAACGGGATCCCGACGATCGAGATGAACATGGGGATGGCGGTCAGCACGTGGCCGATGGCGATCCAGAGGCCGGCCACGATGAACCAGATGATGTTGCCCAGGCCCGTGAAGACGCCCAGACCCGGCTGGGTGTCCACCACCGTCCGCCCGAACGGCCACAGGGCGTAGCCGGCGATCCGGAACGAGGCGATGCCGAACGGGATCGTGACGATCAGCAGGCAGCAGAGCAGGCCGGCCAGGAGATAGCCCAGCGCCAGCCACAGGCCGCCGAAGACCAGCCAGATGATGTTGAGGATCAGGTTCAGGGTGCTGTTCATCCCCCCATGGTCCCAGTAGGTCCGGGTCAGGGGCTACCCTGACGGGAGTCTGCTCAGGCGAACCCGTGGAGAGAAGATGAAGAGAATCAGGACCGTGCGGTCCGTTGCGGTGGTCACCGTGGCCTCGGCGCTGTTGTTCACGGCCACCGGCTGCTTCGGCGCCTCGCGCCCCTCACCCCAGGACGCCGCGGCATCCCTGGCCACGGCGGTCGCCACCGGTGACTTCTCCGCCGTGCCGGTGACCGCCTCGGCCGCACAGGTCTCGGACCAGCTCGAAGACGTACTGGCCGGACTCGAGGACCAGGAGGCCTCGGCCTCGGCCACGGTGGACTCGGCGGAGGTCGACGGCGAAGATCCGGACCGCGCGACCGCCCACCTGAGCGTGGCCTGGGACCTGGACGGCGCTGACTGGAGCTATTCCACGGATGCCCACTTGGTCTGGGGTGACGAGGCGCAGCAGTGGCTCGTGGACCTGCGCCCGGATGACGTGGTGGCCGGGCTCGCCACCGGCGGTTCAGTCACCGTGACCAGGCCCCCCGCGGACCGCGGCGCCATCCTGGACGGCGCGGGCGAGGAACTCATGATGGAGCGGGACGTGGCCGTGCTCGGCCTGGACAAGTCCCGGCTGGCGATTGACGATGAGGCCGACGACGAGGCACGCGCCGAGGCCGTCGCGACCTCCGCGGCGGCCGTGGCGGAGGTCGCCGGCGTGGACGTGGAGGCCTACGTGGCCCGGGCTGAGGCCGCCGGGGAGCAGGCCTTCGTCCCGGCCATCACCCTGCGCGACAACGGGGCCACGGAGATCCCCACCGCACAGATGGAGGCAATCCCGGGCGGCCGTGTCCTTGAGGACACGGAGATGTTGGCCCCCACCCGGTCCTTCGCCCGTGACGTCCTGGGGACCTACGGCGCGCCCGACGCCGAGCAGATCGAGGCCTCGGACGGCGAGCTCACCGCCGGCGTCCAGGTGGGGCTCTCCGGGCTGCAGGCCGACTGGGAGGACCGGCTGGGCGGCTCCCCCGGCCTCGCCGTCACCATCACCAACCCGCCGGAGACGGAGGACGAGGACGCCGGGCCGTCCGGTTCCGCCTCACCCCCGCCGGGTGAGACCGTCGTCTTCAGCGCCGAGCCGGTGCCCGGCCAGGACGTGGTCTCCACGCTGGACCGGGACGTGCAGACCCAGGCCGAGGCCGTCGTCGCCGCCTCGGAGGTACCGGCCGGGCTGGTCGCGATCCGCCCCTCGGACGGTCAGGTGCTGGCCGCCGCCTCCGGACCCGAGGGCTGGCCGGTGGCGGTGTCCAGCACCTACGCCCCCGGATCCACGTTCAAGGTGGTCACGGCGCTGGCGCTGCTGCGGACCGGGCTCTCCCCGCAGGACACCGTCCAGTGCCCGGACACCGTCACGGTGGACGGCATGGTGGTGGGCAACTATGACGGCTATCCGGCGGCCTCTGTGGGCCAGATCCCGTTCTCCGAGGCCTTCGCCGAGTCCTGCAACACGGTGTTCGTGGGGGCCCACGACACCGTCTCCGCGGCTGATGAGGCGGAGGCGGCCGCGGCACTGGGGCTGACTGCCGAGCCCGAGACCGGACTGTCCTCGGCTGTCCTGGGGTCGGTCCCGGACGACTCCACCGGCACCGAGCACGCGGCCAACCTCTTCGGCCAGGGCGTGGTCGGGGCCTCCCCACTGGGCATGGCCACCGTGGCCGCGTCCGTGGCCGCCGGGCACACGGTCCGCCCCGTCTTCGTCTCGGACCCGGCCGTTGAGACCGCCCCGGCCCCCGAGACGGGGATCACCGAACCCGAGGCCGAGCAGCTGCGGTCCCTGATGGCCGGCGTGGTGCAGACCGGCACGGCCGAGATGCTGCAGGACGTCCCGGGGGCGCCGGTGCTGGCCAAGACCGGCACCGCCGAGTTCGTGGCGGATGGCGAGGACCTGGCCCATACCTGGCTGGTGGCCATCCACGGGGACCTGGCCGTGGCCCTGTTCTTCAACGAGGGGCTCGGCGGCGGCCATGACAACGGGCCGGTGGTACGGGACTTCTTGACCGCCGTGGAGGAGTTCCTGCCGTCCGAGGGCTGAGCCGGCTGAGCCGGGCACGCCCCGCCCCGGTAGCCTTGGTCTCCTGATGAGCAGCGAACACCCCTCCCCCGACGGCACGCATGACGGCGCGCCCGGCAGCGCCCCCGCACAGCACGCGCACGGTCACAATCACCGCCGTGATCCGGAGCTGTACCGCTCCGAACCGGTCTCCTTCGTGCGCCGCGGCGACCGCCTGACCACACGCCGGCAGCGGACGTGGGACCGGGCCGCCGGCACCTACATCGTGGACGTACCCCGGGACCGCGCCGCCACCTCGGTGGCCGAGGGCACCCAACTCGACTGGGCCCGCGTCTTCGGCCGCAGCGCCCCGCTCGTGGTGGACATCGGCTCCGGCCTCGGCGAGTCCACGGTGCAGGGTGCCGTGGACCACCCGGACTGGGACCTCATCTCCGTGGAGGTCTACACCCCCGGCCTGGCCGCACTGCTGGTGCAGATCGAGGATCGGGGCCTGGGCAACGTCCGCGGCATCCAGGCCAACGCCCCCGAGGTCCTGGACCGGCTGCTGCCCGCCGGCGGCGTCCAGGAGGTCTGGGTGTTCTTCCCCGACCCGTGGCACAAGACGAAACACCACAAGCGCCGCCTGGTCTCCCCCGCCTTCGCCGAGCGCGTGGCCCGGGTGCTGGCCCCCGGCGGCGTGCTGCGGCTGGCCACCGACTGGTCCAGCTATGCCGTCCACATGCGTGAGGTCATGGACGCCCACCCGGAGTTCGAGTCCATGCATCCGGGCCGCGCCGCCGGAGCCGGGTCCCCGCTGACCCGCGTCCGGGTGGAGGGCCGGGAACTGGAGGTCGGAGCGCAACCGGTAGCCCCGCGCGTCGGGACCCTGCGGGCCGGTGTCAGCGAGGCCACCGCGGGGGCCTCCGTGGAGGACCCGGTGGATCACCGCGGCGGCTGGGCGCCCCGGTTCGAGGGGCGGCCGCTGACGAGTTTCGAGTCCAAGGCGCTGAACGCGGGACGGCTGGTCTTCGACCTCGGCTACCGCCGGCGCTGACACCGCCGCGCCGGTGCCTTTGCGCCTGGACGGCCGGGGGTGAATACTGGTAGGCCGAATCACCCACCGGCCTCCACCCAGGGCGCCACCGTTGCGCCCGGTTGTGGCACGGCGCCCTGGGCTGGTCACAACGATTGGACCTCGGTGCCCGACACCACGCCCTCCCCCGCCAGTTCGGATCCCACGCCCGGACCACCGTCCCGGCCTGGGAGCGCCCCCGTTGCATCTCACCAGGATGCGGACGGCCCCGGCGCCAGTTCCGGCGTCGGCCTGTACCCCCACGACATCCACCCCGGCCTGGTGCCGGGCATCGGCGTGGACGAGCAACGCAACCGCTTCGGTCTGGACAAGATCGTCTTCGGTGTCACGGCCGTGCTGATCATCGGGTTCGTGGCCTGGGGCGTGCTGGCGCCGGAGTCCGTGTCCGCGACCTCCTCGTCAGCGTTCGGCTGGTCCATGACCAACGCCGGCTGGCTGCTGAACATCACGGCGATCGTGGCCCTTGGCGCCATGCTCTACATCGGTTTCAGCCGCTTCGGCAAGATCCGGCTGGGCCGCGATGACGAGAAGCCCGAGTTCTCGCGGTTCTCCTGGGTGGCCATGATGTTCGGCGCCGGCATCGGCGTCGGGATCTTCTTCTTCGGCCCCTCCGAGCCGCTGTCCCACTACCTCTCCCCGCCACCGGACACCGTGGCCGCAGCCACCGACTCGGCCCTGCACCAGGCCATGGCGCAGTCGCACTTCCACTGGGGACTCCACGCCTGGGCCATGTATGCCCTGGTGGGCGGCGCCATTGCGTACGCCTCCTACCGGCGCGGCCGGGTGCCGCTGATCAGCTCGGTGTTCCGCACCCTGTTCGGCGCCCGCCTGACGGACGGCTTCGCCGGCAAGGTCGTGGACATCTTCGCCATCATCGCCACCCTGTTCGGCACTGCGGCCACCCTCGGCCTGGCCGCCATCCAGATCGGCGAGGGGGTGCAGATCGTCTCCGGCGCTGGAACCCTGGGCAACAACGGTCTGATCATCATCATCGGGATCCTAACCCTGGCCTTCATCGTCAGCGCCGTGTCCGGCGTGGCCCGCGGCATCCGTTACCTGTCCAACATCAACATCCTGATGACCCTGGGCCTGATCCTGTTCGTGTTCATCGCCGGGCCCACCCTGTTCCTGCTGAACCTGCTGCCCTCCGGGGTCATGGAGTATGCGGACGAGATGTTCTCGATGATGGGCAAGTCCCTGTCCTGGGGCGCGGACACCGTGGAGTTCCAGTCCTTCTGGACCGCCTTCTACTGGGCCTGGTGGATCGCCTGGACCCCGTTCGTGGGCGTGTTCATCGCCCGCATCTCCCGCGGGCGCACCCTGCGCGAGTTCGCGCTGGTGGTCATGGGCGTGCCCACCTCCATCCTGGTCTTCGCCTTCACCATCTTCGGTGGAGCCGCCATCTGGATGAATCGCAACGGGGTCGAGGGGATGGACGGTGAGGCCTCCGCGGAGTCCCTGCTGTTCTCTCTCTTCGACCAGCTGCCGTTGGCCCAGATCACCCCGTTCATCGTGATCACGGTGCTGGCCATCTTCTTCATCACCTCCGCAGACTCCGCCTCCGTGGTGATGGGCACCATGTCCTCCCGCGGCAACCCGGCGCCCAACAAGCTCGTGGTCATCTTCTGGGGCCTATGCATGATGGGCATCGCCGTGGTCATGCTGCTGGCCGGCGGTGAGACCGTGCTGACCGCGCTGCAGAACCTGACCATCCTCATCGCCCTGCCGTTCTCCGTCATCCTGCTGCTGATGGTGGTGGCGTTCCTGAAGGACCTGTCCACGGACCCGGACGCCATCCGCGGCGACTACGCACGCACGGCCATCTCCAATGCCGTGCGGCGGGGCATCGAGGAACACGGCGACGACTTCGAGCTCTCCGTCCGCGAGGCCCCCGAAGGCCGCGGGGCCGGCGCAGAGTTCGACTCCACGGCGGAGCAGGTCACTGAGTGGTACCGGCGCACGGACGAGAGGGGCCAACCCGTGGACTACGACTACGGGACCGGCACCTACGCCGACGGCTGGACCCCCGAGGGCGGCACGGACAGCACCGGTGATCCGTACCCGGCTGAGGGCGGCGGCGAGACAGCGACGGAGGGTCCCGACGGGGGGAAGCCCACCGCCACCTCCTGATCCCCTGTTCCCCTCAAAGCGCTTCTGGGGATGGCGGGGGCACAGAGTGACCGGACCCCGTCACAACGGAGGGGGTCCGGTCACTCTGTGCCCGGGGGGCTGTCGGGGTCGGGCGAGGCGTTCTGCGGTCAGTCGAGGGGCAGGCCCGCGGTGGCCCGGGCGATCCGGTAGAGCGAGGCCGTGCCGACATCCCGGTAACCGTGACCGCGGCCGAACAGGCCGGAGTCCGGCCGGTGGCGGGAGGTGTTGTGTCCGGCGGCACCGGCGAGGTTCCGGGCGGCATCCGCCCCGGTGTCCAACCGGGTCATGCGTGACCATGGACGGCGCCGGGACAGCCAGAGCCCGGCCCGGGACAGGTAGTCGGTCTCCGTGAGCGCGAAGTAGACCTGGTCCTCCCGCAACCCGAGCGCCTCGGGGTCCGCGGCCAGGTCGGCCGGCAGCCCGACGGCCCCGGACACCACGAGCACGTCGAGGGTCCGCGGTGGCCGGCGACGCTGGAGGATCTGCAGGGCCCGGGCGGCGACCACGGTCCCGTAGGAATGGGCTTCCACCGCGGTGTGCGGCCGCGGCCCGCCGATGCGGTCAGAGGATGCGAACCACCCCTCGAGGTGGCGGGCGAGCCGGGCCCCGCCGCGCAGGGCGTTCCGGCCCGTCAGGGCGCCCCACGGTCCCGGCGGATGGTATCCGAGCCAGGCCACCACGCAGGGTCGTTCCGCCCCGGCCTCACGCTGCGCCGCCCACAGCTGGCCCGCCTCCCGCACGGACCCCCACAGGGCCGTGTGCGCGAGGATGCCCATGCCGGAGACCTGCCAGGTCATCTGGGTGGCCGCTCCGGGCTCCCCCACGGCCACCACGGCGGAGGGCGGGACGAGGGCCGTCCCCAGGTCATAGCTGAGCAGCTGGCGTTCGGGGTAGGACCGGCTCATCGAGTCAGGTTTCAGGGCGTGGACGAGGCCGTCCAGGGCCGATCTCTGACGTGGCCCCAGCGCGGACCTTCCGCGCATGTCCGCCCGCAGCCGGTCCCGCAGAGTTTGGCGCTCCGCCACACCCCACGGGTCCCGGGCCGAGGCCCCGTTCATCCCTGGCGTTTCCGCGTCCGGGGTGGCTGGGGGGAACGGAGCGGGGGCGCCAGCTGCGCCCGGCCGGTACCGGTGGTGATCTCGAAGACGTCAGGAGCGGCCCCGAGGACCCCGGCCGGACGGCGCCAGCGCGCGGCCCGGCGGGCCCGCTCGATGGTGGCCTCCGTCTCCGCCCGGGAACGGGACCGCCGGGCGGACGTCTCCGAGCCGGCGTCGAAGGTGGTGGTCACGTCCCCGGCCGCGCCGGCGGTGAACACCCGCGGATACCGGGCGAAGGACTGGAAGGCCTGGATCTGGCCGGCGAGCTCGGCCACGGTGTTCTGGAGCTGCTCCACCTCGGACTGCAGGTCCACAATCCGGCGGATGCCCTCAAGGGACACGCTCTCGCGGCTGAGCTGCTGGATGGTGCGCAGCCGGTCCACATCCTGGCGTGAGTACCGGCGCTGACGTCCGCCTTGGCGCTGTGGCACCACCAGGCCGATCCGGTCGTACTGCCGCAGGGTCTGCGGATGCATGCCCGCGAGTTCGGCGGCCACCGAGATCACATAGACGGGCTCATCCCAGAAGGCGGTCACAGCCGGGCCTTGTCAGCCAGCCCCGCCCTCGGATGGTGTCCGGCCGAGGCTGCGGCAAAGGCCTCCACGGCAGCGCGGGCCTCCTCGGACAGGTTGGCGGGCACATCGACCTGTAGCTCCACCAGCAGGTCTCCGGTGGCCTTGGACGTCTTCACGCCCCGGCCCTTGACACGCAACACGCGCCCGGAGGACGAACCGGCCGGGACCTTGAGCCTCACGGAGCCGTCCACCGTGGGCACCTCGATCGTGGCGCCCAGGGCGGCCTCGTCAAAGGTGATGGGCACCTCGACCCGGAGGTTCAGCCCGTCACGGTGGAAGAACGGGTGGTCCTTGACGTGGACCGTCACCATGAGGTCGCCGGGGCCGGCGGACCCCGGGGATCCCTTGCCCCGGGAGCGGACCTTCTGCCCGTCCTTGATGCCGGCGGGGATGCGGACGTCGATGACCTCGCCATCCGCCGCCCGCAGGGAGATCGTGGTACCCCGGATGGCACCGGCGAAGGAGATCGACGTGGTGGCGGTACGGTCCGCGCCCTTGCTGGGCGCCCCGTAACCGCCGAAGCCGCCCCGGCCCCCGCCCTGGCCGCCGAAGCCGCCGAACAGGTCGGCGAACTCGGGCGGGAGGTCCCCCGCACCGGCGCCGCCCCCGCGGGACCTGCCACCGCCACCGCCGTTGAACAGGCCGCCGAACATGTCCTCGAAGCCTCCGGAACCGCCCGCACCGCCGCCGGAGCCGGACCCGGGCGCGGAGAACCGGGCCCCGGAGCCCATGGCCCGGATCGCGTCGTACTGCTGGCGTTCCTCGGGGTCGGAGAGCACGGAGTTCGCCTCGGTGACCTCCTTGAACCTCACCTCGGAGGCCTCATCACCGGGGTTCTGGTCCGGGTGGTACTTCCGGGCCAGCTTGCGGTAGGCCTTCTTGATGTCTGCTTCCGAGGCGTCCTTGGAGACACCGAGGGTGGCGTAGAAGTCCTTGTCCACCCAATCCTGCGAGGCCATGGTGCCTCCTTTCCTGTGGCGTTCGGGTACTCAGTCGACAGCGGGGAGTGAGCGGGGAGTGATCAGCCCTCCCCGGCGGAGACCATCACCTGAGCGGCTCTCAGCACGCGTTCGCCGCGCACGTAGCCGTTGCGGAAGACCTGGACGATGTGCTCCTCCGGAACCTCCTGGTGGGGCTGGCGGATCACCGCCTCGTGGTGCGTGGGGTCGAACGGCTGGCCCGCCAACGCCTCCTGGTCATGGCGCTGGAGGCCGAAGCCGGTGAGGACCGTGTCCAGCTTCGCGGCGATCGCGGCGAACGGGCCGTCCGTGAGGTCCCCGGCCGCCCGGGCCGCGTCCACGTCGTCCAGGACGGGCAGCAGTGCGGTCAGCACGGACTGGACGGCATTCTCCTTGGCCACGTCCCGGTCCCGTTCCACGCGACGCTTGTAGTTCACGAACTCGGCCTGGACGCGCAACAGGTCGTTGCGCAGTTCCTCCTCGCGGGCGGTCGCACCGGCCAGTTCCTCGTCCTGCGCACCGGTGACGCCCTCATCCGAGGCGTCGCCGGAGTCCACACCGGCCTCGTTGAGGATCTGCTCCGCCTGGGAGAGTGCATCACCCTCGGCAGTCCCACCACCGGTGGAGCCCTGTCCCGGCTGCTCGCGGACCTTGCCCGTCTCCGGGTCGATCCGGCGCTTGTCCTGGAAGCTCACAGGCTCCTCGCGCTCCTGCTCTTCGTCGTTACCGTGCTGCGACATATCCATCGTCCTTTCCTCCGGTGCCCCGAGGCCGGCCGACCCAGTGCCGCCTCGCGTGTGACACGTGAAGCGGAACGACAGGATCGACCGGCCCGGGTCCGGTGGCCTGCCGTGAAAACGGCGGGCCGGTGATTCAACTGGGGTGGGTGGTCAGGGACAGGCCCTTACTTGGACTCGCCGTCCTTCGGCTCCTCCTCGTCCACCACCTCGGCGTCCACGATGTCCTCGTCCTCGGCCGCGCCGGCGGCGCCCTCGGCGCCTTCAGCACCGGCAGCGCCGGCGTCAGCGGCCTGGGAGGCGTACAGGGCCTCACCGATCTTGGTCTGGGACGCCTGCAGCTTCTCGTAGGCGACCTTGACCTCGTCGTCGTTACCTTCCTCGCCCGGCTTCTCCAGGGCCTCCTTGAGGGCGTCGACGTCGGCCTGGACCTCGGTCTTGATGTCCTCTGGCAGCTTGTCCCCGTTGTCCTTGAGGAGCTTGTCCACGGAGTACGCGGTCTGCTCGGCCTGGTTGCGCTGCTCGGCGGCCTCGCGGCGCTTCTTGTCCTCGTCAGCGTGCGCCTCGGCGTCCTTGACCATGCGGTCGATGTCCTCGTTGGACAGCGAGGTGCCGCCCGTGATGGTCATGGACTGCTCGGTGCCGGTGCCCTTGTCCTTCGCGGAGACGTGGACGATCCCGTTGGCGTCGATGTCGAAGGTGACCTCGACCTGCGGCATGCCGCGCGGTGCCGGGGCGATCCCGGTCAGCTCGAAGGTGCCCAGCGGCTTGTTGTCCCGGGTGAACTCGCGCTCGCCCTGGAACACCTGGATGGACACGGAGGGCTGGTTGTCCTCGGCGGTGGTGAAGGTCTCGGACCGCTTGGTGGGGATGGCCGTGTTGCGCTCGATGAGCTTGGTCATCACACCACCCTTGGTCTCGATGCCCAGGGACAGCGGCGTGACGTCGATCAGCAGCACGTCCTTGCGCTCACCGGCCAGCACACCGGCCTGCAGGGCGGCGCCCACGGCCACGACCTCGTCCGGGTTCACGCCCTTGTTCGGCTCCTGGCCGCCGGTCATCTCGGTCACCAGCTCGGCGACCGCGGGCATCCGGGTGGAACCGCCCACGAGGACCACGTGGTCGATCTCTTTGACGGACACGCCGGCTTCCTTGATGACGTCCTCGAAGGGCTTGCGGGTGCGCTCCAGCAGGTCCGAGGTCAGGTCTTGGAACTTCGCGCGGGAGAGGTGCTCGTCCAGGTGCACCGGTCCGTCCGCCGTCACGGAGAGGTACTGCAGGGAGATGTTGGTGGAGGAGGCCGAGGAGAGTTCCTTCTTGGCCTGCTCGGCGGCTTCCTTCAGGCGCTGCAGGGCGATCTTGTCCTTGGACAGGTCGGCACCCTTGGACTTGGCCTGGGCCAGCAGCCAGTCGACGACCCGCTGGTCCCAGTCGTCGCCGCCGAGGCGGTTGTCACCGGCGGTGGAACGGACCTGGATGGTGGAGAAGTCGTCCTCGTCCTTGCCCACCTCGAGCAGGGAGACGTCGAAGGTGCCGCCACCGAGGTCGAAGACCAGGATGAGCTCGTCCTCCTTGCCCTTCTCCAGGCCGTAGGCCAGCGCGGCCGCGGTGGGCTCGTTGATGATGCGGGAGACCTTCAGGCCGGCGATCTCGCCGGCCTCCTTGGTGGCCTGGCGCTCGGCGTCGTTGAAGTAGGCCGGCACGGTGATGACCGCGTCCGTGACCTTCTCACCCAGGTAGTCCTCGGCGTCATGCTTGAGCTTCATCAGCGTGCGGGCGGAGATCTCCTGCGCGGTGTACTTCTTGCCGTCCACCTCGGTGGACCAGTCAGTGCCCATGTGGCGCTTGACGGAGGAGAGCGTGCGCTCCGGGTTGTTCACGGCCTGGCGCTTGGCGATCTCGCCGACCAGCACCTCGCCGGACTTGGAGAAGGCCACCACGGAGGGGGTGGTCCGGGATCCTTCGGCGTTGGCGATGACGACCGGGTCGCCACCCTCCAGAACGGATACGACGGAGTTGGTGGTACCGAGGTCAATTCCCACTGCACGGGACATGAGCTGTTCCTTCCTTCACGGACGATTGGTTCAGGCTGCAAGAGCCGGACGCTACGCGGTGGCCGGGTCGGCTACAGGAAATCCTGCGATCCGGTCACCTGAGCGTTCAAGACTCAAGGTTTCATGGCGGGGCATTCCCTGTCAATCTGCCTTGAGTCGACCCGACTCATGTTTGCATCACCCGTTACAACTCCGATGACTCTGAAATCATTCCCGGCCGGCCGGCGTCGCCCATTGTTTTGAGCTACTCAGAATAACTAAGGCAAGGCTAAGTTTCCTTGCGAGGAAACTAATGTGGTGGTTGGGTGGGACCATCAACACCGCGGCGCATGCGACACCCACCATTCCGCGCCGCAGGGACACCACACGAAGGAGTCACCATGGCAGCCAAAGACACCAAGGACACCACCGCGAAGTACACCGTTCCCGGCCTGGAGGTAGCGGACGGCCACCGCGTCGCCGAGATCCTGCAGATGCGCCTGCACGCCCTCAACGACCTGGCCCTGACCTTGAAGCACGCCCACTGGAACGTGGTCGGCCCCAACTTCATCGCCGTGCACGAGATGCTCGACCCGCAGGTGGACGTGGTCCGCGGCTTCGTGGACGAGACCGCCGAGCGCGTGGCCACCATGGGACTGTCCCCGAAGGGCACCCCGGGCGCCATCACCTCCGAGCGCACCTGGGAGGACTACTCCCTGGGCCGCGCCGACACCCTGACCCACATCTCCGCCCTGGACAAGGTCTACGACGGCGTCATAGCGGACCACCGCAACGCCATCGAGGAGGCCGGCAAGCTGGATCCGATGGCCGAGGACCTGCTCGTGGGACAGACCCGCGAGCTCGAGTTGTTCCAGTGGTTCCTGCGCTCGTTCCTGTCCAATGCCTCCGGTGAGCTCAAGCACAAGAACTGAGTCAGCAGGGGCTCCTCAAACAGCCGCCAAACCAATCGTGCCGGGTCACAGTGATGATCACTGTGACCCGGCACGATTGCTGTGTCACCGGATGCGAGGCCTACCGACCGGCACGGGACAGCTTCGACGGCCACCAGACCTTCGGGCCGATGTCATAGGTCAGTGCCGGCACCAGCAGCGAGCGCACCAGGAACGTGTCTAGCAGCACTCCAAAGGACACGATGAAGGCCAATTGCACCAGGAACATCAGCGGGATGACAGCCAGTGCGGCAAAGGTCGCCGCCAGCACGATTCCTGCGGAGGTAATGACGCCGCCGGTGACGGTCAGTGCCTTGAGCACGCCGGCGCGGGTGCCCTGAAGGACGGCCTCCTCCCGCGCCCGGGTCATCAGGAAGATCGTGTAGTCCACGCCGAGTGCCACGAGGAAGACGAATCCGAACAGCGGTACCGAGGGGTCGGCGCCCGGGAAGTTGAACACCCCGTTGAACACCAGCGCTGAGACGCCGATGGCGGTGCCGAAGCTGAGTACGGTAGCCAGCACCAGCAGCACGGGGGCGACGATCGAGCGCAGCAGCATCATCAGGATCACCAAGACCACGAGCAGCACGAGCGGAATGATGGTGCGCAGGTCCTGCTGGGCCGTGGTGTTGGTGTCCAGCGCGGTGGCGGAGGTGCCCCCCACCAGGATCTCCGAGTCCATCCCATGGAGGATCTCGCGCAGCTCGACAATGGTCTGCTCGGCCTCCTTGGAGTCTGCCGCGTCCTCGAGGGTCGCCTGAAGGTAGACGCGGCCGTCAACCTCCTGTGGCTCCAGGGTCGGGGTGTCGTCCGGGAGGCCCGACGGCGGTCCGCCGGCACCCTCGGGAGCCTCGCCGGAGCCATCGGTCGCTCCGGCCGGTGGGCCGGCCGCGTCCTCGGGGGCCCCGCCTTCCCCTGGCTGGCCGGCAGCGGCCTGCTCCTGCAGGGCTTCGACCGCCTCCGGGTCCGGGGTACCGGCCGGAGCGCCGCCCTCGGCGGTGAGGTAAGCGGAGCCGACGCCCGCACTGGCCTCGACGGCCTCGAGGACCTCGTCGGCGAGGTCTGCCGGGGCGATGACGGAGGCCGGGGAACCGGTACCGGCATCGAAGTGGTCCTCGAGGATGACTTGGCCGGCCTTGGCATCGGAATCCCCGAGGATGACATCGGTCTGGGACACGCCGCTGGCCTGCAGCTGGGTGGCCCCGATGGCCCCGGCGGCCAGGACGGCCGCGGTGATCAACCACACGGCGCGAGGCCTGCGCGCCACGAGTGAGCCGACCCGGCTCCACACGCCATGGTTCTCCTCGAGGCCTTTGATAGGGGCACCCGAGGCGTCCACCGGCTGCACGAAGGCCTTCTTCGTCTTGAGCTGGACACCGGCGCGCGGGATCGACGGCCAGAAGGCGACCCGCCCGGTCAGGGACAACACGGCAGGCAGGAAGGTCAGCGTGGCCGCCCAGGCCAGGACGATGCCGGCGGCCGCGATCGGGCCGAGCGAGCTGTTCGAGTTGAGGTCGGAGACGAGCAGGCAGAGCAGGGCGACGGCCACGGTGGCCGCCGAGGCGGTGATGGCCCCGAAGGATCCCCGCCAGGCGGACGTCAGGGCACCGAACGCCCGCGGCTGCTGCCGCAGCTCCTCTCGGTAGCGGGCCACCATCAGCAGAGAGTAGTCCGTGGCGGCGCCGATCACGAGGATGGACAGGATGCCCTGGGACTGGCCGTTGAGGCTGATCCAGTCCGCGCGGGCCATCCAGTAGATCGCGAGGACGGCCACGCTGAGCGCGGCCACCGAGTTCAGGAGCACGAGGACGGGCAACAGCAGGGAACGGTAGACCAGCAGCAGGATGAGGAAGACCACACCCAGGGCCACGGCCAGCAGTAGGCCATCGATGCCGGCGAAGGCACCGCCCAGATCCGCCGAGAGGCCGGCCGGACCGGCCACATGGATCTCGAGGCCGGAGAGAGCACCGCTGCCAGCGGCGGCGAGACTCTCAGAGGAATCCCCAGCGAGCGCCCTGAGCTCCTCGACCACGGTCTCGGACTCCGTGGTGGAGGTGTCGATGATGGCGATGAACTGCACCGCCTCACGGTCCTCCGAGATGGTCGGGCCCACGAGCCGGTCCACGCCCTCGGTGGAACCGATGTCCTCGCCGAAGGCAGCCAGGGCGTCCTCTTCAGCTCCCGCCTCCTCCGGCAGGGACTGGCCGTCCGGCAGGCCCGCGACGATCAGTGCGGGGATCTGGTCATCCCCGCTGAACTGGGCCACCCACTCCCCCGCCTGGGTCGACTCGGCAGAGGCAGGCAAGAAGGTGGACTGGTCATTGGTGGAGACCTCGCTGAGCTTGCCGAACGTCGGGCCTCCGATGCCGGTACCGGCCAGCCAGGCCAGCACCAGGACGGCGGCCACCGCGACCCGCACCCACACACTGCCTTCCTTCCGCGTGCGAGCGGAAGCGTCCGCAGTCGTGGAGTCAGCGATGGAACCGGTAGGGGAATCGGCCGAGTCGGAGTATGGGGAGGCCGTGGCGTCAGGACCGCCCGAGGGGCTCTCGGTGGGCTCAGGGGGCTCGGCACGGTGGCGAGGGGTCTGTGGCATGGTGCTTACGCTACAGTATTATCTCGATCGTCGAGATACTTCTCTCCGTCGTTATCTGCGGTGCGGACTGCTCAGTAGAATCAAGGACCACGAACTGGTTGAAGGAAGGTCCATGGCGTACCCGGCACAGGATTCCGCCGCAATCCACCAGCTGATCCAGTCGCTGAGGCGCTATGCCGAGGCCTCGGACCGCGCCGTGGACGCCGCCGGCCAGCGTAGCGGGCTGCACCGCACGGACCTGCGCGCCCTGACCATCCTCATGCAGCGCCAGGCCGCCGGACTGGACACGAGCCCCACCGATCTCGGCCGGCTGCTGCGCCTGACCTCCGCCTCCACCACGGCTCTCGTGGACCGCCTGGAGGCCAATGGGCACGCGCAGCGCAGCCCCTCTACCACGGATCGGCGGCGGGTCAGGGTCAACCACACGCAGACCGCCGCCGAGGACGGCCGCCGGGTCTTCGTCCCCATGGCCCGGCACCTGGCTTCTCACCTCGCTGGCTTCACCCCGGACGAGATGCAGTCCGCCATGCGGGTGCTGACGGCAGCCACCGATGCCCTGAACACCCTCGACGACCCCGCTGTGACCCCGGAAACCGCTCGCCCGGATTCGGCAGGCCCGGCATGAACACCACACCCACGCCCCTGATCCTCGCGATCGACGGACGTTCCGGCGCCGGCAAGACCTCCCTGGCCGCGGAGACCGCCGCCCTGCTGCGCCCCCATGTGAGCGTGGCCGTATTCCACCTCGACTCCGTGTACCCCGGATGGGACGGGCTCGCCGCCTCCTTCCCCCACTATGTCCGGGACGTCGTCACCCCGCTGTCCGCCGGCCGTCCCGCCCACTGGAGGTGGTGGGACTGGACCACCCACGCGCCGGGGTCCGCGGACACCACGGAACCGGCCGACGTCGTGATCCTGGAGGGCGTGGGCGCCGGGCACCGGCAGGCCCGGCCGCTCGTGGATGCCGTGGCCTGGGTGAGCATGGACGACACCGAGCGCAAACGGCGCGCCCTGGCCCGTGACGGCGAGACCTTCACCGAGCACTGGGACCGCTGGGCGGCGCAGGAGGAGCTATACCTCGCCAACGACGACGTGGCGGAGGCCGCCTGGTTGCACGTGGAGGGCCGCGCCTCGACACCCGGAGCCGCCGCCGACCTTGTGGAGGGACTGCGGTCACTGCCCGGATGGGACTCCGCCCTGGCTCTGGTCCCCGCGCCCGGCCCGGACCGCTGGGAGCGCCGCACCCTGTCCACGGCCGTAGACCCCCGGGGGCTCTTCGAGGCAGCGGGCGGGCCGACGGCGGACACCGCACTGCTGCTGGAGAGCTCGGACCGGGACGTCACCCCCGCCCCGGAACGCAGCCGCTACTCACTCATCGGCCTGGCCACGGCCTCCTCCTCGTTCGCCGAGCACCGCGCGGGCACCACCACCGTGCGCTCCGGCCACGTGACGGTGCGCCGCCCCGGCGGGTTCTTCCCGTGGCTGGCGACCGTCTGGCCCGGGCCCGCGGGGGCCGCGCCCGAGACCGGGAGTGGCCCGGCGGCCGGGAGCGGTCCGTTCCACCCCGGGTGGATGGGCTGGATCGGCTACGGCATCAAACGTGAGACCGGCTCACCGGACGGGGCGGCCACGCTGGCGGCACCGGCACCGGAACCCACCCCACCCGAGGCACTGCTGTTCCGTCCCGGACGCGGGGCCACGGTGGACCATGTGGACGGCACCACGGTGCTGTACTGGCCGGCCGACGACCCCGACGGCGCGGCCTGGGCAGACCGGGCCGTCCGCGGACTGCAGCCCCCTCCGGCTTCAGCATCCGGCCCGGCACCCGGTCCGGCACCGGAGTTCACCCTGCGGGACACCCGCGAGCAGTACCTGGCCGCCATCCGCGCGGCGCAGGACGAGATCTTCGAGGGCAACACCTACGAGGTTTGCCTGACCACGCACCTCCACGCCACGGTGGACACCTTCGAGGGCTGGTCCACCTATCGCCGCCTCGCGGCCGCCAACCGGGCCCCCTTCACCCTGTACCTGCGCGCGGTGGCGGGGGCCGGCGTCGGGCACCGGGGCGGGGCCGGTGCCACGGTCGAGGCCGACGGCTCAGTGAGACCTCTGGAGATCCTCTCCACGAGCCCCGAGCGCTTCCTCGCGGTTTCCTCCGTGGCCGGCGGCAGCTGGCTGGTGACCGAGCCGATCAAGGGGACCCGGCCGCGCGGGGCCACTCCGGCCCAGGACCAGGCCCTGGCGGCGGAGCTGGCGGCCTCCCTCAAGGACCGGGCCGAGAACATCATGATCACGGACCTGGCCCGCAACGACCTCTCCCGCTTCGCGCGGCCCGGGTCCCTGGCCACCACGCGAGTGTGCGCCATCGAGTCCTACCCGACCGTGCACCAGATGGTCTCCACCGTCACGGCGCAGCTGGAGCCCGGGGTGCCGCGGGCAGACGCGCTGGCCGCCGCCTTTCCGCCCGGTTCCATGACGGGGGCGCCGAAGATCTCCACCATGGACCTGTTGGAACGGCTCGAGACGGGCCCCCGCGGGATCTACTCGGGCGTGGCCGGCTACCTCTCCGCCGACGGCGCCGCGGACCTGAACGTGCTGATCCGCACGCTCGTGGCCGTGCCGGTCCCGGGGGCGGAACCCCACGGACCGGGCACGACGGCGGCCGGCCCCGCCCCGCAGGCCACCCACCTCTCGCTCGGTGTGGGTGGGGCGATCACCGCGGACTCCGTGCCGGCGGAGGAGTGGGACGAGGTGCGCACCAAGGCGCACGGGGTGCTGCGCGTGCTCGGCTCGGTGTTCCCGGAGGTCTGAGGGCCGAGGCCTGAGGCCCGGAGCCTGACACCTACTGTGAGATCTACTGCAGGGCGGAGGTCAGGCGGAAGACGTTGTCCACCCAGCGGTGGATCCGCGGGCGGGACTCCCACTGCTCCAGGGTCAGCTCCTCGGACACCTCCCGGTACTGCTCGATCACCGGTTGGAGCGCCTCCACCATCTCGGAGCCCACCGTGAGCACGGAGACCTCCATGTTCAGTGAGAAGGAGCGCATGTCCATGTTGGAGGAGCCGAAGACCGCCACGTCGTTGTCGATGGTGAACAGCTTGGAATGCAGCACGTTGGGGTCCGGGTAGCGGTGGATGCGGATACCGGACTTCAGCAGGGCCTCGTAGTAGGACTGCTGGGCGTGGTGGACCATGAACTGGTCCGCCTTGCGGCACACGAACAGCTCCACCTCCACGCCGCGCTGGGCGGCCGTGGTCAGGGCGTAGAGCATGGAGTCGTCCGGGACCAGATACGGCGAGACCACTACGAGACGTTCCCGGGCCGAGTAGAACAGGTGGTTGAACAGGCGCAGGTTGTTCTCGGTGGAGAACCCCGGACCGGAGGGGACCACCTGGGCGATGCTGCCGTCGTCGATCTCGTACTCCGAGGGGTCCGGCTCCCGGAACTTGCCCTCCAGCTCGTCGCCGGTCTCCGCATACCAGTCGGTGACGAACACGATGTCCAGCGAGGACACCACGGGGCCGGTGACCCGGGCCATCAGGTCCACCCATTCGCGGCCCATCCGGCGGGAGGTGGCCCGCCGGTAACCCGGCTCGATGAGGTTCTGCGAACCGGTGAAACCGACCAGGCCGTCCACCACCAGGATCTTGCGGTGGTTGCGCAGATCCGGGCGCTGGTACTTGCCGCGCAACGGCAGCACCGGCATGGCCAAGTGGTATTCCAGGCCGGCCGCATCCAGTCGGCGCCGCAGCCGGCGGTACCCCTTCACCCGCATGGAGCCGATGTGGTCGAACAGGATCCGCACCGTCACGCCCCGGGCGTGGGCCCGCTCCAGGGCGGCCAGCACCACGGAGGAATAGCCCTGACGGTCCTCGGGGTCGTCCGCGAGGATGTAGAAGATCATGTGCACGTAGTCCGTGGCCCGGTCGATCTCCTGGGCCATCTTCGCCATGGATACGCGGTAGTCGGTGATGAACTCGAAGCCGTTGCCGTCCAGCATCGGAAAGCTCGTCAGGTTCCGGGTCAACCGCGCCGCCGAGACCACGTACCGCGGTGCCATGCCGGCGTCATTGGGCAGGCGCAGGTGGGCGGTGGCCTGACCCAGCGCCTCGTTGACCGCCTTCTGCCGGGAGCGGCGCTGCCCGCCGAGCCGGAAGGTGCCCAGCAGCAGGAACAGCACGAGGCCGGGCAACGGCAGGAAGAAGATCACGAGCAGCCAGGCCATCGCCACGGCCGGACGCCGCCCGCCGGGGACGATGCCCAGCAACAGCACACGGATGCCGACATCGACGATCCAGAAGGTCACGGTCAGCCAGACGGGGTAGGAGCCGAACTCGGCAACGGGCCAGAGCATGGCCCCAGCCTACGGTGAGCGCGGGACCACCAGGTCCACCAGCTGATCCACCCACTCGACCGTCAGCGGCCGGGCGAACATCACGCGCAGCAGCAACGAGGCCCCCACGGTCTCGGCGAGGAAGTGCGGCGGCGCGGACAGCCCGGCCGGATGGGTGGTCTCGTGCGCGTCGAACCTCGTGTCCAGTCCGTCCATGATCGGCTGGATCAGGGTCTCGTGGATGGCCGCGGAGGTCTCGCCGGCCGAGGTCAGGGCGGACATGATGGCCTGCACCAGTCGGGACACCTCCGGGGCCTCGATCTCCCCCTTGAGCCCGAGCAGCCAGCCGCGCAGGTCGCCCCGGAGGTCTCCGGTGTCCGCGGGCGCCGTCAGCGGCATCTGCAGGTATCCCTCAGCCAGGGCCTCCACCACCACGCCGGCCTTGGAGCCCCACCAGCGGTAGATGGTCTGTTTGCCGACCCCCGCGGAGGCGGCGATGCCCTCGATCGTGAGGTCCTCGTAACCGGAGTCCACCATCAGCCCGGCGGTGGCCTCCAGCACGGCCACGCGTGACTTCTCGCTGCGCGGTCGGCCGCGGTGTCCCATGCTCACAGACATTCCCCCTCTTCTCCGGATGCCTCCGGATGTCTCCAGATCACATGTTCCGTCCCCGACGGCGCGGTCCATTCCACACCTTTCATTTCAATACGAGACGTTACGTCTACTATAGTGTTCCGCGGGCTGCAGCTATCCCTGCAGGCCTCTCAGCACGCCGTCCCCAGACGCCCCTGCTGTCCCGCTGTCCCCGCTGTCCCGCTGTCCCGCAAGGAGAAATGCCGCATGGCCGAACTGCTCTACCGACTCGGATTCGGATCCTCGAGACGACCCTGGACCGTGATCGGATCCTGGCTGGTGGTGCTGGCCCTGTCCGTCGGCGGGTTCCTGGCCTTCGGCGGGACACTGACCAACTCGATCACCATCCCCGGAACCCCCACCAGCCAGGTCACCGACCGGCTGCAGGAGGAGTTCCCGGAGGCGGCCAACGGCGCCGGCACCGTGGTGTTCCGCACGGACGGCGGCACCGAGCTGACCGCAGACCAGCAGGGGCAGATCTCCGAGCTGCTGACCACGGTGGAGGGCATCGACGGGGTCGACTCCATCCTCGACCCCTTCGCCACCGAGGAGCAGAAGGCCTCCGGCCAGCGGGACCTCGAGGACGGCAGGGCCGAGCTGGAGGATGGCCGTCAGCAGCTTCAGGACGGTCAAGCCCAGCTGGACGAGGCCCGCGCCCAGGCCGCGGACGCCCAGGCCGAGCTGGACTCCGGCGCCGAACAGCTCGACGCCGGCCAGGCCCAGTTGGACGAGGCCCGCGCCCAGGCGGAGGCGGCCGGCTCACCGGCCGCGATGATGGCCCAGCTGCAGCAGCAGCAGGCCGGACTGGACGCCCAGCGTCAGCAGCTCGAGGCCGGCCAGACCCAGCTCGACGAGGGCGAGGCGGAGATCGAGGCCAACCAGGCCACCCTGGACTCCTCCGCCGCCGAGCTGCAGGACGGCGAGACCGAGCTGACCCAGGGCGAACAGCTGCTGGCCCTGACCGAGACCTACTCCACCGTGTCCGGGGACGGCACCACCGCCATCGGCTCCATCACGTTCACGGCCCCCATGATGGAGATCGACCAGGCCGTGAAGGACGAGGTCGTCTCGACCCTGACGGAGGCGGAGATCGACGGCGTCGAGGTCCTGCCCGCCAACGACCTGTCCCAGGCCATCCCCTCGGTCGTCGGCCCCGCTGAGGTCATCGGCCTCGCGATCGCCGCGATCGTGCTGTTCATCATGCTCGGCACCTTCGTGGCCGCCGGCCTGCCGATCCTCACCGCGCTGATCGGTGTGGGCATCGGGGCCGCCGGTGCCCTGGCCTTCTCCGGCGTCATCGACATGCTCTCCGTGACCCCCGTGCTCGGGCTCATGCTCGGCCTGGCCGTGGGCATCGACTACGCCCTGTTCATCATCAACCGCCACCGCCGCCAGCTGAAGGACGGCGTGGCCCTGCACGAGTCCATCGGGCTGGCCACGGGCACCTCCGGCAACGCCGTGGTGTTCGCCGGGCTGACGGTGGTCATCGCCCTGGCCGCCCTGAACGTCACCGGCATCCCGTTCCTGGGCCTGATGGGCACCGTGGGCGCCGTCTGCGTGGCCCTGGCCGTGCTGATCGCCATCACCATGCTGCCGGCCCTGTTGGGCCTGGCCGGGTACCGGGTGCTCTCGAAGAAGGAGCGCGCCGCCGCCGACGCCCTGGTGGCGGCGACCACCAGAACGGACAGCACCGGCAAGCACGCCGCCTCCCCCCAGGAAGTGAAGGCCGCGATCCCGGCGGCCCGCCAGGTGCCGAAGCCGATGTCCAACCTGCGGGCGGTGCTCACCTCCGCGGTCTCCATCGCCGTGCTGGCCGTCATCGCCATCCCCTTCTTCTCCATGCGTCTCGGACTGCCGGACGGCGCCTCCGAACCCGTGGAGTCCGCCAGCTACCAGGCGTACCAGGCCATCGGCGAGTCCTTCGGCGAGGGCCGCAACGGGCCGCTGGTGGTGACGGCCGACCTGCCCGAGGGGCTCAACGACTCCGAGGTCACGGGCGAGCAGATCGCCGTGGCCCAGCAGCTGGCGGAGATGGACCACGTGGTCTCCGCGGTCCCGGCCGCCGTCTCCGGGGACCAGGGCATGGCCATGTTCCAGGTGATCCCCGCCGAGGGCCCGAACGCGGTCTCCACCGAGGAACTGGTGCACACCTTGCGGGACACCGAACCGACCTCAGAGTCCTCGGACCTCGCGGTGGCCGGCAGCACCAGCGGGTTCGTGGACGTGGCCGAGAAGCTCGCCGCCGCCCTGCCGCTGTACCTGGGCGTCGTCGTCGGGCTGTCCCTGATCATCATGATCGTGGTGTTCCGCTCGCTGCTGGTGCCGCTCGTGGCCACCGGCGGCTTCATCCTCTCCGCGTTCGCCTCGATGGGCGGCGTGGTGGCCATCTACCAGTGGGGCTGGCTGGCGCCGATCTTCCAGGTCCACAACCCGGCGCCGATCCTGGCGTTCCTGCCGACGATCCTGGTGGGTGTGCTGTTCGGGCTGGCGATGGACTACCAGCTGTTCGTCTCCTCCGGTATGCGCGAGGCCTACGCCCACGGCTCACCGGCCAAGACGGCCGTCCAGCAGGGCCTGCACGCCGGCCGGTCCGTGGTGATCGCCGCGGCCATCATCATGATCAGCGTGTTCGGCGGCTTCGTGTTCTCGGAGTCCGCCATGATCCAGCCGATCGGCTTCGGCCTGGCGTTCGGCGTGCTGGTGGACGCGTTCATCGTGCGCCTGCTGCTGGTGCCGTCCCTGATGCACCTGTTCGGCGACGGCGCCTGGTGGCTGCCGAAGTGGCTGGACCGGATCCTGCCGAACGTGGACGTGGAGGGTTCCTCCCTGGAGCGCAGCCACGGCTACTCGGATCCCGAGCTGGCCGCCGCCCGCGAGCCTGCCGAGGTGTGAGGGCACGGCGGGGCGCACCCTTCGGCACGCCCCGCCGTCCTGCGTAGTCTGGGACCATGTCCGCCACGCCTGTCTCACCCTCCTCCCCCTCCTCCGGTTCCTTCGTCCCGGGCCCCGGGGGGTCCGTCGTCGTCTTCCTGGAGCCCGACGCCGGCCCGGCCCGTACCGCTGCGGGTGCCGGTTCCGGCGCCGGTTCAGGTCCAGGTCCCGGTCCAGGTCCCGGTGTGGGCCTGCGGGTCGCCGATCCACGTCTGCCGGCGCTGCTCGTGACCGACCAGGGGGCGACCCGGGGCGACGGGGTGTTCGAGACGATGACGGCGGTGGCCTCCGGCTCCGGCTCCCGCTCCGGCGCGGCGTACCGGGTCCGCAAGGAGGATTCACATCTGGAGCGCCTGGCCTCCTCCGCCGCGGCCCTGGAGATCCCCCTCCCCCCGGCAGACGCGTGGCGTCGCGCGGCGGCAGCAGGGCTGGAATCGTTCGCGCAGGGCATGCCGGGCGCGGATGCCGTGGTCAAGCTGGTCGCCACCCGCGGCCCCGAGGGGGCGCCCGGGGGCGGGCACTACGTGCGGGGCGCGGCCGACGTAGGCTCCGACGGAGAACTGGCCGAGGCCCCGGAACCGGGCCGGCCGGCACCGGCGCAGCTCACCGGGACCTACTGGGTACTGGTCTCCCCCGTCTCCGCGGGGATGTCCTCGGCGCGGGAACGGGGGCTGAAGGTCCTGCTGCTGGACCGGGGCTTCGACTCCGGGGCTGCCGAGCGGGCCCCGTGGCTGCTGATGGGCACCAAGTCGCTGAGCTACGCCGTGAACATGGCCGCCCTGCGCTTCGCCGCCTCCCAGGGGGCCGATGACGTGATCTTCACCTCCTCGGACGGCAAGGTGCTGGAGGGGCCCACCTCGACCGTGCTGATGGCCCGTCGCGTCCCGCAGGCGGACGGGACCCAAGGCGTGGAGCTCTCCACGCCGCTGCGCAGCTCCGGCATCCTGGCCGGCACCTCCCAGGGCACCATCTTCGCCGCCGCCGCGCAGGCCGGGTGGGCGCTGGGCTACGGTCCGCTGGAGCCGTCGGACCTGTTCGACGCCGATGCCGTGTGGCTGGTGTCCTCCGTGCGCCTGGTGGCACCCGTGACGCATCTGGACGGCGAGGAGCTGCCCCAGGACGCAGAGCTGACCGAGCAGCTCAGTGCCTTCCTGGCCGAGGACATCGCCCCGGGTGACCACGGGCCGAACGGGGCGGGCCCGGCCCCCATCAGTTGATGGCTTCGGTGGGGGTGTGGCGGCCCACACCCCCACCAGATCCCGCAACTGATGTTCGGGGGTGAGGCCCAGACGCGTTCTGGGCTCAGGTCCACACCAGGTTGAAGGTGCCGCTCGCCAGCGCCAGTCCCAGCGCCAGTGCGGCGAGCGCGAAGCCGCCCAGCATCACCCAGACGTCGATCCGGGCGAAGCTCGAGTCCCGGGCCCAGGTGCGCTCCCCGGCGCCGAAACCGCGGGCCTCCATGGTGACCGCGAGTTTCGTGGCGCGGCGGATGGCCTGCACCATGAGGCCGAACACCTGTCCCAGCCAGGAGCCGAGCCGCCCGAACGGGTTGCCGCCGGCCCCGACGCCGCGCGCCCGGCGGGCCTGGCCCAGAGTCCGCCATTCCTCCGTCAGCACGCCCAGCAGGCGGAAGGCGGCCAGGGAGCCGAGCACGAACCGGGCGGAGAGTCGCAACTTCTGGGACAGGGCGTCCGCCAGGTCGGTGGGATCGGTGGTGATGAAGACCATCACCCCGGGCAGGGCCACGGCAAGGATACGCAGGCCCGTGGCCAGCCCGGCGAGCACCGAACCCTCCGAGAGGGTCACGGGCCCGGCCGCCAGCAGCACGGCACCGGAGTCCTCCCCCACCAGCGCGGTGCCCCACGCCGAGACCAGGGCCGCGGCCAGTAGCACCCAGGCGCGGCGGAGGAACTCGCCCACACGGATCCCGGACGCCGGCAGCAGGGCGAGGGCGGCGGCCAGCACGATTCCCGAGGAGACCCAGTCCATGGTGGCCACGAGCACCGCGGTCACCGGCAGCAGCGCCACGAGCTTGGCCAGCGGGTTGGCCCGGTCGAACGCGGACACCGCGACCGGCCGGGACGGCGCCACCGTCACGCTGGGCACGCGCAGCCCGGTCACGCCGCGGCCTCCAGGGTGAGCGTGCGGGCCCCAAGCGCGGCGGCGAAGTCCCTGTCGTGCGTCACGGCGATGACCGAGCGGCCCTCGTCCACGATCCCGCGCAACAGGCCCACGAGCACGGCCCACGTGGCGGCGTCCTGGCCGAAGGTCGGCTCGTCGAGGAACACCACCTGGGGCCCGGCGGCCAACACAGTGGCCACGGACAGCCGCCGCTTCTCCCCACCCGAGAGCGTGAACGGGTTGACCTCGGCCAGCGCGGTGAGCCGCAGTGCACTCAGCAGGGCCTCCGCCCGGTTCGCGGCCTCCTCGTCCGAGAAGAGTCGCCGCCCGGTCCGGGGATCGCGGGCGTGGCGCGGACCGAACAGCAGCTCGTCCCGCACCGTGGTGGCCACGAACTGGTGCTCGGGTTCCTGGAACACGGTGCCGATCCGGCTCACCAGATCGGCGGCCTTCCACCGGTACGGATCCTCGGGCAACTGCTCCCCCCGCTCGCCCTTCAGCTCCGGCCCGGCGGTGAGCGTGCCGGCGTGTGCGGGGATCAGCCCGGCCAGGGTCAGCAGCAGGGTGGACTTGCCGGAGCCGTTGGCCCCGGTCACGACGACGGCCTCACCGGCTTCCAGCGTCAGGTCCAGCTCCTGCTGGACCGGCTCGGGCGCGGGCCCGAAGCGGCGGCGCCACCCGGGCCGCACCGGTTCCCGGGAGACGGCCAGGCCTCTCGCGCTCAGCAGTCGGTGCGCCGGCAGCGCACCGGGACCAGCCGGCGTCGTGCCCTCCTGCCATGCCTCCCGCCCGCCTGGCAGCGGGAGGTCGATGGGTGACCTGGAATCGGGCGTTTCCCGGCGTGTCGGGTCATCCATCGACCTCCAGCTGCTCGGGGCGGGGGTGGGAACGTGGCCGGGGACCCAGAGGCCGGCGGCGACCAGCTCATCCCGCACCGAGCCGGGTCCCGCGGACAGCAGCTCGGCCGGGGTGCCGTCATGGCTGATGCCGCCACCCGGTTCGAGCACGAGCAGGCGGTCCACGTGCTCGGCCCAGACCGCGAGCCGGTGCTCCACCACCACCAGGGTGGCGCCGGTGCGTTCGACCACGGCGAGCACGGCGTCGCGGACCTCCAGGACGCCGGCCGGGTCCAGGTTGGCCGTGGGCTCATCGAGCAGGATCACGGGCGGCCGCATGGCCAGGAGCCCGGCCAGGGCCAGCCGCTGCTTCTGCCCGCCGGACAGCTTGGAGGTGTCCCGCCACAGCGCGATCCCCTGCTCTTCACCGAGCCCCACCGCGGCCAGCGCGTCCTGGACCCGGGCCCAGATCTGTTCCCGCGGGACCTGCAGGTTCTCGGCGCCGAAGGCGGCGTCATCGCCCACCCGGGACAGGATGACCTGCGTCTCCGGATCCTGCTGCACCAGGCCGGCGTGGCCGCGCAGCTCCCGAGAGGGGACCCCATCCACCAGCAGCCGGCCGGTCTCCTCCGACTCGTCGGCCGGATCCAGCACCCCGGCCAGGGCGTACAGCAGGGTGGACTTGCCGGCCCCGGAAGGGCCGGCCAGCAGCACCTTCTGCCCGGCGGGAACCGTCAGGTCGAGACCGGCGACGGCGGCCCCGGACCGGCCGGCGTGACGCCAGCCCCAGCCCGCGGCCTCCAGGAGGGCTCCAGGCACGGATCAGACCACCGGCTCCTGGTGCGCCCGGCGGGACGGCAGGGCGGACAGTGCCCCGGTGGCGGCGAGCCCGCGGGTGGCCAGCCAGGACAGCAGCCCGGCGATCACCACGCCGGACACCGCCACGAAGACCACGTAGAGGTACTTCCACTCCAGCGTGTAGTCCGGGAACCAGTTGAAGATGAAGGCGTCGTTGATACCACCGAAGATCCCGGTCACCAGCCCGGCCAACAGGGCCACGGGCAGCGTGAAGCGGCGGTACAGGAACAGCAGCAGCACCAGCTCCGCGCCCAGGCCCTGGATCAGCCCCGAGGCCAGCACGGTGAGTCCGAACTGGGAGCCGAGCAGCCCCGAGACCGTGGCGGCCACGAGCTCCGTGAACAGCGCGGCGCCGGGGCGGCGGATGATGAGTCCGCCCAAGACGGCCGGGAAAAGCCACATCCCCGCCAGGAGGGCGGAGGAGGGCGGGAAGGCCGCGAAGGCGGGGCTCAGCCCGGCATAGGCCAGGTTCCAGGCCCAGAAGATGACGCCGCAGGCCACCGCGATGACGGCTGCCACCACGATGTCCACCACCCGCCAGGAGCGGCGCGGCTGGTGGGAGTTCTTGACGTCTGATGCGGTTGATTCGGTCTGTACAGGGACCATGGTTGTCCTCCTCAAGGATCCAAGGAGGGGGATGAAACGGCACTCCGCCAGGACCCGGTAGCCGGGTCTCGGTGGACGGTGTTCTGACGTTTCATCAGAGAACTCGACTTCCTTCGCCGGTGTTAGCCGGAGCAGGTTCGAGGGTCTGCGCGTCCGCGCACTCTCAGCACCGGTGCGGTGCTCCCCTGTCGTTCACAGTGTCCGGCCATCATAGTCCACCCGGATGCTGGGGTGCGTGGGTGTAAGTGCGGGGCCACAAATACGGGCGCGGCGGTGGGCCCCGAGCCGTTAGGCTGACACCGACCACCGACATCGTCCTGGAGTACTGGAGGAACCGACGTGAACAACCTCATGGAAAAGCTCATCGCTACCGGCATCACCATCGGCGGAGGAATCGTCGGCGCCAAACTCGTGGAGTTCGGCTGGAAGGCGGTCACCGGCAACGACGCCCCGAAGGACCTCGACGACACCGAGGAGCACCTTCTCAGCGCCATCTCCTTCGCAGTGATCTCGGCCGGCATCTCGGCCATCATCCGGGTGACCTCCAAGCGCGGCGCCAACTCGGCCGTCAAGCGTCTGCAGGCCCGCTCGGCGTCCAGGGCCGGACACGGCGAGGTCTGAGGCCGGCCTCAGTCCCGCCCGTGGTCGTCGTTCGGGTCCTCCTGGGGCACGGTCCGCTGGTCCGGCACCGAGGCGGCCGGCCGGCCGGCGTCGTCATGGCTGGCGACCACGTGGGCCAACTCGTCCACGTAGAGGTACTCCGGCTGGAGGTGCTTGGTGCGGTAGCCGGCTCGGCCCACCAGGTGCGCCGAGACCGGGGCCGTGAGCATCTGCAGCACCCAGGCCAGCAGCAGCACCGGGACCCAGACCCAGGCCCGCCCGGCGAACGCCATCGCCATGAGCACCAGCAGCAGGCCCAGCACCTGCGGCTTGGTGCCCGCGTGCATCCGGGAGAGCTGGTCCGGGAAGCGGAACAGGCCGATCCCGGCCACGGTGGACATCAGGGCGCCGAGCACCAGCAGCACGGCGGCGATTCCGTCCATGATCACCTCCAGGGTGGTACCGGTCTCAAGCATGTTCGCTCGGCTCCTTCTTCGCGTCGGTCACGAACCGAGACAGCGTCACCGAGCCCACAAACCCGATCACCGAGGCCACCACCACGAAGACGAGGTGGTCCGTGTGGTGGTGCACGGCCATGTCCACGCACAGCGCGGAGGAGATGACGATCAGCAACACGTCGGTGGCGATGGCCCGGTCCAGGATCGAGGGCCCGCGCACGATCCGGTAGATCGCGGCCAGGGCCCCTGCCCCCAGCAGGGCGACGCAGACGATTCCCGCCCATTCCAACAGGGTCATGAGCGCTCCCTCCCCCGGTCTGGACGGGTGGCTTGGCCTGCACGGGCTCCCAGGGTCCTTCCGGCACCTGAGGTGCGGGACGCCTCGTCCCGGCGGATCAGCTCCAGGTCCGCCTTGGTGCCGATGGCCCGGACAATGGCTGCCTCGGTCCGCAGTGCCTCGTCACGGAAGGCCTCGACCGCTTCGGCGTTCTCCACGTTCAGACAGTGAAGGAACAGGGTGGAGCTGGGCCGGTCCACGTCGATCACGAGGGAACCGGGCACCAACGCGAGCGCGTGGCCCGTCAGGGTGACGATCAGGTCGTCATGGCTGCGCAACGGCACGGCCACCACGGAGTTCACGATCCGGGGGCCCTTCACGATGGCGTCCCGGGCCACCGAGATCGAGGCGGTCACCACATGCCACAAGAACCGGCCCGTGAACACCAGGGCATACCAGGGATTGAAGCGGTCCGCGAAGTTCACCCGCGGCAGGCGGTAGAACCACAGGATCAACGTGGAGAACAGTGCGCCCGCCAGCAGCACGCCCGGCGAGAAGTCCTGCCACAGGGCACCCCAAGTGAGGCTCAGGCCGATCAGGATGGGCCACTGGCTCCAGAAGGAGCGTGGGCTGTCCGAGCTGTCCCGGCCGGTCTGGCCGCTTGGTTCCGTACTCATGGCCGCCCCCCACCGGTGGTGACGGCGTCCGGGGCGTCGGCTCCTTCAGGGGGCCGCGATCCGGTGTGGTGTCCCTCGGAGTCCCCCCGGATGGAGTCGAGGTCCCCCGGGCCGGAGTTCTCCTGCCCCGGGGAGATGATGCCCCGCTCCAGGAGACTCCCCACGTCCTGTTCGGCCTGCTCGGCTTCCTCCGCGCCGAGTACGGCCTCGATGTAGGGGGTGCGGGCCAGCATGTCCGTGGCGGCCCGGTCCGAGAAGGCGTACAGCGGCCCGGCAAACACGGTGAACGCCAGCCCGAGCGCCACCAGCCCCGCGGTCGGGTACACCATGCCCCGGGCCGGACCCTTGGGGAAGGTGGGCACGTGGGGCCTGCCGTGACGCCGCGCCTCGGAGTCCTCGAGGGCCAGCATCAGCTTGGCGGGCGGGTGCTCCACATCCTCCACGCGGCGCCAGAAGGACCGCGTCCACACCCGGGCCATGACGAGCAGGGTCAGCAGCGAGGTCACCACGGATCCGGCCACCAGCGCCCAGGCCAGGGGTTCGCCCATGGCCACGCCGGCCTGCAGGAGGCCGATCTTGGCCAGGAACCCGGAGAACGGCGGGATGCCGCCGAGGTTCATGGCCGGGACGAAGAACAGGACGGCGACCACCGGCGAGATGCGGGCGAGCCCGCCCAACCGGTCGATGTTGGCAGACCCGGCCCGCTGCTCGATCAGGCCCGTCACCAGGAACAGCCCGGTCTGCACGGTGATGTGGTGGACCACGTAGAACACCGTGGCCCCCAGACCCAGGATGCTGGACATCGCGACGCCGAAGACCATGTAACCGATGTGGGAGACGAGCGTGAAGGACAGCACGCGCTTGATGTCGTTCTGCGCCAGTGCCCCGAGGATGCCGACGATCATCGTCAGCAGGGCCACCCACATCAGCAGTGCGTTCACCCGGTCTCCCGGGAACAGCAGTGTCTCGGTGCGGATGATCGCGTAGACGCCGACCTTGGTGAGCAGCCCGGCGAACACGGCGGTCACCGGCGCGGGGGCGGTGGGGTAGGAGTCGGGCAGCCAGAAGGACAGCGGGAACACGGCGGCCTTGATGCCGAAGCCCACGAGCAGCATCACGTGCAGCACCATCTGGACGTCCGGGTCGAGCTCAGCGAGCTTCACCGCCAGGTCGGCCATGTTCACGGTGCCGGTGGCACCGTAGATCATGGCGATGGCAATCAGGAAGATCACCGAGGAGATCACCGAGACCACCACATAGGTGATGCCGGCCCTCACCCGCGGCCCGGTTCCTCCCAGCGTCAGCAGGACATAGGAGGCCGTCAACAGGATCTCGAAACCCACGTACAGGTTGAACAGGTCGCCGGCCAGGAAGGCGTTGGAGACACCCGCCACCAGGATGAGGAACGTGGGGTGGAAGATCGAGACGGGGCCGCCCTGGTCCTGGTCCGTGATGCCCTGGGCGGAGGCGTAGATCAGCACGGCCAGCACGATGGCCGAGGAGATCACCAGCATCAGGGCGGAGAAGCGGTCCACCACCAGGGTGATGCCCCAGGGGGCCTCCCACCCGCCGATGAACACGGCGACCGCCCCCGTGTCCCAGGTGGTGGCCAGCAGCAGGCATTCCAGCGTGAGCGTCAGCGTGATGGTGGTGACCGTCGCGGCGATCTGCGCCTTCGGGCGGCGGACCAGCACGAAGGCCAACGCGGAGCCGAGGATCGGCAGCAGGACAGCGAGCGGGGCCAGCGAGACGATCTCGAACTCCATCACTCACCGTCCTTCCGGTTGTCCGGCCTGCCGAGTCGGCCGGGCCTGCGTGGTTTGTCTGGGCCGCCCGGCCGGCCCGGCTTGCGGCCCTGGGGCCGCGAACGGGGGCTGCCCGCGCGTTCGTCCTCATCCGGCAGGTGGTCATCATGCCCCTGCGAGCCCACGGGATGTTCCCCCTCCTCCGGTTCGTGCCGGTGCCGCGGCCGGCGGCCGGACGGTTGCCGGTTGGCGTCCTTCTTGACCTTGACCGTGCCGTCCGGGCGGCGCCGCACGGCCAGGGGCCCCGTGGAGGGGTTGATGGCGGTGGCGTGCTCGTAGTCCGCGTTCGGGTCCTCGTCCTCGTCCAGGAACTCCGAGGGCTCCTCCAACAGCTCGGCGTCCTCCTCCGCGTCGAAGGAGGGCTGCTCGGCCACCTTGACGTCCTCGGTGTCCACCATGACCTCGTCCCGGCGCCCGAGCTTCCAGGACCGGTAGATCATGCCCAGCATGAAGGCGGTGATGGCGAAGGAGATCACGATCGAGGTCAGTGTCAGGGCCTGCGGGAGGGGATCCGTGTACGCCTCCGGGTCCACCCCGTTCTCGACCAGCGGTGCCTGGCCCGGCGCACCGGCCACCGTGACGATCAGCAGGTTCGTGGCGTTGGTCATCAGGATCATGCCGAACAGCACCCTGGTGAGGGTCCGTTCCAGCAGCAGGTAGATCCCCCCGGAATACATCACGCCCATGACCACGAGCAGCAACAGGTTCACACTCATGAGCTCACCGTCCCGGTTCCGGCGGTCCCGGCGGTTCCGGCGGTTCCTTGAGACGCTGCGCGGGCTTCACGACGCCGGCGCTCGACCTCGGTCTGGGCCGTCGCCTCGGCCTCGGAACGGCGGTCCACCTGGGAGCCGAGGGACCGCAGGACGTCGATGACCAGGCCCACCACGACGAGGTAGACGCCGATGTCGAAGATGGTGGAGGTGACGAATTTGATGTCCCCGAACACCGGCAGCGAGAACTCGAGAATGGCGGACTGGAACACCTGGCCGCCGAAGAACAGTGGGGCCACGCCCGTCAGGGAGGCCACGGCGAGGCCTGAGCCCAGCAGCACGCCGGCCGGGATCGGCATGGCCTGCTCCAGCTCATAGCGCCCTCCGGCCAGGTAGCGGATGGTCAGGGCCAGGCCGGCTATCAGTCCACCTGCGAAGCCGCCGCCGGGGGTGTTGTGCCCGGCCAGCAACAGGTAGATGGAGAGCAGGATGATCACGTGGAAGATCAGGCGGGTGACCACCTCGAAGATGATGGAGCGGCGCTCGGGAGCCACGGTGCGGCCCGCCACGAGCCACTGGTCCTCATCCACGATCGCGAACTTGCGCACGGCCGCCAGCTCACGGGTCTCCAGCGGTCCCTTCGGGTTGTACCGGCCCACGGACCCGGAGGCCACCGCGTTCAGGTCTCCCGTGCGCCGGTCCCGGTGCTGGATGAAGATCAGTGAGGCCACACCGGTGGCCGCGGCGGCCAGCACGGTGATCTCGCCGAAGGTGTCCCAGGCGCGGATATCCACCAGCAGCACGTTGACGATGTTGGAGCCCCCGCCCTCCTCATACGCCAGTCGCGGCATCTCCAGGGAGATGGGGTCCGCCACCCGGGAGGCCATGGCGGTCACGGCCACGGCGATCATGACCAGTCCAAAGAGGACGCCGAGCACGGCGTGTGCCCAGCGGATGTTGGTGCGGTCCCGGGTGTACCAGCCGGCCGGCAACACCCGCAGCCCGAGCACCATCGCCACGAGGACGATGGATTCCACGAGCAGCTGGGTCAGTGCCAGGTCCGGGGCACCCTGGAGGGCGAAGATGGCGGCCAGTCCGTAACCGGTGACGGAGACGAGCAACACGGCCATGAAGCGCTTGCGGGCCCGGATCGCGGCGATCGTTCCGGTGACCATCGCGGCGCCGATGAGGACCTGGGCCACGGAATCCGCCCAGGTCCAGTTCGCGGTGCCCAGAACCGTGGCAGCCAGTCCCGCGCCGCCGTCGTTCTCCTGGGGGAAGACCAGGACCAGCAGCGGGGCGAGGAAGGCGACCGCCAGGATGATGAACAGGTAGAAGCTCAACGAACCGCGCTGGGTGCGGCCGGTGACCCAGACCGCCACGTCATCCAGGACCCTGAGGGTGTTGCGGTAGAGACGCTGGGCGTCCACCCAGGACGGCACAGCCTCCTGGAAACGCGCCACCGGGTCCTTGGTGAGGTAGAGCAGCAGGCCGAGGACCACGATGGCCACGGAGACCCCGAGCACCGGTGTGAACCCGTGCCACAGGGCCAGATAGGCGGCCTCCGCCCCGGGTTCCAAGGCCTCCATGGAGGCCCCGAAGGCCATGGGGAGGGCGTCGATGGAACCCGGTGCGAGGGCGAACACCACGCAGGCCAGGGCCAGCAGGGCGGAAGGCCCCAGTGCGCCGAACGTGACCGGACCGTTGAACCGGGTGTCTGCGACCGGCTTCAGCTCACCGTCCGTGCGGATCCTCTTGGTGGCGAAGGCACCCCAGATGAATCGGGCGGAGTAGGCCACGGTGAGGACGGAACCGATGGACACGGCCATGAGCGGGGCCCAGGCCCACACGGTGGACCACAGCCCGGCGCCGGTGCCGTGCTCGGCCCACTGCAGCATCGACTCCAGGACGGATTCCTTGGCCACGAAGCCGAAGAGCGGCGGGATGCCGGCCATGGAGGCGGCGCAGAGGACGGCGGTGGCCGCGAGCCAGGGGTGGTTGCGCCCGATCCGGGAGAGCTTGGCGAGGTCACGGGTGCCCGCCTCGTGGTCGATGATGCCGACGACCATGAACAGGGGGGCCTTGAACAGGGCGTGGGCCGCGAGCATGGCCAGCCCGGCCATGGCGGCATCCTGGTCTCCCAGGCCGTTGGCGACCATGAGGAAGCCCAGCTGGGAGACCGTGCCGTAGGCCAGGATCAACTTGATATCCGTCTGGCGCAGGGCGCGCCAGCCGCCCACGAGCATGGTCCACAGACCGACGCCGAGGACGAGCGCCTGCCACCAGCCGGAATCGGCGAAGGCCGGGGCGAGGCGGGCCACCAGGTAGATACCGGCCTTGACCATGGCGGCCGCATGCAGGTAAGCGGAGACCGGGGTCGGTGCGGCCATGGCGGCCGGAAGCCAGAAGTGGAACGGGACCTGGGCGGATTTGGACAGGGCGCCGACCAGCACGAGCACGATCGCCCACTCCATGAAGGCACCGCCGAACGGCCCGGACATCAGTTCGGGGCCTTGCGCGACGATCTCGGAGAGCCGGTACGTTCCGGCGGCCTGGCCCAGCATGACGAGGCCCACCAGCATCGCCAGCCCGCCGAAAGTGGTCACGATCAGGGCCTGGATCGCGGAGCGGCGCGCGAAGATGCGGTGGGCCGAGTAGCCGATCAGCAGGAAGGACAGGACCGAGGTCAGTTCCCAGAAGGTGTAGAGGACCAGCAGGTCATCCGTGGTGACGAGCCCGAACATGGCACCGGCGAAGGCGAGCAGCTGCGCGCCGAAGGCGGCGTTGCGGGGCTCGTTGTTCTGGAAGTACCGAGCACAGTACGCCAGCACGAGCGCGCCGACGCCCAGGACGATCAAACCCATGAAGGCGGCCAGGGCGTCCATCCGGAAGGCGAGGTCGATGCCCAGATCGGGGATCCAGGCGAAGGTCTGCACGATCCCGTGGGGTTCGGCGCCGGGTGGCGAGGCCCCCGTGTTCACCGCGTGCTGCGCGTCGAGGACGGCGGGCAACTGGGTCAGGAGCCAGACGAATCCGGCCGCCGGAACGGCCGCCAGGACATAGAAGGCGTTGCGGTTCGCCACCCGGAAGATCAAGGGGGCCACGAGTGCCACTGCAAAGAGCGCAATGAGCACGGTCAGCACGTGGCGGCCTCCAGCTTGAGGGTGGGGGGTCGGCTACATCCTACCGTCCGGAGCGGGACACACCTGACCGAATGCGCTCGGAGCGACATCATCAACAGCCGGGAATACTGACCCCTTGAAACGGGTTGGGCCAGGGTCAAATGTCGCTCTGCACCTTCGGATCACGCACCCGCAGCAACAGCAGCATGCCGGCGATCAGCACCAGCAGGATCGCCGGAACCATGTAGCGCGAATCCCCCGTGACGGCGACCGCCACCGAGATCAGCGCCGGGGCCAGGAAGGACACCGCCCGGCCGGTGGTGGCGTAGAGGCCGTAGATCTCCCCCGCCCGATCCGTGGTGGTCAACCGGCCCAAGAAGGAGCGGGAGGCCGATTGCACCGGGCCCACGAAGAAGCAGAGGGTCAGGCCGAAGACCCAGAAGGCGGTGGTGCCGTCCAGGAAGAAGATGACGGCGGCCGTGATGATCAGACCGACCAGTGACGCCATGATGACGCGTTTGGGGCCGATCCGGTCATCCACCCAGCCACCGAGGAAGGACCCGGCTGCCGCCACCACGTTGGCGGCGATGCCGAAGATCAGGACGTCCGCGGCTGCCACGCCATAGACGGTGGTGCCCAGGATGGCCCCATAGGTGAAGATGGCCCCCACCCCGTCCCGGAAGACCGCCGAGGACACCAGGAACCAGAAGGTGTTCCGCTCATCCCGCCACAACCCCCCGATGGTCCGGAACAGCTGGCGGTAGGAGGCGAGGATGCTCTTGCGTGCCGCGGCAGGCGCGGAGGCCCGGTGCTCCGGGACGGAGAACAGCACGGGCAGGGCGAAGACGACGAACCACGCCGCCGCGAAGAGTGCCACCACGCGGATGTTCAGGGCCTCGTCGTTCGGGACCCCGAACCAGTGGGTGTCCCCGGCGATGAAGCCGATGTAGAGGATCAGCAGTAGGAAGATCCCACCGGTGTACCCGGCTCCCCAGCCCAGCCCGGAGACCTTGCCGATGGTCTTCGGCGTGGCCACCTGCAGCAGCATGGCGTTGTAGTTGACCTCGGCGAACTCGAACGCCACGTTGCCGGCGGCGATGAGCATGACGCCCAGCAGCAGGCTGGACTCCGCCGGGGTCACGAGGAAGCACAGCGCCGTCAGCAGGATGACCACACCGGTGTTCAGCCCCAGCCACAGTTTGCGCCGGCCGCCGGCATCCGCCCGCTGCCCGATGATCGGCGCCGTCAGGGCGATGACCAGGCCACCGATCGCGTTGGCAGCCGTCAGCCACTGGGTGCCGCGGTCATCCGGCCCGAACGCGTCCGAGGCCAGATAGGTGCCGAAGACGAACGTCACCATGACCGC
The DNA here is from genome assembly GCF_051842835.1 of Microbacterium sp. A93. Classification (NCBI taxonomy): domain Bacteria; kingdom Bacillati; phylum Actinomycetota; class Actinomycetes; order Micrococcales; family Microbacteriaceae; genus Microbacterium; species Microbacterium sp. A93. The sequence continues at coordinate 173,148 of NZ_JBPXMT010000014.1, forward strand.
GTTGAAGGAGGCCGAGCCCCAGTCCCACAGGGCCCACGCGGCGACGTGCTTGCGGTTCAACGGACGGTCGGCGGGGCCGGCGTCGGGCGCCGCAACCGGAGGGGTGCTCATGCGGGCATGGTACTCGTCACCCACGTCAGGACGGTGAACGGCCACGCGCCGGCGCCATCGGACAAGCCGGTTCAGTTGCTGGATCCAGTGGAGGTGTTCGCGCACACACCCCTACACGATTCAGCAACTGATGGGGCAGACTCACGGCCGTTATCCACAATTCGCCCGCGGGCGGCCCCACGGGCCGGCGAGGCGAGCCAGCATGGAACCGTGTCCCACAGAAAATCCCTGCCCGAGCCGCTGCTCCGGCTGCCCTTCACGCTGGCCGAGGCGAGACGCCTGGGCGTCAGCCGGGATCGGTTCCTGGCCGCGGACATCGTGCGCCTGGGCTGGGGACTGTATGCGGCGGCGGGGACCGACCTGGGGTGGCCGTCCGGCCACGAGCCGCCGCCCCACGGCCTCGGGCAGCTGGCCCTGGCCGCCCTGGTGAAGCGGTTCCCGGGAACCGTCCTGTCCCACGCCACGGCCGCCCACGTGTTCAAGCTCCCCGTCCCGGCGCTCGTGGCGGCGGATCAGACCGTCCATCTCACCTGGTTCAACGTGACCCGCGCCGTCCAGCGGAAAGGCATCACGGCCCACCGCTCCCCGCTGGCGGCCCAGGATCGGATGGGCCATCTGCGGCTGGCCCTGACCACGCCCGCCCGGGTCTGGCTGGACCTCGCGCCCGTCCTCACCGCCAGCGAACTCGTCGTCCTCGGAGATGCCGTCGTCAACCGGCCCTATCGGGGAGGGCAGCGCCTGGACGGATGGGAAACCCTGGACGGATTGTCCGCCACCCTGGAGCGGGCCGGATCGGTCAAGGGTGTCCGCACCGCCCGACTCGCCCTGGCCAGGTGCCGCGTCGGAGCGGACTCCCCGCCGGAGACCCTGACCCGGTTGGCCCTGGTGGACGCCGGCCTGCCCGAGCCCGTGACCCAGCTCAAGGGCGACCCCGCCGACCGCTACTCCCCCGCGGCGGACCTCGGGTACCGGCAGGTGAAGATCGCCATCCAGTACGACGGCAAGCACCACCGCACCAAGGCCCAGCAGCCCTCCGATGCCCGCCGGGACGTCTGGTTCCAGGAGCGGGGCTGGATGGTCGTCCGGCTGACCGCTGAGGACCTCGACAACGGGTTCACCCGGTTGATCGGCATCGTGCGGCGCCGGCTCGCCGCCGCGTCGTCCAGCATCGCAGCCACGTCATCCGACATCAGTTGATGGATCGTGTGGGGGGGGTGGCCAGAACACCCCTACCGGATCCGGCAACTGATGTCAGCACAATCCGGCCAGCCCGCCTACCGCCCGCCTACTTCCCGATGATCGTCCGGTGGAAGTTGAGGTGGGACCGGGAGGCCGTGGGACCGCGCTGACCCTGGTAGCGGTTGAGGTACGGGCCGGAGCCGTAGGCGTGTTCGGCGGGCGAGGTCAGCTGGAAGAAGCACAGCTGACCGATCTTGGAACCCGGCCACAGTTTGATCGGCAGCGTGGCCATGTTGGACAGCTCCAACGTCACGTGCCCGGAGAAGCCGGGGTCGATGAAGCCGGCCGTCGAGTGGGTCAGCAGCCCGAGCCGCCCCAGCGAGCTCTTGCCCTCCAACCGCGCGGCGATGTCCTCCGGCAGCGTGACCCGCTCATAGGTGGCTCCCAGCACGAACTCCCCCGGATGCAGGATGAAGGGTTCCTCGGGATCCACCTCCACCAGCCGGGTCAGATCCTCCTGCGGCTCGGCCGGATCGATGTGCGCGTACTTGTGGTTGTCGAACAACCGGAAGTACCGGTCGAGGCGGACGTCCACACTGGAGGGCTGCACCATCTCCCGCACGAGGGGGTCCAGCCGGATCCGCCCGGAGTCGAGTTCGGCCCTGATGTCACGGTCTGAGAGAAGCACCTTCCCAAAGTAGCGCAGCCCACAGTCATGCAACGACCCACTCGCGAATCCGTGTAAGCTGAATGGCGCGTGACCGGCCAAGAGGCTCGTGTCCTGCGGGCGTAGCTCAATGGTAGAGCGCTTGCTTCCCAAGCAAGATACGCGGGTTCGATTCCCGTCGCCCGCTCTCTTTTTGCCCGGATGAGGACCGGACCCCGCCGGCCGGGCCAGCCACGCCAGCCGAGTCAGAGGGGACCACCGGTGCTCGAGGTCATCTCCGGATTCACCGTGGTCTGGGTCATCATCCTCGCCGGCTACGCCACCGGCCGATCCGGCGTCCTGGGCACGCACGGCCAGCCCGTCCTCTCGCGCCTCGCATTCTTCGTCGCCAGCCCCGCGCTGCTCTTCGACACGCTCGCGGCCGCGGATGTCGGGTCGGTCCTGGGCCCCCAGCTACTGGTGGCCGGCCTCTCGGCCCTCGCCGTGGGCGGGCTCTACCTGCTGCTGGCCCGCTTCCTGCTCCCGAAGCGCAATGCCTCGGAGACCGTCATCGGCGCCCTGAGCGCCTCCATGGTCAACTCCGCCAACCTCGGCATCCCCATCGCCGCCTACGTCCTCGGGGACGCCGCCCTTGCCGCCCCGGTCCTGATCTTCCAGCTCGCCATCTACACGCCCATCTATGTGGCGGCACTGGATTCCACCACCATGGCGGAGGCCCGCCGGCTCCGGGAACAGCGCAGCACCGGTCAGGACAACACCACCGGGAACGACGCCGGCCGCTCGGCCGGTCCGAGGCGCTCACCCAACCCGTGGGACGCCTTCTGGCGACAGGTCGGCAGCATCGCCCTGAACCCGATGATCATCGGGTCAGTCTTCGGGCTCGTGTTCTCGGCCACGGGGTGGCAGTTGCCGGAGCCGATCGCCGAGTCGATCCACCTGATCGCGGGGGCCTCCATCCCGGCCATGCTGCTGGCGTTCGGCATGTCCCTGGTGGGGTCCAAGCCGTTGGACAAGGCGGCCGGACGCCGTGGCGACGTGGCCCTGGCCTCCGTCCTCAAACTCGTGGCCCTTCCGCTGCTGGCCTGGGTGATCGCCGGACCACTCTTCGGGATGGAGGGCGACGATCTGCTCATCGCCGTCATCCTGGGCTCTCTGCCCACGGCCCAGAACGTGTTCGTCTCCGCCTCCCGCTATGAGACCGGCATGGTGGCCTCGAAGGACACGATCCTCATCACCACCGTCGTGGCCATCCCGGCGATGATCGCCGTGGCCCTCATCTTCGCCTGACGGCACAGATCTCGGCCGGGCCAGGCCCCGTCCTAGGATGGTGCTCATGCTCGAGGCGAGGAATCATGACGTGCCCGACGCGTCCCCGGATCCCCGCCGAGCCCCGCGGCGTAGCAGCGCCCCGTGGCTGTGGGGTGGCGGCGCCGTGCTGGCCCTGGTGGCCGGCGGGATCGCCATCGGGGTGGCGAACTCCACGCTCTATTCCCCCGAGGCCCAGGTGCAGGGTTATCTGGAGGCCTTGGCCGCGGGCGACGGCGGCACCGCGCTCGCCCTCTCGGCCGGCGGTTCCGGTGACGGTTCCAGCAGCGCACCCACCGCCGCCCTGGCGCCGGGGACCGCCACCAGCCTGCTGCACGGCGAGCCGTTGCAGGCGGGCCTGGCCGCCCTCGGCGAGCTCACCGTGACCCGAGGCGCGGACGCACCGGACGGCGAGTCCACGGAGGTGGCGGTCGGCTACACGGTGGACGGCGAGGACCACAGCACGCTCTTCACGGTTCAGCGCACCGGCCGGGACTGGCTGTTCTTCGACCACTGGCGGATGGCCCCGGTCCCTCTCCAGACCGTGCGGGTGGCTCCGGGGAACCTGCCGCCGGAGGCCGTGTCCGGCCCGGTCACCGCGGTGGTCAACGGCGTGCAGACCCCCCTCGTGGCACGGGTCGGCGAGGAGGGCGAGGGCGGCGAGGGCGGCGGGACGCTGGGGCAGGTCTTCGCCGCACTGCCCCCGCTGGTGGTGGACGCGGAGTTCGAGAGCACGTACTTGGCGGCCGAGCCGGTCCGGCTGGTGGTGGACCAGACCGCTCCCGCACCACTGGACGCACCCACAGATCCCGCCGAGCCGGCCGGTCCGGCAGATCCCGCTGATCAGGCGGAGCCGGCTGAACCGCTCATGCTGGAGCTGGCCCTGCAGTACACGGACGCCGTGGCCGAGGAGGTCAACCGCCAGCTGGAGGCCTACCTGGCGGGATGCACGGAACAGAAGGTCCTCCACCCCTCCGGATGCCCCATGGGCTATGACACCGTGAACCGGATCCCCCCGGACACGATCGCGTGGTCCGTCCCCGGCGATCCCCAGGCCACCGTGATCCCCCTGCCGGCGGAGGGTGAGGACCCCACCGTGATGGCGCCGCTGCAGGCGGAGGCCGAGCTGTCGCTGCAGGAGATCGACCTCATCTCCGGTGAGCGACTGCCGGTGGTGCACCGCGACCCGTTCACCCTCGAGGCGGATCTGGCCGTCACCGGGGAATCGGTGCGGCTCACGCCCCGGGTCCCCTGATCCAGCCGGAAGATCTCGGGACCACACCTCTTCCCAGCGGGCCTTCCGCGCCGATACCGTGGCACCACCAGATGCGCATGACGGAACCTGATTCATGATGCGCAACATCTGGCGAGGCTGTCCAGGCGTCGCCGCTGGCGCCCCTTCTGCCTCCCGCCCCCCGTCCCGCAGAGCCCAGGAGCAGAGCCCCATGAATGCCACCCACCCGAACAGCCCCACCGTGGACCAGTCCGACCGCACCGTCCCGGTCAACCTGCGCCAGTCCGGCCCCACACCGGTCCAGATGCTGATCGATACCCGCATCCGCAAGTCGCCCTACTGGCAGCTGTCCATGGAGGCCGGCTGCTGGCGGGCCTCCGTCTACAACCGCATGTACCACCCCCGCGGCTACGTCCCGGAGTCCGAGGGCGGCATGATGGTCGAGTACGAGTCCCTGGTGAACCACGTGACCCTGTGGAACGTGGCCGTGGAGCGCCAGATCCGCGTGCTCGGCCCCGAGGCGGAGGCGTTCGTGGACTTCGTCATCACGCGTGACGCCACCAAGATCCCGGCGATGCACGCCCGCTACGTCATCCTGTGCAACGAGGCCGGTGGCGTGCTCAACGATCCGGTCCTGTTGCGGGTGGCCCCGGACGAGTTCTGGTTCAGCCTCTCCGACTCGGACCTGCTGTTCTGGCTGCAGGGCGTCAATGTGGGCCGCCGGTTCGACGTGGACATCCGCGAGATCGATGTCTCCCCCGTGCAGGTCCAGGGCCCCAAGTCCCTGGCGCTGATGACGGACCTCTTCGGCCCCGCCGTGGCCGAGCTGCCCTCGTACGGGCTGCTGGCCGGTGAGGTGGCCGGTTGCCCCGTGATCGTTTCCCAGACCGGGTTCTCCGGGGAGAAGGGCTATGAGATCTACCTCAAGGACTCCACGCTGCATGCCGAGGCGATGTGGAACGCGGTACTCGAGGCCGGCAAGCCCCACCAGCTGGCCGTCGTGGCCCCCGCCCACCACCGGCGGATCGCGGCGGGCATCCTGTCCTGGGGCCAGGACCTGGACCAGGAGACCCTGCCCTTCCAGGCCAACCTCGGCTATCAGGTGCCCCGGCAGAAGACCGCCGACTACATCGGCAAGGCCGCCCTGGAATCCGCCCGGGACCAGATCGAGGCCGGCACCCCGCCCTACACCCACCAGCTGGTCGGGATGCGGCTCGGGGGGAAGCCCATTGACGACTACGCCCCGGACTTCTGGCTGGTCAGCGCCTCGTCCGGCGCGGAGAACACCCGGGAGGACACCGCAGGGAACCCCGGGGACGACGCCGGCCCGGGCGAGCCGGTCGGTTACCTCACCTCCCCCTGGTTCTCGCCGGAGCTCGGCCACAACATCGCCATGGGCTACGTCCCGGTGGGCCTGTCCGCGGTGGGCACACAGCTGTGGGTGCACCTGCCGGAGCAGTACGCGGAGGAGGCGGGCCGGCCCGTGGCTGCGGAGGTGGTCGAGGTGCCGTTCCGGCCGTCGGTCAACCCGAACCAGCGGGAGATCCTGCGCCAGCGGGGGCTGGATGCCGCGGTGTAGGTGAACGTCGCAGGGCAGGGATCGGGACGGCCGATGAGGCACCATGGGACCGTGACACCCTTTGAGCAGACCCCCGGCGCCGCTGATGACACCGCCCTCAACGGCGGGGCCGCCGGCGTGCAGTCCGTGGACCGGGCCGCCGCCGTGCTGCAGATCCTGGCGCGCGAGGGTCAGGCCGGGGTCAGCGAGATCGCAGCGGAGATGGGGATCCACAAGTCCACCGTGTCCCGGCTGCTCGCGGCCCTGGTGGCCCGCGAGCTCGTGCAACAGGACCGGGACCGGGGCAAGTACCAGCTGGGCTTCGGCATCCTGCGTCTGGCCGCCGCCATCCCCGGGCGGCTGAACCTGGTCCAGGAGGCGGGACCGATCTTGCGGGAGCTGGCCGCGAGTGCCCGGGAGACGGTGAACCTGGCCGTACTCCGGTCCGGGTACGCGGTCAACGTGGACCAGGCCCGGGGGCCCTCCACCCTGGGCACCCAGGACTGGGTCGGCAGCCTGACACCCCTGCATGCCACGGCCTCGGGCAAGGTGTTGCTGGCCGCGCTGACCGCTGAGGAACGGGGCGCCCTGCTGAAGGGCACCCGCCTGCCGCGGTTCACCTCGCGGACGATCACCTCCCGGGTCCGGCTCGAGGAGGAGCTGCTCGCGGTGGCCCGTGCGGGGCTGGCCACCGCGTGTCAGGAGTACGAGATCGGGCTGGTCTCGGCTGCCGTCCCGGTCCGCGACCACCGCGGTGTGGTGATCGCCGGCATCAGCGTCTCCGGCCCCGAGTTCCGCTTCGACCCCGCAGATCCCGGGGTACTGGCCCCATTGAGGGACGCCGGCCTCGCCGTCAGTCTGCAGATGGGCTACGCCCCCACCTGACCCCTGGGCGCAAAGTGACGACGCCCCCACCGTTGTGACGCCTCCTGGTCACCCTGTGCCTCAGACGCCGGGCACAGAGTGACGAGACCACGGCACTCTGGCGTGGGTGGAGTCACTTTATGCCCGGAGGGTGGGGTCAGCCCCGGATCGCCGTCCCGTCAGGGTCCACGAGCGGCTCGGCGGTCACGGTGGCCGGGACCATCCGGTCGAAGGAGCGGATCTGGACGGCGTCCCCCACGCCCACCGATTCCGGGAGCCAGGCGTAGGCGATCGGCCGGTGCACGGTATACCCGTAGGCGGCGCTCGTCGTGTAGCCGACCGGTTCATCCCCCACTAAGACGGGGTCCGAACCCATCACCACCGTGGTGGCATCATCCACCGTCAGGCACCGCAGACGACGCCGGCCACTCACCGAGGCGCTCGGCCCACCTGGGGACCCCCCGGCCGTCGCGCCGGCCCGCAGCCGGGCTACCGCCTCCTCGCCCACATACCCGCTCCGGTCCTTCCGCACCGCGAACCCCAGCCCCGCAGACCACGGATCGTGCTCCGTGTTCACATCCGCCCCCCAGGCCCGGTACCCCTTCTCGATCCGCAGGCTGTTGAACGCCGCACGCCCTGCGGCCACCACCCCGAGATCCCGGCCGGCCGCCCAGAGGGCGTCCCACAGGGCCAGCCCGTCGGCGGCGGCGGCGTAGACCTCCCAGCCGAGCTCGCCCACATAGGAGACCCGCAGCATCCGCACCCCGATCCCCGCGACCGAGGTGACGGCCGCGCGGAAGTAGCGCAGGCCGTCGTCGGACAGGTCCAGATCCGTGAGCGGCTGCACCAGGTCCCGGGCGCGCGGGCCCCACACGCCGATGCAGCAGGTCTCATCCGTGATGTCCTCCACCCGCACCTCACCGTTCCCGGCACCGGCGTTCCAGTCGGCCGCAGCCCGGACCAGGTACGCCGCGTCGATCCCGCCGTTGGCCCCCACCTGGAACACGTCCTGCCCCACGCGGGCCACGGTGACGTCACTGCGGACCCCACCGGATTCCGTCAGCATCAGGGAGTAGCCCACGGAGCCGAGGGGACGGTCCACCCGCCCCGTGGTCAGCCGCTCCAACAGGCCCACGGCACCGGGGCCGGAGACCTCGAGCCGGCGCAGGGAGGTGAGGTCGAACAGGGCCACGCCCGCCCGCGCCGCATACGCCTCAGCGGCGGAGACCGGGGAATCGTAGCGTGCGGTCCACCCGTCCCGCTGCGGCGGCACCCACTCCTCCGGCAGCCCCGCCAGCAGGGTCCGGTTGGCCTCGAACCAGTGCGGGCGCTCCCAGCCGCCGGACTCCAGGAAGGACGCACCGAGCTCCACCTGCCGGGCATGGAACGGGGAGAGCCGCAAGCCCCGCGGGGAGAGCCGGGGTTCGAGGGGGTGCTTGATGTCATAGACCTCCACGAAGGCCTGCTGGGCGGTCTCCAGCACGTAGTCGCCGGCCAGCTGCACCTCCTCGAAGCGCGCCAGGTCCAGCTCCCGCAGGTCTATGCCGGACTCGCCGTCCACGATCAGCTCCGCCACGGCTCGGGCCACCCCGGCGGAGTGCGTCACCCAGACCGCCTCGGCCAGGTAGAAACCGCTCAGCTCGGCGGACTCCCCCACCAGGGAGCCGCCGTCCGGGGTGAAGGAGAAGATCCCGTTGAACCCGTCCTGCACCTCGGCGCCGCGCAGGTCCGGCAACAGTTCCCGGCTCCGCTCCCATGGCCCCTCGAAGTCCGCCGGGGTGAACGGCAGCTTCGAGGGCATCGCCCCGGCCTCGGCGTCATACTCCGGCAGCTCCTGGATCCGGGCGGGCATCGGCCGGTGCGCGTAGGAGCCGATCCCCAGCGTCGTCCCGACCTGCCGGAAGTACAGGTCCTCCCCCTGGTGCCGCAGGATCGGCGGGCCACTCCAGTCCCGCAGCGCGGGGACCTCGGAGGTGGTCACGTACTGGTGGGCCAGCGGCACCAGGGGCACCCGCACCCCGGCCATCTCCCCGATCTGCGGCCCCCAGAACCCTGCGGCGCTGACCACCACGTCCGCAGGGATGACCTCCTGACCGGCGCGCACCCCGGTGACCCGGCCGTCGTGCTGCTCCAGGCCGGTGACCGTGACGTGCTGAAGGAACCGGGCCCCGCGGGACCCTGCGCGAGCCCTCAAAGCCTCGACGGCCAACACGGAGGAGGCCAGCCCGTCCGTCGGCAGATGCAAGGCTCCGAGGATCCGTTCGGCGCGCAACAGCGGATGCAGCGCGGCGGCCTGTTCGGGGTCCAGCACCGAGGCCTCGATCCCCCAGGCGGTGGCGAAGTTCGCGCGGCGGTGCAACTCGGCCAGCCGTTCCCCGGTGGTCGCGAGCTCGAGCCCGCCCACGGCGTGGTAGGCGGACTCGCCGCGCCAGCTCAGCGCGGAGAGTTTGCGGACCGTGTAGGCGGCCAGCCGGGCCATGGTGCGGGAGGGGTTGGTCTGGAAGACGAGCCCCGGGGCGTGGGAGGTGGAGCCGCCGGTGACGGGGATCGGCCCCTGATCCAGCACGGTGACGTCCGTGCAGCCGCGCTTGGTGAGCTCGTCGGCCAGGTTGGCGCCGACGATCCCGGCTCCGATGATGACGACCCTCTGGTCGTCCAGCTGCCGGCGCAGGTGCCGGGGCGACGATCGAGTGGCACTGCCCATGGTCCGCATCCCTCAACTGGATTCACGTACTGCAACAGTGAGCCCGGTGCCGGGGACGCGTCAAGGGCCCTCCCCCGCAGTTGCAGGGCGATTCCGGCCCAATTACTCGCCGGTAACCGCCGAGAATGGACCGGAATCGACCGCCAGTTGGAGGATCAGTTCGCGCCGCGGGCTGCCAGGGACTTGCCCCAGGCCTCGACGGCCTCCCAGTTGCGGAAGTCGCCGAACTGCCCCTTGGCGAGCTTGATCAGCATCTTGTCCTTGAAGCCCAGCTTCGCCTCGGTCACCGCGCCGCGCAGGTAGGCGGTGTCCCGGGCGCCGTAGGCGTCCACGGTGGCCTGCAGCTTCGGGGCCAGCTCGGGGCTGCCTCCGGACACGGCGATGAACAGGGACTTGTCCGCCAGTTCGGCGCGGTGGCTGTCCAGGAAGGTCTTGCCGGCCTTGTCCAGGGAGCCGCCGTACACGGGCAGGGCCACGACCACGGCATCCACCGTCGCGAGCCACTTCGGAGCGTCCTTGGTGTCCTCCACCACGGTGGTCACACCCTTGTTCACGCGCAGGACCTCGGCGATCCGTTCGGCGATCTCGCGGGTGGAACCGTGCTGGGACGAGGCAACAACCAGGGTGGTCATGGGAATACAGCCGCCTTCGGGTCTATCGGGTGCGGTGCTGGCGTGAGTCAGTGTATCCCGCGCAGGTCCAGGTCCAGGCGCGTCTCCGGAACGACGCCGGCCGCCTCACCCTCCGCGTCCGGCTCACCGGAGTGCACCGTCACCGGGATCCCCCAGTCCTGCTGATACAGGTGGCAGGCGGCGTGGTCCGGGATGGGCTGGCCGGCCTCCCCGTCACAGGAGGCCGCGCGTGCGGTGATGTGCAGCACACCCTCGGCCACCTCCGGGTTGATCCGCAGGGTGCGGTGCAGCCCGGTGGAGGTGCCGTCCCCGCCCAGCAGCAGGTCCTCCGGCGAGGAGGAGATCTTCAGCTGGGTGGGGTCCCCCCAGCGGTCGTCGAGCTTCTGGCCGGTCGGGGCGGCGAAGGCGATCGTCAGGTCGAGCTCGCCGGCGGTGATGGCCGTCCGGGGTCGTTGGGTCTGCAGCGCCCCCTCGTCCACCTGCAGGTATTCCTCCGGCACAGCCAGCCGCACCAGCTGGTGGGCGTTGGTCTCGACCACCACGATCGAGACCGGCACCCCCTCCTGATCCCGCTCGACCAGGATGTCCGAGGGCTCCTTCAGCCCGCGTGCCACGGTGGACACCTCGGCTGCGGTGGCCCGGCCGTCGGCGGCGGTGCCGGCCGGCGCGTACCGGCGGATCGCCCCGTTGTAGGTGTCCGCCACGAGCACGGAGCCGTCCGGCAGGGCGGCCACTCCCAGGGGGTGCTGCAGGCGTGCCTGCTCGGCGGCACCGTCCCGGAACCCGAAGTCGAACAGCCCGGTCCCGACGGCGGAGCGCACCACCCGGCCCAGCGCACCGGACGGGTCGGCTGCGGCACCCGGGGTGATGGACCGCAGCGCGGAGGACTCGGAGTCGGCCAGCCAGAGGGTGCCGTCGGCGGACTCGGCCAGCCCGGAGGTCTGGGCGAACCATGCCACGGTCGGGTCCCCGTCCTCGAGGCCTTCCAAGCCGGTGCCGGCGTAGATCGCCAGGTCCCCGGTGCGGGGGTCGAAGCTGAAGATCTGGTGGGTGCCGGCCATGGCCACGATGAGGGTGTCCTCCACGGTGGACCACAGCACGTCCCACGGGCTGGACAGGGAGGTCTCCAGCGGGGCGGTGCCGAAGGGTTCCAGGGAGACCGTCTCCTCGGTCTCGGGATCCGCGGCCTCGCGGGCCCGCTCCGGGTCGATCAGCCGCTGCACGCCGTTGCCGGCCAGGGTCCTCACGGACCCGTCGGCCAGGCTCACCCCGCGTAGCCGGTGGTTGACGGTGTCCGCCACCACCACGTCGTAGCCCACGGCCGCAGCCACGGCCTCGGGAAGCAGCGTCAGCCCCTGTGGCTCGTTGAACCGGGCAGCCTCCGGGCCGCCGTCGTCGATGCCCTTGATCCCGACGCCCTCGGCGACCCCGCCGCCGATGGTGCGCACCACCGTGGTGAGGTCTCCGGCCACCTCCACGATCCGGTGGTGGCCGGTGTCCGCCACCAGGAAGGTTCCCGGCTGAGTGCCGCGGGCGCCCAGCGCGATGGCCTTGCCGGGGAACTTCAGGTCCCTGGCCACGGGCTCCGGCGGCACGTAGGGGCCGTCGCCGCGGTGCAGGGTGCCCTTGGCCTCGTGCTCGGCCACGAGTTCGTTGACGAGTGAGGTCAGCCCGGCCACGTGGCCTTCGCCGGAGAGGTGTGCGGCGATGTAGCCCTCGGGGTCCACCACCACCAGGGTGGGCCAGGCGCGGGCGGAGTAGGCCTGCCACGTGGTCAGCTCCGGATCGTCCAGCACGGGGTGCTGGACGTCGTAGCGCTCCACGGCGGCGGCGAGCGCGTCCGGGTCCGCCTCGTGGTCGAACTTGGGCGAGTGCACACCCACCGTCACGAGCACATCCTGGAACTCTGCCTCGAGCGGGCGGAGCTCGTCCAGCACGTGCAGGCAGTTGATGCAGCAGAAGGACCAGAAGTCCAAGATCAAAACACGACCCCTCAACTTCTCCAGACTGAGAGATTCGCCGCCTGTATTCAGCCAGTTGCGGCCGACGAGTTCGGAGGCGCGCACGCGGGACGTCGCCCGCAGCGCCGAGGCGTCGGCGGGGGCTGTTGGAGTGCTCTGATCGGTGACCGGCTGGTCGGCAGGGGTGCTCATAGGCTCCATTCTCATCCGTCTGCTCCGGGCGGCGCCAACCGGCGGCCCGGGTACGTCATACAAGGAACAACGACGCCGGCCCGGACGGGCATTCCCACCGGCTGATGCATGCATCAATGCATGCAAGGCGTAGGGTGGCCTCATGACCTTTGTGCACCCCGGCTCGGGCACCGACCGGATCCTGTTGCCCTGGCACGACCCCGCGCCTCGTTCCGTGGCCCTGCGCATCGCCTCCGTGGCGGCACAGGCCGTGGTGGAGGGCCGGCTCGCAGCCGGCACCCTGCTGACCGAGGCCCAGCTTGCTGCGGAGGCCGGCGCCAGCCGCACCCCGGCCCGGGAGGCCATGGTCCAACTGCAGTCCTGGGGTCTCGTGCGGCTGGTCCCGAAGAAGGGCGGGATCGTCACCTCGGTCTCGCCCACCGAGCGCCGCGACCTCGTGGACCTGCGGGCCACCCTCGAGATCCGCGGCATCCAGCGGGTGGCCGCCTCCACCACGGACCGGACCCGGCTCGCCGAGCGCCTGCGCACCAGCCTGTCCGCCCAGCAGACCGCCCTGCGGGCCGGTGACCTGCTGGCCTTCTCCGAGCACGACGTCGACTTCCACCTGCGGATCATCGAGGCCGGCGGCAACGCCGTGGTGGATGGGATGGCCACCGCCCTGGGCCCCCGGTTCGCCCGGCTCACCCATCTGGCCGTGAGCGGAGACGGGTCTGCCGCCATGCACTACGGCAGTGAGCACGAGGCCCTGATCCATCCCATCGAGGCGGGGGACGCCGCTGGTTTCGCCGCGGCCGTCCGCCGCCACATCGCCTCCGCCCATTTCCCCGGGGAACTCGCGTGAGCCGTGCGACCCGCGTGAGCCGGGTGGCGCCCTGGCTCCGGGTGGCCCCGGCGGTGTTCCTGCTGGCCTGGGGCGGCAACCACTTCACCCCCTTGCTGCACGTCTACGAGGAGGTCGGCCACTACTCGCCGGCGCAGGCGAACCTGTTGCTGGGCCTGTACGTGTTCGGCCTCATCCCGGGCCTGCTCGTGGCCGCCGCGGTCTCGGACCGGTTCGGGCGCAGACCCGTGATGGTGGCCGGGCTGGTGTCCGGCGCCCTGGGCAGCATCCTGCTCGCCCTCGGACTGGAGTCGATGACGCTGCTCAGCGTGGGTCGGCTGCTGGCCGGCCTCGGGGTGGGGGCGGCCATGTCCGTGGGCGCCAGCTGGATCAAGGAACTGTCCGCACCGCCGTATGACCACCACGCCTCGGACGGCGCGGGCGCCCGGCGCCCCTCCCTCACCCTGACCCTCGGTTTCGCGATCGGCGCCGGTGTCACGGGTTCGCTGGCCCAGTGGGGGCCGGCCCCGGCCCAGATCCCGTACGTCGTCCACCTGGTGTTGGCGGTGGTGGCGGCCCTGCCCCTGTGGGCCGCGCCGGAGACCCGGGGGCCCTCCGTCCTGCACCCCGTGCCCGGGACGGTGCACCGCACGGGCCCCTGGTGGCAGGACCTACGGGTCCCCTCGATGGGGAACCGGCGCTTCACCCGGATCGTGCTGCCGGCCGCACCGTGGGTCTTCGCCGCCTCCGGGGTGGCCTACGCGATCGTGCCCGCCATGGTGGCCCCGAACCTCGGTGACTGGGCCACCCTGTACGCCACGGTCCTGACCGTGCTGACGCTCGGCTGCGGCGCCGCCGTCCAGCCCTTCGTCGCCCGGATCGACCGACGCACCCGGGGCCGGGCCCTCTCCCTCGGCCTGGCCCTGATGACCGTGGGTCTGCTGCTGGCCGTCGTGGCCGGGGTGCTGCGCCAACCGGTCTTCGCCCTCGCGGTGGGGGTGGTCCTCGGTTCGGCGTACGGCATCACCGTGGTGGCCGGCCTGTCCCACGTCCAGGCCATCGCCACCCCGGCCGATCTCGCCGGGCTCACGGGGATCTTCTACGCCGTGGCGTATTCGGGATTCCTGTTGCCCACCCTGCTGGCGGCACTGCTGCCCGTCTCCCCGTACCCGGTCTCCTTGGGCGTGGTCACCCTGGCCTGCCTGGGCAGTCTGGCCGTGGTGGCCACGAGCCTGGCCCGGCTGCGCCGAGGAGGCGGTTCCGGCCACCCCCGGCCGGGCCTGTCGCCATCACCGTGAACGTCGCCCCCCGGGCTCAGCGCCCGAGGCTGGCCTCCGCCGCGGCCAGGATCTGTTCGGCCATGGTGGTGAACTCCTCGCCGGCCACCTCCGAGCCACCGATGAAGGAGACCATCACCACGTGCTCGGCCGTCTGACCGATCAGCACCTGTGCCGTGGTCTCCGCTCCCCCGCCGGCCGGGGTGCGGGTCCACACCAGGCCGGAGTCCACCGCCTGGCCTGCCGCCTCGGAGGACCGCGCGGTGACATCGAAGGTGGCGGCCTGCTGGTCCTGGTCTGTGACGGTCATGGACAGCTCGGGACAGTCCGCCACCAGTCGTTCCACGTTCTCCCGGTGCTCCCGGACCAGGGCGGCGTCCTCCTGGGAGGCGACCTCCACGGTTCCGGTGCCGGCGAAGGACTCGGAGCCGAAGTCGATCCGGGAGGCGTCCGCGCCCGCCATCTGGATCGGCGACCAGTCCACGGCGGTCAGCGGCGCCTTGCAACCGGCCGGTTCCACGGTGGTCCCGGAGGTGTTGGTCCGGCGCAGCTGGGCCTCCTGACGGGTGTCGGCGATGGCCGTGTCCGTGGCCGAGACCTGGTTCACGAATCCGAAGCTCGCGGCCCGCTCGGCCGCAGCGCCCACGGCCTGCTGGTCGGCCCGCGCCTCGGCGGCCTCGCCCGGGGAGGCCCCACCGGAGGACGCTCCCGACGCCGGCCCCTCACCGGACGCGTCCGGCGCACCGGAGGAGGGGGCGCCCGGCACCGCGGGCGCGGTTCCCGAGGGGGCTGCCGAGGTGATGCCATGCGGATTGGCGGGGACGCCGCCGTCGTTGTCCTCGGAATTCCCTGAGTCCGCCGAGCAGCCGGTGAGCAGCAGGGCGCCGGCCAGGCCGAAGGCCAGCAGAGATCGCGGGGGGCGGCGGGGGGTGAGGCCGGTCATCGGCGGGGCTCCTCATGGTCGGCGAGATCTTCGTACATGGCATTCCACGCCTTGAGTTCGGCCTCGTCGTTGAGGTCGGCCCTGCGGTCCAGGCGCTTGGTCTCCTTGGCGTCGCTGCGGGACCACATCACGGACACCATCACGGCCATCAGGACCGTGGGCACCTCGCCGATGCCCCACATCACGGCGCCGCCGATCTGTTGGTCGGCGATCGCCGAGAGCCCCCAGTCGCGGCCGGTGGAGCCGAACCAGGAGGCCTCCAGGAGGGACTCGGAGGAGGTCATGGCCACGCCGATGAAGGCGTGGAAGGCCATGGTGGCCAGCAGGATGACCAACCGCATGGGGTACAGCACCTTGCGCGGCAAGGGGTCGATCCCGATCATCACCGAGGCGAAGAGGTAGCCCGTCAGCAGGAAGTGCACGTTCATGAACTCGTGGCCGAGGTGCGCCTCGAGCGCGAACCCGAAGATCGGCGTGTAGTAGAACACCAGGATCGAGCCGGCGAAGTTCACGGCCGCGACCCCGGGGTGGGTGATGAACCTGGCGAACGGGGAGTGCACGAGCCACAGGATCCATTCCCGGGGCCCGCGGGTTCCGTCCATCCGGGCCGGCAGGGACCGCAGTGCCAGGGTCACGGGGGCCCCGAGGACCAGGAACATCGGCGAGATCATGGTCAGCGTCATGTGAGCCACCATGTGGGCGCTGAACAGGACCCTGCCGTAGACGGCCGGGGAACCGGAGGTCACCCAGAACAGGATCGCCAGCCCGAGCAGGAAGGAGGCGGTGCGCAGCACGGGCCAACCGTCCCCGCGCCGGTGCAGCCGGAGGGCGGAGCGCAGGTACCACACGGCCAGGAACGCGATGATGGCCACCCAGAGCCAGTCGAAACGCCACTGCGTGAACCAGGTCTGGAAGGTCAGTTCCGGCGGCAGGTCATAGCCGCTGAGGATGCGGGCGGGTGTGGCGTCCGGTGGGAGCTCCTCCGGCACCGGCGGTGAGGTGCGGCTCAGCACGGTGGCCAGGCCCATGATCGCGGCCATGATCGCGGCCTCCACCGCGATCAGCTGCCAGAGCAGCCGCTGGCCCGCGGCGGGCGGTGCGCTGGTTCCGGTGGCCAGCCGCGGGATGATCCAGCTCCGGTGCATGAGACCGATCAGCCCCAGGATCAGGGAGCCCACCAGCTTGGCCAGCACCAGGAGGCCGTAGGGGCTCAGGAGCTGCTCGAGGGTGTTCATCCGGATGGCGGCGTTGACGATCCCGGAGAGCACCACGGTGGCCAGGCCCAGCCCGGCCAGCAGGGAGTAGCGCGAGACCACCGTGTACACCAGTGGTTCCGGGCCTTCGCGGTGGGGGGAGGCCTTGCCGGTGGCGCCGTCCGGCCCGGTCAGCCTCGGGGAGACCAGGGCGAGCACGATCAGGCCGCCGACCCACACCACCACCCCCAACAGGTGCAGGCCGATCGAGTTGACGGCGCCGTTGTGGTCATCCCCGGAGGCCGAGTGTCCGATGAGGGCCAGCGGGACGATGCCGATCAGGCCGAGCAGTGCGGTCCAGGCCAGTCCGGTGCTGGAGCGGACCGCCAGGGTGAGCGAGGTGACCACGGCGGCCACCACCGTGACGGCGGTCCAGGCCTGGCCCACGGAGATGTCCTGCAGGTAGCCGACCAGCCCGGAGGTGAAGCTGGGCCCGGGGTCCAGGGCCATCCCGGCCAGATCGGAGTAGGAGAGCACCAGCACGGCGAGCGCCGAGACGGTCCAGACCACGCAGGACACGGTGGCCACGTGCATCAGGCGGGTGAAGGCCGGGTGCTCGGCCTCCTCGGCGTGGGCGCCACCGGCTGCCCCGGCGTCCGCCCGGTGCGGCCGGCCACCCCGGGTGCCGCCGGACTGCGGCGGCATGATGGTGCAGGCGAAGATCAGCGAGCCCACCGCTGTGGGCATGGCCAGGTTGTGCACCAGCTCCGCGATCGGCAGGCCCCAGCGCGTCAGCGGACCGGGGTCGGAGAGATCGTCCACGGCGGTGATGCCGGTCCAGGCGGCGGCCAGGACCAACACCACGGCGCCGACCACCCCGACCACAGGCCACAGCCAGGCCGGCACGCCGACGTCCCGCCCGGCAGTCCTCGTGGAACTCGACGCACTCGCAGTACTCGGAAAAGTCACAGTGTCCATTCTCTCGCGGTGTCCCGGCCGCTACCGGCACTCGACCGTCCGGGGCCCGGCGGCTGCCCCGGGAGGCGTCGGCCGTACCGTGCCTCCCGGGGATGGTCGGCGGGGGTTACTGGTGGTCGGTCCCGGGACCACCGCGGTCCGATGCGTCGGATCCGGTGTCGATCCCCTTGGCCTTGCGGAACACCATGAGCATGGCCAGCAGCACCACGATCACGCCGCCGATCGCTGCGGCCCAGACCCAGCCGGGCACGGCCGCCGCGGGGGCCTGGCTGCCCTCTGCCGTGGCCTCACCGGGATCCTGGGTGGTGCTGTCCGTGGCGGTGCCCGCCGCGGAGCCGGAAGGCGCGGGTTCCGTGGCAGACGTCCCGCCGGTGCCGGCGGTTGCGGAGGCGCCGTCATCCGTACTGGAGTCCTGGGCCGTGGCGTCCGAGGAGACCGGGGCGTCAGGGTTCACCACACCGCAGTCCTCCGGCACCCCCTCCTCGGGGGCACTCGGGTCCTCGAGGGTGAAGTCATAGCTCTTCTCCTCCGAGTGACCGTCCGAGTAGACCACGCGGTAGCTGACCGCGTATTCACCGTTGGGCATGCCCTCGCACAGGGCCGCGCTGAGCTCGGGACCGGAAACCGCAGCCTCTCCATCCTGCCACTGGTGGCCGTTCTCATCCGTCACGGTGGCGACGTTGGAGATGCCCTCGCCGGTGATCAGGTTGCCGGAGAAGGTGAGGTTGAGCTCGCTCGGTGTCTTGATCACCGCGGTGCCCGCCGCCGGGGAGGCGGAGAGCAGCTGATCGTGGGCGGAGGCCGGGCTGGCCGTGGCGAGTGCGAGCAGGGCAGCTGCTGAGACGGCGGCGGCGCCAGCCCAGGGCGCGCCGGCGTGACGACGCCGCCAGGACCGTGCTGAGGGGGAGCCCTGAGTGCGGCTGGCGTGGTGGGCGGGCTGGGCAGACTGGTGGGTTACTGAATGCATGGTCATGATGTCCTTTTCGACCCGGCACCGTCAGGCGCCGGGGAGGGGTCCGCTGGGAGGGGTATGGCTCGAGCCGGCCGGCGGGTCATGGGACGCTCAGGCGGCGAGGGCGAGCTGCAACCCCTCGGGCGGTCCGCGCAGCCTCAGGGACGGCAACAGGACATCGCCCGTGGGGTGCACCACTGTCAGGTGCGCCGCAGAGATCCGGCGGACCGGGACGGCGGGGATCCACTGGGCGAGCCGGGCACCCGGCGAGTGCAGGATCAGTCCCACGGCGAGTTCGGCCACCCGGCCCGCGAGGACCTCCCCGCGGCGCAGCACCACCACGGTCACCACGGCGGCCACCAGGTGCGCGGCGACCATGACCGGGGAGTCCGCGTGCAGGGCCGCGCCGACCCCCGTCTCCGTCCCAGCCGCTGTCCCGGCACCGGCGCCGACGGCGGCGACGGCGATCATACTCTCCGCATGTCCGGCGTGGGCCCCATGCCCTCCGTGGAGTCCGGTCAGGGTCGGCGCGGCGGCAGGTACAGCGGTGGCGGAGTAGAGCCAGTGGAACAGCAGTTGGCTGGCGGCGACCCCGGCGGACAGTCGCCACCAGGACAGCCGACGCCCGGCGAGTGCGGTGCACACCGGGCCAGCCAGCGCGAGGGTGAGGATCCAGAGGATCGGGGCGGGGCCGGCGTCGTGCGCGGCATGGGAGGCTCCCGACTCCACCAGGTTCGCCACCGTGTGGGAGCCGGCCGCCAGCAGGGTGGCGACGAAGGCCGCGGCCCAGCCGCGGAGCAACCGGGACGTGCCGCGGACCGGCGCAGGGCGTGCTGCCATGCGAGTGGACACCGAACACCTCCCTGCCGCTGGGCCATCAGCCAGTGCTCCATTCTACGCGTGTTCTACCGGTTGTAGAAAAACTCTCGGTGACCACAAAGTGCGGTGCAGACGGCCCCTTAAACGCCGAAGGCGCCCCACGAGGTGGGGCGCCTTCGAACGGCGGCCTGCGGCCGGTCCCCCAGCGGGGTCCGGGTGCGGGCCGAGCCGGGTCACTTGCCGGTGGCAGCAGCCTTCAGCTTGGAGCCAGCCGAGATCTTGACCGAGTGGCCAGCCGGGATCTGGATGGACTCGCCGGTCTGCGGGTTGCGGCCGGTGCGGGCGGCGCGGTCGGTGCGCTCCACGGCGAGCCAGCCGGGGATGGTGACCTTCTCACCCTTTGAGACCTGAGCGGTGAAGATCTCGAAAACTGCATCCAGCACGCCGTTGACGGCGGCCTGGGAGTTGCCGGTCTTCTCGGCGGCGGCGGCGACCAATTCGCTGCGGTTCATAGCCATGTGTCCTCCTGGACTTCGATGGTGGTTTGCCTTGGCCCGAACCGTCAGATCCGGGTGCGTGCTTCGAAAACTACCACCCGTAACCGCAAATACACGCCTCAAAAGGGCGGAAACACGCGGATTTCGAGGGAAAACCGAGAAAATTCCCGGTTTCGGGACCTCTACAGCCCATGAACCGCGGCCGGAGATGGCGTCCGGGTCTCCGGCCGAGGTCCCTGCTGACACCCGGACTGACACCCGACTGAGAACTGGTTGAGACCCCGATTCGCTGACGCCGCCTCCAACGCCGAAGGGGTGGCAGACCCAATGGTCTGCCACCCCTTCGGATGGTGTGTCCGGTGCTCGACGGTACCTTCACCGGCTCTCTAGCCAGTGATCACCAGGAGGACTTGGTGATGCCGGGCAGCTCGCCGCGGTGAGCCATGTCCCGGAAGCGGACACGCGAGATGCCGAACTTCTGGAAGGTGCCGCGCGGGCGGCCATCGATGGAGTCACGGCTGCGGACACGCACCGGAGAGGCGTCGCGGGGCAGCTTCTGCAGGCCCACGCGAGCGGCCTCGCGAGCTTCGTCGGAAGACTTCGGGTCTACCAGAGCCTTCTTCAGCTCCAGACGCTTCTCGGCATAGCGGGCAACGATGACCTTACGCTGCTCATTTTTGGCGATCATGGATTTCTTGGCCATGCCTCAGCGCTCCTCTCGAAAATCGACGTGCTGGCGGGCGACCGGATCGTACTTCTTGAGCACGATGCGGTCCGGGGTGTTGCGGCGGTTCTTGCGGGTCACGTAGGTGAACCCGGTACCGGCGGTGGACTTCAGCTTGATGATGGGACGTACGTCCTTATCCTTAGCCATGTCAGAGCTTCACTCCCTTGGCAAGCAGATCGGCGATGACGGCGTCGATCCCGCGCACGTCAATGGTCTTGATGCCCTTGACGGACAGCGTCAGGGTGACGTTGCGGCGCAAGGACGGGACCCAATAGGTCTTCTTCTGGATGTTCGGATCGAACCGACGCTTGGTGCGACGGTGCGAGTGGGAAATGCTGTGGCCGAAACCTGGCCCAGCCCCGGTTACCTGGCAGTTAGCTGCCATGATCACTCCTCGTTGCAAGTAGTAGTAAAGAACGGGCGGAACCCGTTGTGGAACCTCCGGACGGACCGGGCGCTCCACGAGTCCCGCCACCAGTTGTGACACCGCGCTCTTACTGCGACTTTCCGAAGGGTAACCAGACTGGGTGAGAGCCAGCCGAAGTGCCCTAGATCGCGGGGGAAGACGGTGAGTCCCCTGCCCATGCCGGTGAAGGCGGGCCGGGGATCCGGTTACGGGAAGCACGTTGTTCTCCGGTGTGGAGGCAGCCTGTGCGGACACGGGCACACCACCACACAACGTGGCTTAACGCCGTTCCATCTTAGGACACCGGCGTGGATCCTTCAAACCAGCCTGACGACCTGACGACGGTGTGGGCACCTCAACCTCAGGCCACCGGTGTAGCGGATATTGTGTCCGGCCCGAACGGAGCTCTAATCTGATCGCACATGGACGGCCTCCCGGGATCAGGGCGGGCTCCCAGGGGGCCGGTGACAAGGAGAGACCAATGGGGACATCGAAAGTCGTCGTCGTGGGGGTCGATGGGTCGGACGCCTCGACGGAGGCCCTGAGACAGGCTCGGGAGATGGCTGAATTGCTCGGCGCACCGCTGCAACCCGTCGTCGCCTGGCAGTGGCCTGCCATGACCGGCCCGATCCCTGAACCCTACGAGTGGAATCCGCAGACGGACGCACAACAGGTGTTGGACGAGGTGATCGAAGCGGTCTTCGGAGATGAGGTGCCTGACTGGGTGGCACCAACTGTTCGGCAGGGCCAGCCGGCACAGCTGCTGGTCGAGCTCAGTGAAGGCGCTCGGATGCTCGTGGTGGGCAGTCGTGGCCGGGGCGGGTTCGCCGGCCTCCTGCTGGGCTCAGTCAGCTCCACCGTAGGGGCACATGCGCATTGCCCCGTGCTGATTGTCCACCGGGAGGGCCACTAGAGGTAGGTCAGTGCGGCCGCCGCACGCCAACGGTGAAATACAGCACGGGACCAACGAAGTTCAGCCCGATCGTGAGGCCCCAGAGGCCCTTGGAGCCGTTGACCAGGTGGGCAGGCCGGTTCGCCAGGTCGATCCAGGCGGTGGTTGCCAGTGACAATTGCACGGAGGCCGCGATCAGGACCACCGTCTGTTGACGTGACGTCAGGTCGCTCCACGTACGCATGTCCTGCTTCCTCTCCGGCCAGCTACCCCTATTCGAGTCCCGCCCGGAGGGCTTCGTCGAGCGAGAGGTCCGAACCGTTCGAAATCTGCAGCCGGAAACGCCGCCCGGTGATCACCTCCGGCGTGATCCGCACGATGTGGTCCTTCTCCCCGGCCTCCCAGGAGAACAGCATGCCTGACGCCTTCCGGGCGAGGTCATCGTGCGGAGGCAAGACGGCGGCCCAGCCTCGGGCCACCACGCTCCACACCTCTCCCGTCGCGACGTCGACGCTGTCAGCCTCGAAGGCCACCAGCGCGCCGGTGTCCACGGCAGCGAGTTTGGAGCCCTCGGCCGTTCGGAACACGATGCCGTCCTGATGGACACGGAAATTGACCGGAAAGATACCGGGGCTGCCATCCTTCATCACGATGGCCAGCCGCCCGATCGGAGTTGATCCCAACAGCCGCCAACAGTCCCGGGAATCCAGACTCTCGGTCTGCGGTGCTCGCTCCATGGCATGAGGGTACGCCAGCAGTCATGGCCTCACCAGACTGCAACGGCGACCGGGGTGCGGGTGCCCTCAGGCCAGCTGAGGCTGGTCATCGGCGAGGGCCGGATCCCGGAAGACCCAGTGCTCCGGATCCAGATGGGCCAGGATCTTGGACCCGATCCGGCCGAGATCGGCCAGATCCTGATCATCCAGGCTGTCCAGGAAGCGAGCACGCACGCTGGCCACGTGGAACGGGGCCAGCCGCGTGATCTCGGCCATCCCCTCCTCCGTGATCTTCGCCATGGTGACGCGCGCATCCTCGCTGGACGGGCTCCGCGCCATCAGACCGCGGCTCTCGAGCTTGCGGGCCACGTGGGACAGCCGGGACAGGGAGGAGTTGGTCCGCGCGGCCAGTTCACTCATGGCCAGCGAATCACCACTCTCGGAGAGCATGGCCAGCACCTGGTACTCGAAGAAGCTGACGGTGCCCTCGAGCTGCAGATCCGCTTCCAGGGTGGGCATGAGCTGCATGTGGGTGGCCACCAGGGTCAGCCAGGCACGGCGCTCCCGGGAGGACAGCCAGCGGACGCCCGCCAGACCCGTCTCCGCCGTCTGATCAGCGTCCCGGGCCACGTCAACGGTCTCAGTCACGGGGTCCATGGGGGTGATTATCCCATCATCGCAGGGGATCCCGGCACCGATGTCACCCTGTGAACGGGGCGGACTGTGACGGCAGGCCGGCAACCCGGTTCCCCTTCCGCGCACCCGATCGGGCATGCTGGAGCCCAGTGGTGTCCTGCACCACACCGGATAACCGCACAGCCCGCAGGCCGCCGGCACCGCCGCCGCCCGCCACCAGCGTCAGGAGAGTCGATGACCATCCAGCCCGTGACCCCGGACCCGACCATCAGCCAGGACCTACTGACGGCCGGCCGCACAGCCTATGACCTGGACCGATCCCACGTGTTCCACTCATGGAGCGCGCAAGGGGCCCTGACCCCGATGACGATCGTGCAGGCAGAGGGCTCCCACGTCTGGGACGGGGAGGGCCGGAGGTTGATCGACTTCTCCTCCCAGATGATCAACACCAACATCGGCCACTCCCATCCGGCGGTCGTCTCCGCCATCCAGGAGCAGGCGGCGAAGATCGCCACGATCGCCCCCGCGCACGTCAACGACGCCCGCTCCGAGGCAGCCCGGCTCGTGGCCGAGCTGGCCCCCGGGGACCTGGACCACGTGTTCTTCACCAATGCCGGCGCCGAGGCCGTGGAGCACGCCATCCGCATGGCCCGCCTGCATACCGGCAAGACCAAGGTCCTCTCGGCCTACCGCTCCTATCACGGCGGCACGGACCTAGCGGTCAACGTGACCGGCAGCGCACGGCGCTTCGCCTCGGATCGGGGCGCGGCCGGCGTCGCCCATTTCTTCCCGCCGTACCCCTACCGCAGCTCCTTCCATGCCGAGACCCCGGAGCAGGAGACCGAGCGCGCGCTGGAGCACCTCGAGCAGGTCATCCAGCTGGAAGGCCCCGGCACCGTCGCCGCCCTGATCCTGGAATCCGTACCGGGCACCGCCGGGATCTTCGTCCCACCGGCCGGGTACATGGAGGGGGTGCGGGAACTGACCCGGAAGTACGGGATCCTGTTCATCGCCGACGAGGTCATGGTGGGCTTCGGGCGCACCGGCCGCTGGTTCGGCGTGGACCACTGGGGTGTGGTGCCGGACCTGCTGACCTTCGCCAAGGGCGTCAACTCCGGGTACGTGCCGTTGGGCGGCGTGGCGATCTCCGGCGCCGTCTACGAGACCTTCGCCGACCGCGCCTACCCTGGCGGGCTGACCTACTCCGGCCACCCGCTGGCCTGCGCGGCCGCCGTGGCCACCATCAACGCCATGAAGGACGAGGGCATGGTGGAGAACGCCGCACGGATCGGTACCGAGATCCTGGCCCCGCGCCTGCGCCAGCTGATGGAGCGCCATCCCTCCGTGGGCGACGTCCGCGGCCTCGGGGCGTTCTGGGCGGTGGAGCTGGTCACGGACCGCACCACCAAGGTGCCGCTGGACAGTGCCGCCATGGGAGCCCTCACCGCCGAGTGCAAGAAGCTCGGGCTGCTGCCGTTCGTGAGCGAGAACCGCCTGCACATCGCGCCGCCGTTGAACACCCCGGACGAGGTGCTGAACGAAGGGCTGGACATCCTGGACCAGGCGCTGGCGGTCGCTGACGGGCACGCCGCCGGCTGAGCCGGCTCCAGCACAGCCCACCACCGGCCTCCACCGGCTGCCACCACCACCGTCAGGGACCGTCCGGGCGCAGCACCGGGGGCAGCACGATCAGCACGAGTCCGATCACCACGGCTGTGGACCCGGTGACCCACCACGCGCCCACCGGGTCCACCAGGGCATGGGCGATGAAGGCCACACAGCCGGCCAGCAGCAACCCCATGCCCACCAGACAGATCCGCATCACCCGGTGGCCCATCTGCACAGTGCGGTATTTGACGTGCTGGCCGAAGAAGCGGCGGTGGATCGCCACGGGCAGCAGCATCAGCACGGTCAACAGGACGGCGGCGACCAACAGCGCCACATACCAGCCAATCAGGTCACCGGCGAGGTCGTCGAACCGTGCCTGGAACGGCAGGGTCACCAGGAACGCGGTGACGATCTGCGTCCCGGTCTGCATCACCCGCAGCTCCTGGAGCAGGTCGTTCCAGTTGCGGTCCTGCTTCTCCCCCGTGGTCTCGCGCCGCAGGGTCTCGCCGTCCCCGTCCCCGTGCCCGGTCATCCCGTCTCCCACCGCACCTGCTCCGGAGACTTGTCCGGGCGCCAGCCGCGCCAGGCCGCCTGCCGGAGCCGGCCGGCGCGGGTCCTGCCCGCGAGGGTGACCTCGCCCACGAGCGAGGGCCGCACCCACCAGGCATCCGCCCGGTCCTCGGCCGGGACGTCCTGGACCGGCGGGGTCTTGCGTTCGATCCGCCGCAACGTCTCCTGCACCTCCCGCAGCTGGTCCGCCGAGAATCCCGTCCCCACCCGGCCGGCGTAGCTCAGCTGGCCCGCCTCGTCCGGCACGGCCACGAGCAGCGAACCGATGCCGCCGGCCCGGCCACCCTGACCGTGCCGGGCCCCGATCACCACCACCTCTTGGTGCTGCTGCAGTTTCAGCTTGATCCACGCGGACCCGCGGCGGCCGGACAGGTACGTGGAGTCCGTCCGTTTGGCGACCACCCCCTCGAGCTGGAGCTCGGCGCTGGCCCGGCGGGCCTGGGCCAGGGTGCCACGGTGGCCCGGTGGCACCGCCACCACCTCCCCGTTCCCGACGGCGGCGCCCAGGATCTCCCGACGCTCGCCATAGGCGGTGTCCAGCAGGGAGCGGACCTGAGCCGCCGGTGCACCGGGCGGACCCAGCTGGAGGATGTCGAACACGAGGTACCGCAGCTCGATCCCGTCCGCAGCATGCCCAGCAGGCCCCGCCCGCCCGGACCGGCGCCGCCCGCGGCTCGTGCGGCCGCTGGCCTCCTGCAGCAGGCCGAAATCGGGACGCCCCGAGGCGTCCAAGGCCACCAGCTCTCCGTCGAGGATCGCCCCGCCACGCTCGGCCGCCTCCCCCGTGAGCAACCCGGTGAGTTCCCTCAGGGCGGGGTAGTCGGCGGTGAGGTCCTTGCCGTTGCGGCTGGCCAGGATCAGCCGACCGGGGGCGACCCCGGCCAGCAGGCGGTAGCCGTCCCACTTCATCTCGTAGGACCAATCCTCATCCGCCGTGAGATCGGTTGGCCGCCCGGCGGTGGCCAGCATGGGGGCGGGGAGGTCGGCGACGGTGAACTCCTGCTGATCAGCGGGGACCGTGCCGGTGCTGGCGGCCTGCCGGCCCGGTGCGCGGGCCGGCCTCTTCGCGGCAGGCCCGGCCCCGCCGGCCTCCGGCTGGTCCTTCATGAGGTGGATCAACCAGTTCTTCTCCCCGCCCATCCCCGGCGCGTTGATCAGTGCGTAGCGCCGCGGCACGCCACCCAGGCCGCCCTCCGGACGGCCGTGCAGCACCGCGATCACCTCCTGGCCCTCCCGCCATTTCTCGATCTCGATGGTCCCGGCGTCCCAGATGGTGACCTCTCCGGCCCCGTACTCGCCCTTCGCGATGGTGCCCTCGAAGGTGCCGTACTCCAGGGGGTGGTCCTCGGTCATCACGGCCAGCCGGTTGGCCTCCGTGTCCAGGGGTGGCCCCTTGGGCACGGCCCAGGAGACCAGCACCCCGGAATGCTCCAACCGGAAGTCCCAGTGCAACCCCCGGGCATGGTGTTCCTGGATGACGAAGGTCGGTGGCTCCGCCTCGGTGGCATCCCGCGGGACCGGGGCGTGCTCCGGCACCGGCTCGGCGGTCTTGCCGGCATCCCGCATGGAGCGGTATTTCGCCAGGCGGTCGATCGCCTCAGTGGAGCCGGCGGCGGCGCCACCGCCGCCCGCAGCACCCGGCGAGGGGCCGGCGTCGTCCCCGGTCCCGTCCTCCGGCACCCACCCCAACGGGGCCAGCGGATCGATCCCCTCAGCGACCCGGCCGAGCACCTCCTGAAGCTCGAGGTGGCGCAGCTGCGGGTCCTCCAGCTCCTCCCACGTGCGTGGCGCCGCGACGTAGGGCCGGTCCCTGCCGCGCAGCGAATAGGGGGCCACGGTGGTCTTGGAGCTGCTGTTCTGGCTCCAGTCCACGAACACCTTCCCCGTGCGGCTGGACTTGCGCATGCTCGAGACCACCTCGCCCGGATGGTCCGCCTCCAGGGCCTTCGCCAACTCATGGGCGACCTGGCTGATGGCGTCCGCATTGTGCTTGCCGTCCAGCCCGGCATAGAGGTGGATGCCCTTGGATCCCGAGGTCACTGGGTAGGCCTCCAGGCCCATGCCGGCGAGGATCTCCCGGCACCAGCGGGCCACCTCGGCACATTCGGCCAGCCCCGCCCCCTCCCCCGGATCCAGGTCCAGCACCAGCCGGTCCGGGTTGCGGGGCTGGCCGTTCCGGCCGAAGCGCCACTGCGGGGTATGCAGCTCCAACGCCGCCACCTGGGCGAACCAGGCCAGCACCGCCGGCTCATCGGCCAGCGGGTAGGTGTTGGTGTGGTCGGAATGCGCCAGCCGCCCGATCGGGATCCAGGACGGGGCCGAATCCTCCAGGTCCTTGCGGAAGAACACCTGTCCGGGGTGCTCCGCCGTGCCCACCCCGTCCACCCACCGTTTCCGGGTGACCGGCCGCTGGGCCACCTGGGGGATGAGGACGCCGGCCACGGCCAGGTAGTACTCCATCACCTCGGCCTTGGTGGTCCCCGTGGCCGGATAGAGCACCTTGTCCAGACTGGAGACGGAGAGCCTGCGTTCGCCGACGGTGTAGGTCTGCCGCGCGGATCGTGCCATGTGACCCCTCCCGGAACGGGCTCAGACGGCCTAGGCTGACCGACATGCGAGCCGTATGGTCTGGATCTATCACCTTTGGCCTGGTGAACGTCCCTGTCAAGGCGTACTCCGCGACGAAGAGGCATGATGTGGCCCTGCACCAGGTCCACGATGCCGACGGCGGGCGGATCCGCTACCAACGCCGATGCGAGGTCTGCGGCAAGAAGGTCGACTACGAGCACATCGACAAGGCCTACGAGGACGGCGAGCAGACGGTGGTGCTCACGGACGAGGACTTCGATTCCCTGCCCGCGGCGCAGAACGATGAGATCGAGGTGGTCCAGTTCGTCCCCTCGGACCAGATCGATCCCATCACCCTCGGCAAGAGCTATTTCCTGGAGCCGCAGAGCAAATCCCCGAAGTCCTACCTGCTGCTGCGGCAGGCGCTCCAGGACACCGAGCGCACGGCCGTGGTCACCTTCGCGCTGCGCCAGAAGACCCGACTGGGGGTGTTGCGCGTCCAGGACGCCGTCCTGGTGCTGCAGGACATCCGGTGGGCGGATGAGGTCCGCGAGGTGGATTTCCCCGCCACCCGGTCCCGGGCGAAGATCGGCACCAAGGAGAAGAAGCTGGCGGCGGCCCTGGTGGACCAGTTCGCCTCCGACTTCACGCCGGAGGAGTTCGAGGACTCCTACCAGGTGGAGCTGCGCCAGCTGATCGACGCCAAGCTCGACCAGGGCGAGGCCCTGGACACGGAGGCGACCTTCGGCGAATCCCCGAAGGACTCCGATGGTGAGGGTGAGGGTGAGGGTGAGGGTGAGGGTGAGGGTGAGGATGCCGAGGTCATCGACCTGATGCAGGCGCTCAAGGCGTCCCTGGACAAGAAGCGGGGTGGCCGCAAGACGCCGGCCCGGGGATCATCCTCCGGCACCGGTTCCACAGCAGGCGCGAAGACGAGCGGCTCAAAGAAGACCACGCCCCAAAAGAGCGGCACCCAGAAGACCGGCTCGAAGAAGACTGCGTCCAAGAAGAGCACCCCCAAGACGAGCACCTCCAAGACGAGCACCCCCAAGAAGACTGGCACCCGCCGCAAGAGCGCCTGACATGTCCCGGCTGCGGAGGTCCACCCCGGGATCAGGGGGCTACACCCGTCTTCGGGCGGGAAGCGGTTTCGCCTACCGTGGGGCCAACGGCCGCCGCATCACCAACGCCAAGACCCTGGAGCGCATCCGGGAGTTGGCGATCCCGCCGGCTTGGACCGACGTCTGGATCGCCGGCGAGGAGAATGCCCACATCCAGGCCACGGGGATGGATGACGCCGGCCGGACCCAGTACCTCTACCACCCACAGTGGCGGGCGCGTCGGGATGCGGAGAAATTCGAGCGGTCGTTGTCCTTCGCAGAAACCCTGCCGGCCCTGCGCCGGCACCTGACCCGGGATCTGCGGATGGACCGTCAGGGCGGACGGGCCGGACCGGACGGGACGGGGCGGCGTCGCTCGCTGGCCGCCGCCGTCCGGCTGATGGACCGCGGCTCCCTACGCGTGGGTGGTTCCGAGCACGCGGGCCAGCTGGAGGCCTTCGGTGCCACGACCCTGCAGCGGCGGCACGTGGAGGTCCAGGCCACGGATGTGCATCTGGTCTTCCGCGGCAAGTCCGGCAGCGAATGGGACGTGACCCTGCGGGACCGCGACCTCGCGGATTTCTTCGCCGGAATCCCGGCGACGCCGCGCACGGCACCGGCCGTGGCCTATCCTGTCCGGGCTGGCCGGCGCCGCGAGTGGAAGGGCGTGACGGCGGCGAACGTCAACGACTACCTGACAGAGATCGCCGGCCTGGAGTTCACGGCGAAGGACTTCCGCACCTGGCAGGGCACCGTGGCCGCGGCGCGGTCCCTGGCGCGATCACACCGCGCCGGCATCACCTCGCCGGAGGCCGTGAAGATCGCCGTGCAGGCCAGCGCCGACCTGCTCCACAACACGCCCACCGTGGCCCGGGAGTCCTATGTGGACCCCCGGGTGGTGGACCTGTTCGAGAAAGGGCGGGTCATGTCCCTGACGGGCCAACCCGACCGGTCCCTGATCCGCCTCCTGTCCGGCGGGGCTGACAGCCGAAGGCTAGTGGTTGCGTAGCTTCTTGATCAGTTCGTCCTTGCGCAGGTCGGAGTACCCCGTGAGGTCCAGCTCCTTGGCCCGGTCCTTGAGCTCCTCGACTGTCCAGTCGTCATAGGACCCGGACTCACCGCCGCGCTCGCCCACCTCGGAGCGGCCCTCCTTGGCAGCCGCATTCGAGATGCGCGCCGCCTTCTCCTTGCTGGCGCCGTCCTCGCGGAGGGCTTCGTACATCTCCTCGTCCTTGATCTGCGGTGCGTCGGATTCCTGGGATTGCTTCTTCGTGGCCATGTCACCAGTCTGGCCCCCACCGCAGAGCCGATTCAAGGCACCCACACCCGCATCATTGTTGAACAATCTCTTGCGCGGATTGTTCAACAACCGGCAGTGTTCCCCGAGACCCGTCCAGTGATGCGCGTCACGTCCACCCTGGGAGGTACCCATGCAGGAACCAGCACAGACCCAAGACGCCGCACCGTCACCGGCTGAGCGGCCCCAGCGCTCGCAGCGGCCGAGACGGCCGAAGAACGCCCACCGGACGGCCCTGCTGGGGGCCATGTTCCTCATGGCCACGAGCGCCATCGGCCCGGGTTTCCTCACCCAGACCACCACGTTCACGGTCCAGCTCGGGGCGGCCTTCGCGTTCGCCATCCTGATCTCGATCCTCGTGGACATCGCCGTGCAGCTGAATGTCTGGCGTGTCATCGGGGTCTCCGGCCTGCGCGCCCAGGAACTCGGCAACAAGGTCCTGCCCGGCATCGGCTGGGTGCTCTCGGCCCTCGTGTTCGTGGGCGGGGCCATCTTCAACATCGGCAACATCGCCGGCACCGGTCTGGGCGCCAACGCCATGCTGGGGGTGGACCCGAAGATCGGCGGCCTGGTCTCGGCCGCCGTCGCCATCCTCATCTTCCTGTCCAAGAAGGCCGGCATGGCCCTGGACCGGATCGTGGTGATGCTCGGTGCCGTCATGATCCTGCTCATGCTCTACGTGGCCATCGTGGCCGCCCCTCCCGTCGGCGAGGCCCTGAAGAACACCGTCATGCCGGAGACCGTGGACTTCCTGATCATCACCACCCTGGTGGGCGGCACCGTGGGCGGCTACATCACCTACGCCGGCGCCCACCGCATGATCGATTCGGGCGTCCGCGGCCCGGAGGCCGTCCGCGAGATCACCGGGACCTCCGTCCTGGGGATCATCGTCACCGGCATCATGCGCGTGCTGCTCTTCCTGGCCATTTTCGGCGTGGTGGCCGGCGGTGTGGCGCTGACCAGTGACAACCAGGCCGCCGAGGCCTTCCAGCACGCGGCCGGCGAGATCGGGTTGCGCATGTTCGGTGTCATCCTCTGGGCCGCCGCCGTCACCTCGGTGATCGGCGCCTCCTACACCTCCATCTCCTTCATCACGAAAACCGATGGCAGCCCCCGCCGGCGCAACCTGCTCACGGTCGCCTTCATCGCCGTGTGCGCCGTGGTCTACCTGTTCCTGGGCCAGGCCCCGCAGACCCTGCTGGTCTTCGCCGGTGCCTTCAACGGACTGATCCTGCCCATCGGCTTCGCCGTCCTGCTGTGGGTCGCCATCCGCCGCCGGGACCTGCTCCACGGCTACCGGTACCCGCGCTGGCTCATCGTGATCGGCGTGGCGGTGTGGCTGGTCACCGTGTTCCTGGCCGTCATCTCCTTCGAGCCTGCCATCGGCCTGCTCACGGGAGGCTGACCCGCATGCCTCACGTCCACACCGACCGGTCCACCGTGCCCGGCCTGCCAGACCCTTCAGACCTCGCGCGCCTCTCCCCCGCCGAGGCCCGGGCGCGCTTCCGCGCCGGCCTGGTGCGGCCGACGTCGGGCGTCTCAACGGGATTCGCGCAGGCGAACCTGATCATCGTCCCGGCGTCCCACGCCTTCGACCTGCTGCTCTTCGCCCAGCGCAACCCCAAGCCCATGCCCCTGCTGGGGGTGCTCGACGCCGGCCAGGGCACCTCGGGGCTGTTGGCCGGCGGGGACATCCGCACGGACGTGCCGAAGTACGTGGTCTACGAGGACGGCGTGCCCGTGGCCGAGCCCACGGACATCACGGGCTACTGGCGGGACGACCTGGTCACGTTCATCGTGGGCTGCTCCTTCACCTTCGAGGCCGCACTGGTGGCCGGCGACGTCCCGGTAGCCCATCAGGACCAGGGCGTCAACGTGCCGATGTACCGCACCTCCATCCGGTGAGCCCCGGCCGGGGACCTCGCCGGCCCGCTCGTGGTCTCGATGCGCCCGGTCCCGGCCTCCCAGGTGGCGGACGCCGTGCGCATCACCTCGCGCTACCCGGCCGTCCACGGGGCCCCCGTGCACGTGGGGGCACCGGGCGAGCTCGGGATCGCAGACCTCTCCGCGCCGGACTTCGGCGACCCGGTGCGGATCCCGGAGGGTCACCTCCCCGTGTTCTGGGCGTGCGGGGTGACCCCTCAGGCGGCCGTCATGGAGTCCCGGCCCCCGCTGGCGATCGGCCATGCCCCCGGGCACATGCTCATCACCGACGCCCGGGACACCGACTACCTGGTGCCGTGACCCTCAGCGCCCCCAGTGGTGCAGGTGGTCCAGCAGCTCACTCTCGGCCGCGTCCAGGTAGGAGCGCAGTCCCGCGGCCGCCTCCTCGCGCCGGCCAGCGCGCAACAGCCCGATGAGGTGCCGGTTGCGTTCGGCGTAGGCCGTGTGGAAATCGGGGGCATCTGCCATCCGGTTGAACACCAGGCGCATCCGCGCCAGCGTCTGGTCCATGACCGTGGACAGGGTCGGGGAGCCGGCCAGGGACACGATCGCGCCGTGGAGCTGCTGGTTGGCGTCCGCCATCCCGAGCACATCCCCGGCCTCGAGGGCGGCGACTGCGCGTCCCACGATCTCCTCCAGCTCGGCCAGCGCCGGTTCCGTCAGGTCTCCCCAGAGCAGGGCGGCCGGCTCGATCATGCGGCGGATCCGGTAGATCTCACGGACGTCCCCCGCCTCCGGTTTGGCCACGAAGACCCCCCGGTTGGGCACCCGCTCCACGATCGATTCCGCGCTCAGCGTGCCGAAGGCCTCCCTCAGGGTGTTCCGCGAGACGTCCAGTTGCTCGGCCAGCGCCTGTTCGGCCAGCTTGGTGCCCGGCGGCAGCTCGCCCCGGGAGATCCTCTCCCGCAGGACCTGGGCCAGCCAGGCGCCGGTGTGGGCGTGTGCGGCGGTGCGGACCCGTGCGGCGCTCGCGGACGGGGGCCGGCCCCCGGTGTCCTCAGCCAAGGGTGCCCAGCTCCTGCCCGCGGGTGACCTGGTCGCCGGCCCCGACCGCCGCGCGGGAGAAGACCCCCGCCCCCGGCGAGGGCACCGCGGTCTCCATCTTCATCGCCTCCAGCACCACGAGGTCCTGCCCCGCGGTCACCTCAGCCCCGTCCTCAACGAGCCACTTCACCACGGTGCCGTTCATCGGCGCGGGCACGACGCCGGCCCCGGCACCCGCCGCGGCGGGTGCGCCGCCGCCGTCGGGCCCGGTTTCACCCCGCGCCACCTCCTCCGCGCCGCCGCCGCTGCGCAGTGCGCGGACCAGCTCAGCGGGCAGCCCGAGACTGACGGCCCGGCCGTCCACGGTGATCGTCAGCTCGGTGCGCTCAGCGCCGGGGGCGGCCGCGGCCACGTAGGGCGAGGCCTCCAGATCGGGGGCGAACGCGGACTCGATCCAGGTGGTGTGGACGCCGAGCCCGTCCGGGGAGGTGAAGTCCGCGTGGTCCAACACGGCCTGGTGGAACGGGACCACGGTCGGCAGGCCGCGGATGGACAACTCCTGCAGGGCCACGCGGGAGCGCCGTATCGCCTGCTGCCGGTCCTCGCCCCAGACGATGAGCTTGGCCAGCAGGGAGTCATACTCGGCGGGCACCGTGAAGCCGGAGCGCACCCCGGTGTCCACGCGCACGCCGGCACCCGTGGGGGCCTCGAAGGACTCGATGGTCCCCGGCGTGGGCAGGAAGCCCAGGGCCGGGTCCTCGGCGTTGAGCCGGAACTCGAAGGCGTGTCCCAGCGGGGCGGGGTCTTCGGTCAGGGTGATCCGCTCCCCCGCGGCGATGCGGAACTGCTCGCGGACCAGGTCCACCCCGGTGGTCTCCTCGGTGACGGGGTGTTCCACCTGTAGGCGGGTGTTCACCTCCAGGAAGGAGATCAGCCCGTCCGGGGCCACCAGGTATTCGACCGTGCCGGCCCCGGTGTACCCGGCCTCGCGGCAGATCGCCCGCGCGGAGGCGTGGATGCTCTCGCGCTGCTCCCGGGTCAGGAAGGGGGCGGGCGCCTCCTCCACGAGCTTCTGGTGGCGCCGCTGCAGGGAGCAGTCGCGGGTGCCGACCACCACCACCGTGCCGTGGGTGTCCGCCAGCACCTGGGCCTCCACGTGCCGGGGCCTCTCCAGGAACCGCTCCACGAAGCACTCCCCGCGCCCGAACGCCATCACGGCCTCCCGCACGGCCGATTCGAACGCGGACTCGATGTCCTCCATCCGGTGCGCGACCTTCATGCCCCGCCCGCCCCCGCCGAAGGCGGCCTTGATCGCCACCGGCAGGCCGTGCTCCTCGGCGAAGGCCCGCACCGCGGTGGCGTCCTCGGCCGGCCCGTCGGTGCCCGGGACCAGTGGTGCCCCGGCGGCCACGGCGATCCTGCGGGCGGACACCTTGTCCCCGAGGGAGCGGATGGCCTCCGGCGAGGGGCCGATCCACGTCAGACCGGCCTCGATCACGGCCTGGGCGAAGTCCGCGTTCTCGGACAGGAAGCCGTAGCCGGGGTGGACCGCGTCCGCGCCCGAGCGCCGGGCCACGTCCAGCAGCTTGCTGATGTCCAGGTACGTCTCGGGGGCCGAG
Organism: Microbacterium sp. A93; assembly: GCF_051842835.1. Taxonomy (NCBI): domain Bacteria; kingdom Bacillati; phylum Actinomycetota; class Actinomycetes; order Micrococcales; family Microbacteriaceae; genus Microbacterium; species Microbacterium sp. A93. The sequence goes on from NZ_JBPXMT010000014.1 coordinate 208,101, forward strand.
CGGCCGTCCAGGGCGTAGGCCTCGTCCGCGCGGCGCACGTGCAGCGCGTCCGCGTCCGGGTCCGAGTAGACCGCCACGGAGGTCAGCTGCGCGTCCGTGCAGGCGCGGGCCACACGCACCGCGATCTCCCCCCGGTTGGCGATCAGGACCTTGCGCAGGGGCCGGGGCGCTCCACCAGCCGGTGGGTCGCCGGCCGGGCGGGACGCGTTCTCGTTCGGGTACTCGCTCATCGGGTCAGTCCCCTCGGGTCCGGTGCTCATCAGGTGCGTCAATGGTGTCGGTGATGTCGGTGTTGTCAGCGGCGTCCAGGTCGGTCAGTTCGAAGCGGACCGATGCGCCGGGCGGCAGCTGTGCGGCCAGGGTCAGGTCCCGGGGCCCCACGACCCCGATCACGGGATAGCCTCCGGTGACCGGGTGGTCTGCCAGGAACAGGACCGGCAGACCGGAGGGCGGGACCTGCAGCGCCCCGGCCACGGCCCCCTCACTGGCCAGCTCGCCATCCCGGATCCGCTCCAGCGGGGCGCCGGCGGACTCATTGGACACCTCGAGCCGCACACCGATGCGGTTCGACTGGTGTCCGACCTCCCAGTCCTGGCCGGTCAGCCGTTCCAGTCCGGCGGCACCGAACCAGTCGTCCCGCGGCCCGGGGCTCACGCGCAGCGTGGTGGTCGCCCCGGCACGTGGCATCGGCCGCAACGGCGGCTCGGGGCTCCCGACGGCGGTGCCGACAGCGCCTACGCCGGCCCCTACGCGCACCGGCACCTCGGTGCCCGCGGACAGCGGCGCGGGACCCAGCCCGGACAGGGTGTCCGTGGAGCGGCTGCCCAGCACTGTGGCGGCCTCCAGCCCGCCCCGCACGGCCACGTAGGTGCGCAGTCCGGCGTCCGGCTCGCCGAGCGTCAGGAGCTCACCGTCGTAGAGGGCGAAGGGGGCGCGGGCCGGGGCGGGGCGCTCGGCTGACGCCCCGGGCCTCGCTGCGGAGAGGGGGGCGGCGGCCGTGTCGTCGGCGACTGCATTGACGTCGGCGACTGCAGTGTCATCAGCGGCCGTGATGCGGGCGGGGCCTTCTGCTCCAGCGAGCGCGAGCACGTGGTGCCCCCGGGCGCGCAGGACCAGCCCACCGAGCAGGGTCTCGATGACGGCCGCATCGGGGGCGTTGCCCACGATCCGGTTGGCCTGCCGCGCCGAGGCCGCATCGGCGGCCCCCGCCACGGGGACCCCGAGGTCGCCACGGCCGGGCCGTCCCAGGTCCTGCAGGAGCGACTGCAGTCCGGGGTGTTCCACGAGCAGCGCGGGCTTGGGGACGGCAGGGATAGCGGGGACGGCCGTGGTGGGCTCGTCGGTGGTGGCCTGCGGGCCAACCGACGCGGCGGCCTGCGCGGGCAGGGTGGTGCCGGTCGGCGTCGTGCCCGGGTTCTCAGGTCCCGGCCCCCCGCTGGTCCGCACCGTGACGAGCTCGCGGACGGCGCGGTAGCGGACCCGGTCTCCGGGGGTTACGAGCGCGGGCGAGTCGCGGTCCAGGTCCCACAGGGTGGCTCCGGTGCGGCCGATCAGCTGCCAGCCGCCCGGGGAGACGCGCGGGTAGACGGCGGAGAACGATCCCGCGAGCGCCACGGACCCGGCCGGGACGGAGGTGCGCGGGCTGGCCCGGCGCCGGATGTCCAGCGGGGCGGCGCCGGGGTCCGCGGGGGTCAGGTAGGTGAAGCCCGGGGCGAAGCCGCCGAAGGCGCCGACCCAGTCGGTCTCGGTGTGCCAGCGGACGAGGCCTTCGGGGCTCAGCCCGGTCAGGGTGCTCACGTCCTGAAGGTCCTCGCCGTCGTAGAGCACCTCGATCTCCACGAGGCGTCCCTCCCTGAGGCCGCCGGCGGTCACCTCACCGTGCCGGACCACCTGTGCCCCGGCCACGGCGGCCCCCCGATGGGTGAAGGACAGTGCCACCGTCTCCGCGGCGGCCAGGGCCTGGACCTGGCCGGGCAGCGGCTCGGCCGCCAACTGGGCGTGCAGGGCCACCACCTCGCCCAGGGAGGCACACTCCACCAGGAACGCGCGCGGGCCGGACCAACGGATCCGGCGGCCACCGGACGCCACGGCAGCATCGGGCGCCTCAGGACCAGAACGGCCGAAGGCGCCGCTCATACGAACGAGCCGATCCGCACGCCGGCCTCCTCCAGCCCGGCACGGACCGCCGCGGCCATGGCCACCGCGCCCGGGGTGTCGCTGTGGACGCAGATGCTGGCGGCCTCGACCCGCAGGTCCGTGCCGTCCACGGCGGTCAGGACCCCCTCCGTGGCCAGCCGGACCATGCGCGCGGTCACCTCGCGCTCGTCCTGCAGCACGGCTCCGGCCTCGCTGCGGGAGAGCAGGGTGCCCTCGGGGGTGTAGGCGCGGTCGGCGAAGGCCTCGCTCACCACCTGCAGGCCTTCAGCCCGGGCGATCTCCGCGGCCACGGATCCGGGCAGCAGGAGCAGGGGCAGGTCCGGATTGAACGCCTTGACGGCGTCCACCACGGCCCGGGCATGCTCGGTGTGGTGGACGATCGCGTTGTAGAGGGCGCCGTGCGGCTTGACGTAGCGGACGGCGGTTCCGGACCTGGCGGCCATCGCCTCGAGGGCACCGATCTGGTAGAGCACGTCGTCCGCCAGCTCGGTGGGTGAGCAGTCCAGGAACCGGCGGCCGAAGCCGGCCAGGTCGTGGTAGGACACGTGGGCACCCACCGTGATGCCGGCGGCCACGGCGTCCCGGCAGGTCTGGGCGATGATCGAGGGGTCCCCGCCGTGGAATCCGCAGGCGACATTGGCCGAGGAGACGGAGCGGAAGATCGCGGCGTCGTCCCCCATCGTGTACGAGCCGAAGGACTCTCCGACATCACTGTTCAGGTCGATCTGGGCCGTGGCGTGTGCTGCGTTCACTCGAGGTGATCTCCGTCTCTTTCGTGGTCACCCCAGCATGCACCACCGGGGCAGATTGTTCAACAATCTGCCCCGGTGGTGCCGCAGGTCGTCAGGCGTGAGGCACGACGACGGCCCGGCCGGAGATCTTCCCGTCCACCAGTGCCTGGTAGGCCTCGAGGGCGCGATCCATGGGGTAGGTGGTGTAGATCGGGTCCAGCTGGCCGGCCCGGTACAGGTCGACCACCTCGTACAGCTCCTCGATGGTGCCCCAGTAGGTGCTGGTCAGCTCCACCTCGTAGGGGGCGGTGAAGAAGGACCAGTCGTAGGAGCCGCCGGCGATCCCCACGATGGTGCAGCGGCCCTGGCGGGCGGTGGAGTCCATGGCCGTCTTCACGGTGGGCGCCACCCCCACGAAGTCGAAGGCCGCGTCCACGCCCCGGCCCCCGGTGATCTCGCGGATCCGCTCGACCTGGCCCTCGCCCCCGGGCACCGTGATGGCGCCGAGCTTCTCGGCCTCGGCCATCGCCTCCGGCTTCATGTCCGTGGCGATCACGGTCGCCCCGGTGAGGGCCTTGAGGATCTGCACGCCGAGCAGGCCCAGCCCGCCCAGGCCGATGACCAGGGCGAACTTGCCGCCGCCGTTCAGGTGCGGCAGGGCCAGCTTGATCGCGTGGTACGGGGTCAGCCCGGCGTCGGCCAGGGAGGCAGCGGCCACCGGGTCGGCGTCGCCCAAAGGGACCAGGTTGCGGGCCGGCACGCGCACGTACTCGGCCATGCCGCCGTCGCGTCCCAGCCCCACGCCCATGTACGGCATGGTCGCGGCGTTCTCGCAGTAGGTGTCCTGGCCGCGCGAGCAGGCGCGGCAGTGCTGGCAGCCGACCGGCCCGTAGACCAGGTAGGCGTCGCCCTGGACCGGGCCCTCCACGCCGGGGCCGAGCTCCTCGATCCAGCCCGAGGTCTCGTGGCCCAGGATGAACTCCGGCTTCTGGGCACCCGGGGCGCCCTCTGCGAAGTCCTGGAAGATCGCGACGTCGGAGTGACAGGCGCCGGCGCCGGCCACCTTGAGCAGGACCTCACCGGGGCCGGGAACCGGCTTCTCGACGTCCTTGAGTACGGGGAAGGTCTGGTAGTTCTCGAACACGACAGCACGCATAGGGTCCTCCTGGGTGGGTTTGGGTGGCTTGATCGGGTGAGGTTCAGGCACAGAGCGACGGGACCACGTCACAACGGTGGGGGTGAGGTCACTTCGCGCCTGAGGGCGCGGGGTAGAGGGGGTTGTGCCCGGGGGTCACCTGCTCGTCCTCGCGCACGGGGCCGGGTGCCGCGCCCCGACCGAAGGGGGAGCCGCCGAGTGCCTCGCGGCCGTGCTCGGTGAGCCAGCCCGCCAGCTCGGGGCCTCGCGGCACGATCCCGGTGGGGTTGATGTCCCGGTGGACCTCGTAGTAGTGGCTCTTGATCTGCTCGAAGTCCACGGTGTCCCCGAAGCCGGGGGTCTGGAAGAGGTCCCGGGCGTAGCCCCACAGGGCCGGCATCTCGTCCAGCTTGTTGCGGTTGCACTTGAAGTGCCCGTGGTAGACGGGGTCGAAGCGCACCAGCGTGGTGAACAGGCGCACGTCCGCCTCGGTGATGGTGTCCCCCATCAGGTACCGCTGACCGGTCAGGCGCTCCTCGAGCCAGTCCATGGCCGTCCACAGCCGCTCGTAGGCGGCGTCATAGGCCTCCTGGGAGCCGGCGAAGCCGCAGCGATACACCCCGTTGTTGACCTCAGTGAAGATCCGGGTGACCACCTCGCGCATCTCCGGGAGCGTCTCGGCGGGCAGCAGGTCCGGGGCGCCCTCGCGGTGGTACTGCCGCCACTGCGTGGAGAAGTCCAGGGTCATCTGCGGGTAGTCGTTGGTGACCACGGCGCCGGTGGGGATGTCCACCATCGCCGGGACGGTGATCCCGCGCGGGTAGTCCGGGAAGCGCGTGAAGTAGTTCTCCTGCAGCCGCTCGGTGCCCAGCACGGGGTCTTTGCCCCCGACGTCCAGGTCGAAGGTCCAGGACCGCTCGTCATGCGTGGGCCCCGGGGTACCCAAGGAGATGACGTCCTCCAGGCCCAGCAGCCGGCGGACGATGATGGTGCGGTTGGCCCAGGGGCAGGCCCGCGCCGCCACGAGACGGTACCTCCCGGGCTCCACCGGCCACGCCTCGGCACCTTCGGTCAGGCCGCCCCGGGCCCGGCCGATCTTGTCCCCGGCCACCCGCGGTGCGGCGAGCGCGGCCGCCGGATCCGCCACGATCCGGTCCTGGATGTAGTTCGTGTCCCGGGAGAACTCCCCGGCTGTGACGTAGCGGCCCTGCGGGGACTGGTTGTTCTCACTGTGCTCCATACACTGAGCCTATGGCCTCCACCGACCCCGCGTCCTCCCCGTCTGCCCCCTCCGCGCCCGGCGCCGATTCCCACCTGACCTCCTCCGTCCTGGCGGACAACCCCTCCGGCATGACCCTGGAGGGCACCAACACCTACCTGGTGGGGGATCCGGACGCCGATGCCGTCGTGCTGGTGGACCCCGGCCCGGCCGAGGGGGCCGAGCAGCACCTCGAGAAGGTGCTCGCGGCCGCCGGCGGGCGCCGCATCGAGCTGATCCTGGTGACGCACCACCATGGTGACCACACCGGCGCCGTGGACCTCTTCGCCTCCCACACCGGTGCTCCCGTGCGCGCCGGTTCCCCGGACTGGTGCCGGGATGGGGCACCCCTGGTGCCCGGCGAGCGCATCCCGGCGGCCGGCGTCGTGCTCACCGCCTGGCACACCCCCGGGCACACCTCGGATTCCTTCTCCTTCGCCCTGCCCGACGACGGCGCGGCCGGGTCCGTGCTGACCGGAGACACGGTCCTGGGCCGGGGGACCACCGTGATCGACCATCCGGACGGCACGCTCGCGGACTATCTGCGCTCCCTCGAGACGCTGATCGCCCTGGGCGACGCCACGGTGCTGCCCGCGCACGGTCCCGTGCTGCCCTCGATCGCCCAGGTGGGGATCATGTACCGCGAGCACCGGCGGCAACGGCTGGAACAGGTCCGGCTGGCCCTCGCGGGCCTGGACCCGGCCGAGCGGGACCGCGCCTCCGCCGACGAACTGGCGCAGCGACTCCTGCCCGCCGTCTACCCGGAGATCGAAGAGCGGCTGCGCCCCGCCGCCCTGATGTCCCTCGGCGCGCAGCTGGCGTACCTGAGTGATGCCGCGGACGAGAACTGACGAGAACTGACGAGAACTGAACCGAGAGTATCCAGACTGTGACCTCCCGCGCCGCACGGATAGCGCACGGGGGTGGTCCGTGCAAATACCATGGATGGAGGAGGGTCCACCACCTCCCCCTCAGCACTATCGGCAGTCGAACGGCAGTCATGCAGCAAGGCGGACCACGTGGCAGAACAACTCGATGAACGCACACTCCAGCAGGACGGGCAGATCCCCGTGGTGCCCTCGTCCCGGCGCTCCGGTCAGACGATCCTGATCACCGGGGCCACCGCCGGGATCGGGGCGGAGTTCGCCCGGCAACTGGCGGGCCAGGGGCACCACCTCGTCATCACCTCCCGGAACCCGCACCAGTTGGTGGCCAAGGCCCAAGGGCTCGAGGCGCAGTACGGCATCACCGTGGAGACCCTCACGGCGGACCTGTCCACGGCCGAGGGCGTCCAGGTGGTGTCGGCGCGGCTGCGCGCCCGGGACCAGCCGATCACCATGCTGGTCAACAACGCCGGATCCGGGCTGTCCACCGAGTTCCACGAGAGTGAGGCCGAGGACGAGCTGGCCATGCTCCGGCTGCTCACCGAAGCCCCCATGCTGCTCTCCCACGCCGCCGTCCAGTCCTTCCTGGCCCGCGGCGGCGGACGCATCATCAACGTCTCCTCCGTGGCCGGGCTCCTCCCGGAGGGCAGCTACGGCGCCGCGAAGGCCTGGTCCATCAGCTTCAGCCGCTGGGCCAACACCCGGTACAAGCCCGAGGGCGTCACGGTCACCGCACTGTGCCCGGGACCGGTGCGCACGGAGTTCCACACCCGCGCCGGGATCGACACCACCAAGAAGCCCAAGTGGGCGTGGATGGACGCCGAGGACGTGGTCCGCGAGGGCCTCACCGCCGCTGCCGAGGGCCGGGGCGTGTGCATCCCCTCCCGCCGCTTCCGTTCCCTCATGACGGCGGCCCGGTTCAGCCCGGATGCCGTGCTGGAGCGGTTCAGCCGGATCGAGCCGAAAGGTCGGCGGAAGCACCCATGACCATCCTCGTCGGCTACACGGCCAGCAGGGAGTCCAAGGCGGCCCTCGATGAGGCCATCCGCATCGCGCGGCTGACCCATGAGGGGTTGCTGGTGGTCAACGCCGGCCCGGGCGGCGAGCACCGGCACGACTACATGGTCACGGACGAGCAGCAGCGCGAGCTGCAGGCCATCCTGGACGCTTCGGGGATCGCCGCCGAGTTCCGCCAGTACGCACGGGGCCGGTCCACGCTGGACGAGCTCAAGGACGTGGCGGACGAGGTCCAGCCCTCCGTGGTGGTGATCGGGATGAAGCGCCGCGGCACCTTCGGCCGCTTCGTCATGGGCTCCGTCTCGGACGGGCTGCTCAAGGAGCTCGACCAGCCCGTGCTCTGCGTCAAGGACAACCCGGCCAAGCCCACCGGGGTGATCCACGAGGCCCCGCCGGAGGACCTCACCGCCACTGCCGGGCCCGCGGCCCTCACCGGTTCCGGTGCCGTCGTGGACACCCCGCCGGACGCCGGCCCCGCCTCGGAGATCACCGAGGCCCCGGACTCCACCGGCCCCCGCCGCTAGTCGCTGCCCTCGCCCAGATCGAGGAGGGAGGGCTTGCCCCCCCCCTCAGATCGAGTAGGGAGGGCTTGCCGAATTGACCGGTGAGGTTCTCGGCAAGCCCTCCCTACTCGATGCTTACTAGTGCGGTTGTCTGCACTGATGGCCGACCCCGTTACCTTTCTTGGAGCCCCTTCTTCGTAGAGGATGTGGGTGTGCTGGCCGGAAGGCCTCGGCATGATTGCTGCCCCCAGTCGTTGATGATCCGGGGGGTGATGTCA
>NZ_JBPXMT010000015.1:0-213156 GCF_051842835.1 Microbacterium sp. A93
CGGCCTGACCCAACAGCGCGGGCGCAGTGACCCCGATAGAAGCACTACCGGATACCTGCGCCCGTGCTACCGGATCGCTACACACCCGCTACCGAAAGAGCCGTCTATACACGCTGGGGGCTTACTGGAACTTCGGAATGCCGACGGCTCAAGTCATCGGCACCGTCGGCAAGGACGGCCACGCGCTGAGCGGACACCCACCCGGGTGACGTCACAGGCCCCGTGGGCAGGGCACGTCCCTCAGATGCGTGGGAGCGGTCCAGGACGCCCGGGAGGGCCGCTGTCCGTTGAACGTTCCCTGCTCCCGCCGGACGGTGCGGACAGTCGTTCTTGAGGCGCAGGGCAGATGGTTGGGCCGCCGGAAACCACGCCTCGAGAAGGTGCACCGGACGCCGTGGGGTGGTGATTCGTGCTTGATGATGACTCATCTGAGACAGGATGGCCCGTGGTGGCTCCCACCGCCGCGACTGGTGGCCCCCAACGGCAATATCGCTGGCCCCGAATGGCAATATCGGGTGGCTCCCAAGCCTCCGAATACTCAACCGCTTCGTGAAGCTCGCCGGCAAGAAACCCGGCGTGGACTGGGCTCTGGTTGAACGGGCCCGCCAGCTCCTGGGCCTGAAAGGCTACGTTTCGAATATCGGCCCAGAAGTGCTCGACGGGCCGGCCGTGGTGGCGGCGTACCACTCGCTGTGGCAGGTGGAGAAGTCCTTCCGCATGGCCAAGTCGGATATCCGCGCGCGGCCGATGTTCCACCATCAGCGGGACTCGATTGAGGCCCACCTGACCGTGGTGTTCTGTGCCCTGGCCGTGGCCCGCCACCTTCAGGACGTCATCGAGGTGAGCATCAAGCAGCTCGTCCAGACCCTCAGGCCCCTGCGGACCGTGATCATCAACGTCAACGTCAACGTCAACGTCAACGTCAACGGTCACGAACTCACCGCCGCCCCAGCCATCGACGCCGACACCCAGGAAATCCTCGACCAGATCAGCTCCCACGCGGGGCACTAAATCTGAGCCAAGTCGGGCTACACACTCGCTACCGAAAAAGCCGTCTCTATACACCACCGGCAGATGTGCCCACTGGCGCCACGTGCACTGCAGATAGACCACGGTGATGCGAATATTCCCCGCGGCTTGGCGCGACGTAATGCTGAGGACGTCCTGCCTTGAGGGGATTCTTCACCCCTACGTTGCCCTTTTTTTCAACAGCATTATGAGGCGCGGCAACGTCCTCGACAGGCTGTTCCCGAGGGCAGAGGGCGAAGATGATCGTTGCCAGAACGAAACCGTAGCTCAGCAACGACGTGATGGGGCTGCCATTAACGAGGCCTATCATCGGCAACAGAAGAACACCGACCACGAGGGATATGGGCAGTCCTCGAGCTGCGCTATTCAACACCAAGGCAGTGATGAGCAGGATAGCAGCTTCAATAACTATTCCCATGATTCCCCAGTTGGCAAACCCATCCGCAAAGAAATTGGCATTTGCGTTGAGTCCTTCAAAGCCCAAGTAAGATTCGCCCAGATATTGAGCGGGTGACATCTGATACGGACTCTGCGTGACACCTTCGAGGAACGAATAGGACCATTTGTGCTTAGGTGCACCGCCATAAAAATCTGCATACATGGCCGTGAGATAACCGGCATTGATCATTAGTCGATTGACGAGTATCTGCACGATACCTATTTCACGAAACGTCTCAATCACTATCGACAGGATCGCGATTACATTCACGGAATGCAGGAAGAGCCCACTCCTCAGGCTCGATCTATTCCGCAAAAACCAACCAAGACCGACTGCAACCGGTACGGAAAGAAAAATCGCCTTGAAACCAGTGTCCGAGTAAATGAGCAACTGTCCGACGATGCCGATGAGTATAAGCGGTAAGCCTTTCCTTTTTGCTCCCAAGACCATAATCAGCGGGTTGATCACGTTACCCTGATTGCTCACCAGATACCCCAGAAGTGGGCTGGTCTCCGCAAGGGTGGATTTGTATTCGCTTCGAATATCGTAGACGCTGAAGAGTCCCGGAAGGTCGATGGACAGCCCCACCGTGACTGCCATGACTCCATAGGTGGCGACTGAGAATACGGCTATCGTCGACCATAACCAGGCTGATTGACGCACAACGATGGGGACGAACGTCGCCGCCCTGACGGACCACACCTTGTTCATGACCAGGAGGGTCGCTGCTGATCCCACGGACCAACCAAATGCTTCCCATCCCCCAATTGCGCCGCTGAAGAACGGGATGACACCGATGGGCACCACGACCAAGCTGAAGGTCATCCAGGCAATGACGTCCGAGGGGCGACGCCATTTCGCACTCAAGGTCCATCCGGTGAGGATATGGGCACAAAGGCCGATCCCCATCAAGACTCTGTCCGGCTCGACGTAGTAATACCTAAGATAAGCGAATCTATCTGCAGCAAAGTTTACATAAGCGTACTCGAGCACCAGTGCGTATACCACGACGCCAAGAATGATACTTAACCTGAAGGCCAGTTTGCCGGGTTTGCGGTCCATGACATCACTGCCTGAATTTAACATAAATTGGTTTTCAATTCGATCCATAAATCGTCATAACTTAAATCAAGCTACCGTGGCATGAGCATATTTGACAAGACACAGGGATGCGCGATGACTGCCGCCGAAAACATAAGACCGGCAGGATCGCCACGTCATGATCGTTCGACGCGAATTCCGGCACGGCGGTTGTGGAGTCGAGCGTTTGATCGGATGAAATTTACCACGCGGCGGGAGGAATCGGTGATCTGGTAGTCAGCTGGGATGGTTGACCGTCCGTCGGTGCCGTGCTGATCAATCGTGATCCTGACCGCGTCGACCACATCATCGGGGTCCAGTCCTGTGGTGATGATGGCCCCCGTGTCCATGGCCTCTGGGCGCTCAATCGCGTCGCGAATAGTGACGGCCGGGAATCCGAGCATGGATGATTCCTCGGAGATGGTGCCGGAGTCCGAGATGACGCAGCGGGCCGCAAGCTGCAGCTTGTTGTAGTCATGGAAGCCGAGGGGCTCGTGGAGACGCAGGTTGCTGTTGGTCTCCAGGCCATACTGCTCGATCCTCTTGCGAGTCCGGGGGTGAGTCGAGACGAGGAACGGCATGTCCTGATCAGCGGCCACAGCCTGCAGGGACGCCAGAACCTGCTCCAGCCGGTCCTTGCGGTCCACGTTCTCCTCCCGGTGCACGCTGGCCAGCAGGTAGCCGCCGGGCTCCAGTCCGAGGCGGTCCAGCACGTCCGAGGCGTCGATCTGATCGCGGTAGCTCGACAGTACCTCCATCATCGGCGACCCCATCACCATCACATTCTGCGGGTGCAGTCCCTCCGAGAGCAGATTGCGCCGCGAGTGCTCCGTGTAGACGAGGTTGTAGTCACTCACATGGTCCACGAGGTGTCGATTGATCTCCTCAGGAACATTGGGGTCGAACGACCGATTGCCGGCTTCGAGGTGGAACACCGGCACTTTGAGCCGCTTGCCCATGATGGCGGAGACACAGCTGTTGGTGTCCCCCAGGACCACCATGGCGTCCGGCTTCTCCTCCAGCAGCACTCGCTCAGTGCCACGCAGTACATCGCCCAGTACCGCCCCGAGAGACGAGGTATCCACGTTCAGAACGTGGTCAGGGCTCCGCAGCCCCAGGTCCCGGAAGAAAACCTCGTTGAGGTTGTAGTCGTAGTTCTGGCCCGTGTGCACCAAAACGTGGTCCGTGGTGTCTTCCAGACGGCGGATCACGCACGCCAGGCGAATGATCTCCGGCCGGGTCCCCACAACGGTCATGACTTTCAACTTCTTGGCCACAGCAGCCTCAGACTTCCTGGTAGAACGTGTCGGTGTCATCGGGGTTGAAGATCTCGTTGGTCCAGAACTGGGTGAGTACATCCTCGTCCGTGCCCGTATTGCAGATGTTGTGCACCCAGCCAATGGGCATGTCCACTGCCTGGGGCTGATCGCCGGTGACGTTGATAGTCATCACCTCAGTGGAGAACATGCGCCGAAGCCCGAGTGAGGCCTTACCGGCAAGCACCACAAAACGCTCGATCTTCCGCAGGTGGTAGTGCTGTCCGCGGACCACGCCCGGCTTCGTGGTGGAGAAGAACGTCTGCCCCTCACCTCCATGGCTCTTGACCGTCTCCACCAAGTGTCCCCGGTGATCGGCGCGCGGTTCAAGCGGCTGCGCAGGCCGGACCTCGAAGGCGAAGGACCGGTAGGTGTTGAACAGGTCCCGATCAAAGGCACCTGTCAGGTCTGGGATCTCCGACCGCGAGTAGAGCACGTTGAAATGTGCCAGCTTCTCAGCGATCTCCGAGACGGTGATGTCGGTTGTTCGGTAGGCGTCCAGATCTGGAGACGACTGGGCCTCCAGAAGGGCTTCCGCCGCCACCTGGGCGTGCATGAGTTGGAGCTCCTTGTCCTGCTGCACTTGGACGGGCTCCCCCTGAGCCGTCAGATGACAGAACGTCGCCACCACCGAGTTGTAGAACGGTTTGCCATGCTCGCCGAAAAGGTTGGGAAGGAGCAGGTCTACAAAGACCAGTCCCAGCTCGCTGCAGACATCTCCGAGGATACGAGCCGCGTCCTGCTTAGCCGAGCCGTATTCCGACCCGTTACCCGCCTGGACGGAATTGGCGAACACCACGGTCTCCGGCCGGCTCGGAGCATTCCTGAGTGCCTCAGCGATCTGTCCGGCCATCAGCCGATTCCCGTGGGCGACTTCCTCATCGGTGCCACGATTGACGCCCGCCAAGTGCACGAGCCGGTCAGCACCGTCAATGGCCGCAGTCGCATCAGCCAGGTCGAAGCCGTCACCGAGGTGAATGGGACGGACGTCTTCACCCGTCCTGGAGAAGTTCCGGATCCGCAGGTGCCAGCCCAGGAAGCCACCGGCACCGGTCGCAGCGATGATGCTCACGCCAGCCCCCAGCTCTTCCGCTCGCGCTGGATCTCGGGAAGGCTCAGGAGAAGTTCCTTGGTCTCCTCTACATCCATATGCCGGGCCGTGTGCGAGTCGTAGTCCGCGTAGGCGTTAACCGTCTTGCTGCCCTCTTCGAAGAACGGTGTGTAGTCCAGCTGCCGCTTGTCTGCTGTCACCCGGAAATAGTCGCCGTGATCCACGGCGCGGGCCAGTTCTTCACGAGTGGCCAGCTGCTCGGAGAGCTTCTCCCCGTGGCGTGTGCCGATGATATTCATATCAGGTTCACGGTCGAAGAGTTCACAGACAGCGGACGCAAGGTTGCCGATGGTGCACGAAGGGACCTTACGGATGAACAGATCGCCCTGTTCGGCGTTGTTCATGGCGTAATGCACCAGGTCCACGCTCTGGTCAAGACTCATCATGAAGCGCGTCATGTCCGGATCCGTGACGGTGATCTTCTTGCCGGTCTTGAGCTGGTTGATGAACAGCGGGACCACGCTTCCACGGGAGTACAGGACATTGCCGTAGCGCACGCACGAGACCATGGTTTTGGCCTGCGGGTTCTCCAGGCCGTGGGCCTGTGCAACCTTCTCCATCAGTGCCTTGGTCATTCCCATGGCGTTGACCGGGTATACCGCTTTGTCGGTACTGAGACACACCACGGATTCGACGCCGACTTCTTCGGCCGCCTTGATTACGTTCTCGCTGCCTCGGACGTTGGTCTTGACGGCCTGCATCGGGAAGAACTCCGCGGACGGAACCTGCTTGAGCGCGGCCGCATGGAAGACGTGCGTCACGCCCTGCATGGAAGCTCGGATGCTGTCATAGTCGCGAACGTCACCGAGGAAGTACCTGATCCTGTTGTCGCCGAGGTCATGGCGCATCTGGTCCTGCTTTGCCTCATCGCGGCTCAGGACATGGACACGTTCACTCCCCTGATCGAGTAGATAGCGCACCATCCTGTGGCCGAAGCTTCCAGTGCCGCCAGTGATGAGCACTGACTCGGGAACCGTCTGTTTCGGCTCGCTCTTGTCACTCACTGTTGTCCTCCATGCTTGTTCGTCATTCGCTGCCTGCTGACTGATCTCACTGGAGCAGCACCGCTTTCGCGGTGTTGCCAAGAATCTTCAGGTCCCCCACCAGAGACCTGTGCTGCACGTACTCCACGTATGCAGCCGCCTTTCTCGGAAGGATCGAGTTCACATAGTGCGACTCAGGGTCCTGGGCCAAGGCCAGCTCGTCCCCCTCATTCCGGAATTCGATGGACGCCGGATCCGTGATGCCCGGCTTCACAGAAAGGATCACCGGCCGCATCTCAGTAGGCCACTGTGCAACATACTCTGGAACCTCAGGGCGAGGCCCCACCAGCGACATGCTGCCTCGGAGGACGTCGTAAAACTGCGGAATCTCGTCCATCTTGGTCTTCCGGAGAATCGCGCCGATGCGGGTCACCCGCGGATCCCCCGTGCCGGATACTGCCAGGCCACCATGGTCGGGCCGCATGGTCCGGAACTTGTGAATCCGGAACGTCCGACCGTACTGGCCAACACGTTCCTGGGTGAAGAGCACCGGACCAGGGGATGTCACTTTGATGGTGACGGCCACCACGGCCAAGGCGGGGCTCGTGACCAACAAGGCCCCCGCCGAAACGACCGTGTCGAAAAGCCGTTTGATCACCGAGCCAGCACCCGCCCGACCGCACGGATGACCTTTTCCACGTCGCCATCGGTCATCGAGGAGAAGATCGGAAGGCTCACTGCCCTCTCGAACTCACGAGTGGCCACCGGGAAGTCAGCATCCGTCGAACCGCAAGCTTCCTTCCAGTACGGATGTAGGTGAAGCGGAATGAAATGGACTGAGGTCCCGACTCCCTCCTCGCTCATCCGGTTGATGAACTCGTCACGGTGCATTCCTACGGACTCGGCATCGATTCGCAGCACGAAGAGATGCCAAGCATGATTTTCCGGGCCCTCGGGCACCAGTGGCATCTCAAGGGGCAAATCTTGGAACGCTTCCAGGTATCGGTGGGCAATCTCGCGCCGTTTATCCCGCATTTCCACGGCCCGTCCCAGCTGAACTCGACCCATCGCCGCCGCCGTGTCCGGCAAGTTGTATTTGAAGCCGGGTGCCACAACGTCGTAGCGCCAGGCCGGCACCGTTGACTGGTAGCGGTTGAAGACGTCTCGGCTGATCCCGTGCAGGCGCATGGTCCGCATTCGCTGGGCCATCTCCTCAGATCGGACCATCACCATGCCACCCTCACCTGTGGTGATCGTCTTGGTCGCATAGAAGCTGAACACCACCGCGTCTGAGGTGGAGTTGCCGACGTACTTGCCGTTGGACATCACGGGGAACGCATGAGCCGCGTCCTCGACCACCAGAAGTTGGTGCTGGGATGCGAAGTCCTCGAGCTCTCCGGCATCCACCGGGATCCCGGCTAGGTGCACCGGCATCACGGCCTTGGTACGACCGGTGATTTTCCGCTCTGCGTCAACGAAGTCGATGTTGAGTGTCTCGGGATCCACATCCACGAGCACAGGATCTGCACCGACATACCTGACCACCTCTGCGGTGGACGTAAACGTCCACGTCGGGACCAGGACTTCATCCCCGGGACCGATTCCCAAGGCCTCCACTGCCAGATGGAGTCCCGCCGTCGCCGAGTTCACCGCCACACAGATGATGTCCTCACCGCCGAGGAACTCCGCCATTTCCTTCTCGAAAGCCGCAGCATTCGGGCCGGTGGTGAGCCATCCCGAACGAATCGTCTGGGTGACAGCGTCGATCTCGGCCTCAGTGATGTCGGGCCGGGCGAAGGGCAGGAAGGGGTCGTTCTCTGTGGCTTCAGGCATCGTCAGAGGTCCTTTCGGGATCAGAATCAAGCATGGCCTTGACGTATCGGTTCATGCGGCGGTTCTCCGCCGTCTTGTAATCATCGTGAACTGTCCATCCAAGTCGTCGATAGAAGGCGTTCACGCTCTCGTTTCCGTCAGCGTCAGTGGTCAGGACTGCTGATGAGGCGCCCTGCCGTTGCGATTGTTCTGTCCATTCTTCGAGAAGTAATCGGCCTGCACCCTGTCCCTGAAGGTCCGGATCAACACAAATCGAACTCAAGAGGGCTGCCCCGGGGAGGTTGTCAGGGACCTCCCCGCGGTAGGCTACCGCTCGCAGCAATCGTGGTGCACGCGAGGGGCTTTTCAGCGCGACGGCGGCGCTCTGGGTGGCGAAGCCCACGAGACGACGCTTCAGCAGGCGTTTGAAGAACCCGGAGGGTTCCGTGGTTCCCACGGCTGCTCCCCGCACCTTGCCGGTGGCGTCGAGGAGGACTGCCGACACAGCAGTCGGGTCGTCCAAGAAGCCTCGGTAGAACTCCTTCAGGAATCCCGTACCGAGCTTCGTGAGGAAGAACTCGGGGAAGGCCTGCCGATGGAGATCCGCGATCTCGTCCACGTGCGCCCGACGGAGCGGTACCACCTGCAGCGCTGGCGCAGAGCTCGCCGTGCCCGTCCGCCGAGTGCGCCCGGCGGCAACAGCCAGGGTGTGCTCAGCGAGATCGGTGGTCCTCGCCACGCTGAACTGGTCCAAGTACGTCGCCCGTGCGGTGGCGCCCATCGAGGCGAGCCCCTCCCGCCCCAAATCTGCCAACTCCTGGATGCCCCGGGAGATCTCCGCCGGTTCACTCTGGTCGACAGCCACGCCCGCACCTGCCGAGGTGACGACATCAACAACGTCCCCGGAGGCAGCCACCAGGACCGCTGTGCCGGAGGCGAGAATCGCCTGAGTCTTGCTCGGCATGGTCATGGGCGTGAGGGGATCATCCACCAGGCTGATGTATGCGATATCGGCCGTCGCCATGAGGTCAGTCATTCGATCTTGAGGGACTCGGCCGATGAATCGTACCGCTGGCGCCTCGGCGGCGAGGAGTCGGAGGCGGTTCTCCTGGTTGCCTCCACCGGCCATCACACATACGACGCGCTCTGGATCGAGGTCGCGGCAGGCCGTCATGAGGGTGTCGAGTCCCTGCGCCTGACCCATCGCGCCTGCGTAGACCAACACGATTTGATCCTCGTCGATGCCCAGCTCCGTCCTCATGGACGCCCCCTGGGGGTGGAACACCTTCTCATTGGCCGGCTTCGGGATGTAGGTGATCTTTCCCGCGGGTACGCCTCGTTCGGCCAGAATCCGCCCCACGCTGGGAGCAATGTGCACGACTGCGTCAGAGGCCTTGTACATCGAAGAGACCCAGGCATTGAGGATTGGAGCAGCGAGGCGACCGGCTGCGCCACCAGACTCGAATCCCGACACCATGACGGTATCCGGCCATAGATCTGCAACCTCGCTGATGATCGGGGTACCCCGCAGATAACGCTGCAGAAGCATGGGCAGCGCAACCGTGATCGGTGAGTAGTTGACCCAGACCACGTCCGCCCCACGGAGAGCGCCAAGTCCGAGTGCTGCAGCGCTAGCCCCAAAGGATCCATAGTTGAGGAGCCTCTTGGCTAGGGAGTTATCGTGGCTCGGAAACAAGTAGGTCCGGGTCACGTTCACCCCGTCCAGCGTCTCGTGCATGCGAGGTTCCAGACGGTATCCATCAGCGACTCTGCCGTCGGGATAGTTTGGGAAGCCGGTCACCACATTGACGCTGTGCCCGCGTTTGACGAGTTCTCGGGCGAGGACTCCCGGTAGCGAGGCAGGCCCCGGCTCCGGGTCGTACCACTGAGTGATCATCCCGATCTTCATGCCGCCGCAAACCGCCCTTCACTGATCGTTACGACGACAGTAGAAATACTGGGAATCACGCGACACCAGGGGTCTCGCGCTGGTCCTCGAGTTTGCCGCAGCGTTCCAACCAAACCGCCTTGTTCATATCGATCGGTGACAATGTATGAACGTGAGCATGGGTTATTTTGGGGTGATAGGGTCGCGCGTCGCCCTCGCCCAGCCCCACCAATTCCTCGTGCATCTTCTCGCCCTCGCGGAGTCCAGTGAACGTGATCTCGATGTCCTTGCCGGACATCTCGATCATGCGCTCTGCAATATCGAGGATCTTGACGGGCTCACCCATATCCAAGATGAGCACTTCGGCAGGTGCGCCGATGGCGCCGGCCTGGACGACCAGCTGACAGGCCTCCGGAATGGTCATGAAGTAGCGGGTGACATCCGGGTGAGTAACCGTCAACGGGCCACCCTTCTCAATCAATGTCCGGAAGGTCGGCAACATGGAACCGCGGCTACCGATGACGTTTCCGAACCGCACGGAGAGGTACGGGCGGCCTGTCTCCTGAGCCATCCAGGCCGTCAGCTTCTCTGCGACCCGCTTGGAATGCCCCAGAACGCTGGTTGGATTCGCAGCCTTGTCCGTACTGACATTGATGAACGTCTCGACGTCGGCATTGCGTGCCGCGTTGAGGACGTTGAGGGTCCCCAAGACGTTGGTCTTCCAGGCCTCCTCCGGATACTGCTCCAGCATCGGCAAGTGCTTGAGTGCAGCAGCGTGATAGACCACCTGTGGCTTGCGATCCTGGAAGATCCGCTCCAAGGCTTCAGGCTCACGAATATCGGCCAGGACGACATCGCGGGTATGGAGCAATCCGTGACCGATGACACCGATTTGTGCCTCTTGCAGACCTGTTTCGTCGCGATCCACCATGATGAGCTCCGAAGGGGCCCACTTAGAGATCTGCCGGCAGAGTTCCGAGCCGATAGACCCGCCCGCACCGGTGACCAGAACTCGCTTTCCTGCGATGTAGTCCGCAATGGATTCAACCTCGGTGTCCACGGGGTTCCGTCCGATGAGATCCTCGATGGAGATGTCGCGGAGGTCGGAGAGCTTGGTGTGACCCGCCATGATCTGCTCCATGAGGGGAAGAACACGGACGTGCAGTCCGGCTTCGCCTGCCGCATCGGAGATCTCACGAACCAACGAGGAGTCGGCTCGGCCGATGGCCAGCACGAGTTCCATCGCGCCGGTCTTTTCCACCACGTCCGTCAGCTCGTTGAAGCCGCCCATCACCTTGACGCCCCGGATCTCCAGGTTGGACAGCTGAGGATCGTCGTCGAGGAGCGCCACGGGACGGTACTCGGAATCCGCGTCCGTCTGCATACGCCGGACAACCGTCTCGCCAAGATATCCAGCACCATAGACGATGGTGGCTTTGGCCGTGCTGCCGGGCTTACGCCGCCGTTCCATGAAGAGTCGGTAGATGTACCGGATACCCAACATGCAGATCAGCGCCATGGGGGTGGCGATGATCCCGGTACTCCGCGGGGTGTCGAAGACATTGCCCAGCACGAGCATCAGGACCGTCGTCATCAGTCCGACCAGAACGACAATATAGGTCAGGGACTTGACCTCGTCGAAGGTGCCGTAGACATGCCGGCCCCGATAGATACCACTGACCAGCCCTAGAACGGCCTGAAGTGCTGCCGCGACAAGACCGAAGAGAAGCAGGCGCCCCCAGTCCATCTGAATGAAGTCGAACTCGTACCTCAGCCAGGCAGCGAACAGGATCATAGCGATCCAGCTCGCCATGTCGACGGCAAAAAAAGCCGTCCTGGCAACGTGTGTTCGAGTCCGCCGGTTCATGGTCCTCCAAGATGCGCGAGTCCGAGAGAACCTCTGGCTTCTCGGCGCCGTTCCACTGCCGTGGCCCCCTCAGGCGGACGACAGAATGACAAACAGATACTACGTCATGACCTATAACCCGAAACGGGAACATTGATCTGTTTCGGATGTTTCAGGCACTACATGCGGTGATCTTCTGACGAACAACCCAATTTTGGGTGAACTGACAATTATATGCCCACGTCAGGACTCACACTGTGATTCGTCTTACTCCACCGTCACGGACTTCGCCAAGTTACGAGGCTGGTCCACGTCATAGCCCTTGGCTGAAGCAAGTTCACAAGCGAAGATCTGCAGCGGGACAGTAGTTAACAGCGGCATGAGCAAGGGTTGGGTCTCCGGTACGTAGAAGACCTGCTCCGCGTAATCCTTGACGGTCTCGTCGCCGGCCTCTGCCACCACAATCGTTTTGGCCCCGCGCGCGCGGACCTCCTGAATGTTGGAGACCACCTTGGCGTGCAGCGAGTGGCGGTCCATCGGGGAGGGCACCACCACGAAGACCGGTTGGCCTTCATCGATGAGCGCGATGGGACCGTGCTTCAACTCACCTGCCGCGAAGCCCTCCGCGTGGATGTAGGCCAGCTCCTTGAGCTTGAGCGCACCTTCGAGGGCTACCGGGTAACCGACATTGCGGCCCAGGAACAGTACGGAGGACGTCTCCGCCATGGCCCGAGCCAGCTCCTTGATCTGATCGGCGTTGTCCAGGATCTGCTGGACCTTGGCCGGGATCTCCGCCAGATCGGCGAGGATGTCCTTGATCTCCTGGCTGTACAGCTTCTTGGTCAGCTGCGCCATGTAGAGCCCCAACAAGTAGGCCGCGGTGATCTGCGCCAGGAAGGCCTTCGTCGATGCCACAGCGATCTCAGGGCCGGCGTGGGTGTAGAGCACGGCGTCAGACTCACGCGGAATGGTCGAGCCGTTCGTGTTGCAGATAGAGACCGTGCGGGCACCCTGCTCCTTGGCATAACGCACGGCCATCAGCGTGTCCATGGTCTCGCCGGACTGGGAGATGGAGACCACCAGGGTATTGACGTCGATGATCGGGTCGCGGTAGCGGAACTCGTGGGAGAGCTCGACCTCCACCGGGATGCGGCACCAGCGTTCGATGGCGTACTTCGCCACCATCCCGGCATAGGACGAGGTGCCGCAGGCCAGGACGATGATCTTGCGGATGGACTTCAGCTCGTCCTCGTCGATGCGCAACTCATCCAGGATGAGATTGCCCTCGGTGTCGCTGCGGCCCAGGAGAGTGTCGGCCACGGCCTGCGGCTGATCGTAGATCTCCTTCTCCATGAAGGTGGCGAAGCCACCCTTCTCGGCAGCGGCGGCATCCCAGTCCACGGTGAATTCCTTGCCCTGGGCCGGGTTGCCGAAGAAGTCTGTGATCTCGACTGCGTCTGCGGTAATCGTGACGACCTGGTCCTGCCCGAGTTCGACGGCCCGGCGGGTGAAGTCAATAAAGCCCGAGACATCCGAGCCGAGGAAGTTCTCGCCGTCTCCCAAACCGACCACGAGCGGCGAGTTCTTGCGGGAGGCAACCACCCGGTCCGGGTGGTCGGCATGGACGGCCAACAGCGTGAAGGCACCCTCGAGGCGCTGGCTGGTCAGCTGCATAGCCTTGGTGAGGTCCTGGCCCGCCTCATTGCGGTAGATGTGACCGAGGAGTGCGGCGGCCACTTCCGTGTCGGTCTCCGAGCGGAAGATGACGCCGTGAGTCAGCAGTTCCTTCTTCAGCTCGGCAAAGTTCTCGATGATGCCGTTGTGAATCACTGAGAGCTGATCATCGTCAGCCAGGTGCGGGTGGGCGTTCAGGTCAGTGGGGGCGCCGTGCGTGGCCCACCGCGTGTGGCCGATGCCCACCGAGGACACCGGCACGGGGTGCTCTTCCAGCTCTGCGGTGAGGTTGGCCAGCTTGCCTGCCTTCTTCCGGTGCTCCACGGCACCGTTGGCCACCACCGAAATCCCTGCGGAGTCATATCCGCGGTATTCGAGGCGCTTGAGGCCTTCCATGAGCACGTCCAAGGACGAGTGCTGATTCAACTGAGAGGGCTGGCCAATATAGCCGACGATTCCACACATGGGCACTAGGTTATCCGGTCCCGCAGCTGACCCGAGCATCCACCGCACGCAGGCGGTTTACATGACTGCGATGACCGCACATTAGGCTGGTGCGGCGAAGGGTCTGAGACCGCAGCCTGGGGCGGTCTCCCCAAGCCGAAACCACAAGGCAGGACAATGCTCTGGCGCCAGATTCAATCCCATTGGGACTACTACCGCTTCGTCTACGCCGAGGAGACCGCGTTCCTCTGGGGCTCCGTAGCCTTCCTGCTGGGCATCGTGGTCTTGCCAGAAGCGTGGGTCACGCCGGCCTTCATCGCTCTCGCGGCTCTTGGTGCCGCCGCGCTGGTCTGGCGGCTGGTCCTGATCTTCCGGAAGTGGCGCTCCGTGCGCTTCGCATTTCGAGACGAGCCCTCCTTCCTCGGTGAACGGCATGGCGATCCCGCCGCTGCCGTTCAGTGGGCAGCCTCAGAACCGCGCCTGGAGCGGACGGGCCAACAGCCGGGTGTCAAGGCGGTGGAGATTTGGTTTGACGAGGCCGTGGACCGCGCCCTGCAAGCGCAGTCCCCCGCCCACCGCGATGAAGAAACGGGCGGTAACCAGGTAGCCGTCGTGCGCCGGAGCCGGCACGCCTACGAGATGCCGGCTGTGCTCGCCTCCGGAGCCGCCGCTGCCCTGCGCGTGGACCGGAACACGTCGCGTCGGCGCAAGTTACCGATCCGCTTCAATGGCCGGTTGCTGCGGTTGACCACAGAGCCGACCGTCTCCCAATTGGAGTCCGGCGACTTCGAGGTCCAGCCCGTCACCTACTTCGACGGAGAAGCCAGCAACGAGACGTGGCCGCTGGTCAACACCAACGGGGGTGAGGAGGCAGGGGAATGCCCGGTAGAGGAGTTTGTCCTGGACCGCGCCGGGCGCATCCGCATGCTGGAGAACGCTCGAGCGGCCAACCTTGTCGGCATCAGCACCGTGGCCGTGACGGCGGACCGTCATGTGGTCTTCGTCCAGCAGACCCACGGCAACTCGATCGCCCCCGGTTCGCTGGCCGTCAGCGGGTCCGGATCGTTGGAGGACATCGACCTGGGCAGCAAGGGACGTAGAAAGGTCCTCTTCGGCAGTCGCCACACCGTCCAGCCGCGGCGGGCCCTGACAGACCTGGTGTTGACCGGAATGCACCGCGAACTGTGCGAGGAGAGCCTGGTTCGGCCAGAGGAGATCATTGCAGACTCCGCTGTGGTGACCGGATACTTCCGCTGGGTGGACCGGGCCATGAAGCCGGAGTTCTCCGGCCTCGTCCGACTCGACTGCACGGCCGAGGACCTCTCGGCCCGGCGCCAGCGAGGCGCCGAGAGGGCCTTCACCCAACGGACGGTTGCAGTGCCGCTGGATGGCGCGCTGAAGCGCCTGAGCGGTTCGGCGGAATCGTCGGGCTACATCGACTACCGGGCCGCCGGTGACGCAATCGACGCGGTGCTGGCGGCCGAAGTCACCGCCGGTCAGCTCCTGACCGATCACGGTGGCCGTGTGCTGATGTCTCCCAGCGCTGAGCACGCGTGGTTTGCCGCAGCCCGGTACCTGCTGAGCCACCCTGGATGGCTGGGCAACTGATCTCTGCCGGAATCTCAGGCCGCGAAGAACTCCGTGACGGTGTCCGCCCAGAGCTGCTGGCCGTCGTTGTTCGGATTGATCTGGTCCGTGAGCAGGGACTCCCAGTCGCCGGCCTCCTCGAAGGCGGCGAAGACGTCGATCACCGGCAGCTCGTTTTCCTCGGCGGCGGCGCGCATGGCGTCCCGGTTGGTGTCCGCGTAGCCGGACCAGGTGGCCAGCGCCGGGTTCTGGGCGGTCAGCACCACGGGGGCGGCCTCCTCACCGCCGGCGTCCAAGGTCCCGAGCAGCTCGTCCAGGGAGGAGGCCACGGCCTCCGGAGCACCGAAGTGGCCGTAGCTGAGGATGGTCAGGTCGGCCTCGGGCTCGATCATGTCGTTCAGCTCGAGCGGGAAGCCCGGGGTGCCCTCATTGGCGGAGGCATTCCAGATGGTGATGGTCCGCTCGCCCTCGCCGTACTCGCGGGCCTGTGGGAACCAGGTGCCGGACTCCGGGTTCCAGGTGTGGACGCTCACGGAGGCCTCGGCACCGAGCGCCTCCGCCCAGCGGTAGACCCACTCGCTGCTGGTGTTGGAGGTGGAATCGCCCAGCACGTTGATCACGGCATCATCGCTGCCGTGGACCACGTCCCGCGCGGCGGTGGTGGCGGCCTCCACCGGATCAGCGGGGGCCTCCTCCTCGGCGGTCTCCGTGGCGGTGGGGCTGGGTGAGGCCTCGCCGGAGCCCGCGGTGGCCTCCTGGGATGAACCGGAGAGATTGGCCTCCCGATCAGACTCAGCGTCCGCGCGGTAGGCCTGCTGCTGGGTGAACAGGACCACGAGCAAGGCCACGATGGCCAGAACCAGCACGATGAGCGCCGTCCACTGCAGCTTGGGGGCCAGGCCCTGGCTGGTTTTCGGCATGGAGTTCCCTCGTTTGTCTCTCACAAGGGCAGATCCTACCGGGTGCGCGGCACGCTCAGCGGTTCACCGTGACGTTGACCGTCCCGATGGTGACGGCGACGGTGCACCCCCCGGTGCCGGCGGCCGGGGGCACCTCCGGTTCCTCGGCGGGCTGACCCACCTGGACCTCGACCCCCAGGTCCTCCAACACGGCGGCGATGGGATTCGCGAATGTCGTGCTGCCGTCCGTGGAGCCGGCGAACAGCAGGCCCACCACCCGGCGGTCCGCGTCCAGGATCACCGAACCGGAGTCCCCGCCGTCGGAGAAGCGCTCGGACCGCTCCGCGTCGGTGGTGATGCGCACCTGCCGCCGGAACGTCCGGCTGCCCAGGCCGTCGCCGTAGTCGAGACTGAGCGAGGCCTCCGTGGAGGCCACGGTTCCGGCGGTGTGCTCCGTGGTCCGGCCCCGCTTCTGGACCGCCATCCCCGGGGCGGCCTCCGCGACGCCGGTCACGTCTCCGATCCCGGTGACCTCGGCGGACCACTGCCGTCCCTCCTCGAGGGTCACCACGGCGCCGTCGGTGTTCTCCGTCAGTTGCGCCCTCGTCAAGGTGCCGAACTCATCGGCGGCCGGGTCGCCGCCGTCGGGCCGGCCGGGCTGGACCATGCGGTCCCCCGCGCTCCACTGATCGTCCACGCAGGCCACGTGGAAGTTCGTCATGGCCATGACCGTTCCCGAGTCCCGGTCCCGGACCAGCGCCCCGAGGGTCCCGACGAACGTGTACTCGCCCTCCTCCTCCACGTCCGGGGGCGCCAGGAACACGGCGCGGGACGGGCCCATGCTGATGCCGCCGGCCAGCACCGGGTACCGGGAGCCGTCCACCTGGCGCCCGGTCTCCACGCGCTGCCGGGCCGACTGGAGCTCGATCACCATCTCCTGCACGTCGGTGGTGACCCCGTCGATCTCCGCCGGGATGAGCTCGTCCGGTGCCAGGTCCGCCTCCGGCTTCTTCTGGGTGACGAAGACGAGGATGCTGGGCTCCCCGGTGCCCCGGCCGCCCCGCACCTTCTCCCCGATGTCCACGCCCACGACGCCGGGCCGCGCCAGCAGCTCGTCCTCGGAGTGGTCCTTGACCGGCTTGATCGCCGCGATCTCGTGGCGTGCGGGCACGCGGTCCCGGTGTTCCATCAGAATGCCTCCTCCAGGTGGGACGCCGCCGACCCCGTTGGCCGACGTCGCGGACCACCCTGGTGCTGGGTCAAGTCAACGCCTCCGCGGCGCCCGAGGTCCAGAGCCGGTGCGTCCCAGCCGGGGAAGCTCCCCGACGCATACGAGGCCCGCTTCACAGCGGGTGCCGCACCGCATGGATAATGGACGGGTGAATCCCCCCGACGCACCCGGCACCGGACTCCCCCAGGCCACGCCTGTCACCGCCGCCGGGCCCATCACCTGGGCCGGCTCCCCGCCCGAGCCGGACTCCGGCGAGAACCACTACTCCCCCTTCGTGGAACTCGAGCGGGACACCTGGGCGCGGCTGGCCAATGAGATGGAACAGCCCTTCGACCAGGACGACCTGGACCGGCTGCGGGGCATCGGCGAGAACCTCTCCCTGCGCGAGGTCGCCGAGGTCTACCTGCCGCTGTCCCGGCTGCTGAGCATCAATGTGGACGCCGCCGCCCACCTGCGCCGGGCCTCCAACGAGTTCCTCGGTGAGTCCACCCGGCGCACCCCCTTCGTGATCGGCGTGGCCGGCTCCGTGGCCGTGGGCAAGTCCACCACGGCCCGCGTGCTCCAGGAGATGCTGCGCCGCTGGCCCAACACACCCCGGGTGGAGCTGATCACCACGGACGGCTTCCTCTACCCCAACGCGGAGCTAGAGCGCCGCGGCCTCATGGATCGCAAGGGATTCCCGGAGTCCTATGACCGACGGCGGCTGATGCGGTTCGTGGCCGACGTCAAGTCGGGTGCCCCGGAGGTCCGGGCCCCCATGTACTCCCACCTCACCTATGACATCCTTCCGCACGAGGAGGTGGTGGTGCACCGCCCGGACGTGCTGATCGTCGAGGGGCTGAACGTGCTCGCCCCGCCGCGGGTCCGGGCAGACGGCACCGCCGGGCTTTCCGTCTCCGACTTCTTCGACTACTCCATCTACGTGGACGCCAAGACCGCCGCCATCAAGCAGTGGTACACCGAGCGGTTCATGCGCCTGCGCTCCGGGGCCTTCGCGGACCCCAAGAGCTACTTCCACCGCTACTCCAAGCTCTCCGACGCCGAGGCCACCGCCACCTCCGAGGACATCTGGGACCGCATCAACGGCCCCAACCTCGTCCAAAATGTGCTGCCCACCCGCGGCCGCGCCAAGCTCGTGATGACCAAGAATGCCGGCCACGCCGTCACCCGCGTTCTGTTGAGGAAGGTCTGATGACAGATCGTCTGCGGGCCATGGCACTGCTCGGCGTTGCCGCGGTGATCATGACCGGGTGTTCCACCGCCGACCCCTCGGTCTCTTCCACGGCGTCTTCCACTCCGACGTACTCCCCGCCCGGTATGTCCAGCCCGGCCTCAGCTTCCACGGAACCGGAGCCGGAACCGGAGCTGGACCACTCCTCCCCCGCGTCCCTCCACGTACTGGTCAACAAGCAGCACCCGCTGGACCCGGCCGACTACGCGCCGGAGGATCTGAGCGTGCCGGACGTGCCGTCGTCGCGCACGAGTCTGGAACTGCGCGCCGAGGCCGCCGGCGCGGCTGAGGAACTGTTCGCTGCGGCCGCCGCGGACGGCGTGGAGCTGACGCTTCTCAGCGCCTACCGCTCCTACGCCTACCAGCAGGGCACCTACGGCGGCTGGGTTCAGAAGTACGGCCAGGCCGAGGCGGACCGGATCTCCGCGCGCCCGGGCTTCTCCGAGCACCAGACGGGGCTGGCCATGGACGTCGGCGCGGCCTCCGGCGCCTGCGCCCTGGAGCAGTGCTTCGGGGACACCGGGGAGGGTGCCTGGGTGGCGGAACACGCGGCCGGGCACGGCTGGATCGTGCGCTACCCGGAGGGCGCCGAACAGACCACGGGGTACTCCCCCGAGCCCTGGCACCTGCGGTACGTGGGCACCCAGGCCGCGGCCGACGTCGTTGCTTCCGGCGGGGTGCTGGAGACCGCTTGGGGCTTCGAGGCGGCGCCGGACTACGCCTCCTGACCGCGCCGCTGAACCGCTCCCGCCGCCACCCCCTCCTCGGCGTCACCGAACCGAGGCCAACGGGACCGTGACCGGGCCTCCTGACGGTCTGAAAGCAACCGGAACTCAGCCAATCCGTGCTGTCCGTTTCGGCGGCGCGGGCGCACACTTCTGCTAGTCGGACCCGGCACGGCGCCGGGCCACCAGTGGAAGGCACCGTCATGAGAAAGCCACTCGCCGCCGCAGGGACCTTTGCCCTGGCCATCGGACTGGCCACCGGGCTGAGCGCCGCCGCACCGCCGCCGGCGGCCGCCTCGGGACCGTACAACGATCCCTACTGCGGCATTACCTGGGGTTCACTGACCAAGTCCGCCGGCACCTACTCCGGGGCCCAGATCACCAACGCCCGGGCGGGCCGGCACAGCTGCTTCGACCGAATGGTCATCGACCTGCGGGGCAAGGTCTCCGGATTCGACGTACGCTACGCCTCCGTCTATCGAGAGGGATCGGGCCAGTACGTGCCCCTGTCCGGGGCAGGCGACATCCGGATCGTGGTCCGCTCGGCGGCCTACACCAGCTGGGGCTCGCCCACCTACACCCCGGCCAGCTGGGCCAACGCCGTCAACGTCCGTGGTTTCGACACCTACCGCCAGGTCGCCTACGCCGGCAGCTTCGAAGGTCAGACCACCTTCGGGCTGGGCGTGCGGGCCCGGCTGCCGATGCGCGCCTTCATACTGGATGGACCGGGCACCGGCTCGCGTTTGGTGGTGGACGTGGCGCACCGGTGGTGAGGTGCCGGTGAAGCGCTGATGCAGGTGACGGCGGACGTCCGGTGGGGTGGTCCCAGCCCATGGGGCGGGAGCACTTTCGCCGGACGTCCGGCGTGTCGTTGCCGCTCTTGACGCCTGTTGGTCCCTAAGCGGGCCTATTCTCTAGCCATGCTCCAGGGATTCAAAGATTTCATCATGAAGGGCAACGTCGTCGATCTCGCCGTTGCCGTCGTCATCGGCGGGGCCTTCGGCGCCGTCGTCACCGCCATGGTCGATTCAGTGCTCATGCCGTTCATCTCCGGCGTGGTGGGGTCTCCGGACTTCGATTCGTTCGCCGTAGTCACCCTCAACGGCAATGACATCAGGTTCGGCGTGCTGCTCACCGCGTTGGTCAACTTCCTGCTGATCGCCGCCGCCATCTACTTCATCATCGTCATGCCCATGAACAAGATGATCGAGCGCCGCAACCGCAAGCTCGGCATCGACCCGGACGCCGTGGAGGTCTCCGACGACGTCGTCCTCCTCACCGAGATCCGCGATCTGCTCTCCGCCCAGCGCGGCGGCGGTGCCATGCCCCCGCGCACCGAGGTCTGACACACCCCTTTCCGTCCTTCCATCGACACCGACCAAAACGGTGCGGCGCCCCACCCGGGGAGCCGCACCGTTCTGTTTCTGCTGACACCTGCTACATCACGGCCTCAGGTGATGACTAGACACGCCGGTCGGATGGACAGTTGGCGAGGCCGTGATCGGAGGCGCATTTCGCGGAGTGAGAGAGTCGCCTGACGTGTCCGCGACCACATGCGAGGCTATAACGGACAATGAGGTAGGGACCTACCAGGCCGGCACCCCCGCACGGCCACCACATGAAGGAGTGTCATGAGTTTTCTGGATTCGTCTGTTTGGGGCGGGAAGATCTACACGAATGGTTGGACGAAGGGTTCGGCCGAGTCGGCGGACGTGATCGAGCCGGCCACCGGTGAGGTGTTGGGCTCTGCCGGGATGGCCTCGCCGGAGGATGTGTTCGCCGCGGCCACCCGGGCCGCCACCGCGCAGAAGGAATGGGCTGCGAAGAAGCCGGAGGAGCGGGCCGCGGTGCTGCGCCGGGCCGGTCAGGTCTTCGAGGACCACGTGGACGAGCTGAACACCTGGGTCCAGCGCGAGACCGGGGCCATCGCCCCCAAGGCCGGGCTGGAGACCCACGTGGCGGCTAATGAGTGCTTCGACGCCGCCGGGCTGCCCCACCACCCGGCCGGGGACGTGTTGACCTCGGACGAGGACCACTGGTCCTTCGCCCGCCGCCAGCCCGCCGGGGTGGTCGCGGTGATCTCCCCGTTCAACTTCCCGCTGATCCTCTCCATCCGCTCCGTGGCCCCCGCCCTGGCCTTGGGCAACGCGGTGATCCTCAAGCCCGACCCCCGCACCCCCGTCTCCGGTGGCGTGATGATCATGCGTGCCTTCGAGGAGGCCGGCCTGCCCGCCGGGGTGCTGCAGCTACTGCCCGGTGGTGCGGCCACCGGGGCGGCGTTGACGGAGGCCCCGGAGGTGCGGATCGTGTCCTTCACCGGGTCCACCGCCGCCGGCCGCAAGGTCGGGGAGGCCTGCGGGCGCAACCTCAAGCGCGCCCACCTGGAACTCGGTGGGAACAATGCCCTGGTCGTGTTGCCCGGGGCCGATGTCGCCGCCGCCGCCAGCGCCGGGGCGTTCGGGTCCTTCCTGCACCAGGGCCAGGTCTGCATGACCACCGGTAGGCACCTGGTCCACGAATCGTTGAAGGACGAGTACGTGGCCGCGCTGAAGGAGAAGGCCGAGAACCTGCCGGTGGGTGATCCGACGGGGCAGGTCGCCATCGGTCCGATCATCGATGCCGGTCAGCGGGACAACATCGACCGGATCGTGCGCGGCGCCAAGGATGCCGGGGCGAACATCGAGGCCGGGGGCACGTACGAGAACCTGTTCTACGCCCCCACCGTGATCTCCGGGATCGATCAGGACAACCCGGCCTGGGCGGAGGAGATCTTCGGGCCGGTGGCCCCGGTGATGTCCTTCTCGAGCATCGAGGAGGCCGCGGAGATCATCAACGCCAACGAGTACGGGCTCTCCGTGGGCATCCTCGGGGACGTGGGCCCGGCCATGCGCCTGGCGGACATGGTGCATTCGGGCAAGGTCCACATCAACGAGCAGACGGTTTCGGATGAGTCCAATGCCCCCTTCGGCGGGGTCGGGGCCTCCGGCACCGGTTCACGGTTCGGTGGCTACGCCGCGAACATCGAGGCCTTCACCGAGACCCAGTGGCTCACCATGCGCCCCGAGATCGCTCCCTACCCCTTCTAAACCCCACCCCGTTTTGAGGGCGATCCCACCCGTGGGATCGCCCTCAAAACGCACCTACCCCTCTCACCGCGGTGAATCGAAACGGATTGATCTTCATGGGCAACACAGCAGAGAATCGGACGGTCCTTCAGGCCTCCCTGGACGTGTTCCGCACCCACGGCATGACGCGGATCTTCGGCAACCCCGGGTCCAACGAGCTGCCGTTCCTGGCCGGGCTCGGCGAGGACTTCGATTTCGTGCTGGGCCTGCACGAGCAGGTGGTGATGGGCATGGCCGAGGGCTACTCCCGGGCCACCGGCCAGCCCGTCCTGGTGAACCTGCACGCCGCTTCCGGCACGGGCAACGCCATGGGCGCCCTGACCAACGCCCGGTACGCCCACGTGCCGCTGGTGCTGCTCGCCGGCCAGCAGATCCGGCGCACCGTAGGCCAGCAGGCCATGCTGGCCAACGTGGACGCCGCCACCCTGACCCGGCCCCTGACCAAGTACTCCCACGAGCCGCTCGCCGCCGCGGACGTGCCCCGTACCCTCTCCGAGGCCATCCTCGAGGCCACCACCCATCCCCGCGGCCCGGTCTACGTCTCCGTCCCCATGGATGACTGGGAAGAACCGGCATTGCCCGACGACGGCCTGCTCACCTCCCGCTCCGTGACCACCTCGGGTGCCCTCACCCCTGCGCTGCGAGACGAGCTGGTGGCCGCCCTGGACGGCGCCCAGCACCCCGCACTGGTCCTGGGTCCCCAGGTCGATGTGTCCTCGGTCCAGGATCCCGCCGTCTTCGAGGCGATCGTCCGGCTCGCCGAGCGGACCGATGCCACCGTGTACGTGGCGCCGTCCCCGCCCCGCGGACCCTTCCCCACGGCGCACCCGAACTTCGGGGGCGTGATGGTGCCGGGCATCGAGTCCGTGCGCCGCCACCTCTCCGGCCATGACGCCGTGTTCGTGCTCGGCGCCCCCGTGTTCCGGTACCACCGCTGGGAGCCGGGCGACTACCTGGACGCCGGCACCGACGTGTGGCACCTGACCCAGGACCCCTCCGAGGCCACCCGCGCCCCCTTCGGCCGCGCCATCATCGCCGAGGTGGGGGCCGCCGTCGTGGACCTAGCCGAGGGGGTCACGGACCGCGGCACCCGGCGTCCGGCCCGGGAGCTGCCGGCCGCCCGGACCTCCCCGGACGGGATGACGGGCACCGAGATCCTCGAGGTGCTCAACCAGTACGTCACCGACGACGTGGTCTACGTCAACGAGACCACCACCCTGGACCTGGACTACCTCGAGCGGATCGCGATCGACCAGCCGGGTAAATACCATTTCCCCGCCTCCGGCGGGCTGGGATTCGGGCTGCCGGCCGCCGTCGGGATGTCCCTGGGGTTGCCGGAGGCCACCGTGGTGGCCACCGTGGGGGACGGCTCCGCGAACTACGGGCTCAGCGCCCTGTACACCGCCGCGCAGCGGAACACCCGCACGGTCTTCGTGATCGTCAACAACTCCGGCTACGGCGCGCTGGCCGGCTTCGCCGAGCGCATGGGTGTCCCCGACGTCCCTGGCATCACGCTGGGCGGGATCGACTTCGTGTCCCTGGCCGCGGGCTACGGGGTGCCGGCCTCCCGCACGGACACCCGCGAGGAGTTCGAGGCGGCCTACCAGCGCGCCCTCAAGGCGGAGGGCCCGGTCCTGATCGACGCCCGGATCGTGTAATCCCCTTCCCCCTTGGATCACGGCCGCGCTACACGTCGAGAATCGCCGAGCGAATCGACAGTTCGCGCGGCCGTGATTGGAGTGGCGAGTCAGCCAAAGCGGCGGGACTGCTGCGCGATGGCCCTGCGCAACCGATCCAGGAACTGCCGTTCGCCCGCCATGGTGTAGAGGTCATGCCCGGCCCTGACGGTGATCCAGTCGTTGGCCGCGAAGGCATCGTCCCGGTGGATGTCCTTGTTGAGCTGCACCCGGCCGGCATGCCCCTCGCCCTCGTACTGCAGCGCGATCCGCCACCGCAGGTAGTGCAGGTCCGGCCGCTTGACCCGACCGTCCGGCAGTCGCACCTCCTGGTTGACCACGGGCTCCGGCAGGCCCGCGGCGAGGATCACCGAACGCATGCGGGACTCCGGCGCCGAGTCGACGCCGGCCCTCAGCATCCCGCGTGCCTCACGCGCCGCCTGGATGCCCTTCACCGAACGACGCCGGCCCAGGACCTCGTCGATCTCGGGCAGGCTGGCCAGGGGGTTGGCCCCCAGGACGCCTTCCGGCCGGTCCGGTCCGTCGGCCCGCTGCAGCAGGGCATCGCCGGCGGCCACCAGGTCGAAGGGGTCCCGCAACATCGGTGCCACATCCAGCCAGGTCCGGGCCGGGGTGGTGAGCCGCAACCCGTCGACCTCCACCACGTCCCTTGGGTCCAGTGTGGCCCGGTGTCCCACCACCTCCGGGCGACGGCGGGCACCGGTGGCGCCCTTCCGGCCCGTGATGTGGATGGGTGACTCGATCTTCAGCCAGAACGGCACCCAGAGACCCCAGATCTGGGCGGCCGTGGTGTGGCTCAGGTAGTGCTCGCCCTCCAGTCCTGAGTAGGCCCGCAGGGTCTCGAACCACGGCGGGGTGGCGCCGTCCCACATCCTGATGCCTCGCGTGGGTGAGGTCAGCCGTGCGTCCCTCAGCCGGTACTGTGTGAATCCGGCGTCCGTGGCCTCAGCCACGGTGAAGATGGAGGCCTGGAAGATCTCTTGGTGTTGTTCGTGCTCCATGCGGTCCAGCGTCGACGATCCCGGCGCATCCCGCAGAAGTTATCCACACCCCCTGATCACGGCACCAGTTGACGTCGAGAATCGCCGAAGGAGTCGACAGTTATCGCTCTCATGATCCGGGGGTCAGGCGGCGCAACGGAAGCCCACGTGGACGGAGGCCGTGTCCGCGGCCTGCGCCTGCCGGGCGGGCGGCCGGTAGCGGTGGCAGTATTCCGGAGCGCAGAGGTGGGAGCCTCCCTTGACCACGTACTGCGGTGGTCCTCCCGGTGTGGTCTCGGCTGGGGCACCCTCCGGGGCTGACCGCGCGCCGCCACCGCCGCAGCAGCTGGCCGAGCTGACCGATGGCTCCGCCGCCTCGGGCTGGGATCCGTGCGCCGTGAACAGCGTGGAGGTCCATTCCCACACGTTGCCGGTCAGGTCCACCAGGCCCAGCGAGTCGGCGGGGAAGGTCCCCACCGGTGAGGTGCCGACCCAACCCGCGGCGCCGTCGTTGCGGTACGGAAAGGCGCCCTGCCAGGTGTTGGCCCTCAGCCGGCCTCCCGGGCGCACCTCCTCGCCCCAGGCATAGCGCGACGACGGGTGGTCCCGGCCCATCGCGTACTCCAGTTCGGCCTCGGTGGGCAGGCGCCGCCCAGCCCAGTGGGCGTAGCGGCTCGCGTCCCGGTAGGACACGTGCACCACGGGATGGTCCGGCTGCTCCACCACGGAGCTGCCGGGCCCGGTGGGCCGGTGCCAGCAGGCCCCGGGCACGTAGCTCCACCACTGCCGCCAGTCGTCCAGCGGCACCGGGCCGGCAGTCGGCGTGAAGACGATCCCGCCGGGCACCACCAGGGCCGGGTCCACGCCGGGCAGCTCGGCGGGATCGGGATCCTCCTCCGCCTCGGTGACGTAGCCCGTGGCCTCCACGAAGCCGGCGAACTGCGCGTTCGTCACCGGGTGCCGCTCCAGCCGGAAGGCGGCCACAGACCGCCGGTGCGCCGGGGCCTCCTCCGGGTAGTCGCGGTCCGAGCCCATCCGGAACGAGCCCCCAGGCACCGTGACGAGGTCGGAAAGCCCGCCCGGTGCGCCCGAGGTGCCGGGGCCGCCGTCGGGCCCTGTCGCCTGGTGTCCAGACCGCTCTACAGGCACTGTTCCACCACCGTCTCGGCGTCCGTCATCCATGCGATCTGCCGCCAGCTGCGGGAGGGGGCGTTGGCGTGGTTGGGCCGCTCGGCGCCGGGCGTGGACCGTCCGCGGCGGATGTGGCTGGAGAGCAGTTCGGTCAGTTCGCGCACCACCTCGGGCTCCTCGTCCAGGCGGTTGTGCTGCTCGCGGGGGTCCTGACCCAGGTGGTAGAGCTGGGCGGCGCGGTACTCGGTGGGGGTGGCCCCCTGGCTCTCCGCGAAGCGCTGGGCCATGCCGTCCCCCGTGGTCACGAACTCCAGCTTCCAGTCCCCCTGACGGATGGCAAAGCCGCCGCCGCCCGAGTGGGAGACCAGGTCCGTGCGCACCGGCTCCTGGGACCCGGTCCACAGGGGCAGGTTGCTGATCGAGTCCTCGGCGGCGGTCTCCGGGACCGCGGCCCCCAGCACGTCCGCCACCGTGGCGAACAGGTCCGAGTGGGAGACCGTCTCCGCGCTGACGGAGCCGGCCTGAATGGTGCCGGGCCAGCGCACGATGGTCGGCTCCCGGTGCCCGCCCTCCCAGATCTCGGACTTGATGCCGCGCCAGCCGTTGGAGGAATCGTGGCCTTGGGCGGCGAGCCGGGGCAGGTCTGCCACCCCGGAGGCCCCGTTGTCCGAGGTGACGATGATGATGGTGTCCTCGCCGGCGCCGGCCGCGTCGATGCGCTCCACCAGCTGGCCCACGTACTCGTCGAACTGCAGCACGAAGTCACCGTAGGGGCCCTGCCCGCTGCGTCCCTGCCAGGGCTCGTTGGGGATGATGGGGCCGTGCACCAGGTGGCTGGGCACGTACATGAACCAGGGGTCCTCCCCGGCCAGGAAGCCGTCCAGCACCTCGAGTGCCTTGGCCTGGAAGTCCGGGGCCACCCGGTGGATGTCATAGCCCTCCGCCATCGGCCCCTTCTGGATGGACTGCTGGTGCTCGGCGGTGACCCGGTTCAGCGGTGAGTAGTCTCCCCCGATGTGGGTGGGGACCTGCTGCGCCTGTCCGTCCTCGAGGTAGACGTACGGCGGCTGATCCAGGCTCGCCGCCGTGATGAAGGAGTAGTCGAAGCCGACCTCCCGCGGGCCGAAGGTGACCGGCTTCGCGTAGTCGATGTCCAACCCTTCCGAGCGGTGCATGTAGTCGGGGTCGAAGTTCCCGCCCCGGCCCATGCGCTGCTCGGGCAGCGGCGGTTCGCCGTTCGCCGCGGCGTCCTGTTGCAGCGCGTTGCCTTCGGGGGTCAGCTGCCAGTCCAGGCCGAGGTGCCATTTGCCCACGACGGCAGTCCGGTAGCCCTGGGTGCCCAGGAAGCCCGGCAGCGTCAGCCGGTCCTTCTCAATCAGGGACTCGGAATCCCCCGGCAGCACGGACCGCTTGAGCCGGGACCGCCAGTTATAGCGGCCGGTCAGGGCGGCGTAGCGGGACGGGGTGCACAGGGAGCTGGTGGCGTGGGAGTCGGTGAACCGCATCCCGCCGGCCGCCAGCCGGTCCAGGTGCGGGGTGGTCCAGGCAGCGCCGGGGTTGAAGCTGGAGACGTCTCCCTGGCCCAGATCATCCGCCAGGACGAACAGGATATTGGGTCGGCGTTGCTGCACGGGCTCTCCTCGGTCGGGTGCGGTACTAGGGTGGAAACCTTTGAACTTAAGAACTATTGTCCCCCACCCCAGATCACGGCCGCGCTACACGTCGAGAATCGCCGAACGAATCGACAGTTAGCGCGGCCGTGACGCCGTGGGGCCGGCCAGCGGCTCCGCTCAGGTCAACCCTGCGTCAGGCCTACGGTCCGGCGACTGTATTCCGGTGGGTGAGAGATCCGGACGTGGGGCGCCTCCGGTACGCGTGATGCTAGTCACGGACATCGGGACGCAGGACACCGCCGGTTCTTTCACCACCGGACCGAGCGACGAACCTCCGTACCCCTCAGACGCACGACGCAAGGAGACTTCCATGAGCGATCTCAGATTTGATGGCAAGACCGTACTGGTGACGGGCGGGGCCGGCGGCTTCGGCGGCCAGACCTGCCGCAGCTTCGGCGCGCGCGGCGCCAACGTGGTGGTAGCCGACCTGAACCTGGAGAAGGCCCAGGAGGTCGCTGCGGAAATCCCCTCCGCCGTCGCCCTCAAGATGGACGTCACCGACCCGGAGTCCATCGCCGCCGGCATCCAGTCGGCCGTGGACACCTTCGGCTCCCTCGACGTGCTGGTGAACAACGCCGGCGCCCCGAACCGCAGCGGCCCGCTCGAGAACACCTCGGTGAAGGACATGGACTGGCTCTACCAGATCAACTACCGCTCCACCGTGCTCGCCACCCAGGCGGCCCTGCCGCACCTGCGCGCCTCGAACATCGGCAACATCGTCAACGTGGCCTCCATCTCCGCCAAGCGTCCCCGCCCCGGCCACGCCGTGTACTGCTCCCTCAAAGCCGGCGTCGAGGCCCTCACCCGCGCCACCGCCGTCGAGCTGGCCCCGCAGATCCGGGTCAACTCGGTCAGCCCGGTCATCGCGGAGACCGGTTTCGTCAAGAACGCCATGGGCTCGGACAAGCTCCCGGACGAGGTCCGCACCTCCATGGTGGCCGGCATCCCGATGGGCCGCACCGCCGACACCCAGGACGTGGCCAACGCCATCGTCTACCTCGCCTCCGAGATGGCCTCCTTCCAGACCGGCGTCTGCCTCGACGTCGACGGCGGACGGAGCATCTGATGGGCGTCCACCGCTTCCGGACCAGCGCAGTCGGCCCCGCCGGCGAGCTGCGCACGGTGCCGCACTGGATCAACGGAGCCGTGGTCAGCTCCGGCGATCCGGCCGACGCGGACACCCTGGAGATCATCAACCCACGCACCAATGAGGTGGTGGGTCACTCCACCGCCGGCACCGCCGAGCACGTGGCCACCGCGGTGGGGGCGGCCGCTGCCGCGCAGAAGTCCTGGGCCCGAGAGTCCGCGCTGGTCCGCTCCGAGAAGCTGATCCGTCTGGCCCAGCTCATCGTGGAGAACGCCGCGGATCTGGCCGCGTGGGAGGCCGAGGAGACCGGCAAGCCCGCCGGCGGCGCGTTGGTGGAGATCAAGGCCGCCGCCCAGTACTTCTCCTATTACGGCGGGATGGTCCCGGCACTGATGGGCGAGACCATCGACATGGGCGGCGGCTACCACTCCTACACCCGCCGCGAGGCCTACGGCGTGGTCGGGGTCATCACGCCCTGGAACGCCCCGCTCAACCAGGCCGCCCGCGCAGCCGCCCCGGCCCTGGCCGTCGGCAACGCCGTGGTCATCAAACCCTCGGAATTCACCCCGACGACGACCTTCCAGTTGGGCGTGCTCGCTCAGCAGGCGGGGCTACCGGACGGGCTGCTCAACATCGTCAGCGGCTCGGGCCCGGCCGTGGGCGAGGCGATCGTGACGCACCGCACCGTGTCCAAGGTGGCCTTCACCGGCTCCGTCCGCACGGGCCAGGCCATCGGGGCCCTCGCCGCCCAGCGGATCCTGCCGTTGAGCCTGGAGCTCGGCGGCAAGTCGGCCAACATCGTCTTCGCCGACGCCGACCTGGCCAAGGCGGCCACCATCGCCGCCCGCGGTTTCCTGGGCAACTCCGGCCAGGCCTGCAGCGCGGGCACCCGGATCCTGGTGCAACGCGCGGTTCATGACGAATTCGTGGAACTGTTGCTGGCCGCCGTCGGGAAATTCGCCGCTGAGCATGACATGGGACCGCTCACCACCCGCGCCCAGTTCCGCAAGGTCCGCGAGATCCTTGAGACCGCCGGGCAGCACGGGGCCCAGCAGCACGTGGTGCCGCTGGCCGCCGAGGGCTCGGGCGGGCTGTTCGTCTCCCCCACCGTGTTCACCGGCGTGGACAACACCATGCCGATCGCCCGGGACGAGGTCTTCGGGCCGGTCGGCGTGGTCATCCCCTTCGAGGACGAGGCGGAGGCGATCGAGATCGCCAACGACTCGGACTTCGGGCTGGCCGGCGCCGTCTGGACCCGTGATCTGGATCGGGCCCACCGCGTGGCCCGGGAGATCGAATCGGGTCAGGTCTACATCAACACCTATCTCGGCCCCACCATCGACCTGCCCTTCGGCGGGTACAAGATGAGCGGCTACGGCCGGGAGAAGGGCTTCGAAGCCCTCACGCAATACACCCACACCAAGGCGATCGCCGTCGAGCTCGCGGCCGGCGTTCCCGGCGGAGAGTGAAGGAACCCCATGTCAAACCCCACACAGATGCAACCGGACGTGAATCTGCCGGACCTGACGGCGGCAGTCTCCATCCGCCACCTGGCCAAGTCCTTCGGTCCCAAGGAGGTGCTCAAGGACATCAACCTCGAGGTGGCCGAAGGCGAGGTCCTCGCCCTGATCGGCCCCTCGGGCTCCGGCAAGTCCACGCTGCTGCGGTGCATGAACCAGCTCGAGGAGATCAACGGCGGAGCCATCCACCTGTTCGGCTCCCGGCTCGGCTTCGTGGAGAAGGACGAGAAGCTCTACCAGCTCCGCGAGAAGGAGGTGGCCCGGCAGCGGCTGCCCACCGGGATGGTGTTCCAGCAGTTCAACCTGTTCCCGCACCTCTCGGTCTACGAGAACATCACCCTGTCCCCGAAGCTCAACAAGCTCCAGTCCAAGGCGGAGATCCGAGACCGGGCCATGAGACTGCTGGAGCGGGTGGGGCTGATGGAGTTCAAGGACGCCTACCCGCAGCGGCTCTCCGGCGGCCAGCAGCAGCGCGTGGCCATCGCCCGGGCGCTGGCCATGAACCCCAAGGTGATGCTCTTCGATGAGCCCACCTCCGCGCTGGATCCCGAGCTCGTGGGCGAGGTCCTCGGCGTGATGCAGGACCTCGCGGACACCGGGATGACCATGGTCGTGGTCACCCACGAGATGGAGTTCGCCCGCAACGTCTGTGACCGCATCGCCTTCATGGAGGGCGGCCACATCGTGGAGATCGGCCCCCCCAACGACCTGCTGGACCGCCCTCAGAGCAGCCGGCTTCGCAACTTCCTCGCTCACGTCGAGCACTAGGAGCTTTACGATGAACAACACCACCACCCCCATCACCACCACCGGCCCGGAGACCGCCGGGGCGGCGAAGCTACCCGACTATGACGTGGCCCGGGCCGTCAAGCCCACCAACTGGGTCAACGTCATCGCCTGGATCGTCCTGGTCCTGATCGCCATCTCCGCGGTCATCAACCTCTTCACCAACCCCCGGTGGAACTGGGACGTGGTCTTCACCTACCTCTTTGACCCCCAGATCTTCGGCGGCCTGGGCCGCACCATCATGCTGACCTTCGCGGCCGGCGCCGTGGGCCTGGTCGCCGGTCTCGTGGTCGGGCTGATGAACATGTCCAAGTCCCCCGCTCTGCGCGTGATCGCCCTGACCTACATCGGCTTCATCCGCGCCATCCCGGCCCTCGTACTGATCCTGGTGCTGTACTTCCTCTCGGCGCTGTTCCCCGTCATCGGGATCGGCCTGCCCCTGATGGACCCACTGATCTCCGTCCCCACCAACACGATCCTCAGCCAGTTCGGCGCGGCCATGCTCGGCCTGGCCATGATCGTGGCCGGGCACACCGCGGAGATCATCCGCGGCGGCATCATGTCCGTGGCCAAGGGCCAGACGGAGGCCGCCCGCGCCCTGTCCATCCCGCGCGGCCAGGCCTTCGGCCGGATCGTGCTGCCCCAGGCGATCCGCGTCACCATCCCGGCATTCGCCACCGAGCTGATCACCCTGTTCAAGAACACCTCGCTCGTCTCCGTGATCGGCTACGCCGAGCTGTTGACGGTGGCCCAGAACATCTACGGCCGCACCTACGAGACCCTCCCCCTGCTGACGGTGGCCTGCATGTGGTACCTGCTGCTGACCATCCTGGCCATGATCGGCCAGTCCCGTCTGGAGAAGCGCTTCGGCCGCGGCTACTGACCCCTCTTGTGCTGACCCCTTGCTGACTAGGAAACCCACCATGAACCTCACATCCCAGACCAAGCGCGCCCTCGGCGCAGGTGCCACCCTCACCCTGTTGGCCGGCGGCCTGACCGCCTGCGGCGGCGGCGACTCGGACACCGCTGAGTCCATGGAGCTCTACGGCCACACGGTCGAGTTCAACCAGGACCTGGCGGACCGGGTCCCGGCGGACTGGGAGGGCGGCATCACCGTGCCCCTCCAGGTGCTGCGTCCCAACGCCTTCGTGGATGAGGACGGCAACTCCGTGGGCGTCCAGCCGGACCTGGTGAAGGCGATGTCCACCAAGCTCGGCATCGACATCGACATGGAGGTCGCACCCTTCGACGCCCAGGTCCCGGGCGTCCAGGCCGGCCAGTACGCCTTCACCACGGCCACCGGCGACTTCCCCGAGCGTCAGAAGGTCCTCACCATGGTGGACTACACCATCGCCGGACTGGGCTGGCTGACGAAGGCCGATTCGGACATCGAGACCGTGGATGACATCTGCGGCACAACCATCGGCGTGGCCAAGGGCACCAACCAGGAGGTCAAGGTCGAGGAGTTCATCGCCGACTGCGAGGCCAAGGGCGTGGAGGGCACCGAGGCAGTGGGCTTCTCCAACACCCTGATGACCGTCCCCCTCGAGGCCGACCGCATCGACGTCACCTACGACTCCATCTCCTCCGTGCTGCACTTCGCCGAGAAGGAGCCGGAGCGCTTCACGATGGTCGGCGACCAGCTGAACGACGCCCCGATCGCCTTCGGCGTGATCGCCGGTGAGCAGGAGAAGGCCGAGCTGCTGCGGGCCACCCTGAAGGAGCTCAAGGACGCGGGCGTCTACGAGTCCGTCTTCACTGAGTGGGGCCTGCCCACCCTGATGCTGGATGACATCTACATCAACTCCGAGGGCCTGACCCTGAACTGATCCGGTCTACTGCCGCCCCCTCCCCCAGCCGGGGCGGACGATCGGTGGTGACCCTACGGCCGGGCCCTTTTGAACCTCAGCGTTCGAAGGGGTCCGGCCGTCACCGTTAACAGACTTTTTGATCCTGCTCCAGACCCTGCACCCGCCCCTGCCCCGGAACAGAATTCCACTGTGCGCTACGACTCATCCCGGGTTGTCCCCGCCCGGGCTTGACTGAGGAGAACGCACCACCAGATCCCACCACCAGAGCCATTGAGCGCCATTTCCAGAGAGGTGACACCCATGTCCCACAAGATCGCATCCTCCTCCTACGGACTGACCGAGGAACAGCTGTCCGTCCGCGAGGCCATCGACGAGCTGTGCAAGCCCTTCGACAACGAGTACTGGATCAAGAGTGACCGCGAGCGCTCCTACCCGGAGGAGATGGTGGACGCCCTGTACGCCGAGGGCTGGATGGGCATGCTGATCCCGGACGAGTACGGCGGCGGCGGCGCCAGCATCTCCGACGCCGCGGTGGTGTTGGAGCAGCTGGAGCGCAACGGCTGCCACGCCGGTGCCGTCCGCGCCGGGATGTACACCATGGGCAGCATCTTGCGGCACGGCAGCGAGGAGCAGAAGAACGAGTTCCTGCCGAAGATCGCCGACGGCGAGCTGCGCCTGCAGTCTTTCGGCGTCACCGAGCCGGATGCCGGCTCGGACACCACGCGGATCCGCACCTTCGCGGTGCGCGAGGGCGACAAGTACATCGTCAACGGCAACAAGATCTTCATCTCCCGCATCCAGCACTCGGACCTGATCCTGCTGCTGACCCGCACCACCAAGCGGGAGGACGCGGCCAAGCCGACCGACGGTCTCACCGCCATGCTGGTGGACCTCAACGAGGCGCAGGCCAAGGGCCAGATCGTGGCCAACCCGATCCGCACCATGGTCAACCACGAGACCAATGAGCTGACCATCCGGGACCTTGAGGTTCCGGTGGCCAATCGCATCGGCGAGGAGGGCAAGGGCTTCAAGGTCATCCTCTCCGGCATGAATGCCGAGCGCATCCTGGCTACCTCCGAGTACGTCGGGGCCGGCATGTACATGATCGACCGGGCCGTCACGTACGCCCAGGAGCGTGAGGTCTTCGGCCGTCAGATCGGCCAGAACCAGGGCATCCAGTTCCCGATCGCCCAGGCCTACTCGGACCTGGAGGCCGCCTCCCTGATGCGCTGGCGCGCTGCCGCCATGTACGAGGCCGGGGACAACCCCCGCTTCGAGGTCAACGGCGCCAAGCTGCTGGCCAGCCAGGCCCTGTGGAAGGCCGCCAACGCCGCCTTCGACACCTTCGGCGGCTACGCCGTGGCCGAGGAGTACGGCATCGAACGTCACTTCCGTGAGGCCCGCCTGCCCTCCATCGCGCCCATCAGCAACAACGTGGTCCTGGCGGGTATCGCCCACGGCACGCTGGGTCTGCCGAAGTCCTTCTGATCATGGCCATGACCCCAACGAGCACCACGGCCACCACGGCCACCACGACCGCCACCCGGACGGGGCTGACCGAACGGTTGGCCGAGGCCGCCCTGACCACCGAGGTCCCGGCGTCCCTGCACGGGCAGATCGTCCGTCACGCCCTGGTGGACACCCTCGCAGTCGCTGCGGCCGCTGCCGGGGAGGACGGCATCCGCCGGCTGCGGTCCGTGACGGGACCGCAGGGCTCTGCCGGTTCCGTGGCGGACCCGGCGGGCAGCGCCCCCTGGGCGCCGGACGCGGCAGGCGGCGCCCCGGCGTCGGCCTTCCTCAACGGCACCGCGGCCCACTTCCTGGACTTCGACGACGTCTCCCCCACCATGCCGCTGCACCCCAGCGCCGTGCTGGTCCCGGCACTGCTGGCGGCCGACGCCGGCCCGCTCACCTTCTCGAGGTTCGCGGAGGCCTTCAACGTGGGCCACGCCATGTTCCGCACGATCGCCCAGGCCCTGCCGAGCCACGAGCACTACGCCCGGGGCTGGCACTCGACCTCCACGGTCGGGCGACTGGCCGCCGTCGCCGCCCTGGCCCGGCTTCAGGGCCTGGACCCGGCGACCACGCAGACGGCCCTGGCCATGGCCTCCACCCTGGCCTCGGGCTCGCGGGCCAATTTCGGGACCATGACCAAGCCCATGCACGCCGGGCTCTCCGCCCAGGACGCGCTCCTGGCCGTGCGCTGGGCCCAGGCCGGCATCACCGCCAACCTGCACGAGCTCGAGGCCCCGGCCGGGTACTTCGCCCGGTTCGGGGATTCCTCCAGCACGCCCCTGGCCACGTTCGCC
This sequence comes from Microbacterium sp. A93, assembly GCF_051842835.1. Lineage (NCBI taxonomy): Bacteria > Bacillati > Actinomycetota > Actinomycetes > Micrococcales > Microbacteriaceae > Microbacterium > Microbacterium sp. A93. Next base: position 35,415 of record NZ_JBPXMT010000015.1, read on the forward strand.
GAGGACGTGGAGGAACGCTTCGAGTACTGGCTGAAGGACTGGGCCTTCGACTGGGGACTGAAGCGCTACCCGTCCTGCTACGGCACCCACCGCGCCGTGGACGCCGTGCTGGACATGCGGCTGGACTTCCGCGGGGATGCCCCGCTGCAGGACATCGAATCGATCGACGTGCTCGTCCACGAGACCGGCACGGCGCCGCTGCGCACCGAGCCGCCGCAGACGGGCAGCGAGGCCAAGTTCAGCCTCGAGTACTGCGTGGCGCTGGCCCTGGTCAACGGCACCATCGTGTTGGAGGACTTCACCCCGGCCGGCTTCGAGGCCGCCGGCGCCGTGCGCGAGCTGGCCCGGAAGGTCACCTTGGGCGAGGCGGGCGCCGGGCACGAGTACGCCGGGCGCGAGTACGCCACCGTCTCCATGTCCATGGCCGGCGGCTCCCGGCCCGATGCCACCGTCTACGCCGCCCGGGGGGACAGCAGCAACCCGCTGACCGCCACGGATCTGAAGGACAAGGTGGCCTCCTGCTTCGCCTACGCCGGACTCCCCTCGGACGGCGCGGGTGCAACCCGGCTCTCGGCCGCGGTGGACGGGCTGGCGGCGGAGGCGGACGTCAAGGAACTACTCATCGGATGGACTGGAGGTGCCCTGTGATGGGCCGCAATGATGCACACCACCCTGCACGGGGAAACGCGCTGCCGCAGGTTTCCCTCGTGGAGGAGGCCCTGCGGGAGGGGATGCAGATCGAGAGCGCGGACATCCCCGTGGACCGCAAGCTCGAGCTGCTGGACCTGCTGTCCACCTCGGGACTGCAGAACATCGTGGTCGGATCCTTCGTGAGCCCCAAGTGGGTGCCGCAGATGGCCCAGATCGACGAGCTGGCCGAACGCTTCGAGCCTGCCCCCGGGGTCAACTACACGGCGTTGGCGCTGAATGCCCGCGGCCGGGAGCGCATCGCCCAGTACGCGCACAAGTTCACCGCCGGCGAGCCGGGGGTCGGGGTGTCCCGCTTGCACCTGTGCGATGTGTTCGTCCAGCGCAACAACGCCCGGACCACCGCCCAGGAGCGCGAGTCCCTGCCCACCGTGGTGGCGGAGGCGAAGGCCGCCGGCGTCACCGAGGCCGAGGTCTGCGTCAACGCGGCCTGGGGCTCCAACTGGGTGGGCCCTTTCACCCAGGAGCAGCGCATGGAGGCCCTGACCACCCAGATCGAGGCGTGGGAGCGGGCCGGTATCCCGGTCACCCGCGTCCAGCTGGGCGATCCGATGAGCTGGAACACCCCGAAGGCCATGCGCGAGCAGATCGCGTTGATCAAGGCCACCTGGCCGCAGATCCGCCGCTTCCAGCTGCACCTGCATGATGCCCGGGGCATGGCCATGCTCTCCGCCTACGAGGCCCTGTACCAGCTGGAGGCCGAGGACCACTTGGTGGTGGACACCGGCCTCGGCGGGATGGGCGGCTGCCCCTATTGCGGCAACGGCCGGCTCACCGGGATGATCCCCACCGAGGACTTCGTGCACCTGCTGGAGTCCGAAGGGGTCGAGACCGGCATCAGCCTGGAGACCCTGATCGAGGCGGCCGCCCTCGCCACGGACATGGTGGGCCACGCGCTCTGGGGCCGGGTCTCCCAGGCCGGGCCCCGCCCCGAAGGGGACGCGGTCTACCCCATGGACCTGCCCTTCATCGAGACCTTCGAGCAGGCCCAGCACTTCCGGCTCGGCCCGGAGGTCTACGCCGGGGCCCCCTCGCCCTGGAAGGCGCCGATCGCCTCGGCCCAACGCGACCACTACGAACGCACCGTCCGGGACGCATCAGCCGCCCGGCACGGGCAAGGACACGAACGACACGAAGGACACCATGAAGGCAACTGAGCAACTGAATCCGGCCCTGGGTTCACTGAACGGCGTGACCGTCATCGAGATCGGGACGTCTGTGGCGGCACCCTTCGCCACCCAGATCATGGCCGATCTGGGCGCCACCGTCATCAAGGTGGAGCGCTTCGGCACCGGCGATGACAGCCGGAACTGGGCCCCACCCTCCTGGGACGGGCGCTCCGTGACGTTCCTGTCCCTGAACCGCGGCAAGAACTCGGTGGTGCTGGACTACAAGAAGCCCGAAGGCGCCGAGGTGCTGTGGGAGCTGGTGCGCTCCGCGGACGTGCTGGTGCAGAACCTGCGGCCCGGGGCGCTGGCCAAGGCCGGCTTCTCCGCGGAGGCCCTGCGCGCGGCGAACCCCGGCCTGATCTACTGCGAGATGACGGGCTTCGGCGGTACCGGCCCCATGGCGGACCGTCCCGCCTATGACCCGTTGGTCCAGGCCTACGGTGGGATCGTCTCCGTCACCGGGGACGACGGCGGCGCACCGGCCCGCGTGCCGGTTTCAGTTCTGGACATGGGGACCGGCATGTGGACCGCACTGTCCGTGCTCGAGGCACTGCGCCGGCGGGAGGTCTCCGGCGAGGGCGGCCACATCGAGCTGTCCCTGCTGCAGACGGCCCTGATGTGGATGTCACCCCAGCTGCAGGCGGTGCAGGCCGGCAATCCCAAACCGCAGCGGCTCGGCTCGGGCTTCGGCGGGGTGGTGCCCTACGGCGCGTTCCCGTCCGCTGATGAGGGGTTCATCTTCATCTCGGCCGGCAACAACGCCACCTGGAACCGGCTGCTGGCCGCCCTCGAGGTCCCGGACGCGGATCCGATCCGCGCCTTCGCGGACAACGCCGAACGCGTGGGCGCCCGCCATCAGCTCAACGACCTGCTCTCGGCGATCACCGGACGCTTCACGGTCAAGGACATGGAGGCCCGGCTGCGGGCCGCCGGGGTCCCCCACTCCCCCGTCAACGACATCCCCCAGGTGCTGGCCGATGAGCAGGTGCAGTCCCTCGAGCAGATCGTGCCGATGGACCACCCGGGCATCAGCGACTTCTCGGTGGTGAACCTGCCCATGACGTTCGACGGGCAGTACCCGCTGGACCGTCCCACCGCCCCGCCGGAGCTCGGCGCGGACAGCCGCTCCGTCCTGGAGAACCTGGGACTGGACGCGCAGCGCATCGACGAGCTGGTCAGTGCCGGCGTCATCGGCGAAGCCACCCCTCCCACACCGACCGCACATCACCAGCAGACCCAGCAGGAGCAGAAGGCATGAGCACCATCGAACTGGAGGAGGGCCGCGTCCTCTACTCCATGGACGGAAACGTCGCCCGGATCACCATCAACCGTCCCGAACGACGCAACGCCATGGACACCCGAACCACCGCGGCCCTCGTGGAGGCCTTCGTGGAGGCCGGGGCGGATCCGGACGTCTGGTGCGTGGTGCTCACCGGGGCCGGGGACAAGGCGTTCTGCGCCGGCGGGGACCTCAAGGAGATGGACGAGACCGCCCAGGCCGGCCGTCAGATCCACGTCCCGATGACCGGCCAGCTGCGCAACCTGTTCGAGGTCATGCTGGAGACCTACAAGCCGGTGATCGCGGCCCTCAACGGCCACGCCATCGCCGGCGGCTGTGAGCTGGCCCTGTCCTCGGACATCCGGCTCGCCAAGGCCGGCTCGCAGTTCGGGCTGACCGAGGCCCGCCGCGGCATGGGCGCCAACCTGGGCTCCATCCTGCTGCCCCGGCTGATCCCGCGGGGACTGGCCTTCGAGCTGCTGTACACCGCGGACACCATCCCGGTGGAGCAAGCCCAGGAGCTCGGCCTGATCAATCACGTGTACTCCGCCGAGGAGTACGCGGACAAGGTGGAGGAGATGGTGCAGCGCATCGTCCGCAACTCCCCGGTCACCCAGCGCCGCTACAAGGAGATGGCCACCAAGTCCTGGGGACTGCCCGTCACCACGGCGCTGCGCCTGAACGTGGGCCCGAACCCGTACCTCTCCGAGGACCGGGTGGAGGGCGTGCGCGCCTTCATCGAGAAGCGGGACCCGGTCTGGGCGAACCGCTGACACACCTGTCACGGTTGAACCTCTGACGCTGTTGAAGCGTTGACTCTGTAGAGGCGGGATTCCAGAAGCCGGCCGTCCCCTGACGGCCGGCTTCTGCGGTTCCCGGGCGGCCGCCGTCGGGCCCCAGGTGGTGGTACTGGTGGGCCGCGGCGTGACGCAGCCGCGCGTCAGTATCCGAGGTCTACGAGGTCCTTGCTGATCGCCTGCGCCGTGGACATGACGCGGGGCGCCACGGTCCCCGGGTCCGCGATGCGCGTGTCCGGGAAGGCCACCGCGATCGAGGCGACCACCACGCCGTCGAACCCGAACACGGGGCAGGCCACCGAGAACCGGCCCTGCAGGCCGTCGTTGCTGGTGATGGACACCCCGTCCTCACGGATCTGGGCCATCTCGCCCTGGAGTCGCTTCAGCCGTGCCGTGGACTCGGCGGGATCTGCTGCGGAGGCCTCGGTGGTCGCCTTCAGCAGGGACCAGGCCTCCTCCGAGTAGGCCAGCAGCACCCGCCCGGCGCCCGACTGTTCCAGAGGAGCCCGGCGAGCCACCCGGCGGGTGTCGGTGGAGCGCCGGACCCGGGTGATGCGGTCCGAGAAGACCGTGTCCGCCCCGTCCCGGACCGCCAGGTAGACCGTCCCGGCGGTGTGGATGTGCAGGTCCACCAGGTAGGGCTGGGCCAGCTCACGCAGCACACGCACCTGCGGGGCGCCGACGCCGAGCCGCCAGATCCGGGATCCCAGCCGGTACCGGCCGTGGGAGACGTGCTCCACCCCGCCCCACTCCACCAGTGAGCCGAGGATGCGGTGCACCGTGGCCGGGGGCAGCCCCGTGCGCTGGCCGATCCGGGAGACGCTCATCTCCACGCCGCCGGCGAAGCAGTCGAGCACCAGGAAGGCCCGGCCCAGCACGGAGCGGCGGGAATCAGGCTGTTCCGGCTGGTTCAGCTGGTCCGGCTGGTCCGGCTCAGGGGAGGGTTCTGAGGTCATGCCATCCTTCGTTGATCCATCATTCACGTGTCCATCCTTCAGTCAGGGCCCGGTGCGCTCAAGTGGGCTGGGTCAGCCACCGTCCGTGCACGAACCAGTACAGCACCACCGCGGCCAGCACCGTCCCGGCCAGCGCTTCGTACAGCAATGGATAGCCGCCCAGCGGGATCAGGAGCCCGAACAGGACCGGCCCCAGGGCCACGCCCGTGTCCAACAGGAGGTAGTGGGTGGAGACCGCGATCCCGATGCGTTCGGGGTGGGCCCGGGTGACGGCCACGGCCTGCAGGCTGGGCAGCAGGGCACCGTAACCGATGCCGCCGAGTGCACCGGCCACCACCACCATCCACAGCTGGGTGGCCAGTCCCAGGACGGCCAGGGAAACCGCGAAGACCAGGGTCAGGGGAATGATCACCGCGTTGTCCCCTCGCACGTCCTGCTGCCGGCCGGAGACCACGCGGATCACCAGCATCCCGGCGGCGAAGACCACGAAGTACAGGGAGGCCGCGGCGGGCATGTCCCGTTCCAGCAGGAAGGGACTGAGGTAGGTGATGATCCCCGAGTAGCCGAAGGCGCACAGCATCACCACCAGGGCGACGGGGAGGGCATCCGGGTCCAGGATGTCCTTCAGTCGCAGCCGGTACCGCTGCGCGTGCTCCTCCGGGCTAGGCGTCCGCTCGGGAAGCCGGGCGAATAGGGCGGCGATCAGGGCCACCGCCGAGGAGACTCCGGTCATCAGGAAGACGGCCTCGGGGCTGACGTTCTCGGACAGCTGCACGGCCAACAGCGGGCCGATCGCCATGGCGAAGGTCGAGGCCGCCAGGAAATACCCCATCCCCTCGCCGCGGCGGGCGGCGGGCACCATCCCCACCACGGACACGGTGATGCCGGTGGAGATCGCACCGAAGGCTCCGCCGTGGACGATGCGCAGGGCGATCAGAGCGGGGTACGCCGAGATCAGCGGATAGAGCGCGGAGCAGAACAGGAAGACGACCAGGGCGATGGTGATGAGCCGCTTGCGGCCGATGAAGTCGACGTACTTGCCCACGAAGATCCGGGTCAGCGCCGAGCCCAGGATGAAGGCGCTGGCCGCGAAGCCCGCCGCCGAGTCCCGCATTCCGAACAGGGTCATGGCGTACACGGCCATGTACGTCATCAGCGTCACGAAGACGATCGAGACGCCCAGTTGGACCACCATGGCCATGACATAGGCCCTGGTCCACAGTGGTTCCGGCACGTCTCCTCCCGCTGCTGCGGGCGGGGGGCCGCCGGACCCGTTCTGTGGACTCATCACTCGGATACTAGTGAAGTCCCGGCGGCGCCATCGCTCCCGCGCCGTCAAATTCTGGTGGGTGAGAGAGTCAACCGTGACTGTCGTCACGGCCCGGCACTCTAGAGAGACCCCATCAGCACCCCACGGATCACGGCCGCAGTTACCGTCGAGAACCGCCGGAGATTTCGACAGCTAGCGCTCTCGTGATCGGTGGTGCAGTCCCTAGAGCAATACCTGACGATGATTGGAAACACCATGAGCACATCCCCCCGCACCGTCCGCCGTCTCCGTCAGGCCACCGGCCTCTTCGCCGCCGGCGCGCTGGCCCTGGGCCTGTCCGCCTGCGGTGCCGACGCCGAGGCCGGCGACCAGGACCTGGAGCTCTACGGCCACACCATCTCCCAGGACGAGGCGCTCGCGGAGCGGGTCCCCGAGGAGTGGAAGGCGGGCATCACGGTGCCCGTGAAGGTCCTGCAGCCCAACGCCTTCGTGGATGAGGACGGCGAGACGGTGGGGCTGCAGCCCGACTTCGTGCGCGCCATGGGTGCCAAGTGGGGCGTGGACGTCACCATGGAGGCCGTCGGCTTCGACGGCCACGTGCCCGGCGTCATGGCCGGCAAGTACGCCTTCACCGCCTCCACCGGCGACCACGAGCAGCGCCGTGACGTGATGGACATGGTGGACTACATCAACGCCGGCGTCGCCTGGTTGACCACCCAGGACTCGGACATCGAGACCAAGGAGGACATCTGCGGTCACGTCATCGGTTCCATCAAGGGCACCGACCAGGAACAGCGCGCAGAGGACTTCGTGGCCGAGTGCGAGGCCAAGGGCATCGAGGGCACCGAGTCCGTGGGCTTCTCCAACACCCTGATCACCGTGCCGCTCGAGGCCGACCGTATTGACGTGGCCTACGACTCCGTCTCCTACATGCTCTACGCCGCGGACCACGAGGCGGACAAGTTCCGTCTGGTGGGCGAGCCGGAACTGTTGGCGCCCATCGCCTTCGGCGTGAAGAAGGGTGAGCAGGAGAAGGTGGACCTGCTGCGTGACACCATGCAGGCCCTCATGGACGAGGGCGTGTACGAGGACGTCATGTCCGAGTGGGGCCAGGACAACCTGACCCTGGATAAGGTCTACGTCAACCAGGAGGGCATGCCTCAGTCCTAACCCTTGGGCCTCTAACCCCTCAGATCACGGCCGCGCTACACGTCGAGAATCGCCGAGCGAATCGACAGTTAGCGCGGCCGTGATCTGCAGAAGCGGCAGCGGCGGTCACGGCCCGATGCAGGGGGTCCAGGAGTTGGGCGGGTGTTCACAGGTGGGCAGCTGGATCGCGAAGAGGACCAAGAGGATCAGCGCACCGGTGAGCAGCACCGTGGTGAGGAAGACGGCCCACCGGCGGGCCGGCGTCGTGCCCTGGAGGTAGTCCACCGCCGTCGGATCCGCCACCGGTTCCGCCACCGCGTCCGGCTCCGACCGCTCCGGCTCCGTCACGGCAGGATCAGGCCGGCTCGGTGGCCAGGGCGAGTTCGCGCTGGACCACGGCGGCCAGGTCCTCGGCCTCGCGGCGGGCCTGGTCCTCGTCCGCGGCCTCCACCATCACCCGGACCACGGGCTCGGTGCCGGAGGGGCGCAGCAGCACGCGGCCGGTCTCGCCCAGCCGAGCCTCCGCCTCCGCGACCGCGGCCTGGACCTCCGGGTCCGCGCCGGCACGGCCCCGGTCCACATCCTTGACGTTGATCAGCACCTGCGGCAGGCGCTCCATCACGGCGGCCAGTTCGGCCAGGGACTGCCCACTGGCGGCCATCCGGGCGCCGAGCTGCAGACCGCTGAGCACGCCGTCGCCGGTGGTGGCGTGCTCGGAGAAGATCACGTGGCCGGACTGCTCGCCGCCCAGGGAGTAGCCGCCGTGCTTCATGCCGGCCAGCACGTACCGGTCCCCCACCTTGGTCTCGACCAGGCGCACGCCCTCGCGTTGCATGGCGAGCTTCAGGCCCAGGTTGCTCATCACGGTGACCACCAGGGTGTCATCCTTGAGGCGGCCGGACTCCTTCAGGGCCACGGCCAGGATGCCCATGATCTGGTCTCCGTCCACCACGGTGCCGGCGGCGTCCACGGCCAGGCAGCGGTCCGCATCGCCATCATGGGCGATCCCGAAGTCCGCGCCGGTCTCCAGCACCATGGCCTGGAGGTTCTCCAGATGGGTGGAGCCGTAGCCGTCGTTGATGTTCAGCCCGTCCGGCTCCGCGCCGATGACCACGACGTCGGCCCCGGCGGCCTTGAAGACCTCCGGCGAGCAACCGGCGGCGGCACCGTGGGCGCAGTCGAGCACCACCTTCAGTCCGTCGAGGCGGTGCGGCAGGGTCTGGAGCAGGTGCAGGATGTAGCGGTCCTCGGCGTCCGCGAAGCGCTGGACGCGGCCCACGTCCGGGCCGGTGGGACGGTGCGGCTCGATGCCCATCTGCCGCTGGATGGCGTCTTCCTGCTCATCCGTGAGCTTCTCGCCGCCGCGAGCCAGGAACTTGATGCCGTTGTCCGGGGCCGGGTTGTGGGAGGCGGAGATCATCACGCCGAAGTCTGCGTCCAGGTCATCCACGAGGAAGGCCGCGGCTGGGGTAGGCAGCACACCGGCGTCATAGACGTCCACGCCCGCACTGGCCAGCCCCGCCGAGACGGCTGCGATGATGAACTCACCGCTGATGCGGGGGTCACGGGCCACCACGGCCACGGGGCGGCGCCCCGCGGTCTCCTGGTGCCCCAGCACCGCGGCGGCGGCCTGGGCCAGTTGGATCGACAGTTCGACGGTCAGGATCCCATTGGCCAGGCCACGGACGCCGTCTGTTCCGAATAATCTGCTCATCACGGTGGATTCTATGCTGTGATTCCCGGTTTTCCGGGCACCGCGCGGTGACCGGGGGCTGACTAGTGGGAACCCCCTACTGGCAGTTCGTCATACTCCGGCACCGCCATGAACCGACTACACCTTTCGATCACGCCCTTCGATCACGGCCGCAGTCGAGGTCGAGAATCGCCGATCCGATCGACAGTTACCGGTGCCGTGATGGGCGGTGCCGTGAGGGGAGGAGGCCGTCACGGCAGGTGATCCATGGCCTCACACGGACTGGAACCGGGCTGGTCTCGGTGGATGGCCATGGCCAGCTGACTGATCAAGGACTCCAGGACCCCGGACTCGCCCTCGTCCAGACCGGCCAGGAGCCCAGTCTCGGCTGCGGCGACGCGCTCCTCGTACCGCACCAACACGGAGCGGCCACGCTGAGTGGCCACGATCTTGCGGGCCCGGCGGTCCGAGGGAGCCGGGACGCGCTCCACCACCCCGGCGTCCACGAGGGTGTCCAGCAGGTAGGTGAGGACCGTCCGGTCGATGGAGAGGTGCGCTGCGAGTGCCTGCTGATTGGGCGGATCCCGGTGGACCACGGCAGAGAGCACCTGGAAGCCGCGGATCCCGGAGGGCATCCCCTCGACGGCCTCCTCGAAGCGGGTCTGGTAGCCGCGCAGGACCATGCCCAGGTTCCACCCCAGATCACCGGGGACGGTGCCGCGAGCGCCACCGGCGCCGGCAGCACCAGCCGCCGCGCCGCCGTCGAGCCCTGCACTGCCTTCCATGCGGTCCATCATACGCAGGGTCGTCGGTTCTTCAGATCATCTGCCTGTGAGATAGTCTGTGAAACATCATACTTTCGGCCTGGGAGACACCATGGACATCGGCGCCTACAGCTTCGGCGATACACCTCTGGACCCGGACGGGTCCCCGCGGCACACCGCCGAGGCCATCACCAACCTGCACCAGGCGATCATCCACGCCGACGCGGCCGGACTGGACTACTTCGGTGTGGGCGAGCACCACACCGTCTCGATGCCTGCCTCCTCCCCCGGGACCGTGATCGCTGCGGCGGCCGCCACCACCCAGCAGATCACCCTGGGCAGCGCCGCCAGCATCATCAGCACCGATGATCCGGTCAGGGTCTACCAGCAGTTCGCCATCGCCGATGCGATCTCCGGCGGCGGCCGCGTGGAGATCACCGCCGGGCGGGGTTCCTCCGTGGAGACCTTCCCCCTGTTCGGCTACAGCCTGGACGACTACGACGAGCTCTACGCCAACAAGCTGAACCTGCTGATGACCCTGAACGAGGCCGACTCCGAGTCCGTCACCTGGTCCGGGGCACGCCGCCCGGCCCTGAAGGACCTGGCCGTGGTGCCCCGCCCGGTGCACGGCCGGATGCCAATCTGGTTGGCCACCGGCGGCAACGCCGGCTCCTCCGCCCGCGCCGGACAGCTGGGCCTGCCCGTCTCCTACGGCATCATCGGCGGGGAACCCCACCGCTTCGCCCCCTTAGCCGATCTCTACCGCCGCTCCGCCGCCCAGGCCGGGCACACCGGGGGCGGCATCAAGGTCTCCGTGGCCGCGCTCGGCCTGGTGGCCCCCACCCAGCAGGAGGCCCTCGACCGGTTCTACCCGGGCTGGTACAACCTCAACGTGGAGATGGGGCGGCTGCGCGGCTGGCCCGAACCGGACCGGAATGCCTACCTCGCTCAGGCCGAGGCCCCCGGCGCCTACTACATCGGGGGGCCGGACGAGGTCGCCGAGCGCATCGTGCACCTGCACGGGTACATGGGCCACATGCGCCACTTCCTGCAGATGGACATCGGCGGGCTGCCCCAGGAGCACTTCCTGGAATCCCTCACCCTGCTCGCCACCGAGGTCAAGCCCCGCGTCGAGCGGCTGCTGGCCCGCGCCTAAGGGAGGTCGCCCACGCTCGCGCCCGACATGGTGTACCGCCGCGCCAAAACGTGCCGCAGTGGCGTAGCCAGGACCGCGCGCGCAGCGAGGTCCCGGGCCGCGAGCGCAGGGACGGGCAGGCGCCGGCCGAGCAGCATGTTCGCCTCGGCTTGGCGGGCGGCCGCGAGCGCGGCCCGTTTCCGCTGCCGCTGGAAGTCCCGCAGCGTCCGTTGGTTGAGTTCCCGTTCCTCCACACCAGAGCCCGACGCCGGCCCGTCGCCTTCCGCATCCAGCGCACCACCCCGCGGAGTCGCCAGCCGGCGCGCCAGCAGGGGCGCCAGGTCCAGCGCGTCCAGCCATCCCAGGGTCATGCCCTGACCGCCGAAGGGGCTGATGGCGTGGGCGGCGTCCCCGATCAGCACCGTCCGCCCCGCGACCATCCGACGAGCCATCTGACGGTAGACCCTGAAGGCGCTGACCATGGTGGCCGTCGCGGGATCCGGTAGCCCGGGCACGTCAGCACCGGAGACACGGTCCGCTGTCCGGCCGCCGGGCGGCCACCGCTCGCTCAGCATCGCCACCAGCTCTTCCGCGTTCTCGGACCGCAGTTCCTGGCCGGTGTGCACCACCCAACGCCGCTGCCCGCCCGGCAAGGGGAAGGACTCCACCACGCCGTCCCGGTGCAGGTGGATCACGGCTGATGGTTCGTCACGCAGCCCGGCCCCCGGTTCCCCGGCATTCTCAGCGCCATCCTCCGCCGCGAAGTCTCCCATCAGGTAGCTGTCACCCCACTCGCGTCGGTCCACGCCGATCCCGGCCAGCCGGCGCACCGTGCTGTGGGCGCCGTCCGCGCCGACCACCACGGAAGCCGACCACTCCTCCGCCACTCCCACTCCCACTCCCACCCCCGCGGACCGCACCGACACGCGGACGGGCCGGCCGCCGTCGGGCCCGGGGTGTTCCATCCCCACCACCTCCACCCCGCGGAGCAGAGTCCCCGGGGCCACCCGCTCAAGGTGCGCGGCGAGCAGCCGCTCGGTGCGGGACTGCGGCAGGGTCAGCACGAACGGGAACCGGGGATGGGCGCGCTCGAAGGTGAGGTCCCCGAGCCGCCGGCCGTCCCCGTAGCCCACGCCGCGGCGCACCACGGCGCCCTCGGCCAGGGCGGCGGCGTCCAGCCCCAGCGCGGCGAGCGCGTCCAGTGCCGGCGGGTGCAGGCCGATGGCCCGCGACTGCTCCGCCGGTCGCTCGCGACGTTCCAGTACCGCCACGTCCACGCCCCGCTGCACGAGAAGCCCGGCCAGGAACAGTCCGACCGGTCCGCCCCCGACGATCAGGACATCAGCGTGCATCGGGGGTTGCATCGGGCACCGCCTCCCACCCTGAGTCCCACACCGCCAGGTTCCGCCACGGCACCTGCGCCCGCACCCGCCACCCGGGCCGCACCGCGGCGGCGAGCTCGTCCGGCGTGTAGCTGCGCCGGATCGAGGCCAGCCCGTCCACGCGGATGAAGGAGCCCGGGAACAGCGGGGTCGCCAGTCCGGCACCGGCGGAGAACAGGGCGTAGGCCACCGGGCTGCGGCGGATGTCCGAGTGGATCGCCCGCCGCATGGCGAGCGCCTCGGAGTCGGCCAGCACGGCGTCCAGCTCGCCGGGATCCAGGTGGTGCAGCAGGTGGTTGGAGAGCACGACGTCGAAGCGCCGGCCCTCGCGGACCAGGTCACCGCTGGTGCCCCTCCGGTTCTCCAGCCCCGGCACCGGCCGTCGGCCGGCCACCCAGGCGTGGGCCCGCGCGTCGGGCTCCAGGGCCGTGACGTGCACGGTGAAGCCGTCCGCGGTGGCCCGGCGCAGCAGGGCCCGGGCCACGTCCCCACCGCCGGAGCCGATGTCCAGGACGGTGAGGGGTCGTGTGCTGTCGCGCGTGCTGCCGCTGGCATGCGCGACCAACAGCGGGCGGATCAACGAGCGGTAGGTCAGCTGCCAGCCGGCGACCACCGGGTTCACCACCCCGAAGCCGCGATAGGTGCGGTGCAGTGCCTCCAGGTCGCAGTCCGGGAAGTCCATCTGCTCGGGCGTCTGCGGCCGGCGCACGGAGAGGTCGGGCGGCAGGAGCCTCCGGGTCACGCCGGGCAGACCAAGGTCATCAGCGCCGACTCCACCGTCAGCCCGGGCCCGAAGGCCATGGCGCAGACCCGCTCGCCGTCACGGCTGCCCGCTGCCCCGGCGCCCGCTTCCCCCGCCCCCGCTGCCCCGGCCCCCTCGAGGATGTGTTGCAGCACGAACAGCACGGTGGCGCTGGACATGTTGCCGTAGTCGCGCAGGGTGTCCCGGGCGGGTACGAGCTGGGCGTCGGTCAGCTCGAGCCGGGCCTGCACCTTGTCCAAGATGCTGCGCCCACCGGGGTGGATGGCCCAGTGCTCCAGCTCGGCGTAGGCCCGCTCGGCCAGCGGCGGCCCCGAGGCGTGGTCGGCGGCGTGGTCGGCCGCGAACAGGGGGGCGAGGGCACCGGTGATGTGCTCATCGATGATGTGCGGGACATAGGTACCCAGGATCATCTCGAAGCCGTGATCGCCGATGTTCCACGCCATCGCGTCCTCCCCCACCGGGGTCAGCACCGTGGCGAAGCCGTCCAGCCGCAGCGCGGGCCCGCTGCCCGCCGGCACCGGCCGGTCCGCCCCCGTCACCACCGCGGCACCCGCCCCGTCCGAGAACAGGGAGGCGCCCACGATGGTGTCCTGGTCATTGGCCACGCGCACGTGCACGCTGCACAACTCCGCGGACACCACCAGCACGACGGCGGCCGGGTCCGCCGCGCAGATGGCCGCGGCTTCCCGCAGGGCCGGCAGGGCGGCGTAGCAGCCCATGAACCCGAGGTGCATGCGCTTGGTGGTGGCGGCCAGGCCGAGCCGGCGGACCAGCTGGTAGTCCGGTCCCGGGGAGAAGAATCCCGTGCAGGAGACCGTGATGACGTGGGTGACGTCCTCCCGGGCGAGGTCCGGGCAGCCGGCCAGGGCCCCGACGGCCGCCTCCTCGTACAGGTCGTTGACGTGTTCGGTGTAGACGGCGTTGCGAACCCCGGTGCTCGGGTTGAGGACGTGGCCGGTCTCCGGGTCGAAGAACAGTCCGTCGCTGGGGCCGGACTCCGCGCTGGGGTCCGACTCGGTGCTGGAAGCCGGCCGGCCGGCGTCGTGCGCCTGTCCTTCCCGCTGCCCCTGCACGCCCTGCTCGCCCTGCTCCCATTCCCGCACCACCGTGTGCCGGCGCTCGATCCCGGAGGCGTTGAAGGCTGCGCCCACCAGCCGCGCGCCGAGCCGGCTGAGTCCCGGCTGGGCCGCGAGCGCATCACGAACCCGCTCCTGGTGCAACACGGTGGGCGGGACGGCGGTGTGCAGGGCTCTGAGCAGGGCGGTCATGCTCCATGGTGTGGTCCTTCGGTCGGCAGAGACAACCCCTCAGGCACAAAGTGACCTCGCCCCCGCCGTTGTGACGTGGTCTGGTCACTCTGTGCCTGATGGCCGGCGCCGGAGAAGGGCCATGGCCTGCGGTGATCGGCATCACCGCCGGAGTAGGCTACCGAGACGTCACCACTCCACCCTTCGAAGGGACACCCTCGTGAGAGAGACCCGCTTCAGAACCGCCGTGAGGACTGTGCTCGCGGCGATGGCCGCCCTGGGGTTGCTGCTGCTCGGGCTCGCCCCCGCTGCCAGTGCCGCCGCCCTCGCCGAGGGCGAGTCCGGATCCGGCGAGACCTACACGATCGCCACGGACACCACGTTCGCGCCGTTCGAGTTCCGGGACGCCTCGGGCGAGCTGACCGGTATCGACATCGACATCATGGAGGCCATCGCCGAGGATCAGGGATTCGAGGTCGAGTGGCAGTCGCTCGGCTTCAACGCAGCCCTGCAGGCCGTCCAGTCCGGCCAGGCCGACGGCGTGATCGCCGGCATGGGCATCACGGATGAACGAGCCGAGATCTTCGACTTCTCCGAGCCCTACTTCACCGGCACGTTGACGCTGGCCACCACCGAGGACAACGCCGAGGCAATCGCCGGGTGGGAGGACCTCGAGGGCAAGACCCTGGCCGTCAAGACCGGCTCGTTGTCCGAGGAGGAGGCGAAGACACAACAGGAGCAATACGGCTTCGAGATCACCGCCCTGGACCAGACCACCACCATGGTGGAGTCCGTGAAGTCCGGCAGTGCCGACGCCCTGATGGACGACTACCCGATCATCGCCTACGGCGTGGAGCAGGGTTCTGGCCTAGTCACCATCGGTGAGGAGATCCCCACCGGCGATTACGGCTTCGCCGTCAACAAGGGCCAGAACGCCGAGTTGCTCGAGAAGTTCGACACCGGGTTGGCCGCACTGCAGGAGTCCGGTGAATACGACCAGATCGTGGACACCTACCTCGGCGGCGAGGACGACGGTGTGGACAAGAGCTCCTTCACGGGGCTGATCGTCACCGCCATGCCGGCACTGCTGTCCGGCCTGGGCAACACCCTGCTGGTCACCGGCATCTCCTTCGTCCTGGCCATGGTGCTGGGCCTGGCGTTCGGCTTCATGAAGATCGCCAGCAACCCCGTGCTGCGCTGGGTCGCCATCACCTTCATCAGCATCTTCCGCGGCACCCCGATCCTGGTCTGGGCCTTCTTCTTCTACTTCGGCCTGCCCCAGCTGATCGGCACCCCGGTCAACATCTGGGTGGCCGGCGTGATGACCCTGACCTTCAACGGTGCGGCGTACATCGCGGAGATCGTACGCGGCGCCGTGCAGTCCGTGGATCCCGGCCAGGCCGAGGCCTCCAGGTCCCTGGGGCTGGGCCACGGCAAGACCATGCAGAAGGTCGTGCTGCCGCAGGCGTTCAAGATGATGACCCCGTCCTTGATCAACCAGTTGGTCATCATGCTCAAGGACTCCTCCCTGCTGCTGGCCATCGGCTTCGCTGAGCTGCTCTACCAGGCCCAGCAGATCTACGCGGCCAACTTCCGCGTCACCGAGGTGCTGCTGATCGCCGCACTGCTGTACTTCATCGCAATCACCGCCCTCACCCAGCTCGCCAACTACGTGGACAGGAAGGTCAACAAGTGAGCGCCTCCGCCCCTGAAACACCAGAGACCACCGGCACCACCGGCACCACCGGCGCCACCACCGGCCGCTCCATCGGCGAGACCGTGGTGGTGGACGTGCAGAACCTGAAGAAGTCCTTCGGGGACAACCACGTCCTGACCGGCATCACCGGACAGATCCGCGAGCGCCAGGTGGTGTGCGTGATCGGGCCCTCCGGCTCCGGCAAGTCCACCTTCCTGCGCTGCCTGAACCGGCTGGAGGAGATCTCCGGTGGCACCGTGCGGGTCGGTGACTACGACCTGACCGATCCGAAGGTGGACATCAACAAGGTCCGCCGCCACATCGGCATGGTGTTCCAGCAGTTCAACCTGTTCCCGCACATGACGGTGGCGGAGAACATCATGCTGGCCCCCGTCGAGCTCGGGAACCTGTCCAAGGCGGAGGGGCGCCAGCGCGCCGAGGAACTCTTGGACCGCGTGGGTCTGGCGGACAAGGCGGACGCGCGGCCGGCGTCGTTGTCCGGCGGGCAGAAGCAGCGCGTGGCGATTGCGCGCGCACTGGCCATGAGCCCGAAGATCATGCTGTTCGATGAGGCCACCTCCGCCCTGGACCCCGAGATGGTGGGCGAGGTGCTGCAGGTCATCCGCGACCTCGCCGAGGAGGGCATGACCATGGTGCTCGTGACCCATGAGATGGGCTTCGCCCGCGAGGTGGCGGACCGGGTGCTGTTCATGGACGGCGGGAAGATCGTGGAGGCCGGCACGCCGGAGGAGATCTTCGACCACCCCCAGCAGCCGCGCCTGCAGGAGTTCCTCTCGAAGGTGCTCTGAGCCGCCTCTCATTCCATCCCACCCCCTCCTCACTTAGGGGGCAATCCCCACGGACGGGGATTGCGTTCAAAGGGCTGCCTGGGAGTGGTCAGGGCACGGTCCGGCGTAGGCTCGTCCGCGTGTCCCCCGCCCTTCCCGCGCCCACCGGCCCGTACCGCCCGATGGCGCTGGAACCGGCCGGCTCGGTGCCGGCGGACTTCACCAGCGTGGGGATCGGCGAGACGCTGGCCGCCGCCACCCGGTGGCCGGACCACTCGCACGCCGTCCACGAGCTGCTCTGGCATGATGCCGGGGCCTCCACCTTGCGCGTGGGGCAGCGGACCTGGACGGTCACTCCGGCGATCGGCCTCTGGATGCCGGCCGGCACGGTGCACGCTGCCTCCGCCCCGGCCGGGACTCGCTACCGGGCCACCTATTTCTCCCCCGACGCCGGCCGCCCCGCCGGGCACTCCGCCAGCCGCCCCGCCGGGCACTCCGCCAGCCGCTCCGCTGGCCCGCTCAGCGCCACGGCACTGCCCGCCGGACCGGCCTCGGTGCGGATCACCGTGCTGCTGCGGGAACTGCTGGACCGTCTGGGCGTCAGCGGGCTGGCGACCTCCTCACGCGAACTGACCGAGGCCATGGTCTTGGACGTCCTGGCCCCCTCCCCGCACCAGTTCCTGGTCCACGAGCCCACGGCCGCGCTGCTGCAGCCGATCGTCACCGCGGTCCTGGCCGACCCCGCCGACCGCCGCACCCTGGGCGACTGGGCACTGCGGCTCCGGGTCAG
Source organism: Microbacterium sp. A93 (assembly GCF_051842835.1). Taxonomy (NCBI): domain Bacteria; kingdom Bacillati; phylum Actinomycetota; class Actinomycetes; order Micrococcales; family Microbacteriaceae; genus Microbacterium; species Microbacterium sp. A93. Next base: position 53,001 of record NZ_JBPXMT010000015.1, read on the forward strand.
CGAGCGCACCATCACGCGGGCCTTCCGTGCGGAGACGGGGCTGGGCTTCGTCCGCTGGGTGGGCTCCGTGCGGGTCCAGCAGGCCACCGCCCTGCTGGCCGCCGGGGAACCGATCGAGGAGATCGCCGAGGCCATGGGCTACCGCAGCCCGAGCGCCTTCGGGGCGGCGTTCCGGAAACTGACGGGCACGACGCCGAGCAGCCTGCGCGGCTGACCCCGCCCCGCTCCGTGGGCTTGTGTCCGAAGCGCGATAGAACCGTGCCTTTCGTCGCGATTGCCCATTAGGGCACGTCCGCTTACATTATTTAGGCAAGCCTTACCTGATCAGCCCGGGGCCACCGGAGGGTTCCGAATGTCACCGGAAGCCAACTGCCCGGCCATCAGGTCCTCACCCTCGTCCTCGTCCCCGAACAGTGGAGTCATCATCGTGCGTTCGCCCCGTTCCCTCACCCTCCCGGTCGCCGTCTCCGTGACGACCCTCGGCCTGGTCCTCGCCCTGTCCGCCTGCGGCGGTCCGGCCAACGACGCCGGCCCCGAGGCCTCCGCTGCCGGATCCAGTGGCAGTCCCGCGGACGGTTCCGCGGACACAGTGGCCGGCACCGCCGGCGAGCAGCAGTTCCCGCTGACCATCGAGCACGCCCTGGGCACCACCACCATCGAATCCGCCCCGGAACGCGTGGCCACCGTGCAGTGGGCCAACCACGAGGTCCCGCTGGCCCTGGGCGTGGTGCCGGTGGGCATGGCGGCCGCCAACTTCGGCGACGATGACGGAGACGGCATCCTGCCCTGGGTCGAAGACGCGCTGGAGGAACTCGGCGGCGAGGAGCCCGTGCTCTTCGACGAGACCGACGGCATCGACTTCGAGGCCGTGGCGGACACGGACCCGGACGTCATCCTGGCCTCCTACTCCGGCCTGACCCAGCAGGACTATGACACCCTCTCTCAGATCGCACCCGTGGTGGCCTTCCCGGAGACTGCCTGGGGCACCTCGTGGCAGGACATGATCACCCTGAACAGCCAGGGCATGGGGATGGCCGCCGAGGGCGAGGAGCTCATCACCGAACTGGAGGGGGACATCAGCGAGGCCGCCGCGAAGCACCCGGAACTGGCCGAGGCCTCCGCCATGTTCGTCACCCACGTGGACACCGGGGACCTGTCCGAGGTGAACTTCTACACCTCCCATGACACCCGCGTGATGTTCTTCAGCGACCTCGGCCTGCAGACCCCGACCTCCGTACAGGAGGCCTCCGCCGGCACCGAGGAGTTCTCCGGCACCATCAGCGCCGAGCAGGTGGACCAGTTCGACGACGTCGACGTGATCGTCACCTACGGGGACCAGGAACTCGTGGACGTGCTGGAGGGCGATGAGCTGCTCTCCCGCATGCCGGCCGTGGAGAACAACGCCATCGTGGCCTTGGACGGGACCGGGCCGATGGGCACCGCCGCCAACCCCACGCCGCTGTCCATCTCCTACGTCCTGGACGAGTACGTCGAACTGCTCGCCGAGGCCGCAGCCCACTCCGGCGAATGACCCTGCTGCGCCCCGACACAGAGGCCGGCACGGAGGCCGGCCCCGAAGCCGGCACCGAGACCGAGACCGACACCGAGACGTCGGGTGGCGGTTCCCGCACGGGTACCGCCACCGCCGTCTTGGTGGCCCGCGCCCGCCGCACCCGCCTGCTCTGGCTCGTGGCCGGCGTCGTGCTCCTGGTCTTGGTGGCCGCCGCCTCGGTGTCCATCGGCTCCCGCACCGTGGCCCCGCCCCAGGTCCTCGAGGCGCTGTCCGGCCAGACCGGGAGCCTGGACCACGCGGCGGTGGCCAAGCGCATCCCGCGCACCGTGCTGGCCCTGGCCGTCGGGGCTACCCTCGGGGTGGCCGGCACCGTCATGCAGGGCGTCACCCGCAACCCGCTGGCGGACCCCGGGATCCTGGGCGTGAACATGGGCGCCTCCCTGTTCGTGGTGGCCGGCATCGCCTGGTTCGGCCTGTTCCGGTCCGCTTCCACCCTCTGGGTCGCGATCGCGGGCTCGGCCGTGGCCGCCGTGGTGGTCTACGCCATCGCCTCCCGCGGCCGCGGCGGGGCCTCCCCGCTGAAGCTCGCCCTGGCCGGGGCCGCCATCACCGCCGTGTGCTCCTCCCTGATCACCGCCATCTCGCTGCCGCGCGGGGACATCGCCGCCACCGTGCGTTCCTGGCTGATCGGCGGTGTGGGCGGCGCCTCCTGGGAGCCACTGGCCACGGTGGCCCCGTTCCTGGTCATCGGACTGCTGCTGGCCCTGCTCAGTGCCGGCAGCCTGAACTCCCTGGCCCTGGGCGACGAGATGGCCGCCGGCCTGGGCGAACGCGTGGCCCTGGCCCGTGCCCTGGCCGCCCTCTCCGCCGTCCTGCTCTGCGGCGCCGCCACCGCCGCGGCCGGGCCCATCGGCTTCGTCGGCCTCGTGGTCCCCCATGCCTGCCGGATGCTCGCCGGCCCGGACCACCGCTGGCTCATCCCCCTCTCGGCCCTCGCCGGGGCCGCCCTGCTCACGCTCTCGGACATCGTCGGCCGCGTCATCGCCCCGCCCACCGAGGTGGACGTCGGCATCATCACCGCCCTGATCGGCGCCCCGTTCTTCATCCACATCGTGCGGCGGCGGAAGGTGCGTGAACTCTGATGTCCACCCCGTTGAACACCGAGGCCTCCCCGGGGCAGGTCACCTCGGTCGGCGGCACCCTCGCCGGTGGCACCCTGGGCCGGGTGGTCGCCACCCGCCGGCGCCTGCGGCGCCGTTGGGTGGGCGTGGTGGGCATCCTGTCCGTGCTGATCGCTGCCGTGTTCTTCGCCTCCCTGGTCTACGGCCGGACCGTCTACCCGCTGGATGAGGTGCTGGCGGTGATCGCCGGTCAGGACGTGCCGGGTGCCGCCTTCACCGTGGGCACCCTGCGCCTGCCCCGGGCGGTGCTGGCCGTGGTGGCCGGGGCCTGCTTCGGCCTGGGCGGCGTGGTGTTCCAGACCATGTTGCGCAACCCGCTGGCCAGCCCGGACATCATCGGCATCACCGCCGGGGCCTCCACGGCCGCCGCCTTCGCCATCATCGTGCTCGGGCTCTCCGGTCCCGTCCGCTCGGCCTTCGCCATCGCCGCCGCCCTGGGCGTGGCCCTGTGCATCTACCTGCTGTCCTACCGGCGTGGGGCGGCGGGCACCCGGCTCGTGCTGGTGGGCATCGGCATCGCGGCCATGCTCACCTCGGTGACCAACTACCTGCTCTCCCGCGCCGGGACCTGGGACCTGCAGGAGACCCTGCGCTGGCTCACCGGCTCCCTCAACGGGGCCGCGTGGGAGCAGGTGCTGCCCGCGCTGATCGCCCTCGTGGTGCTCGGGCCGCTGCTGCTGTCCCAGGGACGCAACCTCGGTGCCCTGCAGCTGGGAGATGACACCGCCGCCGGCCTCGGCGTGGGCGTGGACCGCACCCGGCTGCTGTTGGTGCTGGCCGCCGTCGGGCTCGTGGCCTTCGCGACGGCGGCCTCCGGGCCGATCTCCTTCGTCGCCTTCCTCTCCGGGCCCATCGCCGCGCGACTGCTCGGCGCCCACGGGAACCGCCTGGTCCCGGCGATGCTGGTGGGCGCCCTGCTCGTGCTGCTGGCCGACCTGGTGGGCCAGTACGCGCTCGGCACCCGCTATCCCGTGGGCGTGGTCACCGGCGTGCTCGGCGCCCCGTTCCTGCTCTACCTCATCGTCCGCCAGAACCGCTCGGGAGGAACCCCATGACCACCACCGCTGTCCGCGCCCACCAGCTGCGCGCCGAGGGGCTGGCCGTCGGCTATGGCGAGCGCACCGTGCTTGCCGGACTGGATCTGGAGATCGAACCGGGGACGGTGACCTCGATCGTGGGAGCCAACGCCAGCGGCAAGTCGACCCTGCTGCGCTCCCTGTCCCGGCTGCTGACCCCGACCGCCGGCCGGGTCCTGCTGGACGGGTCCTCCGTGCACTCGATGCCCGCCAAGAAGCTCGCCCGGACCATGGGCCTGCTGCCGCAGTCCCCGCTGAGCCCGGACGGGATCACGGTGGCGGACCTGGTGGGCCGGGGCCGGCACCCGCACCAGCGGATGTTCCGGGCCTGGAGCCGGGAGGACGACGCCGCCGTGGCCGCCGCCCTGGACGCCACCCGGACCGCCGAGCTGGCCGACCGCCCCGTGGACGAGCTCTCCGGCGGCCAGCGCCAGCGCGTGTGGATCGCCATGGTGCTGGCCCAAGGCACGGACGTGCTGTTGCTGGACGAGCCGACCACGTTCCTGGACGTCAGCCACCAGATCGAGGTGCTGGACCTGCTCGCGGACCTCAACCGGGACCGCGGCACCACCATCGTGATGGTGCTGCACGATCTCAACCTCGCCGCCCGCTATTCCGACCGGCTCGTGGCGCTGGAAGGCGGGCGCGTCTACGCGGCCGGGCCGGCCGACGTCGTACTCACCGAAGAGTGCGTGCGGGACGTGTTCGGGCTGCGCAGCCGGATCCTCGAGGACCCGGTGTCCGGCGGGCCGATGGTGGTCCCGGTGGGGCGGCACCACCGGTCCTAGACCCCGGGGTACGGTGGGGGTGTCACTCGTATCACCTGTGTCACCGCCGTCTGCCGTGGTGACCATGACGCGACTGATACCGCTGCCCCCAGCAGAAATGCCTCCATGCTCCGCACCGTCCGCCCCACCCTGAGCAGCGGCGTGCCCAGCGGCGCGTCCAGCGGCGTGCCCAGCGCCCGCGCCCAGTGGGTGGACACCGCCAAAGGCCTCTCCATCGTCCTGGTGGTCCTGCTGCACACGAGCCTGTGGCTGCGCCAGACGGACATGGAGCGGATCGAGGCCTTCAGCACCCTGAACCTGGCGTTCGAGGACCTGCGCATGCCGCTGTTCTTCGCCATGTCCGGCCTGTTCGCCACCAAGTGGCTCCGCTCGAGCTGGCGTGAGTTGATGCGGAGCAAGATCGTGCTGCTGGTCTGGGTCTTCCTGCTGTGGCAGATCCCGATCATCGTCTACCGGATCATCGGCGGCGAGCTGCTGCCGGGCATGGTCCAGACGCACCTGCCGCAACAGCTTGAGACGTGGGCCTGGTCGCCGCTGCGCGCCAATGCCGAGCTGTGGTTCCTCTGGGCGCTGGTGGCCTTCTTCCTGGCCGGCCGGTTGTTGCGACGCGTCCCCACGGGGGTGCTGCTGCTCGGAGCAGCCGCCGTTTCCGTGCTCTGGTCCGGGGTCCTCTGGCAGGGCTTCGCCGGCTGGGAGCCCGGCGAGATCCGCCACCTGCTGGGCACCGGGTTCCACAAGGCGCCGGCCTACCTCATCTTCTTCCTCGCCGCGGCGCGGGGCAGCTCCCTGGTGCGCGACGGCGTCGCCCGCCTTCCCCGCACCGTGTGGGCTGCCGTGGCGGCCGGCTGGTTCGTGGCCTTCGTCTGGCTGGACGTGTTGGACGGGCATCGCGAGACGATCGGGGTCGAGTTCTTCGGCCAGGTCTGCGGCGTGATCGGCGGTGTGGCCCTGGCCGTGACGCTGCAGTGGATCCCGGTGGTGGCGCGCGGGTTGGCACACCTGGGCCGGCACACCCTCGAGGTCTACGTCTCGCACACCACGGTGGTGGTGGCCGTGTGCTGCATGCTGTACCTGCTGGGAGGCCCGGACGGCACCGGTTCGCCGCTGCTGGCCGCACCGTGGGGCGGTTGGACCGTGGCAGCGGTGGCGGCGCTCGCGATCGGCGTGGGGCTGCTCGTCGGCCGCGCCGCCCGCGGGGCCCCGGCCCTGCGTCCGCTGCTCGAGGTGCCGGGCCCACCATGGACTGCCCCGGCACGGTCCCTTACAGTGGGCCCCACGCTGCCGACCAGGGGAGGCCATCATGACGCCATCAGACCAGACGAAGCCCGAGGACTACCCGCAGGATATTCCCGCCCAACAACAGCGGCCACCGGGCGTGCAATCGGAGATGACCCCCGTCCCGGACTGCGGTGAGACCAGCTACCGCGGCTCAGGCAAGCTCGAGGGCAAGGCCGCCATCATCACCGGCGGGGACAGCGGCATCGGCCGCGCCGTGGCCATCGCCTTCGCCCGCGAGGGGGCCGACGTGCTGATCGCCTACCTCGATGAGCACGGCGATGCACAGGAGACCGCCCGGTACGTCGAGGAAGCCGGGCGCCGGGCCGTACTGGTGCCCGGCGACCTCTCCGAACCGGCCCACTGCCGCACCGTGGTCCAGCAGGCCGTGGACGAGTTCGGCCGGTTGGACGTGCTCGTGGCCAACGCCGCCTATCAGATGACGCACGAGAACCTCGAGGACATCAGCGACGAGGAGTTCGACCATACGTTCCGGCTCAACATCGGCCACTACTTCTACCTGGCCAAGGCCGCCCTGCCGCACCTGAAGGCCGGCGCCTCCATCATCGGCACCTCCTCCGTGAACGCGGACTCCCCCACCCCGACCCTGGCCCCGTATGCCGCGACGAAGGCGGCGATCGCCAATTTCTCCGCCTCCCTGGCCCAGCTGCTCGGTCCGAGGGGCATCCGCGTGAACTCTGTGGCGCCTGGGCCCATCTGGACCCCGCTGATCCCGGCGACCCTGCCGGCGGACCAGGTGGAGGGCTTCGGCTCCCAGACGCCGCTGGGCCGGGCCGGGCAGCCGGCCGAACTCGCTCCGGTCTACGTGATGCTGGCCAGTGACGACGGCAGCTATGTCTCCGGGGCCCGCGTCGCCGTCACGGGCGGCTCGCCGATCCTGTGAGCGCCGGGCACGCCGATCGTCGTGACGGCTCCGTGGACCTACGCTCCTATGCGGCGATCGGCAACGGGCGGACCGTGGCGCTGATCGCCCATGACGGCTCCGTGGACTGGTTCCCCGTGCCGGACCTGGACTCGGCCCCGGTGTTCGCGCGCCTGCTCGACGCCGACCACGGCGGCTGCATCGAGTTGCAGCCGGACGAGGAGGCCCTGGCCGCGGCGGGCGTGGACGTGGCCACCGATCTCCGCGTCCACCGGGAGTACGTCCCCGGGACGAACGTGCTGCGCACCACGTACACCACGGGCATGGGCACCGCGCAGGTCACCGATTCGCTCAACATGGGTTCCACCGGAGCGCTGCCGTGGACGGAGCTGGCCCGCTGCGTGGACGGCGTCGCGGGCCAGGTGCCGATGGTGTGGCGGGTGGTGCCGGGCACCATGCTCAACGCCGCCTCGCCCTGGGTGCAGAACACCCACCAGGGCCCCGTACTCCGCGTGGGCGAGGTCTCCCTCGCCGTGCGCGGCGAGGACATCGGAGCGCACGACGTCGGCCCGCAGGCTATCGCTGGGCGGTTCACCACGGGCGAGGGCACCGAACACCTGCTGGCCGTCGTCGGGACCGCGGCGGAGCCGCTGCGGTTGCCGGAGCCGCACGCGATCCGCCGCAACGTGGGACTGAGCGTGGACCTGTGGCGGCGGTGGACCGACCTGCTGGAGTACGACGGCCCCTACGGCGATGAGGTGCACCGCAGTGCGCTGGTGCTGAAGATGCTCAGCCACAGTCCGTCCGGGTCCATCGCGGCGGCCGCCACCACCTCGCTGCCTGAGAACCGCGAGGGCACCAAGAACTATGACTACCGCTTCGCCTGGATCCGCGACGCCACCTACACGCTGCACGCGCTGCTGCGGCTGGACGAGCAGGAGGACGTGCACGCCGCCGTCTCCTGGCTGCTGCGCCTGGCCCGCGCCCAGTCGCCGGAGTTGCACGTGCTGAACCGGCTCAACGGGCAGGTGCCGGAGGCCGTGACCACGGAACTGGACGCACCCGGCTGGCGTGGCATCGGGCCGGTGGTCGCCGGCAACGACGCGGCCGGACAGCTGCAGCTCGGGGTCTACGGGGACATCTTCGACATGGCCACGCTGTATGTGGAGGGCGGCAACGTCCTGGACGCGGAGACGGCCCGGATGCTGTCCGGGCTGGCGGACGCCGTGTGCGACCTCTGGATCCGACCCGATGCCGGCATGTGGGAACTGCCCGAGCACCGGCACTACACCAGCTCGAAGATGGGCTGCTGGGTGGCCCTGGACCGCGCCATCGCCCTGGCCGATGGCGGGCACCTGCCGGGCACGGACGACCGGTGGCGGGATGAACGCGAGCGGATCCGGGCCTGGATCGACGAGCACGGCTGGTCCCAGGAGCGCGGCGCCTACGTCTGGTACCGCGGGACCGAGCAGCTGGACGCCTCCGTGCTGTTGCACACGATCAGCGGCTTCGACACCGGCCCGCGGATGTCCTCCACCATCGATGCGCTGCGCGCGGAGCTGGGCCGCGGGCCGCTGCTGTTCCGGTACAGCGGGATGCCCGAGGAGGAGGGCACCTTCACGGCGTGTGGCTTCTGGTGCGCGGCATCGCTCGCGCTGGTGGGTCGGCGCGAGGAGGCTGTGGAGCAGATGGGTCAACTGCTGGCCCTGGCGAACGACGTCGGCCTCTACACGGAGATGATCGACCCCGAGGACTCCTCCTTCTGGGGGAACATGCCGCAGGCCCTGAGCCACCTGGCACTGTTGGTGGCGGCGCTGACGTTGAACGGTCAGTGATGTGGGTTATAGTTAGGTAAGCCTTACCTCAACGTGGGAAGTAGACCATGACCGAGACCCTCACCACCACCACCTATCCGACCACCCGGGCCTACCGCACCACGGTGGCGCGGATCAGCCGGCTCAGCGAGCACTTCGTGCGGTTCACCTTCGCCGATGAGGACCTGCAGCACTTCGGCACCGGCGGCCTCGACCAGCGCATCAAGCTGATGCTGCCCCGTGCGGACGGCACCCTGCCGGAGGTGGGACTGTTCGATGACCCCGCCCCCGCGATGATGGAGTGGTACTCCCGGTGGCGCCAGCTGCCGGATGAGGAGCGGAACCCCCTGCGGACCTACACCGTGCGTGACGTCCGCCCGGAAGCCCGGGAGATCGACGTCGACTTCGTCCTGCACGGCACCCAGGGTCCGGCGTCCGCGTGGGCCATGGGGGCCGGCGTCGGGGATGAGCTGGTGATCTTGGGGCCGGACGAGCGTTCCGAGACCGGCGGCCGCGGCCGCAGCGGCGGGATCGAATGGGACCCGGGCACGGCCCGCTCCGTGCTGCTGGTGGGCGACGAGACCGCAGCGCCCGCCATCTGCGCCGTACTCGAGACGCTGGATGCGGGCTTCAGCGGGCACGTCTTCCTCGAGGTGCCGAGCGCTGAGGACATCCTGCCCGTGGACACCCGGGCCGAGGTGCAGCTGAACTGGCTCGCCCGCGGTGACCGCCCGCACGGCGAGGTGCTGACCGAGGCCGTGCGCGCCTGGGGCCAGGAGTTCGGCGCCGAGGTGGCGGGTGGTGCTGCTGGTGCTCTCGGCGTCGAACCGGACACCGCCGAGGACCCGGACGCAACGCTGTGGGAGGTCCCGCCGGCGAGCCCCCACGGCCACTGGTACGCCTGGCTGGCCGGCGAGGCCGGGACGATCACCGGGCTGCGACGGCACCTGGTGAAGGACCTGGGCATCGACAAGAAGTGCGTGTCCTTCATGGGTTACTGGAAGCAGGGCCGCGCGGAGGGCTCCTGACCCTTCCACTTTCAGTCGACTTGGCGTGGGTGTTTAAGCCAAACACCCACGCCAAATCGACTGAAAGCACAGTGGGTGGATCGGCCTGCGGTCCTGCACTCCTCCGCTCCGCCAGTCGTCCGCTCCTCCACAGCCGCCCCGGTGGCGGCGAGCCGTCCACCGTACCGCGCCGCCCGCGCCACACGCGGTGGATGCGTGGGAATACTCGAGAAAGTGACCCACCGGAAGCCACTGCCATCAGCTCTCCTGGACACCGTCTTCACCGCGCAGGATGCCGCTTCACATCGGGTGAACCGCAACCGGCTGAGGGCGGCGGACGTCACGGCCGTGGCCCGGGGTGTCTACCGTTCTGGCAGCGACCTGGAGGAACAGTCCCTCCCGGAGGCATCAGCAGACTCCCCCGCCCGGGCGTTCCCCCGGAAGCTCGACCCGTTCAGGCATGCCGTGCGGGATGCCGTGCTGCTCCGGAAGGTCAGCGGCGTCCTGTCCCACCGGTCCGCGGCGCTCTGTCACGGCATCCCCCTCCCCTTCTGGCTCGATGACGACGAAGATCTGGACGTGACCCTTTCGGGCCGGAGCCACACCTCCATCCGGCCCGGATTCACGGCGCACCGCCGCCCCCTGCCCGAGGCGCACATCGTCACCATCCGCGGTCTTCACATGACCTCGGCCGAGCGCACGTGGTGCGATCTCTCCTCACTCCTGCGTCCGGGCCAGGAACAGCATCTGGTGGCGGCAGCAGATTTCCTCGTGACACCGCCGTGGACTCCCGACGGCAGGGCCGAGCCGAAGTCCACGCCCGCCGCCCTGCTCCAGACGCTGTCCGAGATGGGGCGCTTCAAGGGCGTCCGGTTGGCCCGCGCCGCCTTGCCACGTGTACGGGCCGGATCGGATTCACCCCCAGAGACGTTCCTCAGACTCGCGCTGGTGGACGACGGCCTGCCCGAGCCACAGCTCCAGGTGTCCGCGGACCCACGTGACCCACAGGCGCCGTTGACCGACCTGGGATACCGGCAGTGGAAGATCGCCCTCCAGTTCGATGGGGCGCGCCACCGTACCAAGGAGCAGCAGGCGCGGGACGCCCGCCGGGATGCCTGGTTCCAGGCACACGGATGGATGGTCATCCGGGCCACCGCCGAGGACCTCCAGGACGGGTTCCGCCGCATCATCGCCCTGGTGAGGAACCACGCCCATGCCGTGGAGGCCGCTGCGTGAGCTGACGGGCCACCCCGCCCCGCTCCCCGGCTTTCAGCCCCACCGCTTTCAGTCGACTTGGCGTGGGTGTTTGGCTCGAACACCCACGCCAAGTCGACTAAAAGCGCAAGGAAGGCAGTGCCTCAGGCGCCGAACCAAGCTCGGGAGAGCGCGGCGTAACGGCCCCCGGCGGCGCGCAGCTGCTCGTGGGTCCCGGACTCGACGATCCGCCCGTCCTCCATCACCAGGATCCGGTCCGCACTGACGGCCTGGCTGAGCCGGTGGGCCACCACCAGGGCGCTGCGCCCGGCCAACACCTTGGCCGCAGCGACGTCCAGCCTCCTCGCGCCGGCCGAGCTGGCCTCCGCCGTCGCCTCATCCAGCACCACCAGCTGGGGGTTGGCGAGCGCCACCCGGGCCAGGGCCAGCATCTGCAGTTGCATGGGGTCCAGCCGGTGGCCGTCCTCCCCCACCTCGGTGTCCAGACCGTGCGGCAGCTGCGCCACCCAGTCGGCCCCGGCCGTGGCCAGCGCCGCCTGAAGGTCTTCCACGGATGCCCCCGGCCGGGCCACCCGCAGGTTCTCGGCCACGGTGGTGGCGAAGCCGTGCACCTCCTGGGAGACCATGGTGACGTGTTCGCGCAGGCTCACCGGGTCTGCCGCAGTCAGCTCCACGCCGCCGAGCCGCGCCGTCCCCACGCTGGGCGCCACCATGCCCGCCGCGATCTGCGCCAGCGTGGACTTGCCGGCCCCGGTGGTCCCGACGACGGCCACCACCTCCCCCGGCCCGATCGCCAGGTGGACGTCGTGCAGGGCGGGGGTGCCGTCGTCGTAGGTATGGGAGATCCCGGCCAGTTCCAGCGGTCCGCCGCGCAACCGCTCGAGACGCTCGGGAACGGGCAGGTCGATGACCCCGACCATCCGGGCCAGCGAGGCGCCGGCGGACTGGACCTGATCGAACATGCCGACTAGGGCGCCGATCGGGTTGAACAGGCGGTGGAACAGCAGGGCGGCCGTGGTCACGGCGCCGGCGGTGAGGTAGCCGCCCGCCACCAGCAGGTACCCGGCGCCGAGCAGGGCCGCGAGCACCACGGCCTCGGCCCGGTTGTTCCGGCTGAAGGCGCGGGTGAGGAAGCCGAACACCTCGATGGACAGGTCGCGGGCCTGGGCGGAGGCGGCGTGGATGCGTTCGAGCTCGGGCCCCTGGGCGTCGTAGGCGCGCAGCGTCCGGGCACCGGTGATCCCGCCGAGCAACCGGGAGGCGCGGGTGCCGAAGGCGGCGCGTTCCTGGCGGTAGATAGGCTCCGAGCGCGGCAGGTACCAGCGCAGGGTGGTCCAGTACATCGGGACGGCCAGCAGTCCGACGAGGCCGAGCCGCCAGTCCACCACCGCCAGCCCCGCGCCGGAGACCAACACCGTGAACAGCGACTGCACCACCAGCGGGATCACCGTGCTGGCCGCCTGACTGACCTCGCGCGCGTCCTCGGCCACCCGGGAGACCAGGTCGCCGGTCTCGGTGCCGTCCAGCCGCGCCGAGCCGATCCGTAGGGCGCGGTCCATCACGGCCTCGCGCAGCCCGGCCACCGTGGGTTCGGCAGCCCGGGCCAGCCACGCCTGTCCGGCCCAGGCGCAGGCGGCGGCCACCAGACCGGCACCGGCGACGGCGGCCGCGGCCCACCAGAGGGCGGTCCCCGGACCGCTGGGGCTGGCTGAATCGAGACTAGCTGGATCGGGGCTGGGCGCGGCGGCGCCGCCCTCCCCGGCGGCCAACAACACGTCGACCAGCCAGCCGATCACCACCGGCGCCACCAGGCCGGCGACGGCGGCCACCAGACCCGTGATCCCGACGAGCACCACAAATCCGCGCTGGCCACGCGTGTGCCGCCAGAGCATCCGGAAGGAGTCGGCCGGGCGGGCCAAGGGCAGGGTGCCGGCCCCGTGGCCGGCCCCGCTACCGGAGTCCGCCGCCGCGTACCGGCTCATCGATCCACCGCCGTCCGGTAGGCGTCCGAGCTCTCGCTCAGCGACTGATGGGTTCCCGTGGTGCTCGTGCCATCCAGCTGCACGTGCACCACGGTGTCCGCCACGGCCAGGAAGGCCGGCGAGGAGGTCACCACCACGGTGGTGGTCCCGGACCGCAGCGACCTCACGCCCTGGGCGATCTGGTACTCGGTGACGGCGTCCACGGCGCTGGTCGGCTCGTGCAGGACGAGCACGGCCGGGTCGGCGTGCAGGGCACGGGCCAGTGCGATCCGCTGGCGCTGGCCGCCGGAGAGGTTGCGCCCACCCTCGTCCACCCGGTGATCCAACCCGTCCGTGAAGTGCTCGATGATCTCGGCGGCCCCCGCCGCGGCGAGCACCTGTGGATCGACCTCGCCATCCGGCTCCGCGCCCCCGTGGTGCAGGACGATATTGGAGCGCACGGTGCCGGAGAACAGGTCCACCCGGTGCGGGGCCACCACCAGGTGTGCGGCCAGCCGGGGCAGCAGCAGACTGCGTGGGTGCCCTCCGATCAGCACCGTGCCGGCCTGGTCGCCGAGCCCATCCACGGCCTCGAGGATCGTGCCGGCGTGCGCCGGATCCTCCACCACCAGGGCCACGAACCGCCCCGGGGGCACGTCCAGGTCGAGGTGGGCGTCGCGCCCGAGCCGAGCGCCGCCGTCGTGCTCGGCCTGCTGGATATCCTCCGCCCCCAGCACCAGCCCGGTGATCCGCAGGCCCGCCGACTCCGGCACCTGCTCCCCCGTCTGCTCCGCCGGGACCGCGTTGAGGAAGGCCGCGATCCGCCGGGCCGCCCCGTGCGAGCGCGCGAAGGTCCCGACCATCGCGGTGATGGTGCGCACCGGCTCCTGGAAGAACACGGCCACGCCAACCACGGAGATCAGGGCGCCCAGGCTCAGGTCACCGGCCAGCACCCGCTGCCCGGCCACCAGCAGGACCAGCGCGAGCACCACGGCGGTGCCGAGTGCACCGATCGCCTCCAGTCTGCCGCTGCGCTCGGCCATCACGACGCCGGCCCTCCCGGCCCGCTGTGAGGCGTCACGGTAGTGCGCGCTCGCCCAGCGTTCACCGCCGCCCGCGCTGAGCACCCGCAGCCCCGCCAGGATGTCGCCGGCTCGGCGGCTGGCCAGGCCGATCGCCTCCTGCTGCACGGTGGAGTGCCGCGAGATGGACCGCGAGGGCAGCGCCACGAGCAGCAGGCTGAGCGGCACCCCCACGAGCACCACCAGCCCGACCGCCACGTCCGTGACCAGCAGGTAGACCGAGACCGCCACCAGACCGATGACCGCCGAACCGCCGGCGGCGATCTGCCGGAACACCAGGGCGGTGACGTCGGCGTCGGCCGAGGACAGGGACAGCACCTCGCCGGCGTTCGACCGGGCGGCCACCGTCCCGGAGGTCAGCGGCACCTCGGCGACCTCCACGCGCAGCGCGTGGGCCTCCTCCTGCAGGGCGGTGTTGGCCAGCCGGGAGCCGAAACGGTAGCCCAGGGACAGCACGGTGAAGAGCAGCCCGATCCCCACCAGGCTCAGGATCATGGCGGTGCCGTCCAGGGGGACGATCGCCACGTCCACGATGACCCCGATGGCGATCGGTACGAACGCCTCGCACACCTGCCACAGCGTCATCAACGTCAGGCTCCCGGCCATCAGGTTCCTGCGGCGGCGAAGGGACCGCCACAGCAACGCCCCGGCGGTGGCTGGCGGGCCGCCGACAGGTACCGGCGCAGGGGCCGGCAGGCCAGACGGTGTCGGCATGCTCGGGCTCCTCGCGACGGGTGACAGGTGAAAGGTGGACGGCGACTGGTGAATAGTGACAGGTGACAGCGGACTCCACTGTTCCACACCACCGCGTGATGCTCGCCTGGTACGCCGGCGGTGGCTCCGCACCCGGCATTGACCAAAGGTCTCGACCTGGTCCCCTGCAGGCCGACGTCGGCGTTTCTGCCGCGCATGAGCCAGGTCACCCACGTAGTTTGGGGGAACCGTCTCAAGTCGACCACCACCAGCGGTCCGGCCCCCGCGTGCTTCCCCAGCAGTCCCCCGCGAGGTCCAGGATCGTCCTGAATGGAGCCTGACGTGAACGATCACCTCACCGCACCGCACTCCGCGCACCCCTCTCCTGCCACCCCGGCCCGGCCCGGCTTCTCCCGCCGCCGACTGTTGCAGGGCACCGCCGCCCTGGGCGGCCTCTTCGCCTTCGGCAGCGCGGTCACCGCGTCCACCGCACCCGCCTACGCCGCCACCATCGCGCGTCCGGGCATCATCTCGGCCGAGAGCTGGGGCGCCTCCTCGCCGAAGGGCTCGCTGCCCACCATCAATCACCGCCCCGGACACCTCGTCATCCACCACACCACGCACGTGAACTCCTCCGACTATTCGGAGGAGGCGGCGAAGGAGGTGGCCCGGCTGATCCAGCGCAACCATCTGACCAACGGCTGGGCGGACACGGGGCAGCAGTTCACCATCGCCCGCGGCGGTCAGATGCTCGAGGGACGGCAGGGATCGCTCGCAGCCGTGGTGGACGGGACCCGCTTCATCGAGGGCGCCCATGCCTACGGGTTCAACGACCAGTCGGTGGGCATCGAGGTGGACGGCCTGTACACGAGCGCCCTGCCGACCGATGCCCAGTGGACCTCGCTGGTGCACCTCAGTGCCTTCATCTGCGAGCGGTACGGGATCTCCGCAGACCAGATCATCGCGCACCGTGATGTGCCGGGGGCCCAGACCCTGTGCTGCGGGGATGCCTTCTACGCGCAGCTTCCGGCCCTGCGCCAGGAGGTCAAGGCCGCCTTGGCAGGAGGGCTCGACGCCGGCCCGGGAGCCTCCCGCGACTATCCCACGGTGCGCCGTGGAGACGAGGGCGACGCCGTGCGCCGCGTCCAGGTGACCCTCGCCGGGATCGGACACCAGCCCGGCGCCGCCGATGGTGTCTTCGGTGACGCCACGGAGCAGGCCGTCCGCGACTACCAGTCATCGATCGGCACCGGCGTGGACGGCGTGGTCGGCGCGCGGACGTGGGGTGCGCTGGCCACCCACCATGCCGCCGGGGCCTCGGTCCGTTCCGGAGACAGCGGCACCGAGGTGCGTTATCTCCAGCGCGGCCTCAATGCGGCCGCCGGCACCGCCCTGGCGGACGACGGCGTGTTCGGCGCCCAGACCGACTCCACCGTGCGCACCTATCAGTCCTCGCGCGGCCTGGCCGCCGACGGGATCGCCGGTCCGGACACCTGGGGCGCCCTCCAGACGGGCCGATAACCCCGGCCAGCCCCTCCCCCTACCGTGGGTGGTCAGTTCCAGTGGCGATCAGCCACGGATTGCAGCGGCAACTGACCACCCACGCGGACGACCCACGCAGACGATGCAGACGATGCAGACGATGCAGACGATGCAGACGACGCACGCGAGGCCTTAAACGCCTGTGCGGGCGCCGCCCCCGAAGGGATGACGCCCGCACAGTGCGAGATGGTGCAGGTGAAGGGCTGAGGATCAGCGCTTCGAGAACTGCGAGGCCTTGCGGGCCTTCTTGAGGCCGGCCTTCTTGCGCTCCACCGCACGGGCGTCGCGGGTCAGGAAGCCAGCCTTCTTGAGAGCGGCGCGGTTGTTCTCGCGGTCGATCTCGTTGAGGGAGCGGGCCACGCCGAGGCGCACGGCACCGGACTGGCCGGAGGGGCCACCGCCGCTGATGTTGACGATGACGTCATACGCGCCTTCGAGCTCGAGGAGCTTGAACGGATCGTTGACTTCCTGCTGGTGCAGCTTGTTCGGGAAGTAGTCCTCGAGGCTGCGGCCGTTGATGGTCCAGGAGCCGGAGCCCGGGATCAGTCGCACGCGGGCGATGGCCCGCTTACGGCGTCCAACGGCTCCGCCGCCGACGGTCAGCGCAGGGCGCTCAGCGACGGCAACGGCCTCGGGTGCGGACGTGGACTCGGAGGTGTAGCTGGTCAGCTCCACTTCCTCGGTCGACTCATTCTCGTTGAGAGTCATGGTTCTCCTTGAAAGATGTGTGGTGGGCTGACCCGTTACTGGGAGACCTGGCCGATTTCGAATGTCTTGGGCTGCTGAGCGGCGTGCGAGTGCTCAGCACCGCGGAACACCTTCAGCTTGTTCATCTGGTCAGCAGCCAGAGAGTTCTTGGGGAGCATGCCGCGCACGGCCTTCTCCACGGCGCGCACCGGGTTCTTCTCCAACAGTTCCGCGTAGGACATGGAGGAGAGTCCACCCGGGAAACCGGAGTGGCGGTAGGCACGCTTCTTCTCGAGCTTGGCGCCGGTGAGGGCGACCTTCTCAGCGTTGATGATGATGACGAAATCGCCCATGTCCATGTGGGGGGCGAAGGTCGGCTTGTGCTTTCCGCGCAGCAGTGTTGCGGTCTGGCTGGCAAGACGACCCAGTACGACATCAGTGGCGTCAATGACGTGCCACTGGCGATCGGCGTCGCCGGGCTTCGGGGTGTACGTACGCACGTTGTTTGCCTTCGTGTTCGGTGTCGGTTACAGCTCTCCGGCCCACGATCGTGAAATCGCGAATCCGGTCACTGAGTTCATCGGTGCGCAGCCGGTACGCCAGGTGAGGACTGACGTGAGGCCGGGTCCGAAAGCTTCCCGACGGCACCCCGGGCTTTAGTGACCATGCAACCAGGCCACCCGTGGGCGCAGCGAATCCGGGAATGGACACGCACAACGAAGGTCAATACTACCGTGTCGGCGCGGTCGGGGCAAAGTGTGGCGCAGAGCGCCGGATTCGCCCCGGATTCACCCCGATTCACCCCGATTCTCCCCCGCTTCTCCCCAGATTTCACCCCGGGTACGACGACGGCCGGTCGCCTTCCCGGGGAAGGTGACCGGCCGTCGTCGGGCCTGAAGGGTGTTGCTTCGGGGCTGGCCCGGCACCCGCGCGGTGCCTGCTGACTAGCGCTGGACCAGCTGTTCGTGGAGTTGGGTCAGCACGCGGGCGACCTCACCCCGGCTGATCCGCTGAGCGGGGCGGAAGGTGCCGTCCCGGTAGCCGCTGAGGACGTCCTGTCCGGCGAGCCAGCTGATCTCGCGGGCGAAGGCGTGGTCGACCGGCACATCGCTGAACGGGGCGCTGGGCTCCTCGCCGCTGCCATTGTCGAACTCGTCGTCGAAATCGCTGTATCCCCCGTCCACCAGTCGGTAGATGAAGGCCGCCAGCTCGCCGCGGGTGACCGATCGAGCCGGGCGGAAGGTGCTGTCCGCATACCCGGCGGTCACCCCCTGGCCCACCGCCCAGGCGATGGGTTCGAAGAAGGGGTGGTCCTCGCTGAGATCCCGGAACGGGTTCTCCTCGCCCTCGAACCAGAAGTCTCCCTCGCCGGGGGCCATCAGCGGGAAGGCCTCTCCCACCTGCTCGTTGTAGCGGTAGAGGAAGGCGACGGATTCGCCCCGGCTGATGGACTGGCCCGCGCGGTAGGTCCCGTTCGCGTAACCCTGCGTGATGGACCAGCACTGCATCCAGCGGATGTCCCGCTGGTAGGTGGCGGTGGAGCCGGGGGCGTTGTCCGCGAAGGGCGCGGGGCAGGCCTGAGGTGCGGTCCAGGAACCGGTCAGCCGGCCGACCGGTGCGGCCGAGACGACCTGAGCGGTCCGGCGCTCCGTCACCCCGTCCGTGGTGAGGTCCGCCGCGAGCTCATGGGTGACGGCCGCCGCGCCCGGGCGGGGGTCGAACTGGGAGATCACCAGCTGACGATCGGCCCGCAGCCGGTTCTCCAGGGTGAAGGTCTTGGTTCCAGCGTCGCAACTGACATCCAGGTCAGGCTCCTGGTTGGTGGGCATCAGGGTGGTGGAATCGATGATCAGGGCATCGTAGGACTCCCGGCAGAGCGTCCCGTCCTGTAGGACCACCGAGGTGTCCAGGGCCGCCGACGGGCCTGCCTTCGTGAGCATCACCCAGTGGGTGGAGCCGGTGAAGTCCAGTTCGCCGCTGGCCCAGGCCTCGCGCACCGGCAGCTCCGTGGGGTTCAGACGCACCGTGTCCGAGCTGCGGCGGCCGTCCTGGTCCACAAAGGCCACGGTGTAGGCGTACGGGTCGAACTCGTCGACCTCATCTGACTCATCTAGCTCATCGGCTTCGCCGGACTCCGTGTCGGTCGGGTCGGTGGGGCTGGCGGGGTCGGTGGCGTGGGCGGGGTCACCCGGCTGCGATTCCACGACGTCGGCCAGCGCCAGCGGCGCGGCAATCGGCAGTTCCAGCGTGCCGCAGGTGCCGGCACCGGCCGCGCCGGCGCCCAGAGTGAGGTCGACGCTCGTCTTGAGCTCCTGACCCCAGCCATCCGGCAGCTCGGTGACGGAGAAGACCATGTCAGCGGTGAGGACGGTCTCGCC
Source organism: Microbacterium sp. A93 (assembly GCF_051842835.1). NCBI lineage: Bacteria > Bacillati > Actinomycetota > Actinomycetes > Micrococcales > Microbacteriaceae > Microbacterium > Microbacterium sp. A93. The sequence continues at coordinate 72,096 of NZ_JBPXMT010000015.1, forward strand.
GCTGTCATCGAGGACGGGGACGGAGGACGTGTACCGCTCATCCAGCCCGACCAACACCTCCCACTTGCTGATCGGTGCGTCCCACATGATGTCGAACCCCACACCGTCCTCCGCCGTGGCGTCGGGGTGCAGGCAGAAATCGGCCTTCACGGTGAGGTGGTTCGCCTCGGCACTGAGCTCATCCTCCACCACGGAGAGACCACTGAAGTAGCCCGGGTAGCCGTGCTCCACGCTGGTGAGCCCCTCGGCATCGGCGAGCAGAGGGAGACCGGCGGTGCCGGCGAGTCCGGCAGCGGGGCCAGCGAGCGCTGCGGGGGCACCGGCGAGCGGAGTGGCAGCGGCAGGCAGGACCATCCCCGGGCCGACGGCGACGGCGCCCGCCAGCACCACCGCAGCTGTCACCCGCGCGGCGCCGAACCGGCGCGTGGGCACCCTGGAGGTGGCCGTCGTCGTGAAGGGTCGCGACTTCGAGGCGACCACCACATCAGGCGGGGAGCCGTCCACAGGCGGCGGGGGAAGGTCCGAGGGGGACGACGCGGGGTTCGATGCGGGGTTCATGGGGAGCCTCTGAACGGGCACCTGGTCCGGTGCGGTTGAACCGCGCAGGGGTGTGGCATCCGGGCTCCCGAGAAGGGCCGGCGGCGGGGCCCGGCTGCGGTGATGATCGCTGAATCTAGTCCATGCTCGGGCGCTGCGGGGACACAGGGTCATAACGGTTGTGGACGGGCCACGCCCCCCGATCTCCGCAGGTCGACCGACAACCCTCCGCGCGGCAGGCGCCGCTCCTCTCAAGGGCCCCCTCGCGCCCACACGCGGCCGGTCCACTCCTCCACAGGTGACCAATCCCTGGCGTGTCATCCACAGATCTCCGCAGACCCTTCCTTCTGCCCGAGACCCATGATCGAATGGACTCATTCGAACACTTGTTCCCATGGGTGAAGATGGGTGGAGGAGGGCGGCATGGATCTCGGCGAAGCATCAGACCAGCATCATGACGCCAGACTGCCTCTGGGGGAGCTGCCCCTCGAGCAGCTCTTGACGCTGTTGCATGCGGCCACCCGGGCCGTGACGGATCGCCTCGCGGCCCCGGATGCACTGCGCGAGGTGGTTCCCCTGGACTTCTGCCCCTCCCCCGGCGACCTTGCGGACCCGTCCAAGGACTGGGGCGCCATGCTCGCCACCCGACCGGACGAGGCTGACGCTACGGCCGATGCCGCTGCCGGTGCCGGTGTCGGTCCCGTGGACCCTGCAGATGCCGGTGCCGGTGCCCTGGATCCCACTGACGCCGCCGATTTCACCCTGCCCACGCTGCAACAGGTCCTGGAGAACGTCGGACGCTGCATCACGGCAGCCCAGACGTCCCTGACCGGTCACGCCGTGGAGGCCTACGAGAACCCTTCAGAACGCCAACGGCTCCTGGGCCTGCCCGCGGGCAAGACCGCGTTCCGTGACGCCACCGACTACCTCAAACTCGCCCTGCGCATCGACGCCACCGAGGCCCGCCGACGCATCCGCTGGGCCTCCACACTCCGCCCGACCCAAACCCTGTCCGGAGACGCCCTCCCTGCCCTGCTTCCCTTGCTGTCCGAAGCAGTCCAGCAAGGTGCGGTAGACCGTGCTGCCGTGGACGTCATCACCCAGGCCATCGACACAGCCCGCCAGATGGCCCGCCGGGTCGGTGCTGACCCGCACGCCGCCGGCACCCTCCTGGACGACGGCGAGCAGCGACTGGTCTCGCAAGCCCTCTCCGTGGACCCGGGCACCCTGCGCAAGGTGAGCAACCACTGGCTCAAATGGTTCGAAGCCACCGTGGACCCAGACGGCGCCGAACCACACGATGCCGACCTCCCGCAGATCCAGGGAATGATCCGCAAGGGCAAACGCAACGGCCTGCACCACTGGCTACTGGCCGTCGACGACGCCCAGAATGAATACCTCGAGACCATTGCCGGAGCCGCTACGAACCCCCGAGCCCAGCACCGTAGGCCCGACCAGGGAACCGAGGGAATCGAGGGGCAGCTGATGGCCGAGGTGTTGTCCGACGACTGTGGCGAGTTCACCGTCGTGCCGGCCCTTGACCCCCGCTCACGGAATCAACAGCAGTTGGACGGCCTGATCGCGTGCATCGCCGGAGGCCTGGCGCTGATCGAGTCAGACCAGCTACCCTCCACCGGCGGTCAGCGCCCCCAAGTCGCCGTGACCATCGACTTCCACACCCTGCTCGGCGATCTGGACAGGACCGGTGCCCTTACGGCAGAGGACCTCAGCCAGTTCGAATCCTCGGCTGCCTTCACCGGCACGATCCACCCGAACATCATCCGGGCCATGGCCTGCGACTCGGACATCCTTCCAGTGGTCCTCGGCACTGAGGGCCAGGTCCTCGACATCGGACGGGCCCAACGACTCTTCCCCACCCGGTTACGCCAGGCGATCGCCGCACGAGACGGCGGCTGCACCGCCCCCGGCTGCTGGATCCCCGCACCGTGGTGCGAAGCCCACCACGTGGAATACTGGGAACACGGAGGGCCCACCTCCGTCGAGAACGGAGTGCTGCTCTGTGTCCACCACCATCACGCCGTGCATTCAGGCGCCTGGGACATCGACATGAGAACCGGCAGCCCGTGGTTCATCCCAGCGCCCTACCTAGACCCACGAAGACAACCACAACGCAACCTCTATTGGCGCCAACGATGAGCACCTCGCCGGAGTCCCGCCAGCCCCGCTCAGGACACCCGAGTGTCCCGGTGACCGAGCACCCGGGTGTCCGAGTGCCCGAGTGCCCGAGTGCCCGACTACAGTCGAACCCGCCTGGCACGCGTGCCCGCCGCGCGGGCACCCAGTGCCTCAGGATCAGCGCCGGGATCAGGGTATTCCACGTGCTCCAACACCAGCGCATGCGGCGGAGCCAACCGAGTCTGCGCATCACGCACCATGGCCTCAAGCCGCCCAGCCACCCATCCGGCAGGGTGCCTTCCCTCCCCCACCTGCACCGTGGCGGCGACGAGGGCCCTCACCATGTTGTGACAGAAGGCATCAGCCTGCAGGTGGGCGGTGATGAGTCCGGTATGGGCGTCGCGAGAGAAGCCGAAAGCTTGGAGTTCACGGATCGTGGTCGCCTTCTCCCGCGGTTTGCAGAAGGTCAGGAAGTCATGCAGGCCCAGCACGGACCGCGCCTCGGCGTTCATGAGCTCCACGTCCAGCGGGGCCTTGTGCCAGTACGTGAAACCACGGTCCAGCGGGTCACGCGCTTCTGCCGAGTCGCTGATGGCGTACCGGTAGGAGCGCCACAGCGCCGAGAACCGTGCGTCGAATCCCTCCGGGGCCAGCGACGCCCGATGGATGACCACTGCGCCCTCTTCCCGGCTCAGAGCGCCACTGAGCCGGCGCACCAAGGTCGGCTCCGGCTCCAGGGCTTCCCGATGCCGCGTCACCGCCTTCCATTCGGCCTCGGTCACGTCGAAGTGCACCACTTGGCCTCGGGCATGGACGCCGGCATCCGTGCGACCGGCGACGACGGTGCGCACGGGACGGCGGATGATCATGGCCAACGCTGCCTCGAGGGCCCCCTGCACCGTCGGTAGACCAGGCTGAGTGGCCCAACCCTTGTATGTCGTGCCGTCGTAGGCCAGATCGAGGCGAACGCGGACTAGTGCGGGTGACGGCGTGGACATGGGGACCATTCTAAATCCCGGGACAGAATGGACCGCATGGATCCGAACCTCGCGCCGTGGATGGCTTACCTGCTCACCGTGCTGCCCGGGGTTGTACTGGTCGGCGTGGTGGTGGCCCTGCTCCCACGGGAGTCGCACGGGGTGCGCATCATGATGCTGATCCTCGGCTTCATCTTCGCCCGGGACGCCATGACCACCCATGGGCTGTGGGAGTTCGGCAGGGTGGGCGGCACAGGTGCCAGCGCAGATGCCAGCGCAGGTCCCATGGCAGGTACCGGCTCTGGTTTAGGCTCTGGTGCCGACCCAGGGACCAGTGCAATGGGCGGAACCGGCGAGCTGCCGACGCTGTGGCTTCGCTTCACCGACGACCCCCTCGCCCTGCTGGTCATGGCCGTGGCCTCGCTCGTCTTGGTGGCCGCAATCCTCTGGGCCTGCCGTGACCTCCGCTGGACGGTGCTGTGGACGGGGCGCCGCTGGTGGGCCTCGGTCCTCGTCGGCGTGCTCGGTGGTGGGCTGATCGTCCTGCCGTTCCTGTACCTCTACGGAACGCTCGGACAGTGGATCCCCGCACTCCATTCGGTGGCCCCTGCCCTGACCATGCCGGTGGTCCCCGTCGAGCACCGTGGAGGCGCCGTGGCCGGCGGAGTCCTGGTGGTGCTGGTGCTCTTCGCTCTGTGCGGGAATCTGGTGGAGGAGGTGCTCTTCCGAGGATTCCTCCAAGCGCATCTTGAGGACCAGCTCCCCGGACGCACCGGCCGGTGGCGGGCGGCCCTGCTCTCGGCCCTGCTCTTCGCCGCGGGGCACCTCTTCCTGGCCTATAACCTGACGGGCTTGGGCTGGCCGATCATCGCCTTCACCGCTCTCGAGGGGCTTGTTTGCGCCGTCATCGCCCTCCGCCACGGTGTGCTCGGCGCCACCGTGGCCCACGCCGGCGCCATCTTCGTGCTGGCCTCGGGTCTGATCTGAGACTGGACCACGGAAGGAGCCTTCTTAAACACACGAACCCGCCACCGGCGCACGCAAGGTGCACGGTGGCGGGTCGGGGTGGTTCAGCTCGGCAACATCTGCCGTCTGGCGGGCTACGAGAACGCAGCCTGCCGGATCAGACCGGGAGAATCACTTCTCGTCGGTCTTCTCCTCAGCGGAGTCCTCTGCAGCAGAGGTGTCGGCAGCAGGTGTCTCGGCAGCCTCAGACTCGACAGTCTCAGTCTCGGACGCCTCAACAGCCGGGGCGTCCGTAGCCGGGGTCTCCTCGGCGGGAGCCTCGGCAACCGGAGCCTCAGCAGCCGGGGCAGCGACCTCGGCGGCCTTCTCGGCCTCCTGGACCACTGCCTGCTTGGCGGACACCGGTTCCATCACGAGCTCGATCACGGCCATGGGGGCGTTGTCCCCGTGGCGGTTGCCGATCTTGGTGATGCGAGTGTAGCCACCTTCACGCGCGGCCATGGCCGGGCCGATCACGGTGAACAGCTCGTGCACGATCGTCTTGTTGGTCCGGTTCTTGGCCGAGATGATGCCCTGAACCTTGCGACGCGAAGCCAGATCGCCCTTCTTGGCGAAGGTGATCAGGCGCTCGGCGTAGGGACGCAGGCGCTTGGCCTTGGTCACCGTGGTGGTGATCTTCTTGTGTTCGAACAGGTTGGCCGAGAGGTTGGCCAGCATGATCCGCTCGTGGGCAGGGCCGCCGCCCAGGCGCGGTCCCTTGGTGGGGGTAGGCATTGGTAATTCTCCTCAGATGGTCCCTGACAGCCACTGGCCGTCAGGACGCTATGGGTGGTGGTACGGAAAGGACCAAGCCCAGTTCAAAGAACCGGGGCTCAGAACTGCCCGTAGGACTCCTCGTCAGACTCCTGGGAGTGCACGGAGGGGTCGTAGCCAGCCGGGGAGTCCTTCAGGGACAGACCCAGTTCGGTCAGCTTTTCCTTGACCTCGTCGATGGACTTGGCACCGAAGTTCCGGATGTCCATCAGATCGGCCTCGGAGCGGGCAACGAGCTCGCCAACGGTGTGGATGCCCTCGCGCTTCAGGCAGTTGTAGGAGCGCACGGTCATCTCCAGGTCCTCGATCGGCAGAGCCATGTCCGCGGCCACCGTGGTGTCCGTGGGGCTCGGGCCGATCTCGATGCCTTCGGCTTCCAGGTTCAGCTCACGGGCCAGGCCGAAGAGCTCCACCAGGGTGGTGCCGGCGGAGGCGATGGCGTCACGCGGAGCCATCGATTCCTTCGTCTCCACATCGATGATGAGGCGGTCGAAGTCGGTGCGCTGCTCCACACGGGTGGCCTCGACCTTGAAGGTGACCTTCAGGACCGGCGAGTAGATGGAGTCAACCGGGATCCGGCCGATCTCCGCGTCGGCGGACTTGTTCTGAGCGGCCGTGACGTAGCCGCGGCCACGCTCGACGATGAGCTCCATGTCGAACTTGCCCTTGCCGTTCAGGGTGGCAATGTGCAGATCCGGGTTGTGGACCTCGACGCCGGCAGGGGACGTGATGTCCGCGGCCGTGACGACGCCGGGACCCTGCTTGCGCAGGTAGGCGACGACAGGCTCGTCATGCTCGGAGGAGACCGAGAGCTTCTTGATGTTCAGGATGACCTCGGTGACGTCTTCCTTCACACCGGAGACGGTGCTGAACTCGTGCAGCACCCCATCCACGCGGATGCTGGTGACAGCAGCGCCCGGGATGGAGGACAGCAGGGTCCGGCGAAGGGAGTTCCCGAGGGTGTAGCCGAATCCGGGTTCCAGAGGTTCGATGATGAACCGGGAGCGGTTGTCGACAACGACTTCTTCAGTCAGCGTGGGGCGCTGGGCAATGAGCACTGACATTTCCTTTCGGCGAGCGTCCGCCATATGACGCACACGATGGGTGGAAACGAATGGGGTGGGCTGGTGAGCACCGAGGCGCACGCCCCCGTCAAACGGGGACGTGCGCTCGGTACGAGGTCAGACGCGGCGGCGCTTGGCCGGGCGGCAACCGTTGTGGGCAGCGGGGGTGACGTCCGAGATGGAGCCGACCTCCAGGCCAGCGGCCTGCAGCGAGCGGATCGCGGTCTCGCGGCCGGAGCCGGGACCCTTCACGAAGACGTCGACCTTACGCAGCCCGTGCTCCTGAGCGGCCTTGGCAGCCTTCTCAGCGGCCATCTGGGCGGCGTAGGGCGTGGACTTGCGGGAGCCCTTGAACCCCACGTCGCCGGCCGAGGCCCACGAGATCACAGCACCGGTGGTGTCCGTGATGGACACGATGGTGTTGTTGAACGTGCTCTTGATGTGGGCTTGGCCCACGGTGATGTTCTTCTTGTCCTTACGACGAGGCTTGCGGGTTACCGCAGCGCGTGTCTTGGGGGGCATGTGTCTCTCCTACGAAAGCTGGTGTTGTGCGGAAGGGACCGCCTGGCGGGGAAGTGAGCTGACAGCGCGGGAGCGCCGTGGCCTACTTCTTACGGCCGGCGACGGTCTTCTTCGGGCCCTTACGGGTACGGGCGTTGGTCTTGGTGCGCTGGCCACGGACGGGCAGGCCGCGGCGGTGGCGGACACCCTCGTAGGAACCGATCTCCAGCTTGCGGCGGATGTCGGCTGCCACCTCGCGGCGCAGGTCACCCTCCACCTTGAAGTTCGTCTCGATGTAGTCGCGCAGTGCAACCAGCTGATCGTCGGACAGATCCTTGACGCGGGTGCCCGGGTCGATCCCGGTCGCGGCGAGGGCCTGCTCGGAGCGGGTCTGGCCCACACCGAAGATGTACGTAAGAGCGATGACGACGCGCTTCTCGCGCGGGATGTCGACGCCTGCTAGACGTGCCATATGGCCGTCCTCCTGGTTCTTCTGAAGCAAAGGTCTGCACCAGCACGTCCCCTCACTGCGGGAATCTCTTCCCTGCGGTGCCCTGGTGGCGGTTCCGGCGAAGCTCCGGACGTTTCAATCCGCCAACCGGCGTTGCCGCGGTTCGGGTCCCCGGCCTCTGCGTCCAGGGGTTGCCGTGATCCTCAGGTGTGGATCACGGCTGTGCTGCTGTTTGGTCCGGTTGGACCTGGCCCGTGAGTGGTGTGCTCAGTGGACCGGTGCTGCGCGTAGAGCATCCCGTCGAAAGACGAAATCAGCCCTGGCGCTGCTTGTGGCGTGGGTTCTCGCAGATCACCAGGACGCGGCCCTTACGGCGCACCACCTGGCACTTTTCACAGATCCGCTTCACGCTCGGCTGAACCTTCATGGTTCCTCCTCCAGCGCTTGCTGTTTAGTGGTGGATGGGTTTACTTGTAGCGGTACACGATCCGACCTCGGTTGAGGTCATACGGGCTAAGTTCGACCACAACCCGGTCCTCAGGGAGGATTCGGATGTAGTGCTGACGCATCTTTCCCGAGATCGTGGCGAGCACAACGTGCTCGTTCTGCAGGCGGACGCGAAACATTGCGTTCGGCAACTGTTCGCTGACCGTGCCCTCGACCTCGATGACACCTTCCTTCTTAGCCATGTCCTCCACTTACGTCGTGCCGGGTTCCAGCCGCCCCGGGAAGCGTCGCGAACGACTCGTCCTGTGCACGGCAGAAACTAGGCGGGGATGTTTCCAGTTGACCGGTTAGGCGCGACACATGGGGAACACGGCGCACCGTAGAGACAACCAGCAAGCAATGTTACTGGTTTACGACGCAGAAGTGAAATTAAGCGGGGACCTTACCCGACTACTCACCGAGGGGGGTGGGCACCACGCCGAGCGGGGCCAGTTCGGCCGCGCCGCCGTCCGGCTGGGTCAGCACCCAGATGCCGCCCGGGTGCCGGGCGACGGAGTGCTCCCACTGGCTGGCGCGCGCGCCGTCGCGGGTGACCACGGTCCAGTCGTCCGCGAGGGTGTCTGTCTCCAGTTCCCCGCGCACGAGCATGGGCTCGATCGCCAGGCACAGGCCCGGCTTGACCTTGGGCCCGCGGTGCCGGGACCGGTAGTTGAGCACGTCCGGGGCCTGGTGCATGGCCGTACCGATGCCGTGTCCCACGTAGTCCTGCAGGATGCCCAGCGGGGCTCCCGGCTGCGCCGAGACGAAGTCGTCGATGGCGTCTCCGATGTCCCCCACGTACTTGGCCGTGGCCAGCGCCGCGATCCCCCGCCACATCGCCTGGCGGGTGACCTCGGACAGTCGCTCGTCCTCCGGGTCAGCAGTGCCTGCCGCGGAGGAGCCCAGCACCACGGTGCGGGCCGAGTCAGAGTGCCAGCCGTCGATGATGCACCCACCGTCGATCTTGAGCACGTCCCCGACCTGCAGCACCCGCTCCCCCGGGATCCCGTGGACCACCTCCTCGTTGACCGAGGCGCAGATGGTCTTGGGATAGCCGTAGTACCCGAGGAAGTTGGGGGTGGCGCCAGCCCCTTCGAGAACGGAAGCGAACACGGCGTCTACCGCGGCCGTCGTCGTGCCCGGGACCGAGGCCGCCACCGCCGCGTCCAGGGCTCGGTGTAGGACGAGCCCCGCGCGCTGCATGGTCTGCATCTGCGGGACGGTCTTCAGCTCGACCTGGCGACGGCTCATCGGTGGCGGTGCTCGATTCTCTCGGAAGGGGTGGTCTGGCGGGTGACCCGGCGGGGGCTACTCGGGGTTCGAGGCGTCGCCGTCGCCCACCGGCTCGACGATCGGCAGGTTGCCGGTCCGTTCGCGCACGGAGTACACGGCCTGCAGCAGGCTCTCGGTGATGTCATCGATCTGACCGCTGCCGTCCACGCGGGCCACGATGCCGCGGCCCACGTAGGACTCGATCACGGCTGCGGTCTGCTCGTGGTAGAGGTCCAGGCGGTGCTGGATGACCTCCTTGGTGTCATCGGCGCGGCCCTCACTCTCGGCCCGGCCCAGCAGCCGGGTGACCAGCTCGTCATCCGGAACGGTGAGCTCGATGACCACGTTCAGGGCCTGTCCGTCCTCGGTGAGGAACCCGTCCAGGGCCTCCACCTGACCGGCGGTGCGCGGGTAGCCGTCCAGCAGGAAGCCGTGTTCGGCATCGGACTGTCGGATGCGGTCGGCCACCATCCGGTTGGTCACCTCGTCCGGGACGAAGTCTCCGTTGTCCATGTACTTCTTGGCTTCCTTGCCCAGAGCCGTCATTTCCTTGACGTTGAACCGGAAGATATCGCCCGTGGAGATAGCCACGATGCCGAGCTTGTCCGCGATGCGGGAAGCCTGAGTGCCCTTGCCGGACCCGGGAGGGCCCATGATCAGCATGCGGGTCATAGGTATTCCTTACTGTCGATCAGCATTTTTCGTTGTTCAGGAGTACGTCTGGGGATCGGGTACGCGCGGACGGGGCCGGAGCGGATGGAGCAGGACAGCCACCGCCCAGCTGTGGCAGGAATCTACCGCAGCAGGCCCTCGTAGTTGTGCTGCTCCATCTGGGCGTTGATCTGCTTGATGGTCTGCAGCGCAACACCCACCATGATGAGGATGGAGATGCCACCGAACGGGAAGTTCTGGTCGGCATTGATCAGCACGAAGGCGATCATCGGGATCATCGCCAAGACACCAAGGTACAGGGCACCGGGGAAGGTGATCCGGCTGATGACGTACTCCAGGTACTTCTCCGTGGGCCCACCTGCGCGGACGCCCGGGATGAAGCCGCCGTATTTCTTCATGTTGTCGCTGATCTCGACCGGGTTGAACGTGATCGTCACGTAGAAGTACGTGAAGCCGATCGTCAGCAGGAAGAACATGGCCATGTAGACCGGGTGGGAACCGGTGCCGAAGTACTCGGAGAGGAACAGGATCCACCCCGGAGGGTTGCTGCCGTCCTGTGGGGTGTTGAACTGGATGAGGATGCCCGGGAGCATCATGATCGAGGACGCGAAGATCACGGGGATCACGCCGGCCATGTTGACCTTGATCGGGATGTACGTGGTGGTCCCACCCACGGTGCGTCGGCCGATCTGGCGCTTGGCGTACTGCACGGGAACGCGGCGCTGGGACTCCTCCACGAACACCACTGCCATGATGGTCAGCAGCCCGACGATCATCACGATGCCGAACACGCGCCAACCCTGGGTGGTCCAGATCTGTCCCAGACCGGCCGGGAAGCCGGCGGCGATGGACAGGAAGATCAGCAGGGACATGCCGTTGCCGACGCCACGTTCGGTGATGAGCTCACCCAGCCACATGATCATGACGGTGCCCGAGGTCAGGGTGATGATCATCAGCAGGATGGTCCACAGGCTGTCATCCGGCACGATCGGCAGGTTACAGCCGAGCAGTGCGCCGGTGCGTGCCAGCGAGACGATGGTGGTGGCGTTCAAGAGGGCCAGGGCCACGGTGAGGTAGCGCGTGTACTGGGTCAGCTTCGACTGGCCCTGCGCCCCTTCCTTCTGCAGCTCCTCGAAGCGGGGGATCACCACGCGCAGCAACTGCACGATGATGGCGGCCGTGATGTACGGCATGATGCCGAGCGCGAAGACGGACACCTGCAGCATGGCGCCGCCGGAGAACATGTTCACGAAGGAGTAGAGCCCACCGGAGGTGTTGCCCTGGTCGAGGCAGACCTGGACGGTCCCGTAGTCGACACCGGGAGTCGGGACGAAGGCACCGATCCGGTAGATGACGACGATCCCGAGGGTGAACCAGATCTTTCGCCGCAGGTCGGGCGTCCGGAAAACCCGGGCAATCGCGCTGAACAAGCGTCCTCCTGGTGGTGGGGTTGCTGTGCTGGGGGCCAGCTGATGTTGTGGTCAGTGAGGGGTGGCCCAGTGAACCACTGAGCGAGTCTATCGGAAAGAAGAAGGCCCCCGTGCCGCTCCCCCACATGGACTCCACGTGGAACAGCGGCCCGGGGGCCTACGTCGGTGCATCAAACCGTCACAGGACTATCAGACGGTCTCGGTGGATCCGCCGGCAGCCGAGATCTTCTCGATGGCGGAGGACGAGAAGGCGTTGGCCTTCACGTTCAGCGCCACGGAGACCTCGCCGGTGCCGAGGACCTTGACGGGCTGGTTCTTGCGGACCAGGCCCTTGTCCACGAGGGCGTCCACGGTCACATCGCCGCCGGTCGAGAAGTTCTCCGACAGCTTGTCCAGGTTCACGACCTGGTACTCGACCTTGAACGGGTTCTTGAACCCACGCAGCTTCGGCAGGCGCATGTGCAGCGGCAGCTGGCCGCCTTCGAAGCCGGCCTTCACCTGGTAACGCGCCTTGGTGCCCTTCATACCGCGGCCTGCCGTCTTGCCCTTGGAACCATGGCCACGACCCACACGGGTCTTGGACTTCTTGGCGCCGGGGGCCGGACGTAGGTCCTGGACCCTGATGGCGTCCTGAATTTCGTCAGCCATTGTTGATCTCCTCCACATTCACCAGGTGCGGCACGGTGTTGACCATGCCTACGGTGACCGCATCGGCTGAGCGGGTGACCGTGTGGCCGATGCGCTTCAGACCGAGGGACCGCAAGGTGTCCCGGTGGTTCTGCTTGCCGCCGATGACGGACTTGGTCTGGGTGATTTCCAGAGTGGCGTCGCTCACGGCGACGTTCTTCCGGGTGCTGAAATTAGCCACGGGATGCCGCACCTGCCTTGTCTGCGCTCTTCTTGGCGCGATCCTCCTCGATGGTGCGGAGCATCGCATGCGGAGCAACCTCGTCCAGGGGCTTGCCACGACGGGCTGCCACGGACTGCGGCTCCTCCAGCATCTTGAGGGCGGCCACGGTGCCGCGGATGATGTTGATCACGTTGGCTGAGCCCATCGACTTGGACAGCACATCGTGGACACCGGCGCACTCCAGCACGGCGCGGACCGGACCACCGGCGATCACGCCGGTACCCGGGGACGCCGGACGCAGGAGCACCACACCGGCGGCATCCTCACCCTGCACCAGGTGCGGGATGGTGGTGCCGACGCGGGGAACGCGGAAGAAGGACTTCTTGGCCTCTTCCACACCCTTCTGGATGGCTGCCGGAACTTCCTTGGCCTTGCCGTACCCGACGCCGACCATACCGTCGCCGTCGCCCACCACCACGAGGGCGGTGAAGGAGAACCGACGTCCGCCCTTCACGACCTTGGACACGCGGTTGATGGCCACGACGCGCTCAAGGAACTTGTCCTTGTCGTCATCGCGACCGCCACGGCCACCACGGTCATTGCCGCCACGGCCACCGCGGTCATTACCACCGCGACCACCGCCGCCGCTGCCGCCACGGCCACCGCGGTCGTTGCCGCCACGGCCGCCCCGGCCAGCAGCCTCGGTGGACTGGCTGGCGGAACCGCCAGCAGTCTCCGACGCGGCGACCACGGCAGTGTTCTCGGTGTTTTCGGTCACCTGAGTGTCCTTCTTGTTGCTCTCGGTGTTCGTCTCGCTCACAGCTTCAGCCCACCTTCCCGGGCGCCGTCAGCGACGGCGGCCACACGGCCGTGGTACTTGTTGCCGCCACGGTCGAAGACCACGGCCTCGATGCCGGCAGCCTTGGCGCGCTCGGCCATCAGCTCGCCGACCTTCTTGGCCTTGACGGACTTGTCGCCCTCGAGCGCGCGCAGGTCGGCTTCCATGGTGGAGGCCGAGGCCAGCGTCACGCCGCGGGTGTCGTCCACCAGCTGCACGAACATGTGCCGTGCCGAGCGGTTGACCACCAGGCGGGGACGGATGGCAGTGCCGGAAATCCGCTTGCGGACGCGCAAGTGGCGGCGGGTGCGGGAGACGTACTTCCCCTTGCCCTTCACTTTCAGCGTGGACATTACTTACCTGCCTTTCCGGCCTTGCGGCGAATAACCTCGCCTGCGTAACGAACGCCCTTGCCCTTGTACGGGTCGGGACGGCGCAGCTTGCGGATGTTGGCAGCGGTCTCGCCGACGCGCTGCTTGTCGATGCCGGCCACGGTCACCTTGTTGCCCTCGACCGCGAAGGAGATGCCTTCAGGTGCCTTGACGGGAACGGGGTGGGAGTAGCCGAGCGCGAACTCGAGGTCCGAGCCCTTGGCCAGCACGCGGTAACCGGTGCCGATGACTTCGAGCTTCTTCTCGTAACCGTCGGTGACACCGACGATCATGTTCGAGATCAGCGTGCGGGTGAGACCGTGGAGCGAACGCGATTCGCGCTCGTCGTCGGGGCGGGTCACCGTGATGATGCCCTCCTCGAACGAGACCCCGATCGGGCTGGCCATCACATGGCTCAGCTCGCCCTTGGGGCCCTTGACGGCAACAGTGTCGCCGTCGACCTTGATCTCGACGCCGGACGGCACGGTGATCGGAAGACGTCCAATACGTGACATGTCTGTTCTACCTTTCTTCCGTACTCGCCGTTACCAGACGTAGGCGAGGACTTCCCCACCCACGCCCTTCTTGGCTGCCTGACGGTCGGTGAGCAGACCGGAGGAGGTGGACAGGATGGCAATCCCCAGGCCGCCCAGCACATGCGGGAGGTTGGTGGACTTCGCGTAGACGCGCAGTCCGGGCTTGGAGATACGGCGCAGGCCGGCAATGGCCCGCTCACGCTGAGGACTGAACTTCAGCTCGATGACGAGCTTCTTGCCCACCGGGGCATCCTCTTCGGTGTATTCGGCGATGTAACCCTCGTTCTTGAGGATGTCAGCCACGCGAATCTTCAGCTTGGACGACGGCATTTCCACGGAGTCGTGGAAGGCCGAGTTGGCATTGCGCAGACGCGTCAACATATCTGCGACAGGATCTGTCATGGTCATGTGGGCTTCGTGCCCTTCCTCGCTACGGTTTCCCCGTTCGGCCTACACCGGTGGGGACCTGCAACGTAGATCTTTACTTCTGGGCGGTCTGGGGTTCGTTCGACTGGAACGGGAAACCGAGCGCCTTGAGCAGGGCACGGCCTTCGTCGTCGTTCTTGGCGGTGGTCACCACAGTGATGTCCATGCCGCGCACGCGGTCGATCTTGTCCTGGTCGATCTCGTGGAAGACCGACTGCTCAGCCAGACCGAAGGTGTAGTTGCCGTTGCCGTCGAACTGCTTCGGGGACAGGCCGCGGAAGTCACGGATACGCGGCAGCGCCAGGGTGACGAGGCGGTCCAGGAACTCCCACATGCGGTCGCCACGCAGGGTCGCGTGGGTGCCGATCGGCATGCCCTCACGCAGCTTGAACTGCGCGATGGACTTGCGGGCCTTGGTCACCTGCGGCTTCTGACCCGTGATCTGGGTCAGATCGCGGATGGCACCGTCGATGATCTTCGAGTCCTTGGCGGCCTCGCCGACGCCCATGTTCACCACGACCTTCACCAGACCGGGGATCTGCATGGTGTTGGGGTAGCCGAACTCTTCCTGAAGGGTGTTGCGAATCTCTTCGCGGTACCTGGTCTTCAGACGCGGGCGCACCGTGATCGGGGCTTCCGCAGGGGTTGCTGCTGCTTCAGTGGTCTCAGTCATCACAGCACCTTTCCGGAAGCCTTGGCGAAGCGGACCTTGACGGTCTTCGACTCGCCGTTCTTCTCAACGGTCTCGAAGCGGTAACCCACGCGGGTCGGCTTCTTGGTCTCGGGATCCACAACCGCCACGTTGGACACGTGCACGGGTGCCTCGACGACCTGCAGGCCGCCTTCGGTGGATCCGTTGTTGTTCTGGCCGGCGCGCAGGTGCTTGGTGACGCGGTTGACGCCCTCCACCAACACGCGGTCACGGGACGGGAAGACCCGCAGGACCTTGCCCTGCTTGCCCTTGTCCTTGCCGGCGATGATCTGGACGAGATCGTCCTTCTTGATCTTTGCCATAGTGGTCAGATCACCTCCGGTGCCAGTGACACGATCTTCATGAACTTCTTGTCACGCAGCTCGCGACCCACGGGGCCGAAGATGCGGGTGCCTCGCGGCTCGCCGTCGGTCTTGAGGATGACGGCGGCGTTCTCGTCGAACTTGATGTAGGAACCATCGGGACGCCGACGCTCCTTCTTGGTCCGCACGATGACAGCCTTGACGACGTCGCCCTTCTTGACGTTGCCGCCAGGGATGGCGTCCTTCACGGTGGCGACGATGGTGTCGCCAATACCTGCATAGCGGCGTCCAGATCCACCGAGAACACGGATGGTCAAGATTTCCTTGGCACCGGTGTTGTCAGCGATCTTAAGCCGCGACTCCTGCTGAATCACTCATAACTCCTGTCGTCGCGCTGGTTCTCCCCCGAAGCCGGGCGAGCCTTGCGGAACGGATATTTTGATGTTCCCGGGCCGCTTACCCCTCCCCCATGGCGAGAGAGCCGGCTGCAGAGCCTTCCGGTCCCCCTGTCAGACAGGAACCGGCGCTGCAACAACCGTCAATCCGCAGGGCAGGGCCGAGGCGGCTGATCGAGAAGTTTTGCGAAACCCTCGGCGCGCGGGATGGATGGTCCCGCCAACAAGGGCGCACAGACACTCTATCCTAGCGCATCCGCGCCACGGGGGTTAATCCACACTGGTTGTCCCTCAACTCGAGCTGCCCCTCAACCGGAGATCAACCCGGGGACGACGACGGCCGGCCCCTTCCGCAGGGAAGGTGACCGGCCGACGTCGTGCTGGGTTGTTGGACCCGAGATCTGAGGCGGAGCGCAGACTACTTGGCGCGCTCGGTGATCTCGACCAGGCGCCACCGCTTGGTGGCGGAGACCGGACGGGTCTCGGAGAGGACCACGCGGTCGCCGATGCCGGCCGAGTTCTCCTCGTCGTGGGCCTTCAGCTTCTTGGAGGTCCGCAGCACCTTGCCGTACAGGGCGTGCTTCTTCAGGTCCTGGACCTGCACCACGATGGTCTTGTCCATCTTGTCCGACACGACGATGCCGCGCACGGACTTGCGGTCGTTACGCTCGGTCTCACCGGCAGTACCGGCGGCAGCGGCTGCAGTGGCGTCGTCGTTCACGGATGCGTTGGCGTTCTCAGTCACTTGGCCTCCTCCTCGGTCTTCTCGGTGTTCTCGGTGTCGGCGGACTTGGCAGCCTTCTTGGCCTTCTTGTCAGCCTTGACGTCCTCGGCCGGAGCCTCGACGTCCTCGCGGAGACCGAGCTCGCGCTCCCGCAGGATCGTGTAGATCCGTGCGATGTCACGCTTGACGGTCTTCAACCGGCCATGGTTGTCCAGCTGGCCGGTGGCCGACTGGAAACGGAGGTTGAACAGTTCCTCCTTGGAGCGCTTGAGCTCCTCGGCCAGACGGGCGTTGTCCAGGCCATCCAGGGCCTCGACGTTCAGTTCCTTCGAACCGGTAGCCATGATCACTCACCACCCTCTCGGCGGACGATACGTGCCTTCAACGGCAGCTTGTGCATAGCCAGTCGCAGCGCCTCGCGGGCCACGTCCTCGCTGACGCCGGAGAGCTCGAAGAGCACACGACCCGGCTTGACGTTGGCGACCCACCACTCGGGGGAACCCTTACCGGAACCCATGCGGGTCTCGGCAGGCTTCTTGGTGATCGGACGGTCGGGGTAGATGTTGATCCACACGTTGCCGCCACGCTTGATGTAGCGCGTCATGGCAATACGGGCGGACTCGATCTGACGGTTGGTGACATAGGCCGGAGTCATGGCCTGGATGCCCCACTCGCCGAAGGTGACGGTGGTGCCGCCCTTCGCCATCCCCGAACGCTTCGGGTGGTGCTGCTTGCGGTGCTTGACTCGACGGGGAATCAACATCAGGCATTGCCTCCTTCAGCGGGCGCAGAGGTGCCTGCAGCAGCCGAGTCCTGACGCGGAGCGCGCTCGGGGCGACGACGGCGGTCGCCACCACCGGGGCCACCAGGGCCACGGCGGTCGCCACCGCGGCCACCACGGCCGGACGGTGCAGCAGCTTCCTTGGCGGCCAATTCCTTGGCCGTCAGGTCGCCCTTGTAGATCCAGACCTTCACGCCGATGCGGCCGAAGGTGGTCTTGGCTTCGAACTTGCCGAAATCGATGTTCGCGCGCAGGGTGTGCAGCGGCACACGGCCTTCGCGGTAGAACTCCGAGCGGGACATCTCAGCGCCACCCAGGCGACCGGCGCACTGGATACGGATGCCCTGAGCACCGGCACGGGTGGCGGACTGGATGGCCTTCTTCATGGCCCGACGGAAGGCCACGCGAGAGGCGAGCTGCTCGGCCACACCCTGGGCGACCAGCTGGGCGTCCACCTCGGGGTTCTTGACCTCGAGGATGTTCAGCTGGATCTGCTTGGCGGTGAGCTTCTCGAGCTCACCGCGGATGCGGTCGGCTTCGGCGCCACGGCGACCGATGACGATGCCGGGACGTGCGGTGTGGATGTCCACCCGCACACGGTCACGGGTCCGCTCGATCTCCACCTTCGAGATGCCGGCACGCTCCATACCGTGCGTCATCAGCTCGCGGATCTTGATGTCTTCCTTCAGGAAGTCCTTGTACCGCTGGCCTTCCTTGCTGGAGTCAGCGAACCAGTGCGAGACATGGTCGGTGGTGATGCCGAGGCGGAAACCGTTCGGGTTGATCTTCTGACCCATGGGCTACTTCCCCTTCTCTTCCTCGGTGGCAACGACCACGGTCACGTGGCTGGTGCGCTTGTTGATGCGTCCGGCGCGGCCCTGGGCACGCGGCTGGAATCGCTTCATGGTCGGTCCTTCGTCGACGAAGGCCTCGGTGATGAACAGGGCGTCCTCGTTGAACGCCAGACCCTCACGGTCGGCCTTGACCCGGGCGTTGGCCACCGCGGAGGCGACCAGCTTGTATACCGGCTCCGAAGCGCCCTGCTGGGCGAACTTCAGGATGGCCAGCGCTTCGTTCGCCTGCCTGCCACGGACAAGGTTGACGACGCGCCGGGCCTTCATCGGCGTTACACGCAGGTGGCGCGCAATTGCCTTGGCTTCCATTGCTTTCCTTCTTTCGAGTTCTCGGACGGTCAAGCCCCGCGTCAGCGGCGCTTGCCCTTCCGGTCGTCTTTCACGTGACCGCGGTAGGTCCGCGTCTGGGCAAACTCGCCGAGCTTGTGCCCGACCATCGACTCGGTGATGAACACCGGGACGTGCTTACGCCCGTCGTGCACCGCGATCGTGTGGCCGAGCATGTCGGGGATGATCATGGACCGGCGGGACCAGGTCTTGATGACGTTCTTCGTGCCCTTTTCGTTCTCAGCATCCACCTTGAGGTAGAGGTGCTGGTCGACGAAGGGACCCTTCTTCAGGCTGCGTGGCATGTCTCCTCCGCTCCTATCGCTTGTTCTTGCCGGAACGGCGACGGCGCACGATGAGCTTGTCGCTTTCCTTGTTGGGGCGGCGGGTGCGGCCCTCTAGCTTGCCATTGGGGTTGACCGGGTGACGACCACCGGAGGTCTTGCCCTCGCCACCACCGTGGGGGTGGTCGACGGGGTTCATGACCACGCCGCGGACGGTCGGGCGAACGCCCTTCCACCGCATGCGGCCGGCCTTGCCCCAGTTGATGTTCGACTGCTCGGCGTTGCCGACCTCGCCGACGGTGGCGCGGCAGCGCACATCGACGTTGCGGATCTCGCCGGAGGGCAGACGCAGCTGGGCGTACTTGCCCTCGCGAGCCACCAGCTGGATGGACGAACCGGCGGAGCGGGCCAACTTGGCACCGCCGCCGGGACGAAGTTCCACGGCGTGGATGACGGTGCCGAGGGGCATGTTGCGCAGCGGCAGGTTGTTGCCGGGCTTGATGTCCGCGGTGGCGCCGGCCTCAACCATGTCACCCTGGTTCAGCTTGGCCGGGGCCAGGATGTAGCGCTTGGTGCCGTCCACGTAGTGGAGCAGGGCGATGCGAGCGGTCCGGTTCGGGTCGTACTCGATGTGAGCGACCTTGGCGGGAACGCCGTCCTTGTCATGACGACGGAAGTCGATGACTCGGTACTGGCGCTTGTGACCGCCGCCCTTGTGGCGGGTGGTGATCTTGCCGGAGTTGTTGCGTCCGCCGCTCTTGGTGAGCGGACGGAGCAGCGACTTCTCCGGGGTGGTCCGGGTGATTTCTGCGAAGTCGGCCACGGACGAGCCGCGAAGGCCCGGGGTGGTCGGCTTGTATTTACGGATAGCCATGTGTCAGTTCCTCGATTAAGTGGTCTCCGCTACGCCTCAGGCGAGCGGACCTCCGAAGATGTCAATCGTGCCCTCTTTGAGCGTTACGACCGCTCGCTTGGTGCTCTTGCGAGAGCCCCAACCGAACTTGGTGCGCTTACGCTTGCCGGCACGATTCAGGGTATTGATCGAGTCAACCTTGACGGAGAAGATGGACTCCACCGCCTGCTTGATCTCGGTCTTGTTGGAGCGCGGGTCGACCAGGAAGGTGTACTTACCCTCATCGATCAGGCCGTAGCTCTTTTCCGACACGACCGGGGCAATGACCACGTCGCGGGGGTTCTTGTTGATGGAGCCGCTCACTTGGCATCCTCCTTCTGTGCGCTGGCCTTCGCGGCTGCCTGGGCCACGAAGCCCTCATAGGCGGCGCGGGTGAAGACCACGTCATCGCTGACCAGCACGTCGTACGTGTTCAGCTGGTCGAAGTACAGGGTGTGCACCGACTCCAGGTTGCGGGCGCTCAGCGCCGCGGCGTCGTCGGCACGCTCGATGACCAGCAGGATGTTCTTACGGCCTGTGGTCAGCGATGCCAGAGCGGACTTGGCCGCCTTGGTGTTCGGGGTTCCGGCCGCAACCAGTTCCTCGATCACGTGGACGCGGTCGTTACGGGCCCGGTCGGAGAGGGCGCCACGCAGTGCGGCGGCCTTCATCTTCTTGGGGGTGCGCTGGGAGTAGTCGCGCGGCTCGGGGCCGTGGACCACACCGCCACCGGTCATCTGCGGAGCGCGGATCGAACCCTGACGGGCGCGGCCGGTGCCCTTCTGCTTGAACGGCTTGCGGCCGGCGCCGGAGACCTCGCCCCGACGCTTGACCTTGTGCGTGCCCTGGCGGGCGGCGGCCAGCTGGGCCACCACGACCTGGTGCATCAACGGCACGTTGGACTGGACGTCGAAGATCTCGGCGGGGAGATCCACGGCGACGACCGAAGCGGTGTTGGCTGCGTTAGATTCGGTAGCCATCTGCTCATGCTCCCTTCACTGCGGTGCGAACCAGGACGACCCGGCCGCGAGGACCCGGGACGGCGCCCTTGATCAGCAGCAGGTTCTTCTCCACGTCGATGCCGTGGAGCGTGAGGTTCTGGGTGGTCTGGCGGACGGCGCCCATGCGGCCAGGCAACTTCTGGCCCTTGAAGACGCGGCCCGGGGTGGAGGCGCCACCGACGGAACCCGGCTTGCGGTGGTTCTTGTGGGCGCCGTGGGAGGCGCTGACGCCGGCGAAGCCGTGACGCTTCATAACACCGGCGAAGCCCTTGCCCTTGGTGGTCCCGATGACGTCGACCTTCTGGCCGGCCTCGAAGACCTCCACGGTGAGATCCTGTCCGAGCGTGTACTCGGCGGAGTCAGCGGTCCGCAGCTCGACCACGTGGCGGCGCGGGGTGACCCCTGCGGCCTCGAAGTGGCCGGCGAGCGGCTTGGTGACCTTGCGCGGATCGATCGCCCCGTAGGCGATCTGCACGGCGGAGTAGCCATTGGCTTCCGCGTTCCGCAGCTGGGTCACGACGTTGGATTCGGCTTGGACGACAGTGACGGGGATGAGCTTGTTGTCTGCATCCCAGACCTGGGTCATGCCGAGCTTCGTGCCCAACAGGCCCTTGACATTACGCATGATGGTCATAGTTTCTCAGCACCTCCCTCTCAGAGCTTGATTTCGATGTTGACGTCGGCCGGCAGGTCGAGACGCATGAGCGAGTCAACGGCCTTCGGCGTCGGATCGATGATGTCGATCAGCCGCTTGTGCGTGCGCATCTCAAAGTGCTCGCGGCTGTCCTTGTACTTGTGGGGAGAGCGGATCACGACGTACACGTTCTTCTCAGTCGGCAGCGGCACGGGGCCCACCACCGTTGCTCCTGCGCGCGTGACCGTGTCGACGATCTTCCGAGCCGAAGTGTCAATGACCTCGTGGTCATACGACTTCAGCCGGATGCGGATTTTCTGTCCCGCCATGGCGTCATGCCTCTTTCGTACTTGTTGTCCGTACCTGTCCCTGTTCGCAACGGGCCCGGTGAACCGGTCCCGCGCTTCTTTATCCACCCACGCAGACCGAATCCGGATAGTCCGGGTTCCTCGCCCTGCCGGGGCATCGACCCACGCGGTCGGGCGTGTCGCGATCTGCTCCGCAGGCATTCACCATGCCAGAGACACAGCAGATCACAGGACCGCCTGATCCTGATGGGGATTATGTGTTGTATTTGGTCTTGAACGGCGGAGTGGTTGGCCCCGGAGAACATCCGCGACACAGCTCCACACACGCCCAAGTGCTTGAGCAACTGATCCAGTATGACAGATCCATGCCGCAGGCGCGAATTCACCCGCGGTGCACGCTCTATTTCGGCGCAGGATCGGCGCAGTTCCGGCCCTGGACGGCCGCTGAGCCAGCTCCAGAACCAGCTCAGCACCAGCTCAGCACCAGTTCAGCTGAACCATTCTCCCGGCGGTCCCGCGAGCAACAGCAGGGAGAACACCACCGCGACGGCGGCCACCACCAGTACCGCGGCCAGGATCACGTGACGCAGGACCCAGGCTTCCAGCGACTCCCAGAACCCGGCCGGCCGCGGACTCCGCCCGTCCACCAGGCGCCAGGTGGCGTCCGGCTCACCGCGCTTGGCCAGCGAATGCTCGAACGGCAGGGTGGCGAAGGGCACCACGGCCAGGAGCACGGCGGCCGCACCCCGACCGGCAGTCCACCGCTGGTTGACCCAGACGCCCACGCTGACCACGCAGTAGCAGAGGAAAACGAAGCCGTGCAGTCCTCCGCCCACCGTCATCAACGCGTCGGTGGTACCGGAGTACTTCAGGATCATGGCCAGGATCAGCAGGGCCCAGGTGCCCATCTCCGCCGTGGCGAAGAACCGGTACAGGGCTCGGGGCCCGGGCATCAGGGTCCCGCGGTCGAGACCGGCGGCCGGTGCTCCAGCACTCGACGTACCGGGAGTCGCGGTATCCGCGCGGGGCTCGGCGTTGTTGCTCTGAGGGCTCATGGAGCTCAACGGTCGGAGTCGTTCGCGCGCTTGATGCGCTTGGCACGGCCGATCTCGCTGCGGAAGGTCTTGCGCAACCGCACGATCGCGTAGACCACCGCCGCGATGACCACGAGGGCAATGAGAAATTCCATGGGCCCAGCCTACCGGTCCCCCGCGTGCCGTTCACCGCTTCCCGGGTCACCGGTCGCCGCTCACCGCTCACCGGCCGACCCTTGATCGGCGTGCCGCTCGTCGGCAGACTGCTCATCGGCCATCTCTTGTCCTGCCACCTGCCGCGATTGGTGTCGGCGCAGCTGTCGCACCGCCAGGACGATCAGCACGAGTCCCAGCAGGGCCAGGTAGATGTAGGTGTAGCCGCGCAGATACCAGAGCACCGAGAGTGCCACACCGCCCGCACCCCACCAGGTGAGCATCTGTTCACGGCGGGTCAGGCCGAGGACCACCAGGAGCGCGAAGCCGATAAGCACGGTGAGCTGCATACCGGCCGTTCCATTGGCCAACACGTAGGTCGCGGCCAGCGTGAAGACCAGCGCTGCTGCCAGGAAACACCACAGGGGCCGGCGGGAGGTTGTCTCGTCGGCCACGTCACCCACCTGGCCACCCATCACCTCGCCAGCGTCCTCACCCGATGCCTCGCCCGATTCCTCACCAGCTGTCCCATGATTCGGCCGGTGCAGCAGATGCCAGTACCCCAGCCCCACCAGCACGACGACCAGCAGCTGGACGTTCCACCAGCCGGCCCGGCCCGGATCGTCCACGATCGCCGTCTGCCACCAGGCCCGGGACACTGCAGCCCAGGTCAGCACCACAGCAGCGTCCCTGCCGTTCAGCACCCAGGCCGCCGGGGACCCGGGCCATAGCAGGGTCCGTCCCCACGCGTCCACGGTGAGCCAGAGGGCCATCACGGCGGCCGCGAGGCTGGTCCAGACGGCTGCATCCTCCGGCATGCCGGCGCGCAGCCCGACGTCGAGCACGGTAGCCAGTGCGGTGATCAGCACCACCACCAGCCCACCCTGCCAGAGGATCGCGGCCCGCGCACGGGAGCCAGCACCCTCCCGAGCCCTCCGATCTCCCCGGGCGTCCAGGACGGCCCACCATCCCAGAACCGCCAGGGCCACCAGGCCGCTGCCCACGGCACGCCAGTCCCCGTCCGGGAACCACAACCCGCGGTCCTGCCACCACATGGTCAGGAGCCACACGGCCGACGGGACACCCACCACCGTGCCGATGACCAGCCAGGCAATTCCCCGAGTCCGCGCGAAGACATACCCCACCAGGCCACCTGCAGCCATGGTCATGGCCAGGGCGCCGGCATGCGGGGTGCCGTCCACGTCTCCGGTGAGACCGAGCACCAGCGATGCCACCCCGAGGGCGGCGGTGGCCACCAGCCGAAACACCGTGAGGTCAGCCCACCACGGCACCTCACCTGATGCCCGTCCTACATCCTGACCAGTGACCACACCGGCAGCCGGACCTCGCACCGCCGTCGCGATCTCCGCGGCGGCCACGGCCAAGGCGAGGAGCAGCAGCAGGGCGACCGCGGCCGACGTCGGGAACAAGGCGTCCGGGAGCCAACCGCCGGTCAATCCGAACCATGGCGAGGCCGCCACCACGAGGGCGGGGCCTCCGGCCAGTACGGCCCAATGGCCTCCTCGGGCGGCTCGCAGGACCAGCCCGGCGGCGATCAGGGCCACCGCCACGACCATCAGGGCGGCACGGTCGCCGCCGGTCCCGAGTTCGATGAGCCACAGCAGGGCCACGGCACCCGTCACGAGCCACGAGGCGACTCTGCCGTGCATACCGCCGGCAGCACCGGAGGCGTCATCAGCGCCCGGAAGCCGCCGCGCGAAGCGTTGGCGCAGGGCCACCCCGCAGACCAGGGCCGCTGCGGCGGCGGCCCGAGCGGCGGATCCGTCCCCACCCAGGCGGTCGGTCACCGTGGAGACCAGCATCGCCGAGGTTGCCTGACCGGTCAGGAGCACGGCGGTCCGCACCCCGTCCGGGAGCCGGTCCGTCGTCACGACGGCGACCGTCACCAGCCAGCCCGTCAGCAGTCCCAGCGCGATGACCACATGCCAAGACCAGATCCCGGAGGCGGATCCGGTGGCCCCGGCGAACCGCACCGTGGCGACGATCAGGCTCAGGGCTCCGATGCCCAGGATGACCAGCCGGGCCGTGTCCACCCGCTGCTCCACCTCCGCCCGAAGGCCCCGGGCCAGCCACCACAGGGCGACAGCACCGGTCACCACGGCGACTCCGTACCAGCCCAGCAGGTCCACTCCGCCAGACATCTCCACCCCGAGCAGCAGGAGGACCGCCAGCAGGCTGGCGCCGGACCATACGCCCACCGGCAGGCCGAGCCCGGACGAACCGCTGAGTGTCCCCCGGTGGAGTGCTGTGACGGTGGCCCAGACCAGGGCGGCCAGGGCGGTGACCACCAGAGCGGTCGAGCCCTCTGCCCACCCTTCTGCCCCGCCCTCTGCCCAGCGCTCCGCCATCCGGTCGGTAAGGAGGTAGACCAGAGCCACCGCGCCGGCTGCCATCGCATGGGGTGCGATCCGGGCGTCGAGCCGGTGCCGGTGGCCATCGCGCGTCAGCTGCACCAGGATCAGGGCCTCCATCACCAGGGTCACCACCAGGACAATCTCCAGGTTCCACGCGCGCTCCGGCACGCCAGCCGCTGCGGCGTGGACGAGCAGCGGCACGGCGGACAGCGGGGTCGCGGCCTGCCAGACCAGCGGCGCGACCTCCGTCGCGGGGATGGTGCGGAGGAAGATCAGGGAGTACAAGGCCGTGGTGACCACCACGATCACGGCCGCCCAGCCGAGACCCGGCGCCAGCTCGAGCACGGCACCGTCGCCACTCCCAGCACTCTGGGTGCCGCGGAGCCCGGACCAGGCCAGGCTCGCCACCCAAATCTGCGCGGCCAGCGCGGTCGACGCCGCCAGGATCCAGCTGATGCCGTGGTCGATCAGGGCCGCGGTACCCGCGGGCAGGTATCCCCCGCCGTCCCTCCCCCACCGCACCAGCGGGATCTGCAGGCACAGGTACACCACGAGGAAGGTCAGCGTCACGGAGACGGGCCATTCCAGCATGGCCGCCCACGCGAGCAGCGCCAGTAGAAGCCCGCCGCGGACCGCATAGGCAGAGGCCAGCCGGTACCGCGGCGGGCCGATGACCGCCACCGTCGCGTAGTAGGCGCACGCGGCGAGCAGCAGCAGGAGCATCTGCACCGGCTCGATCCACACGCCCAGGAACAGTCCCGCTGCCACCGCGCCCGGCACGATCCACTGGTGGGTCCGGGCCGTCGCCTCACGGTAGGCCGGGGGCATCCACAGGTTCCGGTCCTCCGCGTCCACGGACCACCAGGCCATCAGCACCGCCAGCCCGATCGAGGCGATCAGTGCCCAGACCATGCCCTGCTGTACCGCGGCACCGGAGGCCATCACGGTGGAGAGCAGGAACGGCACGGTCAGGTAGGCCACCACACGGCTGTCCAGTCGCACGGCGGCCACGACCATCATGATCGTTCCCACCACGGAGGTGATCAGCCACGAGACCTCCGGCCGATGCACCACGAGCAGGTCCAGGGCCACTCCCGCCACCGGCAGCAGGGCCAGCCCCGTGCCGGCGAAGGCCGTGGCTGCCGGTCGGAGTGTCCGGCTCACCGCATGGACCATCAGTCCCCCGGCGTAGAACAGGCTCACGACGACGGCCAGTCCCGCGAGCCTGGCCGTCGCCGGCAATGCGGCGCCGATGAACAGCGACGCTGCCGCCACCAGCAACAGGCACGCCGTGTACAGGGTGATGTTGACGTTCCGGCGGTCGCGCCGATCCTTGGCCTCGGCCTGCTCCTCCTCCGATGCGGCGGGCATCACCGGCATGGCAGGCATCACCGGCAGGGGCGGGGCTGCTGACCGGACGGCGGGCGGCGCCGACAGTGAGGGCGCGGCCTGTGAGGGCGCCACAGCCGACGTGGGCGGCGCGAAGGGTTGTTGCAGGGGCCCCTGGCTGACGGGCACGGGCTCGGCCAGCGCAGGGCTGGCGGGCGCAGGGCTGGCGGGCGCAGGGCTGGCGGGCGCAGAGGCGATGGGCGCAGAGGTGATGGGCGCGGGGCTGACGAGCATTGCAGAGGTGCGCGAGCCGGCGTCGTACCCTTCCTGCCACGCGCGGGCCAACTCACCGCGCGCCGTTGCAGGCCCCTCCACCTCAGATCGGCGTGTACGCCGACCGTAGACCCGGCCGAGGAGCCCACCGATGACCAGACCGAGCACAAGCGCTATGACTATTCCCACAGCGTCAGCGTACGGGGTTCCCGAGACCAGCCAGCGCCTTGTCCACAGGTGTCCGTCCCGTGAACGCAACAACCCCTCCGGCCGAAGCCGAAGGGGTTGTCGAGGTGTGACGCCTCAGATCACTTGATGATCTTGGTGACGCGGCCGGAGCCCACGGTGCGGCCACCCTCGCGGATGGCGAAGCCGAGGCCGTCCTCCATGGCGATCGGCTGGATCAGCGCGACCGTCATCTCGGTGGTGTCGCCCGGCATGACCATCTCGGTGCCTTCCGGCAGCGTGATGACGCCGGTGACGTCGGTCGTGCGGAAGTAGAACTGCGGGCGGTAGTTCGAGTAGAACGGGTTGTGACGCCCGCCCTCATCCTTGGACAGGATGTAGACGTTGCCCTCGAAGTCGGTGTGCGGGGTGATGGAACCCGGGGCCACAACGACCTGGCCGCGCTCCACGTCCTCGCGCTTCAGACCGCGAAGCAGCAGGCCACAGTTCTCGCCGGCCCAGGCCTCGTCGAGCTGCTTGTGGAACATCTCGATACCGGTGACCGTGGTCTTCTGCATATCGCGGATGCCCACGATCTCGACCTCGGAGTTGATCTTCAGGGTGCCGCGCTCGGCGCGGCCGGTCACGACGGTGCCGCGGCCGGTGATGGTGAAGACGTCCTCGATCGGCATCAGGAACGGCTTGTCCTTGTCGCGGACCGGATCCGGGATGAAGGAGTCCACAGCGTCCATCAGGTCCTCAACGGACTTGACCCACTTGGGGTCGCCTTCGAGGGCCTTCAGGCCGGAGGTGCGGATGACCGGGGCCTCGTCGCCGTCGAACTCCTGCGAGGACAGCAGCTCGCGGACCTCCATCTCGACGAGCTCCAGGAGCTCCTCGTCCTCGACCATGTCCGACTTGTTCAGCGCGACCAGCAGTGCCGGAACGCCGACCTGGCGGGCCAGCAGCACGTGCTCGCGGGTCTGGGCCATCGGGCCGTCGGTGGCGGCGACCACCAGGATGGCACCGTCCATCTGGGCAGCACCGGTGATCATGTTCTTGATGTAGTCAGCGTGACCCGGGGCGTCGACGTGGGCGTAGTGACGCTTCTCCGTCTGGTACTCCACGTGGGAGATGTTGATGGTGATGCCACGCTGGCGCTCTTCCGGCGCCGAGTCAATGGTCGCGAAGTCGCGGGCCTCGTTGAGGTCCGGGTACTTGTCGTACAGGACCTTCGAGATGGCCGCGGTGAGCGTGGTCTTGCCGTGGTCAACGTGGCCGATGGTACCGACGTTGACGTGCGGCTTCGAGCGCTCGAATTTTGCCTTCGACACAGGTTCCTCCTAGAACGTTTATCTGAAGAGACTTCTCAGCCGCGGGTGGCGTGCTGACAACTTGGGAAAGTCTACTTCGATCTGTCTGCTGGTGATAATTCTCCGGATTGGGTCAGGACCGGTCCTTAGATCAGGCCACCCGGACCGCCATATGACGCGGACCGACCTTCCGTCCTGTGGTGGAGACGCCCTCCGGAATGCGGGCGGGCCACCTGTCCGTTCCAATGGTGGGGCCTCTTCTTCTGAAGGCCCCGCCATGGTGGCGGACACGTTGAGGGTGTGAACAGCGGGCTATTCGCCGCTGTTCTTCTGAATGATCTCCTCGGCCACGGCCTTGGGGACCTCGGCGTAGGAGTCGAACGTCATCGAGTACACGGCACGGCCTTGGGTCTTGGACCGCAGGTCACCGATGTAACCGAACATCTCGGACAGCGGGACGCTGGACTTGATGACCTTGACGCCCTGGGCATCCTCCATGGACTGGATCTGCCCACGGCGGGAGTTCAGGTCACCGATGACGTCTCCCATGTACTCCTCCGGCGTGCGGACCTCCACGGCCATCAGCGGCTCGAGGATGACCGGGTTGGCCCGGCGCATGCCTTCCTTGTACACCATGGAGCCGGCGAGCTTGAACGCCATCTCCGAGGAGTCGACGTCGTGGTACGCGCCGTCCAGGAGGGTCGCCTTCACGCCGACCATGGGGTAGCCGGCCAGGATGCCGAACTGCATGGCGTCCTGGATGCCGGCGTCCACGGACGGGATGTACTCGCGCGGGATGCGGCCGCCGGTGACGGCATTGACGAACTCGTAGAACTCGCCGTCCGAGGTGTCCAGCGGCTCAAAGGACATCTGCACCTTGGCGAACTGACCGGAACCACCGGTCTGCTTCTTGTGCGTGTAGTCGATCTTGTCGACCTTCTTCTTGATGGTCTCGCGGTAGGCCACCTGGGGCTTGCCCACGTTGGCCTCGACCTTGAACTCGCGGCGCATACGGTCCACGAACACGTCCAGGTGGAGCTCGCCCATGCCGCCGATGACGGTCTGGCCGGTCTCCTCGTCCAGGTTCACGGTGAACGTGGGGTCTTCGGCGACGAGCTTCTGGATGGCGGTGGAGAGCTTCTCCTGGTCACCCTTGGTCTTCGGCTCGATCGCCACGGAGATCACGGGCTCCGGGAAGGACATGGACTCGAGGATGATCGGTGCGTTCACGGCGCACAGGGTGTCACCCGTGGTGGTGTCCTTGAGGCCGATCACGGCGTAGATGTGCCCCGCCACGACCTCCTCGACCGGGTTCTCCTTGTTGGCGTGCATCTGGAACAGCTTGCCGATGCGCTCCTTCTTCCCCTTGGTGGAGTTCAGGATCTGGTCGCCCGGCTTCAGGCTGCCCGAGTAGGCGCGGATGAAGGTCAGCTGGCCGAAGAACGGGTGGGCCGCGATCTTGAAGGCCAGGGCCGAGAACGGCTCGTCCTTCGAGGGCTCGCGGGTGAGCACCTTCTCCTCGTCCCGGACGTCGAGGCCGTTGATGGCACCGGCGTCCATGGGGTTCGGCAGGTAGGAGACCACGGCGTCCAGCATCGGCTGCACACCGCGGTTCTTGAAGGCAGAACCACAGAACACCGGGTAGGCCAGGGCGTTGATCGTCAGGTGACGCACGCCGGCGACGATCTCCTCGTTGGTGATCTCCTCGCCCTCGAGGTACTTCTCCATCAGCTCTTCGGAGGTGTCCGCGACGGCCTCGATGAGGTCCGCGCGGTACTTCTCGGCCTTCTCCACCAGGTCGGCCGGGATGTCCTTGATCTCGTAGGCGGCACCCATGGTGACGTCACCCTTGGAGTCGCCCTCCCAGACGAAGGCCTTCATGGTCACGAGGTCCACGACGCCGACGAAGTCGTTCTCAGCACCGATCGGCAACTGCATCACGACCGGCTTGGCGCCGAGACGGGAGACGATGGTGTCCACGGTGTAGTAGAAGTCCGCGCCCAGCTTGTCCATCTTGTTGACGAAGCAGATGCGGGGGACGTTGTACTTGTCCGCCTGGCGCCACACGGTCTCGGACTGCGGCTCCACGCCTTCCTTGCCGTCGAAGACGGCGACGGCGCCATCGAGCACGCGCAGGGACCGCTCCACCTCGACGGTGAAGTCCACGTGCCCCGGGGTGTCGATGATGTTGATCTGGTTGTCGTCCCAGAAGCAGGTCACCGCGGCGGAGGTGATGGTGATGCCGCGTTCCTTCTCCTGCTCCATCCAGTCGGTGGTGGACGCGCCGTCGTGGGTCTCGCCCAGCTTGTGGTTGACGCCCGTGTAGAACAGGATGCGCTCGGTAGTGGTGGTCTTGCCGGCATCGATATGCGCCATGATGCCGATGTTGCGGACCTTTTTGAGGTCGGTCAGCACGTCCTGTGCCACGGTGTCTCCCTAAGGTTTGGGTGGGTGGTTCCAGTCGGATAGCGGCACGGTGCCCGGAAGCCTAGACAACGGCCTCCGGGCCTCCGTGGGTCACCAGCGGTAGTGGGCGAACGCCTTGTTGGACTCGGCCATCTTGTGCGTGTCCTCGCGGCGCTTCACCGCGGCACCGAGGCCGTTGGAGGCGTCCAGGATCTCGTTGAGCAGACGCTCGGTCATCGTCTTCTCGCGGCGGGCCTTGGAGTAGCCGACGAGCCAGCGCAGCGCCAGGGCGGTGGCGCGGCCGGGCTTGACCTCGATCGGCACCTGGTAGGTGGCGCCGCCGACACGGCGGGACTTGACCTCGAGGGCCGGGCGGACGTTGTCCATGGCCTTCTTGAGGGTGGTCACCGGATCGGTGCCGCTCTTCTCGCGGGTGCCCTCGAGGGCGCCGTAGACGATGTGCTCGGCGGTGGACTTCTTGCCGTCCACGAGCACCTTGTTGATGAGCTGGGTGACCAGCGGGGAGCCGTAGACCGGGTCTACGACGAGGGGGCGCTTCGGCGCGGGGCCCTTACGTGGCATTACTTCTTCTCCTTCTTCGCGCCGTAGCGGCTGCGGGCCTGGCCGCGACCCTTGACACCCTGGGTGTCGAGGGCGCCGCGGACGATCTTGTAGCGGACACCCGGCAGGTCCTTCACGCGGCCACCGCGCACGAGCACGATGGAGTGCTCCTGCAGGTTGTGACCCTCGCCCGGGATGTACGCGGTGACCTCGATGCCACCGTTCAGGCGGACGCGGGCGACCTTACGCAGGGCGGAGTTCGGCTTCTTGGGGGTGGTGGTGTACACACGGGTGCACACGCCACGGCGCATGGGGTTGCCCTGCAAGGCCGGGGCCTTGGTATTGACAACCTTCGGTGAGCGGCCCTTGCGGACCAGCTGCTGAATCGTAGGCACTCTTGGACTCTCCGTTGTTTGTTTCCAGGTCAGTTGCTGATGTCTGCTGACTTGCTTGCTCCAGCCCATGCGGGCGCACAGGACGGGCCCGCGTCAACCTGGACTGCTGGTGGTCGTTTCTTCGCACCCGAGGGGGTTCGCGTGAACGACCGTAGGCGTGCAAAAGTGTGGCATTCGTTGCGCAAGAACCCCGCAACCCGGACTGTGTCCCTGGTGCCACACAAAAACAATTGAGTTCATCCTACCACCCGCTGGCAGTGCTCAGGAAACCGGTGCACAGGGACCGGCCCTGGGGAATCCGAGCACGACGCCGGCCGGGCGCCTCCTGGGCAGATCTCGCCTCAGGCGTCCGGTTTCGCCTCAGGCCTCCGGTCGCGCCTCAGGCGTCCGGCGCCGGATGGTTCCGGAAGACCCGCAGGGCGTTGAGCTCGGTGGCCCGGTGGTAGGCCTCGCGGCGCAGGTCCCGGTCGGCCGGGTAGGAGAACGGGCGGACGACCCGCCCCTGCTGCGCGGCCTGGCGGATGCGCCCGCGCTGGGACTCGGTGGCGTACCGGCGCACCAGGGACATCGGGATGGTGGTGATCAGCGCCGGGCCGGCGGTGGTGATGGACTCAGGGGCCGCGGCGCCCGAGGCGGCGGATTCGGGAGTGGCGGAGCCGGGCGTGACCGATACTCCGCCCAGGTACTCCTCCACGAGGTAGGGCGCGGGGTTCGCCCCGGCCGCCGTGAGGTAGTAGTGGTTGCGCCCCAGCCGGGGATTCATCTCCAGGAACTGTGCCTGGTCGGTGCGGGGATCGATCTTGGTGTCGAACATCGCGAAGCCGTGCCAGTCCAGGGCCTCCAACAGAGCGGCGCCCTGCTCGGCGATGACGGGGTGCTGTGAGGCCAGCACCGCGCGGGCGTTGCCCTCGGTCCCCGGCGCGTGGTCCTCCACGATGACCTCACCGTAGGAGACGAGGCGGGTGGCCCCGGTGCGGTCACGGAAGAACGTCGCGATGCCCAGCTGGGAATCGGGCCCCGGCACCAGTTCCTGCACGATCAGGGACCCCGTGTAGCCGGCCTCGCTGGCGAGGGTGACGAGCCGCTCGATCTCCTCGGCACCGGACCTGCCATGCCCGGCCGTCTCGTGCACCACGTGGACCTTGCGACGCCCCTCGAAACGGATGTCCGCCCAGGCTCCGCCGTCCCCGGCCTTGAGGATCACGGGGAACCGGACCCCGGACCCGTCCTCCTCCCCCGCTGTCCCCGTCCGACCCAGCCCCGTCCCGCCCAACCCCGTCCCGCCCAGCCCCGCGGCGAACCGGCGCGCTGCCTCGGGAGTGTGGGAGCCGGCGTCGTAGGAGGTGGTCTTCGGGTAGGGCACCGCCAGCCGCTCGCAGAGCGCGTAGAAGTTCTCCTTCAGGGCGGCCGCGTCCAGCGACTCCTCGTCCGGGTAGGGCACGGTGTAGCCGGCGGCCGCCAGCCTCGCGCGGTGGCGGACCGCGAACCGCACGAGGTGGTCGTAGCTGGCCAGCAGCAACAGGGGCCGGTCCTGGGCTGCACCCGCCCGGCGCAGCTGACCGGCGACCCGCACGAGCGCGTCGATCACGGGTTGCTCCTCCGTCATCGGCCCGGCGGGGAAGGCCTGCAGGATGCGCGAGTGCCGCAGGTTGCGGTTGACCGTGGTGGGCACCACGGCGGAGATCACGCCGTAGGCCTCGTGGAACTCGCGGGCCAGGGAGTAGGCGCCCACATCCCCCCCGGTGATCACGGGAACGAAGGGTTGCTCAGCGGGTACCACGGTCGAGGCCATGGCTTCGATGTTACCGGCGGGGCAGACCCCCGGCGGCTAGGGTGGGAGGCGTGCCAGATCTAGCCTCCACCCCCAGTTCAACCCCCCGCTCCAGTACCGGCTCCGGTACCGGCAGGCGTCCGTTCACCGTCCGCCGGATCACCCGCGCCGAGCACGGCAGGTTCCTGGCGGAACACCCCGAGGCGTCCTTCCTCCAGAGCCCGCAGTGGCCCGGCGTGAAGATCGACTGGCGTGGGGATTCGCTGGGCTTCTACGACGGTGAGACCCTCCGCGCCGCCGCCCTGGTGCTGTTCCGCCGGCTGCCCGTCCCCGTGCCGGTGTTGAGGAACCGCTCCCTGGCCTACGTCGCCGAAGGCCCCGTGTTCGATCGCAGCGCTGGTGAGGGCGGTGGGGATGCCGGGGTGGACCTGGAGTCCGTGCTGGTCCCCCTGGTGCAGTACCTGAAGTCCCGTGGCGCCTTCCTGGTCCGGGTGGGCCTGCCGGGCGTGGTCAACCGCTGGGACGGTGCCGAGGTGCGCAAGGCCCTGGCCGCCGGAGACCACCGCTCCGTCACCCAGCTGAAGCCGATCCACACCGCGCCGGAGGCCGCCCAGGTCCGCGAACGGCTCACCGCGCTGGGCTGGCGTGCCCCGGGCGAGTCCGAGGAGTTCGAGGCGGGCCAGCCACAGTTCCAGGCGCGCATCCCCCTGCAGCCCGCGCTGGATGCCCCCGGCCCGGACGGCACCCCCGTGGAACCCAACAAGAACGGCGAGTCCCCCGCCCTCGAGGCGGCCCTGAGCCGGATGGACTCGACCTCCCGACGGCAGACCCGCAAGTCCACCCGCTCCGAGCTCACGGTCACCGTGGGCACGGCCGAGGACCTGCCCGCCTGGCAGGCCCTGTACGAGGAGACCGCCACCCGCGACCGCTTCACCGGCCGGCCCCTGGCCTACTTCCAGCGCATGTTCACCGAGCTCAACGCGGCACCGGACACCGAGTGCACCCTGTACCTGGCCCACTTCGGCGACCAGCTGCTCGCCGCCGCCATCTACGTGCGTCAGGCCCAGTTCGGCTGGTACGTCTACGGCGCCTCTTCCTCCGAGGAACGCAAGCGCTACGCCCCCCGGGCCCTGCAGCTGCGGCAGATCCAGGACTCCCTGGCCGCCGGCTGCACCTGGTTCGACCTCGGCGGGATGTCCCCCTCCCTGGACCCCGAGTACGAGCTGGCCGGACTGACCCGCTTCAAGACGACCATGGGGGCCGACGTGGTCCAGACCTACGGCGAGTGGGACTATCCCGTGAACCGCGCGCTGGCCGCGGCGTTCAAGCTGTACATGTCCCGGCGGGGCTGATTCCTGGGCTGATCACGGGGTTGATTCCCGGGCTGATCACGGGTTGATGCCGGGGCTGGTCCCGCAGTTGGTCCCCGGCTGGCTCAGTGCCCGAACGCGTCCGCGTCCTTGAAGGACTCGGGCGGGGTGGCCGAGTCCAGCGCGTCCACCGCGGCCAGGTCCTCGGCGGTCAGCTCGAAGGAGAACACATCCAGGTTCTCCCGCTGACGCTGTGGGTCCGCCGACTTCGGCAGGGCGATCCGGCCCTGTTGCACATGCCAGCGCAGCACCACCTGGGCGGCCGTCCGGCCCAGGCGTGAGGCGATCCGCGTGATCGCGGGCTGCTGCAGCAACTCACTGCCCCGGCCCAACGGCGTGTAGGCCGCCGTCAGCACGCCGGCGGCGGTGTTGGCCTCCTGCACGGCTCGCTGGGCGAACGCCGGCTGGCAATGGATCTGGTTGAGGGCCGGCACCAGCCCGGCCGCCAGCACCTCCTGCAGGTGGGCGGGCTTGAAATTGGAGACGCCCCAGGAGCGGATCAACCCGGTACCGGTCAGCTCGGCCAGGGCCTCGCACGCCTGGACGTACCTCCCCTGGTCCGGGTTGGGCCAGTGCACCAGGTACAGGTCGAAGTACTCCAGACCGGCCCGCTCGAGCGCGTCCTCGAGCCCGGCGCGCACCGACTGCACCGGTCCGTGCCACTCGCGGTTGAACTTCGAGGTCACGAACACCTTGTCCCGGTCGATGCCGGATTCGACGACGGCCCGCCCCACCGCGTCCTCGTTCCGGTAGTTCTCGGCCGTGTCCAGATGCCGGTACCCGGCCTCGAGCGCGGTCGAGACGGCCGCGGTGCACTCGGCTCCGGTCAGGGGCCAGGTGCCGAGCCCGATGAGTGGGATCCTGACGGCGGGCTTAGCGCTGCCATCGCCGTCGACGCGGCCGTCGGGGATGTTGGTGCCGGTGAGGGGAGCAGAAATCTGGGTGACCATGGCACCCAGCCTGCCATGCCGGCGTCGTGGTCCTGAAACACAGCGCTTCTGAAACACCGTGGTGCAGAATCACCGTGACCTTTAAGCGCAAAGTGACCTGACCCCGTCACAACGGTGGGGGGTCAGGTCACTTTGCGCTCAGAAGGCTAGCGCTTCAGCGGGGGTCAGCCGCGGAAGTCGCCACCCATGCCGTAGTCGTCCAGGCTGATCGCGTGGAACTCCGGCGTGCCGGACTGGTCGAGCCCCGGGTAATCGAAGTCCGCGAAGCCGGCCGGCCCGGTGAACAGGTTGGCCTTGGCCTCCTCGGTGGGCTCCACGTTGACCTTGGTGTAGCGGTCCAGGCCGGTGCCGGCCGGGATCAGCTTGCCGATGATCACGTTCTCCTTCAGGCCCAGCAGCGGGTCCGACTTGCCCTCCATGGCCGCCTGCGTCAGCACGCGGGTGGTCTCCTGGAAGGACGCGGCGGACAGCCACGAGTCGGTGGCGAGCGAGGCCTTGGTGATGCCCATGAGCTCGTCACGGCCGGAGGCCGGCTGGCGACCCTCGGCCACGGCCTGGCGGTTCGCCGCGGTGAAGCGCGAACGGTCCGCCAACTCGCCCGGCAAGAGGTTGGTCTCCCCGGACTCGATGACGGTGATCCGCCGCAGCATCTGGCGGACGATGACCTCCACGTGCTTGTCGTGGATGCCCACACCCTGGGACTGGTACACGTCCTGGACCTCCTGGACCAGGAACTTCTGGGCGGCCCGGGGACCGAGCACGCGCAGCACCTGCTTCGGGTCCACGGCGCCGGCCACCAGCTGAGTGCCCACGGCCACGTGCTCGCCGTCGGTCACCAGCATGCGCGAGCGGCGCAGCACCGGGTAGGCGATCTCCTCAGAGCCGTCATCCGGAGTCAGCACCAGGCGCAGCTGCTTCTCGCCGTCCTCGATGTTGACGCGGCCGGCGACCTCGGAGATCGGGGCCACACCCTTCGGGGTACGTGCCTCGAAGAGCTCTTGAATACGAGGCAGACCCTGGGTGATGTCGTCCGCGGAGGCCACACCACCGGTGTGGAAGGTCCGCATGGTGAGCTGGGTACCCGGCTCACCGATGGACTGGGCCGCGATGATGCCCACGGCCTCGCCGATGTCCACCAGCTGACCGGTGGCCATGGAACGGCCGTAGCACTTGGCACAGGTCCCGACAGCGGACTCACAGGTGAGCACGGAGCGCACCTTGATCTCGGTGATGCCCGCGGCGATGAACGCGTCGATGGCGACATCGCCGATGGCCTCGCCGGCCCCGCCCAACACGGTGCCGTCCTCGGATGACACGTCCACCGCGAGGGTCCGGGCGAACGAGGAGTTCTCCACGGTCTCGTGACGCACGAGCTCGCCGTCGGCGTTCGGCACGCCGATGACCTCGGTCAGGCCGCGCTCGGTGCCGCAGTCCTCCTCGCGGACGATGACGTCCTGGGAGACGTCCACCAGACGACGGGTCAGGTAACCCGAGTTGGCGGTCTTCAGCGCGGTATCCGCGAGGCCCTTACGGGCACCGTGGGTGGCGATGAAGTACTCGAGCACGGACAGGCCCTCCCGGTAGGAGGACTTGATGGGCCGCGGGATGATCTCACCCTGCGGGTTGGCCACCAGGCCACGGATACCGGCGATCTGCCGGACCTGCAGCCAGTTACCACGAGCACCGGAGGTCACCATGCGGTTGATGGTGTTGAGTTCCGGCATCCCCTTCTTCATCGCGGCGGCCACCTCGTCAGTGGCCTTGTTCCAGATGTCGATCAGCTCGGAACGGCGCTCCTCATCCGCGATCAAGCCCTTGTCGTACTGGGCCTGGACCTTGAGCGCCTGGTCCTCGTAGCCGACCATGATGGCCGCCTTGTCGAAGTCCGAGGTGATGTCCGAGATCGCCACGGTGACACCCGACCAGGTGCCCCAGTGGAAACCGGCATCCTTGAGGTTGTCCAGCGTCGCCGCGGTCTGCACCATCGGGTACCGCTCCGCCAGGTCGTTGACCAAGGCCCCGAGGGAGCCCTTGGTCGCCTGGGTGGACAGCCACGGGTAGTCGACCGGGAGCAGCTCGTTGAACAGGACCACACCCAGGGTGGTGTCCAGGATCACCGAGGCGCCCTCCACCCAGCCTTCGGGAGCCGGGGACTCGGCCGAGGGGACGAACCCCTCCACCGTGATCCGGACCGGGGCGTTCAGGTGCAGCTGGCCGGCGTCGAAGGCCATCAGGGCCTCGGCGACGGAGGAGTACTCGTTGCCGGCACCGGTCTCGTCCTCACGCACGGTGGTGAGGTGGTTGAGACCGATGATCATGTCCTGGGCCGGGACGGCCACGGCGCGGCCGTCGGAGGGCTTCAGGATGTTGTGGCTCGAGAGCATCAGCAACCGCGCCTCAGCCTGCGCCTCGGGGCTCAGCGGCAGGTGCACTGCCATCTGGTCACCGTCGAAGTCGGCGTTGAACGCGCCACAGACCAACGGGTGCAGCTGCAGGGCCTTGCCCTCCACCAGCATCGGCTCGAAGGCCTGGATGCCGAGGCGGTGCAGGGTGGGTGCACGGTTCAGCAACACCGGGTGCTCGCTGATGACCTCTTCGAGCACGTCCCACACCTGCGGGCGGAAACGCTCCACCATCCGCTTGGCGGACTTGATGTTCTGAGCGTGGTTCAGGTCCACCAGACGCTTCATGACGAAGGGCTTGAACAGCTCCAGCGCCATCTGCTTCGGCAGGCCACACTGGTGCAGCTTCAGCTGCGGACCCACCACGATCACGGAACGCCCGGAGTAGTCCACGCGCTTGCCGAGCAGGTTCTGGCGGAACCGGCCCTGCTTGCCCTTGAGCATGTCGGACAGCGACTTCAACGGACGGTTGCCCGGTCCGGTGACCGGACGGCCGCGGCGGCCGTTGTCGAACAGGGAGTCGACCGCTTCCTGGAGCATGCGCTTCTCGTTGTTCACGATGATCTCGGGAGCACCGAGGTCCAGCAGGCGCTTCAGGCGGTTGTTGCGGTTGATCACCCGGCGGTACAGGTCGTTCAGGTCGGAGGTCGCGAAGCGGCCACCGTCCAGCTGGACCATCGGGCGCAGCTCCGGCGGGATCACCGGGACGGCGTCCAGGACCATGCCCAGCGGCGAGTTGTCCGTGGTGAGGAACGCGTTGACGACCTTCAGACGCTTCAGGGCGCGGGTCTTGCGCTGGCCCTTGCCGGTCTTGATGATCTCCCGCAGGGACTCGGACTCGCCCACCAGGTCGAAGGTCTCGAGACGCTTCTTGATGGACTCGGCGCCCATGGAGCCCTCGAAGTACTTGCCGTACTTGTCACGCATCGCACGGAACAGGCCCTCATCGCCCTCGAGGTCTGCGACCTTGAGGGTCTTGAAGCTGTCCCAGATCTTCTCCATCCGGTCCAGCTCGGCGTCGGCCCGCTTGCGGATCTGCGCCATGGTCTTGTCCGCGGAGTCGCGGGCCTTCTTCTTCTCGGCAGCCTTGGCCCCCTCGGCCTCCAGCTTGGCCAGGTTCTTCTCCAGGTCCCCGGCGACGGCGGCGATGTCGGCATCGCGCGTGTCCGCCAGGTGCTTGGTCTCCTGGTCGTGCTCGGCCTGCAGGTTCGGCAGGTCCGCGTGGCGGGCCTCCTCATCCACCGAGGTGATCATGTAGGCCGCGAAGTAGATGATCTTCTCGAGATCCTTCGGTGCCAGGTCCAGCAGGTAGCCCAGGCGAGAGGGCACGCCCTTGAAGTACCAGATGTGGGTGACCGAGGCAGCCAGCTCGACGTGGCCCATCCGCTCACGGCGGACCTTGGAGCGGGTCACCTCGACGCCGCAGCGCTCACAGATGATGCCCTTGAAGCGGACGCGCTTGTACTTGCCGCAGTAGCACTCCCAGTCCCGGGTGGGGCCGAAGATCTTCTCGCAGAAGAGTCCGTCCTTCTCCGGCTTCAGGGTGCGGTAGTTGATGGTTTCGGGCTTCTTGACCTCGCCGAAAGACCAATCGCGGATCTCGTCCGCAGTCGCGAGGCCAATGCGCATGTGGCCAAATGATGAGTTGTCGTTGGACATGGTCCGTTGAACTCCTGATTCGTTGCGTGATTCAAGACGTGGAAGAAGTCTTTTGAAGTCTGGGGTGGGACGGGGAACAGGGGTGTCCGGTGATCCGGACCGGCTCAGACCTCTTCGACCGAGCTGGGCTCGGCGTGGGACAGGTCGATACCCAGTTCCTCGGCGGCCCGGAAGACTTCATCGTCCGAGTCACGCATCTCGATCGTGGTGCCGTCGGCGGAGAGGACCTCCACATTCAGGCACAACGACTGCATTTCCTTGATGAGGACCTTGAACGACTCGGGAACGCCCGGCTCCGGGATGTTCTCGCCCTTCACGATGGCCTCGTAGACCTTCACACGACCATGGATGTCATCCGACTTGATCGTCAGGAGCTCCTGCAGGGTGTAGGCGGCGCCGTACGCCTCCAGGGCCCAGACCTCCATCTCACCGAAGCGCTGGCCACCGAACTGTGCCTTACCACCCAGCGGCTGCTGCGTGATCATGGAGTACGGGCCGGTGGAGCGCGCGTGGATCTTGTCATCCACCAGGTGATGCAGCTTCAGCATGTACATGTAGCCCACGGAGACCGGGTCCGGGAAGGGCTCGCCGGAGCGGCCGTCGAACAGGGTGGCCTTGCCGTTGGTGCCCACCAGGCGCTGGCCGTCGCGGGTGACGTTGACGTGGCCGAGCAGACCCTCGATCTCGTGGGCCTCGGCACCGTCGAACACCGGGGTGCCGACGTTGACCGGACCGGAGGAACGCGGCAGGTTCGGCAGGTCCTTGAGCCACTCGGGCTCGCCCTGGATGTCCCAGCCGCGGGAGGCGGCCCAACCCAGGTGCAGCTCCATGACCTGACCCAGGTTCATACGACCCGGAACACCCAGGGGGTTCAGGATGATGTCCACCGGGGTGCCGTCCTCGAGGAACGGCATGTCCTCCATCGGCAGGATCTTGGAGATGACGCCCTTGTTGCCGTGGCGGCCGGCCATCTTGTCGCCGTCCGTGATCTTGCGCTTCTGGGCCACGTACACGCGGACCAGCTGGTTCACGCCCGGGGGCAGGTCGTCGTCCTCGTCGCGGTCGAAGATCC
The DNA here is from genome assembly GCF_051842835.1 of Microbacterium sp. A93. Lineage (NCBI taxonomy): Bacteria > Bacillati > Actinomycetota > Actinomycetes > Micrococcales > Microbacteriaceae > Microbacterium > Microbacterium sp. A93. Next base: position 112,864 of record NZ_JBPXMT010000015.1, read on the forward strand.
GCACGCCGATCACGGTGCCGGACTCGCCGTGGGGCACCTTCAGGGAGGTGTCACGCACTTCGCGGGACTTCTCGCCGAAGATGGCGCGCAGCAACCGCTCCTCCGGGGTCAGCTCGGTCTCGCCCTTCGGGGTCACACGCCCCACCAGGACGTCCCCGGCCTCGACCTCGGCACCGACGTAGATGATGCCGCGCTCGTCGAGCTGGGCCAGCACCTCGTCGGAGACGTTCGGGATGTCCCGGGTGACCTCCTCGGCGCCCAGCTTGGTGTCACGGGCGTCGACCTCGTGCTCCTCGATGTGGATCGAGGTGAGCACGTCCTCGGAGACCATGCGCTGGGACAGGATGATGGCATCCTCGTAGTTCAGGCCCTCCCAGGGCATGAAGGCCACCAGCAGGTTCTTGCCGAGCGCCAGTTCGCCGTGGTCCGTGGCGGGGCCGTCGGCGATGACCGACAGCTTCTCCACGCGGTCACCCTCGGTGACGCGCACCCGCTGGTTGTAGGCGTTGCCCTGGTTGGAGCGGGCGAACTTCATGATCGGGTAGTGGCGCATGGTGCCGTCATCGTTCATGACGGTCACGAGGTCGGCCGCGACCTCGGTCACGACGCCGGGGGCCTCGGCCGTGATGGAGTCGCCGGCGTCCACCGCGATGTACTTCTCCATGCCGGTGCCCACCAGGGGTGCCTCGGCCTGGAGCAGCGGCACGGCTTGGCGCTGCATGTTCGCACCCATCAGGGCGCGGTTGGCGTCGTCGTGCTCCAGGAACGGAATCAGCGCGGTGGCGGCCGAGACCATCTGCCGCGGGGAGACGTCCATGTAGTCGATCTCGTCCACACCGGACAGCACGGGCTCGCCGCCGCCGCCGCGCTGGCGGCAGAGCACGAGGTCCTCGGCGAAGGAGCCGTCCTCGTTCAGCGGGGCGTTGGCCTGGGCGATCTGGGCTTCCAGCTCGTCATCGGCGGTCAGGTAGTCGACCTGCTCGGTCACGATGCCGTCCACGACCTTGCGGTACGGGGTCTCGATGAAGCCGAAGGGGTTGATGCGGCCGTACGTGGCCAGCGAGCCGATGAGGCCGATGTTCGGGCCTTCCGGGGTCTCGATGGGGCACATGCGGCCGTAGTGGGACGGGTGCACGTCACGGACTTCCATGCCCGCACGGTCACGGGACAAGCCGCCCGGGCCGAGCGCGGACAGGCGCCGCTTGTGGGTCAGTCCCGCCAGCGGGTTGTTCTGGTCCATGAACTGCGAGAGCTGGGAGGTTCCGAAGAACTCCTTGATCGAGGCCACCACGGGGCGGATGTTGATCAGGGTCTGCGGGGTGATCGCCTCGACGTCCTGGGTGGTCATCCGCTCGCGCACCACGCGCTCCATGCGGGACAGGCCGGTGCGGATCTGGTTCTCGATCAGCTCACCGACGGCGCGGATACGGCGGTTGCCGAAGTGGTCGATGTCATCGACCTCGACGCGCACGTCCACGGACTCGCCGCCACGCTTGCCGGGGATGGTCTTCTCGTTGGCGTGCAGGGCCACGATGAAGTGCACCATCTGGCGGATGTCATCCTCCGTCAACACGGAGGCGTTCGGATCGGACAGCGGCACGTCCACGCCCAGCTTGCGGTTGAGCTTGTAACGGCCCACCTTCGCCAGGTCGTAGCGCTTCGGGGTGAAGTACAGGTTGTTCAACAGGTTCTGCGCGGCGTCCACGGCGGCGGGCTCGCCCGGGCGGAGCTTGCGGTAGATGTCCAGCAGCGCCTCGTTCTGGCCCTCGGTGGGGTCCTTCTCGAGGGTGGCACGGATGGAGTCGTACTGACCGAACTCCTCCAGGATGCGGGACTCGGACCAACCCATGGCCTTGAGCAGCACGGTCACGGGCTGCTTGCGCTTGCGGTCCAGGCGGACGCCCACCTGGTCGCGCTTGTCCACCTCGAGCTCGAACCAGGCACCACGGGACGGGATGATCTTCGCAGTGAAGATGTCCTTGTCACTGGTCTTGTCCGGGGTGCGCTCGAAGTAGGCGCCGGGCGAACGGACGAGCTGGGAGACGACCACGCGCTCGGTGCCGTTGATGACGAAGGTGCCCTTGTCCGTCATGAGCGGGAAATCGCCCATGAACACCGTCTGCTGCTTGATCTCGCCGGTGTTGTTGTTCATGAACTCGGCCTTGACGTACAGCGGGGCCGCGTAGGTGGTGTCGCGCTCCTTGCACTCGTCCACCGGCATCTTCGGGTCCGAGAACTCCGGCTCGGTGAAGGACAGGGACATGGTGCCCTGGAAGTCCTCGATCGGGGAGATCTCCTCGAAGATATCGGCGAAACCGGAGGTGGCCGCCACGGAGTCGTCACCGATCTCCTGGGCGTGGGCCACGCGCTCGGCCCACCGATCATTGCCCACGAGCCGATCGAACGACTCCGTCTGCAGGGCCAACAGGTCCGGCACTTCCAGCGGCTCATGAATCTTCGCGAAGGAGATTCGGCCAGCACTGGCGCCGGAGCGGGGCGAGACGCCCCCGGGGAAATTAGCGGTATCGGTATTTGAGGTGCTCGAGGCGACCAAGAGGGATCCTTCCACAGACCGTCTTTACTTCCGTGCACTCCCCCATTTCAGTCCACAACGCTGGGGCCCACCGCTATTTGAAGGCCAGACCAGACGCCACGCCCCAGTAACCCCGGCATATCTAAAGACATAGTCGGGGGAAGGGCACAGTGGACTGAGGGGAGACGTAAGGAATCATCCTAACCATCCTGGGCCCCGAAGTCCAGTCCCGCCCGCGCGCCGCCGCCGAGGGCACCGGAGGCATGTGTTAGAGACGGCGGGAGCCCAGGACTGACCAACGCCCGACGCCGGCCGTCACCGCCCGCTGCAGTCTGGGGCCCAGCGGGCGCTCGACCCATCGGTGCAGCAACCATGCGGCACCCAGCACGGCGGCCAGGGCCACCACCAGGACTGCCTCCCGCGGCAGGTGGGGTGAGAGCAGCATGATCAGCCACCACCCCCACAGCTGGTGGAGGAGGTACACGGGGTAGGTCAGTTGTCCGGCCAGGGTCATCCCCGGCACCTGCAGACGGGCCAGCGGGGTCAGCACCACCACGGCCACGAGCGCGAACAGCACGGCGGCGATCGCCACGAAGACCCAGAACGGGTAGTCGTAGCCGGTGAGCTTCACGGTCTCCGGCTGCTGGACCCGGGCGGACCACAGACTGCCGATCGCCACGTTCACCACCAGGGCCACCCAGCGCAGTGGCGTGTGACCGAACTTGAAGAGCAGGAACAGGGCCATCCCCCCGGCGAAGAGCGCCGAGTACTGGGGGAAGAAGACGTGCTCCACCCAGGAGACCGACTGCCCGGACGCCCGGAGGCCGAAGTAGATGGCGTTGCCGAGCAGCGGCCAGACCAGGGCGAAGGCCTGGACCCGGCGCACGGTCATCCCGATCAGGGTGAAGGCCAGGATCCACAGGTAGAACTTCATCTCCACCCACAGGGTCCAGTACACGCCGTCGATGTGGCCGACCCCCATCCCACCCTGGAACATGGTGAGGTTGGCCCAGATGTCCGAGGGGCTGCGCTGGGAGCCCATCTCCGGCCAGATCACGAAGGTCAGCGTGGCGGTGGCGAGCACGGCCACCCAGTAGGCGGGATACAGGCGTCCCACACGGGAGCCGATGAACCTCGCCGGGGACTTGCCGTAGGAGGAGAGCAGGATCACGAAGCCCGAGATGATGAAGAACAGCTGGACGCCGAGGGCCCCCACGGAGCTGAACTGACTGAGCCACGGCCAAGCCTCGGCGGCTGGTTCCCCGTGGCGCCCCCAATACCCGTGGTGCCACGCCGTCCAGTGGAAGAGCACCACGGCGAGGGCGGCGAGCAGCCGGAGACCATCCAGCAGCGCCAGGCGAGGCCGGGCTGGGAGGGGCGCGGCCGTCGTCGTACCCGGTGCCTCCAGTACGTCCGACCCGGCCCCCCGGATTCGCGGCTCGACCCGCGGCAGCTCCGTTGTCGCGACCATGCTCGGCCCCCTCCCTCACTGTCCAGGCGGTCCAGACGGCATCACCGATCCCGTTCGGTGGCACCGCAGACGCGCTCCGCACCCCCCGTGGTGTGTGCCTGGCGTTCGTCGAGGCGGGCGTCGTCTTTATCGTTTCGTGATCATACGAAGCCTGTCTGAACGGATGCTGGGAATGACTCCATCATCGGGGAGCCGCGAAACCATCAGGGAGCCGTTAAACACAGAGCGGCCCCATCCTCCCCGCACAGCGGTTCGGATGGGGCCGTTCAAGCAAGCAGACAGCGGCTCGGTCAGGACCGGGCCGCCCTCATCACTTGAGGGTGACGGTGGCGCCGGCGCCCTCGAGCTGCTCCTTGGCCTTGTCGGCAGTCTCCTTGTTGACGCCCTCCAGGACGGCCTTCGGAGCGGCGTCGACGAGGTCCTTGGCTTCCTTCAGACCCAGCGAGGTCAGAGCGCGGACCTCCTTGATGACGCCGATCTTCTTCTCGCCGGGGGCCTCGAGGACCACGTCGAACTCGGTCTGCTCCTCTTCGGCCTCAGCGGCAGCGGCGGCCGGGGCGGCACCTGCAGCGGCGACCGGGGCGGCAGCGGTGACTTCGAACTTCTCCTCGAAGGCCTTGACGAACTCGGAGAGCTCGATGAGGGACAGCTCGGAGAAGGCCTCGAGCAGTTCTTCGGTGGACAGCTTAGCCATGGTGGGCTCCTTTACTTCCGCGCATTCACAGATGGCACGGATGAGTTTTCACGGATGTGAGGGTGTGTTGGCCGCACGAGCGACCGGGGTGGTGTTACTCGGCGGTCGGCGCCGCGGCGCCACCGGACTCGTCGACCTTCGCACGCAGGGCGTCCACGGTGCGGACGGCCTTCGAGAGCGGGGCCTGGAACATGTAGGCCGCCTTGTGGAGGTTGCCCATCATGGCACCCGCCAGCTTGGACAGCAGAACCTCGCGGGACTCAAGGTCCGCGAGCTTCGTCATGCCGGCCGCATCGAGGAACTGGCCCTCCATGTAGCCACCCTTGACGACCAGCGCCTCGTGGGTTTTGGCAAAGTCACGCATCGCCTTGGCCGCGTCCACCGGGTCACCGGAGACGAAGGCAATTGCGGACGGACCGGTCATCTTGCCCTTGAAGGCATCGACGCCGGCCTGATCGGCCGCGATTTCAGTGAGCGTGTTCTTCACCACGGCATAGGTCGCGTTCTCACCGAGTGCACGGCGAAGCTCCTTGAGCTCCGCCACGGTGAGTCCACGGTATTCCGTCAGCACAGCTGCGGTGGAGGTACGGAACAGATCCGCCAACTCCGCCACAACAGCGTTCTTCTCAGACGTCGCCATGGCACTCCTTCCATTGCAGTGGGGCCGGTCACCCTCCCCTAGAGGACTAGGCAACGAAAAACGCCCCGTGCAGGTGCACGGGGCGTGGCAGGACGGCCCGGAAGGACCGTGAAGCATTGCTCAGTATCACCTGCGCGGGCCGCCTCCGTGTGGAGGGCTTTACGGTTGCGCCCACCGGGGATCAGCGAGGATTCCCGGCGTGCGCCAACGACCGGCGGTCTTTGGTTCCCCCCACGATAGTCCCGACGACGGCCGGTCACCAAATCGAGGCCGCGTACTCTCGCCCACCGCCATCCAGCCTCCGCCCACCCCCCGCTCACCCCCCGCTCAGCCGCTGCGCGCGGGGCCGGTCGACCCGCGCACCTGCAACCCCGAGGCGAGGCGGAGCTGACGCACCGTACCCTCCCCCGCCATCTGCGCGAGCACCAGGTCCACGGCGGCCCGGCCGGACTGCTCCACCGGGGCATCCACACAGGTCAGCCCGGTGTGGACGAACTCGGAACCATAGGTGTTGTCATACCCGGCCACGGAGACACGCCCCGGGACGTCCACCCCCAGGGACAGCAGGTGCCGCAGGATGCCGACCGCCAGCTGATCGTTGTAGCCGATGATGGCGGTGGGCTTCCGGGCCCAGGCCAGCGCGGCCGCCGCGGGGCCCTGGCCGATCAACGGCTTGAAGGGGCCCACGGTGATCAGCTCGATCCCCAGCGCCTGCGCCGCCTCGTCCTGGGCCTTCTGCCGCAGCGCGTTGCTCCAGGCGCTGCGTGGCCCCGCGCAGTAGACGATCCGTCGGTGCCCCAGTGCATGCAGGTGTTCGATGAGGTGGCGGCTGGAGTCGGCGTCCCCGGCGACCACCGAGCTGATACCGGCCACCTCCCGGTTGAACAGCACGAGCGGGCGCCTCCGCGCCATCTCCCGCAGCTCGGTGTCCGAGGTCCAACGGGCCGCGGCCACCACCCCGTTGGCCTCCCCCGTCAACCGCTCCAGCAGGGTCCGCTCCATGGTCGCGGACTCCTCGGCATCCCCCAGGGTCACCAGGTAGCCCGAGGAACGAGCCTGGTTCACGGCGCCCTTCAGCAGGTCGGCGAAGAACGGGTTCGCCAGGTCCTGCACCAGCAGGTTAACCGTCCGGGAGGCCGTCACCGCTGCCGGCCGCGGCGGCTCGCGGCGGTATCCCAGCTGCCCCGCGGCTTCCATGACCCTCTCCACGGTCTGGAAGTTCACCCGGTCCGGACGGGTGAAGGCCCGGGAGACGGTGGACGGGGCCACACCGGCCGCCCGCGCGACGTCCTCCAGGCGCACCCGGCCTTCAGGCACGCCAGAGGGCGCCGCATGGTTCGGCACTGCATGGTTCGGCACCGCGTCATTCCGCATCGCGTTGTTCCGTGCTGCATTCATGGCGTTGTCAACTTTTGTCGAAGGATATTCGGGGGACATCGTGGGACATCGGGAGAACGGACCGGGTACGGCGGGCTGGGCTGTGTGCAGGATCTTTCCACCGTTTGCCATCAATAGTCCAGCACCGATCTGGTTCCGATGACCCGGAAGATCCCCGGAAGGACCGTGGTTGAGTCGCGTCACCCATCCGTCACGGAGGCGGCATTTTGGCAAATTCTGGCAATCGGCTGGCCTTTGTCGTGTCATTCATGCCATCCTTCTGTTCACCTCGCATTCTGTGATGGGCATCACCAGCCGCAAGCCAACGGCACCCCATCCGCACCCTCGTGTATCCCCAGGAGACAGACATGAAAAAACGCACCCTGATGACCTCCACGGCCGCACTGGCCGTCGCCGGACTGCTGCTGTCCGGTTGCGCTGACAACGCCGGCGGTTCCGGCGAGGGGGACGAGTTCCCCACGAAGGACGTCCGACTCGTGGTGCCGTGGGCGGCCGGCGGCTCCGGCGACCTCTCGGCCCGCACCCTGGCCCCCCTGCTCGAGGACGAGCTCGGCGTCAGCGTCATCGTGGAGAACCGCCCCGGCGCCAACGGCTCGGTCGGCTACAACTGGCTCAAGGAGCAGGAGCCGGACGGCTACAACCTCTCCATGCTCGGCGCCGAGGTGGCCACCCTGCAGTTCATGGACTACGACATCGCCCCGGCCGACTACGCCTTCCTCGGCAAGATCCTCGAGGGCCCCGGAGCCATCGCGGTGCCTACGGACAGCCCCTATGAAGATCTGCAGGCCCTGATCGATGCGGCGAAGGCCGCCCCGGGCGAACTCACCTATTCCTCCCCCGGCGTCGGCTCCGTGTGGGACAACCCCGCCCAGGGCTTCCAGGAGCTGGCCGGCATCGAGCTGACCAACGTGCCCTTCGACGGCTCCGCACCGTCCATCGCGGCCGCAGCCGCCGGTGACGTGGACTTCTCCATCGACGCCATGGGCTCCCAGAAGGCCCAGGTGGACGGCGGCGAGCTGCGCTACCTGGCCGTGCTGTCGGAGGAGCGGCAAGAGGACTACCCCGACGTGCCGACCGCCGCTGAACAGGGCGTCGACCTGCAGAACGCCTCCTTCACCGGCCTGATGGCCCCGGCTGGCACCCCGGATGACGTGGTCCAGACCCTGTCTGACGCGATCGCCGCGGCGACTCAGAACGAGGACTACCAGTCCGTCATCGAGCAGTCGAACCTGGTGCCCGTCACCGACAGCTCTGCCGAAAAGTTCACGGACTTCATCCAGGCCGAGGAAGAACGCTACGGCCCGTGGATCGAGCTGGCACAGTCCAAGCAGGGCTGACCCATGTCCACCGAAACCCCCGGGCCGGTCGGCACCGCCGAGCGGCCCGGGGAGCACCCCGAGGACGTCGCACTCCTGAAGAACCTGCCGTACCGGTTGCGGGAACTGATCCCGGTCGCTGCCGCGATCGGGTTGGGCCTCACGGTGCTGGTCCTGGTGGGTGACATCACTGATCGCGGTGCCGGGGTCGGGCCTCGGTTCTGGCCGAGCATGCTGGCCTGGGGCCTGATCGCCCTCGGCGTGCTGCTGATCTTCACCAACGTGCTGCGCGGGGTCCGCCCCTCGGACATCCCCGATGACATGACCTGGTGGGGCATCGGGCAGATGGTGCTGACCGGACTGGTGTTGATCGGCTACCTGCTGCTGTTCAACGTGCTCCAGTTCTGGCTGATCACCCTGGTGGCGACCTTCGTGCTGCTGGTGGTCTACGGGATCCGCAACTGGAAGGTGCTGGTGTTCCTGCCCATCATCATCGGCGTCATCCTGCACGTCCTGTTCATCGTCCTGCTGAAGGTGCCCCTGTGATCCCCGACCTGTTGAACACCCTGCCCCTGTTGCCCCCTCTGCCCCTGCCGGTGGCGGCCAACGCCGTCACCGAGGGCATCCTGGAGGTCCTGCAGTGGGACACCCTGCTGTACATCGGCTTGGGCATGCTGGTCGGCATGCTCGTGGGTGCCTTCCCCGGCGTCACCGCCACCATGGCCGTGGCCCTGGCCTCCGGCTTCACCCTGACCATGGAGCCCATCCAGGGCCTGGCCGTGCTGCTGACCATCTATGTGGCGGCCCAGTTCGGTGACCGTGTGCCCTCGATCCTGATCAACACCCCGGGCACCCCGGCCTCGATCGCCACCACCTTCGACGGCTACCCGCTGGCCAAGCAGGGCAAGGCCGGACTGGCGATGACGGCATCCGCCCTGGGCTCGGCGTTCGGGATGATCTTCGGCATCATCGTGCTGTCCCTGTTCGGCATCCCGCTGGCGGGCTTTGCCCGGGAGTTCGGCCCGCCGGAGATGTTCGCCCTGGTGGTGTTCGGCCTGACCATGATGATCGGTGTCTCCTCCGGCCGCATCTTCAAGGGACTGATCGCCGGTGCGTTCGGCCTGCTGTTGGCCACCGTGGGCCGGGACCCGATCACCGGGGACCAGCGCTTCACCCTGGGCATCCTCGAGCTCAACGGCGGCGTGCCCTTCATCCCCGTGATCATCGGGCTCTTCGGCCTGGCCGAGGTGCTCAACCAGATGGTCACGCACCAGAAGAACAAGTCCCAGGACAAGCCCATCAGCCAGCTCGGCGCCTGGTGGCCGGGCAAGGAGCTGACCGGTCGGCTGCTCAAGTCCATGAGCATCGGCGCGGGCACCGGGTCCGTAGTGGGCCTGGTCCCCGCGGTGGGCGGAGACATCGCCGGGATCATCTCCTGGGACAACGCCAAGCGCCTGTCCAAGCACAAGGAGGAGTTCGGCCACGGCTCCATCGAGGGCCTGACCGCCGCAGACACCTCCTCCACGGCCACCCTGGGCGGCTCCGTGACCACCACCATGGCACTCGGCGTCCCCGGCGACTCGGTGATGGCGGTGCTGATCGGGTCCATGATGATCTGGGGCATCCAGCCCGGACCGGCGCTGTTCACCAACCAGCCGTCCCTGGTCTACACGCTGGCGACGATCCTGTTGGTGGCCACCGTGCTCTCCCTGGCACTCTCCCTGGTCCGCATGAAGTCCATGGTCAAGCTGCTCGAGCTGAAGAACCAATACCTGTGGGTCATCATCCTGGTGTTCTGCATGGTCGGCACCTACTCGATCAGCAACTCGGTCTTCGACGTGTTCGTCATGCTGATCATGGGCGTGGTCGGGCTGTTCATGCTGCGCTTCGGCTTCCCCGCCGGACCCGCTGTCCTGGGTCTCATCCTCGGCCCCCTGGCCGAGTCCAACCTGCGGCGCACCCTGATCGGCGGCGGCCCCGAGGCGTTCCTGACCAGCCCCATCGCCCTGGTGCTCTTCGCGATCTCGGCGGCCGCCCTGCTCCTGCCGCCGCTGCAGGCCATGCGCACCCGCCGCAAGCAGGCGCTGGCGGGCAAGGACGAGGGCCTCTCGGTCCTGATTCCGTAACAACACCACCCCGCACGACGACGGCCGGTCGCCTTCCGCACGGAAGGTGACCGGCCGTCGTCGTTCCCCCGGACGTTCCGGCTGCCCGGAACAGTCATTCACTCGGCCCAGGCGTTGGCCCGGATGACCTCCACGAAGTCCCCGCGCTCGAAGCCCGGGACGAAGTGCTCCAGCACGTCGGCCTTCACGTTGCCGAAGGTCGTCTCGGGGCGGTTCCCGATCCCCTCGGTGAACGCCTGCAGGATCTGCTCCTTGAAGTCCGGGCGCGGGTGTGCGGCCACCACGGCCCGGCGCTGCTCCTCGGTGATCGCGTCATAGCCGACGCCGAGCACGTCCAGTTCCACCCCCGGGTGACGAGGGCGACCTCCGGGACCATGTGTAGCGGGATCTCCGGGGTGGTGTGCAGGGCGATGGCCTGCCAGACGCGGTCGGCCTGCTGCTCGGCGATGCCGTGCGAGGTCAGGAACCGGCGGGCCTCGTCGGCGCCGTCGACCTCGAAGCGCTGGTCGTCGCGGCGGTACTTCTCGGTCAGGCCCGGGTCGTGGAACATCGCGCCCACGTACAGCAGCTCCGGGTCGTACGCCAGCCCCTGCTCCCGGCCGCGCAGGGCGCCGAAGACGTAGACGCGGCGGGAGTGGTCATAGATCAGGTCCGAGCTGGCCTCCCGCACCAGCTCCCATCCGTACGCCATCAGCCTCGTCTCGCCCAGCGGCGGACCGGTCACGGCCTCGTCCGGGGTCCGGCTGGGCCCCACGGTGGCGGCGGAGGGACTGGGGCCCATCGACACGCTGGTGGTGCCGGGCTCTCCGGCGCTGCCGCAGGGTCGGATCGACCAGGCGCTGCTGTCCCTGGTGGAGGGTCTGGCCGGCCGGGCCGCGCGGGTGGCCTCGGTGTGCACCGGGGCGTTCGTGCTGGCCGAGCTCGGGCTGCTGGACGGCCGCCGGGCCACGACCCACTGGCGCCACGCCGCGGCCCTGTCCCGCCGGTATCCCCGGGTCCGGGTGGAACCGGACGTCATCCACGTCCGCGCCGGACAGTGCTACACCTCGGCCGGCATCACCGCCGGGATCGATCTGGCGCTGGCCCTCGTGGAGGACGACCACGGCCCCCGGGCGGCGCGAGACATCGCCCGGGAGCTGGTCATGTTCCTGCGGCGCCCCGGCGGGCAGTCCCAATACTCCACCGCACTGTCCGGGTCCGCGGCACCGGACAGCCCCTTGCGGGCGGTCACCGAGGCGGTCCTGGCCGACCCGGCGGCGGACCACAGCTTGAACACCATGTCCCGGGCGGCCACCGTCAGCTCCCGGCAATTGACCCGCCTGTTCCGGACCGAACTGGAGACCACCCCGGCACGCTGGGTCGAGCAGGCCCGCCTGGACCGGGCGACCCAGCTGCTCCTCGACGGCCTCAGCGTGACGGCCACGGCCCGGCGCAGCGGCTTCGGCAGCGACGAGACCCTCCGCCGGGTCGTCGCCCGCCAGCTGGGGACCACCCCCACCGAATACCGCCAGCGCTTCACCAGCACCGCCAGCACCGCCTCCGCTCAGAACCGGACGGGCGCCCCGGTCCGGGAGGACTCGTAGACCGCCAGCAGGATGCGCAGCGACTTCATGGCCTCCTCGCCGGTGACGGCCGGCTCCCGGCCGGTGCGGACGGCGTCCACGAAGTCGGCCACCTGGGCCCGGTGCCAGGGGATGAGGGCGCCGTTGATGGTGGCGAGGTCCACGTTGGGAGCCGCTGCGGCAGGCCAGGTCTCCTGCGCCCCCACGCTGTCCCCCGTGGCCCAGATGTCCACGCGGCCGTCGGTGCCCTCGGGGAATTCGGTCAGCTGTGCCGACGCCCCCGTGGATCCGGTCACCCGGATCTGGACGCCCAGGGACGGCGTCACGGCGGTGGAGGCATGCAGGGTGGCCAGCGCCCCGGAGGCGAACCGCAGGGTGGCCACGGCGGAGTCCTCGACCTCGATGTGCTCGCCGTGCACATAGGTGGCGGTGTGGCCGTGGACCTCCACCACCTCCCCCAGGTACCACTGGAGCAGGTCGATGTAGTGGATGCCCTGGGTCATGAGCACCCCGCCGCCGTCCGAGGCCCACGTGCCGCGCCAGGCGGTGGCGGAGTAGTACTCCGGCTCGCGGTGCAGCAGCACGAAGCAGTGGCCGAGGATCGGGATGCCGAGGGTGCCGTCGTCGATCGCGGCGCGGATCCGCTGGGCGGCGGGCCAGAAGCGGCGCTGGAACAGCACCCCGAACCTCACGCCGGCCTCGCGGCAGGCGGCGACCATGCGCTCGGCGGCGGCGAGGTCGATCGCGATCGGCTTCTCGCACAGCACGTGCACCCCGGCGGCGGCGGCCTCGGTGACCACGGCCTCGTGGGTGGGATGCGGGGTGCAGACCGAGATCACGTCGATCCCGCGGCCGTCCGTGCCGCGCCAGGCCAGCATCTCGGTGACGGAGCCGAAGGCGTGGCCGATCCCGTGTGCCGCCGCGACCTGGCCAGCTCGCTCGGCGTCGATGTCGCACAGGGCGACGACCTCCACGGTCTGCCCCGTGTCCCGGCCGGCCTCGTCTACGGCCCGGTAGGCCTCCAGGTGGTTGCGGAAGATCGCCCCGCCCCCGGCGATGCCGACGCGCAGGACGCCTGCCCGGCCCGCCCCGCCGGTCATGCCCGCACCGCCTGCGCCAGGTGCCGGCCGGCCGCGTAGGCCCGCGTGATGGCGGAGCCGATGGTGGCCCCGCCCCCGGGATAGGCGTCCTTGAACACGGTGGCCGAGCAGTTGCCGGCGGCGTAGAGGCCCTCCAGCGGGGCTCCGGTCCAGTCCAGGACCCGCCCGTCCAGGTCTGCGCGCAGGCCTCCGGCGGTTCCCAGCACGCCCGGGTGCAGCTGCACGGCGTAGAACGGCGCCTGGGCCACCGGGGCCAGGCAGGGGTTGGGTGCGTGGGCGGGATCGCCGAGGTGCCGGTCCTGCTCCGAGGAGCCGCGTCCGAACTCCGGGTCCTCGCCCCGTGCGGCGGCCGGGTTGAACGCGGCCACCGTGGCCTCGAGCCCGTCCGGGTCCACCCCGATCAGCGCGCCCAGCTCAGTAAGGGTGTCCGCCCGGACCAGCCAGTCAGGGGCGTCCGCCGGGTCGTCAAATAGGGGGTGACCGGCCACGGGGTAGCGGGACACGAACCGTGAGTCCATCACCAGGAACGCCGGGATGTTGGCGAAGTCCGAGGTGGCCGGGTCGATATTGGCGAAGACGCGGGAGAAGTCGTGGTAGTTCAGCGCCTCGTTGACGAAGCGCCGTCCCGCGGAGTTCACCACGATCCCGCCGGGCAGGGTGGCCTCCACGTTGCCCATGCGGCCCGAAGGATGCCCGCCGTACTGGGCCCCGTGGGCGGTGATGACCGGGACGCCCCAGATGTCCGTGGTCTCGGCGAATGAGGCACCCACGGCCATCCCGAGCTTCAGCCCGTCACCGGTGTTGCTCGGTGCGGAGATCGGCGTGATGGGGAACGTCAGCAGGGTGCCGGTCAGCTCGGGTGACCATTCGAAGCCGCCGGAGGCGATGACCACGGAGGCGGCCGAGATGTCCTTGACCCCGGCCACGGTCACCTGCCACTGCCCGCCGGACTGTCCGCCGGATCGCTCCAGTCCGGTGGCGGGGGCGGGCGCCGCGATCACGACGCCGGCCTCCCAGGCCGAGGCGGTCAGGGCACCGGCCAGCGCCCCACCCATGGTGCGCACCCCGCGCTCCGCGCGCCCGTCCAGCAGCTCGGGGTCCGGCGCCGCGCCGTGCAGCTGGTCCCGCTCATCCATGGTGATCAATGACAGGTAGGTCGGCGGACGCAAGGCCTCGGTGAGTCCCGGCACCACGGACGGGTCGAACTCGCGGTGGTCCAGTCCGCGCCCACCGGCCGTGGCCCCGGGCCAGTCCATGTGGTAATCCGGGCGGGACAACGGGGCGTAGTCCACGTGCGTGTGCTCATCCAGGAAGCGCACCGCCTCGGCGGCGGTGGCCACGTACCAGCCGACCTCCTCCTCGGAGAGCCTGCCGCCCGTCGCGGCCCGCACATAGGCGGCAGCGTCCTCGGGGGTGTCCGTGAAATCGAGTGAGCCCATCAGGTGGTTGTCGGGGGCCCACATGACCCCGCCCCCGGCCGCTGTGGTCCCACCCAGCTGCTCGTCCTTCTCGAGCACCAGTACGGAGGCACCGGCGTCTCGGGCCACGAGGGCGGCCGTCATCCCGGCGCATCCGGAGCCGATGACCACCAGGTCATACCGTTCGGCCAGCTCGGCCACGGGTGTCAGCAGTGGAGTCGTGAGCGGCGGGCGGGGTTCGGTCATGATCCGGGGTGTCCTTTGCTGGTGCTGGTGCCGAAGTCGATCGCGATCTTCCCGACGCCGGCCGCCGGGTCCACCAGGGTGGCGAAGGCGGCGTCCAGGTCCTCGAAGGCGAAGCGGTGGGTCAGCAGGGGGGCGATGATGTCCTGGTGCCGGTCCAGCAGGTCCAGGGCCTCGCCGATGAGGTTCTGTGAGTTGCGGGAGCCCAGCAGGTCGATCTCCTTGACCGGCAGGGTCCGCAGCGTCAGGCGCAGTTCGGCGTCGGAGATGCCCACGCAGACCACGCGGCCGGCGGTGGCCACCAGGTCCACACCGGTGGCGACGGAGGCCGGCGCACCGGTGGCGTCGATGACCAGGGACGGCCCATCCCCGCCGGTGAGCTCGTCCAGCTCGGCCCGCTGCGCCGCCGTCGGGAAATCCCCGGGGGTGACGGTGAAGGTGCGGTCCGCACCGAGTCCCGCGGCGAGCGCCAGCCGGGAGGGGTTCATGTCCGCGACGGTGACGTCGCAGCCGAGGTCTTTGAGGTAGACGGTGGCCAGCAGGCCGATCGGGCCGGCTCCGGAGACCAGGACGCGTTCACCGGCTTGCGCCCGGCCGCGGTGGACGGCCTGCAGGGCGATGGAGGTCGGCTCGGCCAGCGGGGCGAGGGACAGGTCCAGCCCGTCCGGCACGCGGTAGAGCTTCTCCAGCGGGATGGCCTGCTCCGTCACGAGGGAGCCGTCCTCGTAGCAGCCGTACACGCTCATGTGGCGGCAGGCGTTGACCCGGCCCACGGAGCAGGCATAACACTGTCCGCAGTAGAACATCGGGGAGACGGCCACCCTCTCGCCGAGGGTCCAGCCGGCAGTGGAGACGGCATCGGCCGGATCGAGGGCCACGATGGTGCCGGCCGCCTCATGGCCCTGGATGATCGGCAGCTCGGTGGCGTAGTCGTCGTCCCAGATATGGGCGTCGGTGCCGCACAGGGTCACCGAGGCCATCCGGACCACGGCCGTGCCCGGAGCGGGAACGGGTGCCGGGAGGCTGCGGTACTCGATGGTCCGCCGGCTGGTGGTGACAGCAGCGGTAGCGGTGGCGGCAGCGGTGGCAGCAGGGCTGGTCATGCGGTTACTCGGCACCTTCGATGGAGCCGAAGGCGATGTTCCACCGGCGCACGGTCCGCTCGGCCACGAAACCACCGGCGTGGAAGGGATCCCCGTCCATGATCGAGGCGACCTCGTCCACGGAGTCGCCCTTGATGATCAGCAGCGCGCCCAGCGGATCGGCCTCGGTCAGGCGGCCGGAGACCAGCAGCGTGCCCTGCTCGTGGAGGCCGGACAAGAAGTCCACGTGAGTAGGGCGGACGGCCACCATCTCCTCGGTCTCGGGGACGTAGTTGTAGGTGACGGCGTAGGCAGCCATGGTGGTGCTCCTTGCAGTTGACGTGCACGCCGGCGACGTGACCGGCATTACGTCCTATCGTGCGGGCACCGGCGGCCCCTCCGCTCCCTCCTTCCCGTTCAACGGGAATCATGCTCCAGCACGGCTACACGGGTGAGCGCGGGTCAGCGTGCGTCCGGCGCCCCGGACCGGCCGCGGGAGCCCATCTGACGGGACAGCCCGCGGGCCGCGGCGAGCAGCACGGGGACCTGGATCTGCAGGTTGACCTGGTCCACCTGGGCCACGATCGAGATGGCCCCGAGTACCCGGCCGCCCGGCCCGAACACCGGGGCCGCCGTCCCCGAGGAGCCGGCCACCGTGACGCCGCGCAGGTGCACATAGCCGTCCGTCCGCGCCTGCGCCAGCCGCCGCCGCAGGCCCTCCTGGGTGATGCCCGAGTCCCGGGTGAAGCGGTCCCACGGCGAGGTGAGGAATTGCTCCTGCAGGTGCCGGGGCGAGTAGGCCAGGATCGCCAGGCCGGGGGCGGTGGACAGCGCGGGCAGCCGCCCGGCGATCTTCGTCAGGTCTGTGGGCACGTCCTGGCTGATGAGCCGCTCCAGGTAGATGATGGTGCCGTCCTGCTCGTCCAGGATCGCCAGGGAGGTGTTCTGGCGCTGCGTCACATGGACGGCCTCCATGAACGGCAGCGCGGCCTGGCCGAACTCCTGGTATGTGGAGCTGCGTTGGCCCAGCTCCCACAGCACGAGCCCGATCCGGAACTGACCGCCGGGGGTCCGCCGCAGCAGGCCCTCCGCCGCCATGTCCCCGGCCAGCCGGTGGGCGGTGGAGGAGGACAGCCCGGCACGGTCCGCCAGCTCGGAGGCGGTGAGTTCTGGATGGTCGGCGTCGAAGGCGTGCAGGACCCGCACGAGGCGCTGGATCAACGACTCCCCGGAGCGGGAGTTGGCCATCAGGTGGTCCTCCGATCTCCGGCTGGCGCGAGCCCGCGCCGCAGTGCCGTGGCCGAGGCCAGCATCAGGGCCAGCAGGGTGATCACGGCGCCGGTGACCACCGGCCAGGTCACCTCGGCCCCCGGGGTCGGCCAGGCGGTGTCCAGCACGAGCGAGCCCGCCAGCTGCCCGGCCACCAGTCCGAGGGTGAACAGCATCGCCCCGATCGTGCGCGTGAGGATCGCCCCGCCGATCACCACCACGGAACCCAGCAGGCCGCCGGTGTAGTACCACCAGTCCCCGGGCTCCAGCGGCAGGCCGTGGAATCCGCCGGCGGCGATCCGCGGCGCGGCCACCGCCAGCAGGGCCAGGGTTCCGGTGAGGTAGTTGAACAGCACGATCGGCTCCACCCGGCCCACGGCGGCCCCGATGACCCCGTTCATCGCCATCTGCGGCGGCTGCAGCAACCCTCCGGCCAGGACCAACACCAGCGGCAGGGCGAGGACCGCCAGGGCCGAGGAGTCCACGTCCCCGCCGAGCAGCCGGGGCGAGACCGCCAGTCCCACACCGGCCAGGCCGAGGACCAGGCCGGCCAGCCGGCGCCGTCCCAGCCGCTGGCGGCCGGATGGGACCCACCCCATGGTGTCCAGCACCGTGGAGGAGAGCATCTGTCCGCCGATGAACATCAGTGAGAACAGGGCGACGCCCACGAGGTCCACGGTCACCGCCTGGCCGTACACGGCGAACGCCCCGAGCAGTCCGGAGAGGGCGAAGACCCAGGGGAATCGTCCCGTCATGGCCCCCCGGACCAGCCGGACGACGCCACGGCGGTTGGCGGGGATCAGACCGTTGACCACCAGCATCAGCACCAGGCCGGAGCCGAAGGTGACGGAGGCGGCCAGGGTCGGATCCCCCAGCTCGGTCCGCAGCGCGCCGGTGATCCGGGCCTGGACCGCGATCGCCACGCCGCCGGCCAGCGCCAGCAGCAGCGAGAGTGTTCTGTTCATGTACCCGGGCCGGATGCGTCCAGGCCGGCGGCGTGCCGCGCGGCCACCCAGCCGAAGGTCATGCCCGAGCCCACCTGTGAGCCGGCGCCCGGGTACTCGCTGCCCATCACGGACGCGGCGTCGTTGCCGGCGGCGTAGAGACCGGCGATGGCCGCCCCGGCCGCATCCACCACCTGCGCCTGCGCGTTGATCCGGATCCCGTAGGCGGTGGCCAACGGGGTCGGGACCACGGCCATCGCGTAGAAGGGACCGTGCTGTACCGGTCCGACGTTCGGGTTCGGCTCGTGCCCGGGATCCCCGGCCACCCGCCCGAACAGCAGCTCGCCCTTGTGGAAGTCCTCGTCCACGCCGGTCTCGGCGAAGCCGTTGTATCGGGCCACGGTCTCCTGCAGCCCCGCCGCGTCCACACCGATCTGCCCGGCCAGCTCCGCCAGGCTCGCCCCGCGGTACAGGTAGCCGGAGTCAAGGTACTTCTGCAGTGCGGCCGCCGGCAGGTGCGGCATGGTGATCATGCCCAGACCGTATGTCGCCAGGGTGCGGGAGTCCACCACGAGCCAGGCCGGGATGGTCGGCACGGCCTGGTGGGAGGCGTACATGGCCCGCACGAAGCGGTGGTAGGAGACCGATTCGTCCACGAAGCGCCGCCCGGCGGCGTTGACCGCGATCAGCCCCGGCTTGGCCCGGTCCCAGATGTGCGGGAACACCACGGTGGATCCGTCCGCGCGAGTGCCGATCGAGGACGGGAACCACAGGGCGTTCTCTCCGTCGTCCGTTCCGGCCGACGCCCCCACGGCCGCGCTGAGCCGCAGGGTGTCCCCCGTGGCGCCCTCGCCGGCACGGGAGAACTGGGGCGTGGGCGAGGGCAGGAACCGCTCCCGTAGCTCCGGGCTCTGCGCGAAGCCCCCGGCGGCCAGGACGACGCCGCGCCGAGCACGGATCCGCAGCTGGCGTCCGCCGTGCCCCACCACAACCCCCACGACGGCGCCCGGCACCGTCCCCGCCTCGCCCAACTCCTCGCCCGACTCCGTGCCCTCGCGCACCAGCTCGGCGGTGTAGGCATTCCGCCACACCTCACCGCCCCGCTGCAGCAGCCCATGGTAGAGGCGGGCCACCAGCGCGTTACCCATCACCAACCGGGTGCCCCGCGGATAGCGCACCCGGTCCAGGGCCCACCGGGCCCCCAGACCCAGCGCCGTGGTCCCGGCCCGGAGCGTCTTGCCGGCCTCCCCGGAGAACAGGCCCAGCAGCGTGGCGACCTCCGGCCGGCGGAGCATCAGGGTCCCACCCATGAGGGCGAACTCCGGCACCGGCGGGCGGATCTGCCGGAACCGGTCCCGGCCGAGCAGACGGCCGTCGAAAGGCTCGGGCTCCAACGCCCGCCCGGTCTGGCCGGTCTCCGGCAGCTCGGAGTGGTAGTCCACCACGGCGGGCGAGGGACGGAACGTGACGCCCAGGTCCGCCATGTAGTCCAGCATCTGCGGCCCGTGGTCCAGGTACGCCTGCCGCAAGGCCTTGTCCGACTTCTCCCCCACCAGCCGGTCCAGGTAGCGCTCGGCCCGTTCGGCGTCGTCGGTGTTCCCGGTCTCACGTTGGAAGGGGTTGTCCGGGATCCAGCAGGTTCCCGCCGAGTAGGCGGTGGTACCGCCGATGTACCCGGTCTTCTCCAGCACCAGCACGTCCAGGCCTTCCCGGGCGCCGGTCAGGGCGGCCGTCAGGCCGGCGGCCCCGGCGCCCAGCACCAGCAGGTCGACCTCGCGGTCCCAGGGCAGGCTCGAAGGCCTCGGGGACGCCTCCGGCGCGGAGGTCGGCTGTGTGGCTGGATTCTCGGACATCGGCCCACCTGATTCTGTGTTGCGGCATGCTGGGTTGCGGCATGCTGTGCTGCGGCATGCTTCCGCCGCATCCGTGACGCGGCTCACGGACCATCGTGGCGCACGAATCACCTGATCGGACTCCACCTTCCCGTTGAACGGGACTCAGATGCTCTTCCGCCACCCCGGGCGGGTGGCCGCCGGAACAAACCCGAGCTCGTCGTTCGCCCGGAGGATCTCCTGGTGCTCAGCGTCGTTCCAGGTGTAGAGGCGCTCCGTCTCGGGCTTCAGCTCCAGGAGCCGGGAGATGTTGACCGCCTTGAGCAGCAGGACCAGGCCTCGCCCGCGGTGGTCGGGGTGGACCGGTGTGCTGCCCTGATATGCCGTCTGCGGCAGGTCGGCAGAGGTCTCGATGTCCGTGTGTCCCACGAGCTGGCCTGTCGCCGGATCCCGCACCGCCGTGGTCACGATGCTCACGCCCCGGTCATCATCCGCACGTTCCCAGCCGACCAGCTCATAGCCGTGTTCCGCCACCGACGTCGATCCGGACTCGGCCCGCAGCGCCGCACCGGCGGCCTCCCGCAGGTCCAGCACGGAGGTCCACTCCACCTGCGCCAGACCATAGCCGTGAGTCGCTGCGAACGCCGCGTCCGGCGCCTCCCAGCGCACGGCAACGGGGCCGGCGTCGGGCTCCGCCTGGTCACCGGTACGGACCGCCGGGATCAGGCCGGTCTGCAGCGAGGTGCCGGTGACGAAGACCGGGCCGGAGCCGACGGCGGCCGGGTCCAGCAGGGCGTTGTCCGTCCAGGACCGCAGGACGGAGCACCCCCGGCGGGCCGCCTCGGCCTCGGCCTCGCGCAGCAGTGCGGATCCCACCCCTCGGCGGCGGAAGTCCGGGTGGACGCCCACCCACACCTCCGCGTGCTGCTCGGCGCCGGATTCCGTGCCGCCGGCTTCCGTGCCGCCGGGTTCAACCGGCAGGCTCAGCGTGGCATACCCGACGATCCGATCCGCACCCTCCGTGCCCAGGGGTTCACGGGCCACGACGTAGCTGCGGACCTCGCCCCGGGCGGTGGCACCGGCCAGCTGATGCTCCGGCGAGACGTAGAAGTCGTTGGTCCCCCAGAACAGGGACGTCACCAGATTGGCCAGCTGCGCCACCTGCAGGAAGTCGGCCGTGGCCGGGGGCATCGGCAGGCGGGCCTGGTCGAGGGCGTCAGGCAGCCGGAGCCATGCGGTTCTCATACCCCTCATTAAACACTCCGGCCATTAAACGCCCGAGGCCGGAACCGGCGATCACTCGCGGGTTCCGGCCTCGGGCTGGTGAGCCTGGGCTCAGACGCTCAGGTCAGGCCTGGGCGTCCGCCTCCGACTCGATCTTCACGACGTTCGGGTCCACCCGGATGCCGGGGCCGAAGGTCGTGGAGACCGTGGCCTTGGAGATGTACCGGCCCTTGGACGCGGAGGGCTTCAGGCGCAGCACCTCCTCCAGGGCAGCGGCGTAGTTCTCGGTCAGCTGCTCGGCGGCGAAGCTGGTCTTGCCGATGATGAAGTGCAGGTTGGAGTGCTTGTCGACGCGGAAGTCGATCTTGCCGCCCTTGATGTCCGTGACGGCCTTGGCCACGTCCGGGGTCACCGTGCCGGTCTTCGGGTTCGGCATGAGGTTACGGGGGCCGAGGATCTTGCCCAGGCGGCCGACCTTGCCCATCATGTCCGGGGACGCCACGGCGGCGTCGAAGTCGGTCCAGCCGCCCTGGACCTTGGCGATCAGGTCATCGGAGCCGACGAAGTCGGCGCCCGCCGCCTCAGCCGCCGCGGCCCGGTCACCGGTGGCGAAGACGACCACGCGGGCGACCTTGCCGGTGCCGTGCGGAAGGTTGACGGTGCCGCGCACCATCTGGTCGGCCTTGCGGGGGTCGACGCTCAAGCGGAAGGCGACCTCCACGGTGGCGTCCGACTTGGAGGGGTTGGTCTCCTTGGCCAAGGCGATCGCCTCGACGGGACCGTAGACGGTCTCGCCGATCTTTTCCTGGGCCGACTTGTATGCTTTGCTGCGCTGTGCCATCTGCGTGTTCTCCTTATGCAGTCGTGGTCTGCGGGTCGCGCGCGACCCTGCCACTGGGTGAGTACTGTGGTGACGAAAAGTGGGTGGTTCCGTCAGCCGTCGACGGTGATGCCCATGGAGCGGGCGGTGCCGGCGATGATCTTGGTGGCAGCCGCGAGATCGTTGGCGTTGAGATCTTCCATCTTGGTCTGGGCGATCTCCTCGCACTGGGCGCTGGTCAGCTTGCCGACCTTGTCCGTATGCGGGGTGGCGGAGCCCTTGGAGACCTTGGCGGCCTTCTTGATCAGCTCAGCGGCCGGCGGGGTCTTGGTGATGAAGGTGAACGAACGGTCTTCGTACACGGTGATCTCGACCGGGACGACGTTGCCACGCTGGGATTCCGTCGCGGCGTTGTACGCCTTGCAGAACTCCATGATGTTCACGCCGTGCTGACCGAGCGCAGGGCCGATCGGAGGGGCCGGGTTGGCCGCTCCTGCCTGGATCTGCAGCTTGATCAGGCCTGCGACCTTCTTCTTCTTGGGGGCCATGATCGGCTCCTTCTTCTGTAACTTCTTGCGTGTTCCCCGGAGCACAGGAGTGTGCCCGGAGCGGGTGGCCACCGTGGCGCGGTGGCCGGTCCGCCCTCCGCCCGGCAAAGCAACCGGTCGGCGGCGAAGTCTGTACGTCCTCTACCGGATCTTGGTGACCTGGTTGAAGGACAGGGTGACCGGGGTCTCGCGCTCGAAGATGGTCACGAGGACCACGAGCTGCTGGGATTCGACCTTGACCTCGGAGATGGTGGCCGGCAGCGTCTCGAACGGGCCGTCGTTGACGGTGACCGCCTCGCCGACCTCGAAATCGATCTCGATCGCCGGGGCGTTGGCGCCGGCGCCGGCCGGGGCGGGACGACCTTCGGCCTCGGCCATCTTGGTGGCCTCCTGCAGGGCCGAGGGGGCCAGCATGGAGTGCACCTCGTCCAGGGACAGCGGGAACGGATCGTGGGCGTTGCCCACGAAGCCGGTCACACCCGGGGTGTGGCGGACGACGCCCCACGAGGCGTCGGTCAGGTCCATCCGCACGAGCACGTAGCCGGGGATGCGCACCCGGTTGACGAGCTTGCGCGTGGTGTTGCGGATCTCCACGACCTCTTCCATGGGGACTTCGATCTCATAGATGTAGTCCTCCATCTCCTGGGTCTGGATACGCGTCTCCAGGTTGGTCTTCACGCGCTTCTCGTAGCCCGCATAGGTGTGGATGACGTACCAGTCGCCCGGCTGACGGCGCAGTCGGGTCCGGAGTTCCTCGGAGGGGTCGACCTCAGGCTCGGCCTCTACTTCAGGCGCCGCCTCGGCGACCGGCTCCACGTCCAGGGAGTCCTCGCCCACCAGGTCGGCGTCCGACCGATCGGCGGACTCAGCGCCGCTCTGGGCCAGGTCCTCCTCCTGCAGGGTCATCTCACCCTGGTCCTCAGCGTCCTCGGCTGGGGCTTCACGGCTCTCAGCCTCGGGATCGACCTCGGAGGCCTCGACGGCCGGTTCCGCGGTCTCGTCGTGGGCCTCATCGATCCCGTCGGCCTCGATCGCGGGGTCCACGGCGACCTGCGGGTCTGCCTCAGCCTCCGCCTCTGCCTCAGCCTCCGACTCCTCGGCCGGGTCGGCCGGAACGACGGGCTCGCCGGCAACGGCGGCGTCCTCAGCGGTCTGAGGGTCCTGAGACGGCTGGGACTGCTCCTCTTCGAGGGCATCGGCCTCGGCTAGGGCGTCGGCCTGCGGTTCGAGTTCCTGCTCGGACACTGGTTCCTGCTTTCTTCACGCGTTCAACGTACTTCCGGCAGGGCATCTCCTCCGGCGGGACGGGTGTGGTGCGCCCCCTGCGCAGACCCGCCTGCGGACTCAGGCGCTGCCGTCGCCGAAGACGAAGGAGGCACCCGAGCCGAACAAGAAGTCCAACAAGGTGACCAGCAAGATCATGAAGATCACGAAGACGAGCACGACGCCCGTGAGCTTCACCAGCTCCTCGCGGGTGGGCGTGACGACCTTCCTGAGTTCGTCCACCACCTGGCGCAAGAACAGAGGGATGCGGCCGAAGAAGCCTCGCTTCCGCGGCGCCCCGGAGGACTGATCCCCCGTGCTGTTCGCAGCTGCCTCGGTCACGTGGCCTCACTTGCTAGGTCGACACTTAAACTGTCCTGCCGAGCGCCCCCGGATCACCGGGACCGCCCTGCGCAGGGTAGACAGGACTCGAACCTGCAACCTGCGGTTTTGGAGACCGCTGCGCTACCAATTGCGCCACTACCCTATGGGCCGGAATGTCATCTCCGAACGGACATGCCATGGCACGGCCCAGCGTGGTGTTTTTCAACACCGGGGAACAACTTTACGTCATCACCGTCGGTGAGTCGAACCGGCCTGCTCCGGCGGCCTGCCATCCCGCGCCATCCCGCGCCATCCACGCTATGGCATGCCATGGCAGCCCACTAGGCTGGAGCCCAACGACACCCGGAATCCACCCGCCGGAAGGACCCCATGCCGAACACACCGTCCCCCCAGCCCCGCCGCCGCGTATCCCAGCGGATCGGCTCGATCGCCGAGTCCGCGACCCTCGCCGTGGACGCGAAGGCGAAGGCGCTCAAGGCCGCTGGACGCCCGGTGATCGGGTTCGGCGCCGGGGAGCCGGACTTCCCCACCCCTGACTACATCGTCGAGGCGGCCGTCCAGGCCGCGCGGGACCCCAAGAACCACCGCTACTCCCCCGCCAGCGGGTTGCCGGAGCTGAAGCAGGCGATCGCGGAGAAGACCCTGCGTGACTCCGGGTTCCAGATCGAGCCGGCCCAGGTCCTGGTGACCAACGGCGGCAAACAGGCGGTCTACAACACCTTCGCCGCGCTGCTGGATCCGGGCGACGAGGTCATCGTCCCCACCCCGTACTGGACCACCTACCCTGAGTCGATCCGGCTGGCCGGAGGTGTCCCCGTCGACGTCTTCGCCGGGCCGGAGAACGGCTACAAGGTCACCGTGGAGCAGCTCGACGCCGCCGTGACCGACCGCACCAAGGTGCTCTCCTTCGTCTCCCCCTCCAATCCGACCGGTGCCGTCTACTCACCCGAGGAGACCGCCGCCATCGGCCGCTGGGCGCACGAGCGCGGCCTCTGGGTCGTCACGGACGAGATCTACGAGCACCTCACCTATGACGGCGTGCCCTTCACCTCGATCGCCACGGCCGTGCCCGAGCTGGCCGACCAGGTGGTCGTCCTCAACGGCGTGGCCAAGACCTACGCCATGACCGGCTGGCGCGTGGGCTGGATGGCCGGCCCCGTGGACGTCATCAAGGCCGCCACCAACCTGCAGTCGCACGCCACCTCGAACGTCGCCAACGTCTCCCAGCGCGCGGCCCTGGCCGCCGTCTCCGGGCCGCTGGATGCCGTGGACGAGATGAAGACCGCCTTCGACCGCCGCCGGAAGGCCATCGTCACCGGCCTCAACACGGTGCCCGGATTCTCCTGCCCGACGCCGGAGGGGGCCTTCTATGCGTACGTGGACGTCCGCGGTGCGCTGGGCGGGAAACACCAGACCTCAGCCGAGCTGGCCGGTTACATCCTCGAGGAGGCCGAGGTCGCCGTCGTGCCCGGAGAGGCCTTCGGCCCCTCGGGATTCCTGCGGCTGTCCTACGCCCTGGGAGACGAGGATCTGGCCGAAGGTGTGGAGCGCATCCGCGCCCTCCTCTCCCGCTGACCCCTCCCGCCACCCCTCCCCACAGAATCCGCAGATGCGGACCAGAAGACCCTCCTGAACCGCACCTGCGTGCATTAGAGTCGCGAGCATGACTCTTCTGCGCGTCTCCGAGGCCGCCCGCTACCTGGGCGTCAGTGATGACACGGTGCGCCGGTGGGTCACGGCCGGGCGGCTGACCGGGCGCACGGACGACGCGGGCAAGGCCGCCGTGGACGGGGTGGAGGTGGCGGCCCTGGCCCGGGAAGCCTCGAACGAACCGGACGATCAGGCGCCCACCTCCGCCCGGAACACCTTTGCCGGCCTGGTGACCCGGGTGGTGATGGACACCGTGATGGCCCAGGTGGAGTTGCAGTGCGGCCCGTTCCGGGTGGTGTCCCTCATGAGCGCCGAGGCGGCGCGCGAACTGGGCCTGGAACCGGGGATGCCGGCCACCGCCGTGGTCAAGGCGACCACCGTGATCATCAACCGCGAGACGGCCCCATGAGATCCGCCGTGAACCACACCGCCGTGCGACCCCTGGCGGTCCTGTCCCTGGCGGTCCTGACCCTGAGCGGCTGCGCCGGCGCTGATGTGCACGCCGGCGAGACGGACGCCACCCTCACGGTCTTCGCGGCCGCCTCCCTGGGCGCCCCGTTCGAGGAACTGGCCGAGACCTTCGAGGCGGAGTACCCCGGGGCCGAGGTCGAGTACAACGTCGCCGGTTCCTCCACGCTCGTGGAGCAGATCACCGCCGGCGCCCCGGCGGACGTCTTCGCCTCGGCCGACGGGCACACCATGGACCGGGCCGTGGCGGCCTCGGAGGTGTCCGGGGATCCCACCGCCTTCGCCACCAACATGCTGACCCTCATCACCCCTGCCGGCAACCCCTCAGACCTCTCCTCCCTGCAGGACCTTGAGCACTCTGATGCCAAGCTCGTGGTGTGCGCGCCCCAGGTCCCCTGCGGTGCCGCCACCGCCACCCTGGCGGAGGACGCCGGCGTGGAGCTGACCCCGGTGAGCGAGGAGGCCCAGGTGACGGACGTCCTCGGCAAGGTCACCTCCGGGGAGGCGGACGCGGGCCTGGTCTACGTCACGGACGCCGCCGGGGCCGGGGACGCCGTGGACACCATCACGCTCGAGCACGCCGCGGCCGCCGTGAACACCTACCCGATCGCGGTGCTGCGCGGCGCCGGCGACCACAGCCCGGAACAGGCCGAGCTGGCCCGGAGCTTCGTGGACCACGTGCTCTCCGGCCACGGTCAGTCAGTGTTGGAGGACCATGGCTTCGGCCCTCCGAAGTAGCCGCACGATGGCCCTGCCCGACCGCACCGTCCGAGTCCGGCCCCCCGGGGCACTGATCGCAGTGGGACTGCTCGGCGGGCTGGCCCTCCTGGTGCCGTTCGCCGCGCTCCTGGCCGGGGTGGACCCGGCCCGGCTGCCGGAACTGCTGACCTCCCCGAGCGCCCTCGACGCCCTCGGGCTCTCCCTGCGCACGGCCCTGACGGCCGCCGCGATCTGCCTGTTGCTCGGGACCCCACTGGCCCTGGTCCTGACCCGCCTGGACTTCCCGGGCCGCAGCCTGGCCCGGGCCCTCGTGCTGTTGCCGCTGGTGGTCCCGCCCGTGGTCGGCGGCATCGCCCTGACCGAGGCCTTCGGCCGGCGCGGCCTGATCGGAGAGCACCTGCACGTGCTCGGGATCGAGATCGCCTTCACCTCCACCGCCGTGGTGATGGCGCAGGTGTTCGTGTCCCTGCCGTTCCTCGTGGTGGCCCTCGAGGGGGCGCTACTGACCCGCGGGGAGGCCCACGAGCGCACGGCCCTGTCCCTCGGGGCCTCGCCGCTGCGCACCTTCTTCACGGTGACGCTGCCGCTGCTCGTGCCCGGACTGGTCTCCGGGCTGGTCCTGACCTTCGCCCGCGCCCTGGGCGAGTTCGGAGCCACGATCACCTTCGCGGGCTCCCTGCAGGGCACCACCCGCACGCTGCCCCTGCAGGTCTACCTGGAACGCGAGACGGACCCGCAGGCTGCCGTCGCCCTGTCCCTGGTCCTCGTGGTGGTCGCGCTCGTGGTCATCACGGTGGCCTACGGCCGCCGGGGAAGCACCCCGTGAGGCTGGACTGCCACGTGGTGGTCCCCGAACGCGGGGTGGACGTCGGGTTCACGGTGGAACCGGGCCAGACCCTCGCCCTGACCGGGGCCAACGGCGCCGGCAAGTCGACGGTGCTCTCCGCCGTGGCCGGCTGGCTGCGGCCGGAGTCCGGTCACGCCCTCCTCGGGGACCGCGTCCTCTTCGATGCGCACACCTGGACCCCCGCACGACGCCGGAACGTCGGCTACCTGACGCAGGATGCCCTGCTCTTCCCCCACCTCACGGCCGAGGCGAACGTCGCCTTCGGACTGCGCCGGGCCGGCGTCGTACACCGCGCGCAGCGCCGTCAGGTGGCCCGGGACTGGCTGGAGCGGATGGGGGTGGGGCACCTGGCCGGGCGCCGCCCACACCAACTCTCCGGGGGTCAGGCGCAGCGCACCGCGATCGCCCGCGTGCTGGCCTCAGGCCCGGATCTGGTCCTGCTGGACGAGCCGCTCGCCGCCCTGGACGCCCAGGCGGTCCCGCAGATCCGGGCCCTGCTGGCCGAGGGGCTGACCGGCCGCACCACCGTGCTGGTCTCCCATCAGGAGGCGGACGTCGATGCGTTGGCGGACGCGGTCACAACAATCCCCGCTCCCCCGCCCAGCGCGTGAGCTCGTGGCGGTTGGAGAGCTGCAGCTTGCGCAGCACGTTGGACACGTGGGTCTCGATGGTCCGCACGGAGATGAACAGGTCCTTCGCGGCCTCACGGTAGGTGTAGCCGCGGGCAATCAGCCGCATGACCTCGAGTTCCCGGGCGGAGAGCCGGTCCAACTCCTCGTCCCGCACGGCCACGTCCGCGGTGCCGAAGGCGTCCAGCACGAATCCGGCCAGCCGCGGCGAGAACACGGCGTCCCCGCCGGCCACCCGCCGCACGGCGTCCGAGACCTCCGGCCCCGAGATGGTCTTGGTGACGTAGCCGCGGGCCCCGGCCCGGATCACCGCCACCACGTCCTCGGCGGAATCCGAGACCGAGATCGCCAGGAACCGCACCTCGGGCGCCAGTGACTGGCAGGAGGCCGCCACCTCGGCCCCGCCGCCGCCCCGCCCGCCGGGCAGGTGCACGTCCAGCAGCACCACGTCCGGCTCGGTCTCGTGGATGACGCGGATCGCCGCGTCCACGTCCCCGGCCTCGCCCACCACCTCGACGGCGGCCGGGTCCAGGTCCGCCTTCAGCCCGGTCCGGAAGATCGCGTGGTCGTCCACGATGACGACGCGGACGGCGTTACTGGTACTCATACGGTGGGTCCTTCTCTCCTGGTCTGGTGTGCCTCGGGAACCGGCAGGTGCAGACGGACTTCAGTGCCATCCTCGCCGGTGGAAATGGCGGCCGTCCCGCCGGCGCGCTCCATCCGGCCGATCACGGACTCCCGGATCCCGAGGCGGTCCGGCGGGATGGCGTCCAGGTCGAAGCCCTGGCCGCGGTCCTTCACGAAGACCTCGACGGCGGCCGGGCCGGCTTCCGCGTAGACGCGCACGGGGCCTCCCTGCCCTGCATGGCGCACGGCGTTGAGCATGGCCTCGCGGGAGGCCTGCAGCACCGGGTCCAGCCATCCGCCGGTGGCGGTGCCCGCCGTGACGACCTCGATGGGCTGGCCGTGGTTGTCCTCGATGGCGGCCGCGAGGTCCTGCAGCCGGTCCGTCAGGTTGCCGTCCGGGCGGGTGGGATCGGCGTAGAGGTACTGGCGCAGGTCGCGCTCCTGGGCGCGGGCGAGCCGTGCGACCGTGGCCGAGTCGTCCGCGTTCCGCTGGATCAGGGCGAGGGTCTGCAGCACGGAGTCGTGCAGGTGGGCGGCGATCTCGGCCCGCTCGGTCTGGACCGCGAGCGCGGAGGACTTCGCGGCGGCGTCCCGCCAGAGCTTCAGCCCCCAGGGGGCGGCCACGAGGGTCACGCCGGCCAGGATGACCAGCGCCACCACGAGGCCGAGCCACAGGTCCTGGGTGCCGACGAATCCGGCGGCGAGCGTCAGGATGCCCGCCATGACCAGGAGCAGGCCGAGGACGAGGAAGGTGACGCGGTGGACGCGGTGTTCACCGGCGCCTCCGCGCAGGGCGTCGAACTGGAGCCAGACCAGTGCCACGCCGAGCAGGACGACGGTGGCCGGGCCGAGCATGCCCCAGTTCAGCCCGACGCCGGCCACCATCTGGAGGGTCAGGGCAGCGGCCAGGCCGAGGAGCACGATGCCCAGGACGACCTGCCAGCCGCGGCCGAGGGACTCCGGCAGGTCGGCGAGCTTCACGCGGGATGACCAGGACCGGGTCTGCTCGGGGGCGCCGCGCACGGGTCCGGCGGTGCCGACCACGGCCTCCCGCTCATCCGGGACGAAGATCCACAGCCAGGCGTAGAACACCACGCCGACCCCGCTGAGCAGCGACAGGGCCACGACCCCGAGCCGGACCCAGCCCAGGGGCAACCCGAGGTAGCGCGCCAGCCCGGCACAGACGCCGGCAATGGCACGGTGCTCACGGGGACGGGTCAGAAGACGGTCGGACACTGCGGTCATGGCTCCATCCTGCCCGACGCGGGAGGCTCCGGGGGCCTCGACGGGCACCGGTCAGGGGGTTCTCCGGGTCGGATCAGGGGCATGACGGATACCGCACAGGCCGGCGGGAGGCAACGATGGAACCATGAACGAGAACGATGTCCACCCCGGCGGCTTCTACCCCTGGATCGAATCGCTGCGCACCGTGCGCTCCCCGAACCGCTGGATCGGCGGTGTGGTCGCCGGAGCCTCCGAACGCCTCGGCCTGGACCGCACCCTGGGCCGCGCCCTGTTCGTGGTCCTCACCCTGCTGACGGCCGGACTGACCGTCCTGCTCTACGGGGCGGCCTGGATGTTCCTGCCCGAGCCCGACGGCCGCATCCACGCCCGGGAGGCCGCCCGTGGACGGTGGAGTTCCGGCACCACCGGCGCACTGATCGCCGTGGTGCTGGGGATCGGCAACCTGTTCAGCATCCCCGG
The DNA here is from genome assembly GCF_051842835.1 of Microbacterium sp. A93. NCBI lineage: Bacteria > Bacillati > Actinomycetota > Actinomycetes > Micrococcales > Microbacteriaceae > Microbacterium > Microbacterium sp. A93. The sequence goes on from NZ_JBPXMT010000015.1 coordinate 143,337, forward strand.
CCAGATCGGCCGGGGTGAGGGTTTCTGGGACTTCGGCGGCATCGTCGGGCTCGCGGTCATCGGCTTCTTCGTCTGGCTCGTGGCCTCCAGGGGCCGTCAGGGCGCCATCGGTTCCGGCGGCTCCCCTGAAACCTCGGCGACCGCGGCATCCACGGAGGCCTCAACCAATCCAGTGGGCACCGCCGGCAGCGCCGGCCCCACGGGCACCGAACCCATCTACCTGGCGCCCTCGGACACCGGCTGGTACGCCGGTGCCGCCTCCGCTCCACCCTCCGCCTCCCCCGTCCCGGAAGGACCCGAACCGATGTCAGCCCCCGCCTACCAGCCGCCGTACCGGCCCCCCTACCAGCCCCCGCACCAACCCCCGTACCAACCGGCACCCCCGGTGAACCGCACCCCACCCTCGCTGGCGGGCTCGACCCAGCTGGCCGTCGTCGGGCTGGCCGTGCTGGCCGGAGCCGCAGTCTCCCTGCTGCGGTACCTGGACGTCTTCACGGCCTCGTGGCCCGTCATCTGGGCCGCCTCCCTGGCCACCACCCTCGCCGTGCTGGCACTCGGCCTGATCATCGGGGCGGTCGCCGGCCGCGGCGGGGGCGGGCTGACCGTGACCACGGCCATCCTCGCCCTGCCCGTGATCGGAGCGACCGGCGGCGCCGCGTTCAGCGACGGCCACGGAGTCCCGTGGGACTCCTGGTCCGTGCGCGGCGACTGGGACGGCGGGGTGCTGTCCGGCAATCCCACGGACGGCTACGAGCTGAGCTTCGGTGACGCCACCCTCAACCTCACCGGCCTCGAGGGCGGCCCGGCCGCCACGGTGGACCCCGTGGAGATGGACCTCAGCTTCTCCACCGTGGACCTGGTCGTCCCGGATGACGTGGACGTCTACCTGGAGGTGGAGAGTTCCTTCAGCTCCGTGGGCGGACCCAACCTCGGCACCGACGACGCCGGCCGCATCCGGGTGGTGGACGCCCCCGGGGACGAGCAGATCGTGGTGAACGCAGACCTCTCCTTCTCCACGCTGAACGTCCGCGCCGAGGCGCCCACCGCCACGACGGACGGCACCGACAGCACCGACACCAGCACCAGCACCGACACCAGCACCACGCAGGAGTGAATGACATGACCACCCCCCGCCCCGAGTACACCCCCCAACATGATCCCGAGGGCGACGCCCTCGAGGACGAGATCACCCGCGGCACGGTGCACGACCGCCACTATGAGGCCAACCGCGCGGCCGACCGGGCCTTCGAGACCGACGGTCCGGCCGACGTCGTGCCCGGGGCATCCCAGGAGGGTTCAACCCTGCGTACCGGCACCCTCGTGTGGGGCGTGATCGCCCTGCTGGTGGCCCTATGGTCCCTGTCCGTCACCGTGCTTGACTGGAACGTGGACCCGGTGCTGGTGATGATCGGGCTCGCCGTGGTCGGCGGCGCGGCCCTGCTGGCCGGCGGCATCGCCGGCGCCACCCGAAGCAAGACCCGATAGAGGAGATCCACCATGGACACGTTGTACCGCACCCTGAGGAACATCCCCTTCCGCCGCGGCCCGCGCCGCTGGATCGGCGGCATCTGCGGCGGGATCGCCGCCAAGTTCGGCTGGGACCCGACGATGGTCAGGATCGTGGTCCTGCTCAGTTTCATCCTGCCGGTGATCGGCCCCGCCGCGTATGTGATCGCCTGGATCCTGCTGCCGTGGCAGGACAACACCATCCCCCTGGAACGCATGTTCCCCGGAACGCAACGACCTCTGTAGGTTGGAGGTTCCTGTAGCCCTCTGAAAGGACCCCCAGCATGCGCGTCGGCCTCCTCACGAGCGGCGGGGACTGCCCCGGCCTCAACGCCGTCATCCGATCGGCCGTGCTGCACGGGATCAAGTCCTATGACTACGAGCTGGTCGGCATCCGGGACGGCTGGCGTGGGCTGATCGAGGCGGACATGGAAGACCTGCCCCGGCAGAGGGTCCGCGGTCTGGCCCGCACGGGCGGCACCATCCTCGGCACCTCGCGCACCCACCCGTACAACCACCCGGGCGGCGGACCGGAGAACATCAAGGCCCGGATGGCGGAGAGGGCCCTGGACGCGGTGGTCGTCATCGGCGGCGAGGGCACCCTGGCCGGGGCAAAGCGGCTGGCGGACGAGGGCGTGCCCCTCGTGGGTGTGCCGAAGACGATCGACAACGACCTGAAGGCCACGGACTACACCTTCGGCTTCGACACCGCCGTCTCGATCGCCACGGACGCGATGGACCGGCTGCGCACCACCGGCGAGTCCCACCACCGCTGCATGGTGGCCGAGGTGATGGGTCGGCACGTCGGCTGGATCGCCCTGCACTCGGGGATGTCCGCCGGCGCCCACGCCATCCTCATCCCCGAACAGCGCACCTCCATGGAACAGGTCTGCGAGTGGGTCAAGCAGGTGCATGACCGCGGCCGCGCCCCCCTGGTGGTGGTGGCCGAGGGCTTCGTCCCCGAGGGCCAGGACGATCCGCTGGCCGAGGGTGGGGCGGACGCCTCCGGACGGCCGCGGCTGGGCGGCATCGGCGAATGGGTCACCCGCCAGATCGAGGACACCACCGGGATCGAGACACGCAACACCGTGCTGGGCCACATCCAGCGCGGCGGCGCCCCCACCGGCTTCGACCGCGTGCTGGCCACGCGCTTCGGCATGGGCGCCATCGATCTGGTCGCCCAGGGCCGGTTCGGGCAGATGGTCGCCCTGGACGGCACCGAGATCGTGCAGGTGGACCTGGCGGCAGCGCTGGACGGGCTCAAGGAGGTCCCGGCGCATCGCTATGACGAGGCCAAGGTGCTGTTCGGGCGGTAGTAGCGTGGACGGCATGCCCGTCAACACCCATACCCGTCAGATCATCGAGTTGGCCTGGTCCCGCATCCTGGGGATCGAGGACGGCGCGATCACCGAGGCGTCCGCCGCCGGGGGCCACCGGATCGAGGTGCCGATCGATGACCAACCCCTCGAGGACGACCGGATCGCCACCTTCGTCCGGCTGTACGGCACCTCCGTGCTCTACGGGCCCAGCTGGCTGCTGGATGCGGCGCGGGGTCTGGACGACGAGGTCCTGGCCCTGGAATCGACCATGATCCGCCTCGGGGCGGGGCACTCCGCCCGATCCCTCGGCGAATGGGTGCTGTACTACGCGGACGAGGTCCCCGAGCTGGACCGGTCCTCCACCGTGGCGGTGTCCTACGAGGCCGCGGACGCCCAGGAGGTGGAGGCCCAGTGCCCTGCCGATGACCTCACCGAGGTGGGCCTGTCCGGACTGGACTCCACCTTCACCCTCATTCCCGACGACGGCGCGGGCACCCCCGCCGGTCGGCCGGTGGCAGGTGCCGGGTACGAGGAATGGCAGGGGCTGATCGCCCACCTGGGCGTCCTGGTCCGTCCGGACGTCCGGCTCATGGGACTGGGGTCGTATGCCGGTGCGGTCGCGATGGAGGAGGCCGTCACGGAAGGCCTGATCCCCCAGTGGCGGGCGGCGCTGGGCAACACCGGGGCGCAGCGGGTGGCCGCATCACTGGGCTTCGAGCTGGCCGGTTCACAGACGACGATGCTGTTCGACCAGTAGGGCATGTCGGTCTGAGGCACTCCGGCTCGCGGCCCTTCCATACTGCCGGTCGCCCCTCCGGCTCAGCGACCGCCCTTGCGGAGGAATCCGGTCTGGCGCCCGAGGACCTGGCCGGCCTGCGGCGAGACCACCGTCTCCTGGGTCGCTGCGGTGAAGGACCAGCCGTCCTCGGCCGATCCGTTGCGCACCAGCAGCCCGGCCTCGGGGTCGGTGTTGCGCTTGAGCATGGCCAGCGCGATGGGGCCCATCTCGTGGTGCAGGGCCACGGAGGTCAGGGTGCCGACGGGCCGGGCCGTCGCCGCCTGGTCCTCCGTCTCCGGCCGCGCCACCACATCGGAGCCGGGCGCCGGCAGGGTGTGGCCCGAGCCGTCGAGCTGCAGGAACGTCAGGCGCCGCGGCGGCCGGCCCAGGTTGTGGACCCGGGCGATGGTCTCCTGGCCTTTGTAGCAGCCCTTGTCCAGGTGCACGGCGGTACGGACCAGGTCGACCTCATGCGGGATGGTCCGCTCATCCGTGTCCATGCCCTGCCGCGGGCGCAGAGCCGCTACCCGCAGGGCCTCCGAGGACATCGTGCCGGCCAGGGTCCAGCCCTCGGGCAGGGCCTCCACCCCGGACTCCGCCAGCACCGACGACGGCACGAGGTACTCGTTCCAGGTCCAGTCGGCCGCCGGGTGCTGGGCGGGATCCGGGTCGGCGGTATAGGGGAAACCGCCTTCGCCGATGGCCGGCCACGGGTCCTGCCACCGGGCGACGGCCACGGAGTCACCGTCCGCATCCCACCCGGGCACGGCCGCGGTCGAGCCGAGCACGGAGATCTCCCCGGTGCGGTCGGCGACCTCGACACGGGAGGCGAACCTCATGTTCTGCAGCCAGGCGGTCAACCCGTCGCTATGCCCGGGCTCCACGGTGAGCCAGGTCGTCTCGCCGTCGTCCACGAGGTGACAGTCGAATTCGATCCGGCCCTGGACGTCCAGGAACAGGGTCTCGCTCGAGGTACCGGGCGCCAGGCGGTCAAGTTTCTGGCTGCTCAGCACGTTCAACCAGGTCAGCCGGTCGGCGCCGGTCACGGTCACCACGCCGCGGTGCGACAGATCCACCACCGCAGTCCCCTCCGCCAGAGCCCGCTGCTCGGCGTTCGGCTGGCCATAGTGGGCGGCTACCGGGGCGTCAGGGCCGTTACCGGCCACAGCCCCCTTGACGGACAGCAGGGCAGAAGGCAGGACAGACACAGTCTCAGGACTCCGTTCGTGGCTTCCCGGGCGCCAGCCGCCCCTGGGTGGGGTCCGGCATCCGGTCGAGAATGGCCGAGGCATGCGGCTCTTCGCCGGCCTCGGAAGTGTGGGTGGCGTCCCAACGCCAGAACATCTGGCCGTTGACCAGGCCCATGATCCGGGATCCGCCCTCGTACGGCCCGGCGGCCGAACCGCGCAGGACGGAATCGGTGGCCAGCTCGAGCTGGGGGCCCTTGATCACGCCGTAGTACAGCTCGGTCAGGGAACCGGGGTGGGAGATCTGTGCGGTGATCGGGAAGGAGCCGTCCGGCCGGCGGAAGGTCTCCACATCGTCGGCGGACCGCAGGACGGGCACCACGTCGGCCGGCTGCATGCCCGGACCCGGGTCCCCGTCGCGGCGTTCCCGGTCCAGGGCCCAGAAGCCGTTCTCCACGGTGAGCGGGCGCAACAGGGTGCCGTCCGCTTCGCAGAGCCAGGATTCGGCCCGGTACTCGATGAAGGGCAGATGGTGGTCGGTGAAATCGATCCGCTGATAGAAGATCTCGGTCCCGTCCTCGCCAGAGCCGAGGCGCCCCTGCCCCTCCCAGGCGCCGATGAGCCAGGAGAGTGGAGCGAGCTCCGGGGTCAGGTCAAACGGGAGTTCAGTGGCCACGCGGGCTCAGCCTCAGCGCTGGCCCTTGTACAGGCCGGTCACCACGAGTACGGCGAAGGCCGCCATGGCCAGTCCGGCGATGACGAGCAGGGTGGTGAAGAAAACCTCAAGTGCAAGAATCGACATGTCCCCGATCCTACTCCAGAGCTAGTCCTGCCGCGTCTCATCGCCGTCGCGTCCCGCCACATGACGTCCGCCCTTGACCTGTTCCAGCCAGTAGGTCACGAACTCGTCCTCCGGGTAGGTGTCCAGGTCCCCCTGGATCGCCTGCAGGATCTGGTCCCCGTCCTCCGCGTTGACGGCGTCGATGCGCAGGACCTCGTCCTCGTCACTGCGGCGGCGCACCACCACGGAGGCTCCCACCACATCGGCCCCGGAACCCCCGAAGACCTGGGTGAGCACCCCACCGACGAACCGGAACGCCCGCTCAAAAGCGTCGTCCCCGCCCTCCTCCAGCGCAGCCGTGTAGTGGGCCGCGGCCATATCAGTCATGACATCTCCTCCCGCCGGTCAGACCGGCATGATCCTGAACACGAAATAGGTCACAAGTCCCGCCACTGCCACCGGGGCCGCACCCAGGGCCATCGCCGCGCGACGACCCGCGGGGCGGCCCGGGCCGTCCTCCGGCGCCAGGCCTCCCATCAGCACAAGCACCAGGCCGGCCAGGGCACCGGCCACCACGGCGCTCGGCAGCGGATACTCCGGCCAGGCTGCGGGCCAGATGCCAGCCACCAACCAGGGCGCGACGCCGGCCAGCACCACGGAGAGCACCGCGGACAGCCCCGCGCTGGTGCGCTTTCCGGCGCGACGCGGGGACGACACCAGTCCGGCCAGGGCCGCGAGCGCCAGGGAGAGGCCCACCGAGAAGGCGAGAGGGCCGGCGTCGTACCGGGTGAGGGCCACCCAACCGGCACCGCAGCACACCACGGCCACGCCGGCGATGGTCCCGGCGGTGGATTCCAGGCGGTGGGGGCTGCCGGAGCCACGGAACAGCTGGACCATGAACGCGGCCACCACCCCGAGGGCGATGGCCACCGCGATCGGCTCGATGAGTGAGGCCCCGAACTCCTCGGGGCCTTCACCGGGTTCCCGCCCGGGCCAGAGGCCCGCGGCCACGGCGGCGGCGAGTCCGGCCAGGCCGAGCACGGCGGTCAATGACTTCCGGGCGGGGGCGCCGAGCATCTGCGGCCACCCCAGGGCGACGACGACCACGAGCGCGGCCGCCACGAAGACCACGGCCCACACCGTCCACCCGGTACCGAGCCAGACCGCTGCAAGGCCTCCGGCGGCCACCAGCACGGCGGCGATCGCGGCCGTGCCGGCCAACAGTGGATGCTTCACCCTTCCATCCTGCCATTGACTCCATCCGGACACCGACCGTTCCCTATAATCGTCCTGACCCGGAAGACCCGGAGGAGGAGGCCCTTCATGGCCGTTCTGTTGATGCTCTCCGGCGCGTCTGACCGCCCCGAGGCGGTCCTGGACTCCCTGGCCTTCCTGGACCACCGCACGATCGCGGGACCACCGCGGGCCGAGTCGGTGCTGCGGCACCCGGAGGCCGACGTCGTCCTGGTGGATGCCCGCCGGGACCTCGCCGCCGCCCGCAACCTGTGCCGGGCCCTGGCCGCCGCCTCACCCGAGCTGCCGCTGCTGCCGGTCCTGACGGAGGGTGGGCTCGCGGGCTTCTCCCCGGCCTGGCGTGCGCGCGACTTCCTGCTGGACACCGCCGGCCCCGCCGAGGTGACAGCCCGGCTGCGTCTGGCGCTCCTGCCCCGGTCAGGCGCCGGCGAGGCCGTGTCCGCGAAGGATCAGCCGATCCGTGCGTCCGGGATCTATGTGGACGCCTCCACCTATACGGCTCAGGTCCACGGTGAGCCGATGAACCTCACGTTCAAGGAGTTCGAGCTGCTCAAGCACCTGGTGCAGCACCCCGGCCTGGTCTTCACCCGGGAGCAGCTGTTGCACGAGGTGTGGGGTTATGACTACTTCGGCGGCACCCGCACGGTGGACGTCCATGTACGGCGGCTGCGGGCCAAGCTGGGACCAGACCAGGAGCAGCTGATCGGCACCGTGCGCAACGTGGGCTACCGCTTCGTTCCCCGGGACAACGGCAGGGAGGATGCACGTCAGAGCGACTAGGGTTGGCCCCATGGACCACCCGCACGAATCCCCGACCTTGTCCACGAGCGCCGGCCAGCTCGAGGCCGCTCGGCTGCGAGACCTCGTGACCTTGGCCGAGGCCGCCGAACAGGCCGACGGCAACCCCCCGTTCTCCGACCAGACCTGGGTCGAGCTGCGCACCACGGACGATCCGGACCGGGTCCACACCGTAATCGCCTGGCTGGACCATCAGGAGGGGCGGGAGGGCGAGCTGGCGGGCGCCGCCGTCGCCATCTCGCCTGCACCCGACGACGGCGCCGAGGCCGCGGGAACACTGGAACTGGTGGTGCACCCGAACTGCCGTTCACAAGGGGTCGCCACCGCGCTGGCACGGGGCGTGCAGAACCGCCCCGGCCGAGCCGTCCCGTTGAACGCCTGGGCCCACGGCAACCACGCGGCCGCCGCCCGGCTGGCCGAGCAGTTCGGCTACACCCCCGTCCGCGAGCTGCTGCGGCTGCGCCTGACCCATCAGGAGCCCTTCACCGCACTGCCGCTGCCGGACGGGGTCACGATCCGCTCCTTCGTCCCCGGCGCCGATGACGCGGCCTGGCTCGCGGTCAACGCCGCGGCCTTCGCCAGCCACCCGGAACAGGGCGCCCTGGACCAGACCGACCTGGACGCGCGGATGGCCGAGCCCTGGTTCGACCCGGTGGGGTTCCTGCTGGCCGAGGATGCCGACGGCACCCTGCTGGGCTTCCACTGGACGAAGATCCATCCCGGGGTGGAGGACAGTCCTCCGCTGGGCGAGGTGTACTCGGTGGGGATCGCCCCGGCGGCGCAGGGGCGCGGCCTGGGCAGGGCACTGACCGTGGCCGGCATCCGCCACCTGCAGCAGCAGGGCGTGGCGGCCGTGATGCTCTACGTGGATGCGGACAACACGCCCGCCGTGGAGCTGTACCGCGCGCTCGGCTTCATCCGCTGGGACACCGACGTGATGTACGCCCCCGGCGCCTGATGAGCACCGAGAACCACCGCATGGTGGCCTCCCGTTCCACCGCCGTCGCCCTGGATGCCGGACCCACAGCTCAGGTCCTCGCCGCCGGGGTCCTGCCGTGGCGCGCCACGGGCCAGGGGCTCGAGGTCCTGCTGATCCACCGTCCCCACTACGACGACTGGTCCTGGCCCAAGGGCAAGCTGGACGACGGCGAGACCCTCCCCGAATGCGCGCGGCGCGAGGTCCTCGAGGAGATCGGGCTCGAGGTCGAGCTCGGGCTCCCCCTGCCGATCACCCGCTACACGATCGGCAACGGCAAGAAGACCACGAAAGAGGTCTGGTATTGGGCCGCCGAGGCCGGCCGGGTCACGCCGGTGCCGGACGGCCAGGAGGTGGACCGCACCCAGTGGGTCACGGCTGAGGCGGCCCGCGGGCTGCTCACCAACGCCACGGACGCCGAGCCGCTGGAGGCGCTGATCGCCGCACACCGGAACCAGACGCTGCGCACCGCCCCGTTCATCATCCTGCGCCATGCCAAGGCCAAGCCGCGTTCCTCCTGGTCCCGGGCGGAGGGCCAACGCCCGCTCGCGGCGACGGGCCGACGCCAGGCGGTGGCCGTCCGCCGGCTCCTGGCCGTCTGGGACCCGCAGAAGGTCATCACCTCCCCGTGGCTGCGCTGCGTGGAGACCGTGACCCCTTACGTCAAGGACACCAAGCGCGTCTTCAAGGAGGTGTCCGCCTTCACCGAGAAGTCGGCCAAGAACAAGCCCCAGAAGGCTCGCCAGGAGATGGCCAGACTGCTCGGCAAGCAGCGCTCGACCCTGTTGTGCACCCACCGGCCCGTACTGCCGCTGCTGCTGGAGGTGCTGGCCCAGAACATCGCGCCGGCCGTCCTGGCTGCCCTGCCGGAGAAGGACCCCTTCCTCTCCCCCGGGGCGCTGATCGTGGCGCATCAGGCCCTGGACCTCGGCGGGAAGATCGTCTCGGTCGAGACCTACGACGTCTGGGACGACTGATCTTCGCCGGCGGACTGGGTTAGGGTCGAGCCATGACCACCGGCGGCGAGCAGGACTCCGAGCAGGCACCCAAGATCGTCCACGACGAGTTGCGCGTGGAGCGAGACCCAGACCGCGGGCGGGTCGAGTTGTGGCAGCGGGACCAGTTCATCGGCTTCCTCGGTTACACGGAGCAGACCGTGGGCGATCAGGCCGTGGTGGTGTTGCAGCACACCATCATCGACGAGTCCTTCGGGCGCCGCGGTTACGCCCGGGCCCTCGTGACGATCGTGTTGGAGCGGCTGAAGGCCGAGGGCTACTCGGTCGTGCCCCACTGCTCCTATGTGCAGGACTACCTGCGGCGTTACCCGGAGTACCAGCCGATGGTGTTCGAGGGGCAACTGCCGGAGTAATCGCCGCTGCCCCTTTCCGGGTCGCCCCTTTTGAATGTGTCAATGACTTGATACATTGATACAGACACAAGGGGGCACCATGGGTGAAGTGGACGACGGCGGCCAGTGGCTCGGTTGGGCCGGCTCGGCTGGGCTGGGGCTGGCCCTCGGCCTCGGGGTGCTCTATCTGATCCTGCGCGGCACCGCGTGGAGTCCCGGCCGCGGGGACCCCGTCCGCGCCGTCCGCACCCACGCCATGATCACGGCCCTCATCGCCTTCTTCGCCTCGGGTACCGCCGGGCTGAGCAGGCTGCGGACCGCGGAGGAGTACCAGGTCTTCGGCGACGGCGCCTTCCCCGTCACCACCGAGACCGAGGGCGAGATCCACCGCACCATCATCAGTGCCCCCGTGCCCGGACTGACCTGGGTCGAAGGGCTCGGCATCACCCTCGGCCCCGTCCTGGGCTTCGTGCTCGTCTACGTGGTGGCCCAGTACACCTGGCCCCGGCAGTCCGGTGCCGTGCGGACAGCGCGGCTGAAGGACCGCCGGCCCGCTGATCTGCTGCCCCGGTACCTGACGGCCTTCACCGTGCTGATCGCGGTGGCCGCCCTTGGCCCGGTGGCCCTGACCTGGACCGTGCCGGGCGTCGAGGCCCGGCAGATCGACGAGCAATGGAGTGATGAGACGGGCAGTGGCGGCAGCTCGTGGTTCGAGGCAGGGCAGCGCGCCGGCACGGATGTGGTCCCGTGGCTGGTCCTGGCGCTGGTGCTGACCGGGGTGGGATTCATGGTGGTGCTGCAGACCATCGCCCGCCGGCCCCTCCTGTTCGGCCTGCACCCCCACGATGACGACCTCGTCCGGCGGATCGCCGTCAACCGGGCCCTGCGCACGGCCGCCGCCATGGTGCTCGGCATCAGTCAGATGGGCGCGGAGCCCGCCCCCTGGTGGGCCGGCCTCTGCATCGCCCTGCTGGTCGTCCTGCTGTTCTGGCGCTCGCCCCACGTTTCCGAGCTCGGCTCCCACACGGCATCCGGACGCCAGGCCTACGACGCCGGCCGCTCGCCCCGAGCGGTCAGCTCACCGTCACGGCCCGGGACCGCGCGCGCTGTACTGCGGCTACGCCTCGACGGGGCGACGATCGCGTGGACCGCCGGGGTCCCAATCGGTGTGATGGTCGCCTTCCTCCTCTTCCTCAGGGCCGCTCCGTCCGACCACGGCGGCCCGTGGTCCCTCCTCCTGTGGACTGCCCTGCCCTGCGCCGCCGCCCTGCTGATCTTGGGGTTCACCGAGCTGGGCGTCCGCCGCGGCCACTGCCCTGCCGATGCCCCCTCGAGCACCGGAAGATCCTCGCGGTGGCCCCTGGCAGCCCTGGGGCTGGCGGTGGTGCTGGCCGCGGTGTGGTGCGTGCTGTGCCTGGTCACGCCGGCCTTCCAGACCCGGCAGGCGGCCGAGCTGGCAGCGGCCCTGGCGGTCACCACGGCGGGCTTCGCCGTGCTCTGCCTGGCACTGTCCCGGCTGGCCCTGCGCCGGCCGGACCTCGGCCGTGCCACCCCCGCACAGGACGAGGCCATCCGCACCGGCGGGGCCAACCGCATCCTGGCGGTCGGCGCAGCCGGCGTCCTCGCCGTGACCGGGGCAGCCCTCCTGGCGGGCGTGCAGGTGTGGAACGGCTTCATCACCTCCGCCGTCTTCGACCCCGGGATCAACGAGTTGCCGGACGGCCTGCTGATGACCCGGGGCCTGCTGCTGTTCGCGCTGTTCGGCCTCATCGTGGCCTGCCTCATCGCCCCCGCCCCCGCGGTGCCCGGCGTGGCCACGCGACCGTCCCGTCCCGTTCCCGACCGGCTCCAGCAGGAGGTCCCCCAGCGATGACCGTGCTTCCCGTCCTCCTCCTCGGCCTGGGCCTGGCCCTCACCGCCCTCGCGATCCTGGTCTACGCCCTGGTCCGGCTGTCCGGCTGGTCCCCGGACGACGGCGCCCCCGTGACCTCGGCCCGGATGCACGGCTTCGCCATGGCCCTGATCGCCACCCTGGCCGTCCTCTTCGCCGTCTTCCTGCTCCAGGGGCTCGCCGACGGCGGCCTCTCGACGGACGGCCCGCAGGACGGCGCCGATGCCCGGCAGGGGGCCGAGGCCGTCGCGGCCCCCGCGCCGCCCCCGGACCCGGTGTCCGCCGTGCTGACGGCCGCCCTCCCTGCGCTACTGCTGCTGGGGATCTACGCGGTGGCCCAGCACACCTGGCCCCGGCAGACCGGACCGGTGCGCAACGCCCGCCTGGTGGCCCGCCGCACCCTGGACTACGTCCCGGGGCCCCTGCTGTGGGTCAGCGTGGGGAGCGGCCTCGTGGCGGTGGCGGTCGTGGTGGTGTCCTGGTCCACCCCAGGGGTCGACGCCCTGTACCTGAGCTACGTCACGCAGAACCACACCATGGGCACCTACACCGCCGGATCCCGCCCCGGAACCGCGTTCGCCCCCTACCTGGTCCTGGCGCTGGCACTGCTGGCCGCCGCCACCTGGGCCGCCACCGTCCTCATGGCTCGCCGCCCCTCACTGACCGGACTCTCCCCCGCAGCCGACGATGCCGTCCGGCGCCTCGCGGTGCACCGCATCCTCCGCACCGCTTCCGCGGCCACCCTCGCCGTGGCAGCGGTGGCCACCTCCAGCTGGGCCCAGGGGTTGCGAGGCCACGCCCACCGCACCAGGTACGGCGACCTCGAGGAGTTGGCCCAGGAGTATGCTGCGGGTATCACCGCGCCGGCACCGGATCTGTCCCCCGCGATCGAGCTGCTGGTCTACGGCATCCCCCTCGCGGCGCTGGCGGGGATGCTCGTCCTACTGCTCTGGCGCCCGGCGGCCCTTCACGACATCAGGGCCGCGAAAGTCAGCTCACCATGAGTGCCGAGATCACCCTGGACCTGTCCTCGCCGGTGCCGCCGTTCGAGCAGTTGCGGGCCCGGATCACCGAGCTGGTCGACGACGGCACGCTGGCCCCCGGTGCCCGGCTGCCCTCGGTCCGGGCGCTGGCCTCAGACCTCGGGATCGCCGTGGGAACCGTGGCGCGGGCCTACCGCGAACTCGAGGCCGCCGGGTACGTGCTGTCCCGCCGCCGGCACGGCACCACGGTGGCTGACACCCTGCCCGAGCGGCCGCCGGGGTCGCAGCGCAAGCCTCCGGCCGGCGTCGTGCAGGCCGCCGAGGACCTCGTGCGGAAGGCGACCGAGGCCGGTTTCAGCCGACAGGAGACGATGGATCTGGTGGCCCGGACGGCCAGTAGACTGGGCCGGTGAGCATTCCGACCCCGTATGAGGACCTGTTGGCCGAGGTCCTGGCCGACGGCGCCGTCAAGACCGACCGCACCGGAACCGGAACCCGCAGCGTCTTCGGACGCCAGCTGCGCTACGACCTCTCCGCGTCCTTCCCGCTGATCACCACCAAACGCGTGCACTTCAAGTCGGTGGCGCTGGAGCTGCTCTGGTTCCTGCGCGGGGACTCCAATGTCCGCTGGCTGCAGGAGCGCGGCGTGAAGATCTGGGATGAATGGGCGGACGCGGACGGTGAACTCGGCCCCGTCTACGGCGTGCAGTGGCGTTCCTGGCCCACGCCGGACGGTGGGCAGATCGACCAGATCGCCCAGGTCGTGGAGTCGATCAAGACCAACCCGGACTCCCGCCGGCACCTCGTCACCGCGTGGAACCCGGCCGAGGTGGAGAACATGGCCCTGCCGCCGTGTCACGCGATGTTCCAGTTCTACGTGGCGGACGGCCGCCTGTCCTGCCAGCTGTACCAGCGCTCGGCGGACCTCTTCCTCGGCGTGCCGTTCAACATCGCCTCCTACGCCCTGCTGACCGTCATGGTGGCCCAGCAGACCGGACTGGAACCCGGTGAGTTCGTGTGGACCGGTGGCGACTGCCACATCTACGCCAACCACGTGGACCAGGTCACCGAACAACTCAGCCGCAAGCCGTACCCCTACCCGCAGCTGCAGATCGCCCGCACCCCGGATGACCTGTTCAGCTTTCGGCTCGAGGACTTCGCGCTGGTCGACTACCAGCACCACCCGACGATCAAGGCCCCCATTGCCGTCTGACCCACCCCGTTCCACCAGCACCCCCTCCCGCATCGGCATGATCTGGGCCCAGTCCCCGGACCGGGTGATCGGCGCCGACGGGACCATGCCCTGGCACCTGCCGGAGGACCTCGCCCACTTCAAGGAGCTCACCCTCGGCCACCCCGTCATCATGGGCCGGCGCACCTGGGACTCCTTCCCGGAGAAGTTCCGCCCCCTGCCGGGTCGCACCAACATCGTGGTGTCCCGGCGCCAGGAATCGGCCACGGCCATGCGCCAGGCGGGGGCCGTCGTCGTCCCCGGGTTCCAGGAGGCCCTCGAGGCCGCCGCCGAGGCCGACGGGCTGGACCTGATCTGGGTGATCGGCGGGGCGACGCTCTACGAGCAGGCCCTCGATGTGGCGACGCTGGCCGAGATCACGGTGATCGACACCGACGTCACCGGAGACACCCACGCCCCCGCCTTGGACGGCCAGTGGGACCGCACCGCGGTCCAGGACCATGACGGCTACCGCTTCGAACGCTGGGAGAGGCCATGAGCCTGATGAACAAGACCACCCTGACCTTCATCGCGTTCATCGCCTGCCCGATCCTGGGCCTGGTCACCGCCGTGATGGGCCTGGTGATGATCTTCACGGGCAACGTGGTGATGGGCGTGGTCTTCCTCGTGGTGCTCACGCAGGTGTTCATCTTCGGCGGATTATGGGCCCTGAAGAAGCGCACGTCACTGACGTCTGACACCGAAGGCCCGTAGACTGGCCTACATGCTTTCCCCTGATTCAACCATCCTGTCCACCCCTGAGGCCGCCGCCACCCCCACCGTGGGACTCATCGGCTGGCGCGGCATGGTCGGTTCCGTGCTCATGCAGCGGATGGCCGAGGAGGGCGATTTCCGCCGCCTGAACCCGGTGTTCTTCTCCACCTCGGCCGCCGGCAAGCCCGCGCCGAAGCTGGCCGGGATGCAGGGTGATGCCGGCACCCTGCAGGACGCCTATGACCTCGAGACGCTGGCGAAGCTGCCCGTCATCCTGACCACCCAGGGCGGGGACTACACGCAGGCCGTCTACCCGAAGCTGCGGGCCGCCGGCTGGGACGGCATCTGGATCGACGCCGCCTCCACGCTGCGCATGGACGACTCCTCGATCATCGTGCTGGACCCGATCAACCGCAACGTCATCGATGCCGGCCTGGCCTCCGGGGTCAAGGACTTCGTGGGCGGCAACTGCACCGTCTCCTGCATGCTCATGGGCCTGGGCGGACTCTTCAAGGCCGGCCTCGTGGAGTGGGGCACCGCCATGACCTACCAGGCGGCCTCCGGCGGCGGCGCCCGCCACATGCGCGAGCTGCTGACCCAGTTCGGCACCCTGCACGGCCTGGTGGCGGACGAGCTCGCCGATCCGGCCTCCGCCATCCTCGAGATCGACCGGAAGGTCTCCGCCGCCCAGCGCGACGGTGCCCTGGACGCCTCCCAGTTCGGCGTCCCGCTGGCCGGCTCCCTCATCCCCTGGATCGACGCCGACCTGGGCAACGGCATGTCCAAGGAGGAGAAGAAGGCCGGGGACGAGACCAACAAGATCCTCGGGCGCGGCGCCGGCTCAGCACACGGCGAGCGGATCCCCTTCGACTCGCTGTGCGTGCGGATCGGTACCCTGCGCTCCCACTCCCAGGCCCTGACCCTGAAGCTCACGAAGGACGTGCCGCTGGACGAGATCGAGCAGATCATCGCCGCGGACAACGAGTGGGCCTCCGTGGTGCCGAACACCAAGGAGGCCTCCATGGCGGGCCTGACCCCGGTGGCCGCCTCCGGCTCCATGACCATCCCCGTGGGCCGGCTGCGCAAGATGGAGATGGGCCCGGAGTACCTCTCCGCGTTCACCGTGGGCGATCAGCTGCTCTGGGGCGCCGCCGAGCCGGTGCGCCGCATGCTGGCCATCGCCACCGGCAACCTCTGAACCCCGGTCAGCTCTTCTAGATCTAGGCCAGCCCCTCCATCACCATCTCCGCGTTGATCAGGGCGGCGGTCATGGTCCCGGCCGCGGCGGCCGCCCCGACCTGGGCGGAGAGGTCCGAGGAGTTGCCGGCGGCCCAGACACCGGTCACGCCGGTGCGGCCCATGTCCTCCGTGGAGATGAACCGGCCCATCGGGTTCTCCTCCAGGCGCAGTCCGAGCGGCTCGAAAACCTCGGTGTTCGCCAGCATCCGCGGGGCCACCACGAGCACCTCGGCGGGCAGCAGCTCACCGCCGGTCAGGCGCACCCCGGCGAGACGGGCCTCGCCGGCCTGGAGCGTCGACTCGACGCCGGCCGCCTCCCCCGCGACCACCTCGATCCCGCGCGCTGCCAGCATCCGCACCTGATCTGCCTCCAGCCCGGGCCCCCGCCCGATCTCCGCCAGGAACGTGACATCCGCGCTGAGCTGGCTGAACAGCAGGGCCTGGTGCACCGAGTTCGGTGAGGTCCCCAGGATCAGGATGGAGCGGTCCCGGACCTCCCAGCCGTGGCAGTAGGGGCAGTGGATGACGCTGCGGCCCCAGTGCTCGGCCAGCCCGGGGACGTCCGGCAGCTCATCCGTGAGTCCCGTGGCGATGAGCAGCCGGCGGGCGGTGAGGACCGTGCCCTCGCCCTCGCCCTCGCCCTCGCCCTCGCCCTGGCCCGCATCACCGCGCACCGTGGCCTCGAAGCGGCCGTCCGCCAGGCGGCGGACCGCCGTGATCTTCCCGTCCAGCACCGCTCCCCCGTAGCCGGTGACCTCGCGGCGACCGGCGGCGAGGAGCTCCGCCGGGCTGATGCCCTCGCGGCCGAGCAGGGCATGGATGCCCTCGGCCGGGGCATTGCGCGGCCGGCCGGAATCCACCACGGTGACGGTCCGGCGAGACCGCGCCAGCGTCACCGCCGCGGCAAGGCCGGCGGCGCCACCGCCGGCCACCAGGACGTCGAGGGGTGGGGTTGTGGAGGGCTCGTGTGTTGAGGTCATGGCGTTCATCCTGCAGCCATGTTGACCAGTGCGCAAACATTCTTGCTGAACAGCAAATCCACCTACAGCTTGCGCCGCCTGCGGTAGGTCTTCTTCATGCCGTCTGCCGGCCGGATGGGCTCGGGCCATTTGGGCCGCAGCTCGTCACCGAGCGTGACGCCCCGGATCCGGCGGCCGAACATGGGCAGCACCCACTGACGCAGCCACTCCACATCCCGGTTGAGGGACTGGACGGGCCCCACCCGCTCGCTGGGCCCGAAGGGCTCGAACTCCAGCTGGTGCCGGACGCACAGGATGTTGAGGATCTGGATGGCCATGTAGCGGTGGCCGGCCCGGTTCATGTGGAGCTTGTCGATGTCCCACATCCGGCGGTCACGGTAGGCGTCCCACATCCAGTAGTCCACCAGGGTCACGGAGTCCGGGTGCCGGCGGGCGGTCTGACGGACGTGGTCGTTGAACACCCAGTTCCGGCGCTTGAACGGTTCCAGCACGGGGTGCAGCGGGACGTCGAACCCCGTGAAGAGCAGCACCTGCGCCCCGGAGGCCACGAGCCGCTCCACCGCCCGGGTGTAGGCCGCCAGGACCACCCCCAGGTCCTGGCGCACCTCCAGCAGGTCGTTGCCGCCCGCATAGAAGCTGATGAGATCCGGTTTCATCTCCAGGGCCGGTCCGATCTGCTCCTCGGCCACCCCCGCGAGGCGTCGGCTGCGGATCGCCAGGTTGGCGTAGCGGCTGTCCGGGTCGGCCTTGGACAGCTGTTTGGCCACCCGGTCCGCCCAGCCGCGCACCCCGTTGGGGTGCCGGGCGTCCCAGTCCCCCACGCCTTCGGTGAAGGAGTCTCCGATGGCCACAAACAATCCGCCCATGGGGGATGACGTTAGGCAGGTGACCGTGCAGGCGGGTGGCCTGCCGGTGACGGCCCCGTGAACGGGTCGTTACAGCCTGCAGCCCACCAGCACCGGCTCGGGGTGCAGCTCCACGCCCCACCGGTCCCTCACGCCGTCCCGCACCGTCCGGGCGATGGCCAGCAGGTCCGCGGTGCGCGCCGTACCGCGGTTGGTCACCGCGAGCGTGTGCTTGGTGGACAACGACGCGCGGGCCCCGGCGACGTCGTGCTCCTCCGGTCCCAGCCCGAAGCCCTTCGAGAACCCGGCGCGGTCGATCAGCCACGCGGCGGAGAGCTTGACCAGGGCGTTCCCGTCCTCGTCCGCCCCCGCACCATAGGCCGGGGCGTCCCCCGGCAGATGGGCGCGCACCGGGGCCGGCACGATCGGGTTGGTGAAGAAGGAGCCCGTGGACCACGTGTCATGATCCTCCGGGTCCAAGACCATGCCCTTGCCGGCGCGCAGGTGCAGCACGTGGTGGCGGATGGTCTCCAACGGGGCCCATTCCCCCTCCTCCACGCCCAGGGCGTGGGCCAGCTGGGAGAACCGCACGGGCGCGGTGCGGCCGGTGTGGTGCAGGCGGAAGTCCGCGGAGAGCACCACCCAGCGCGGCGTGGTGTCATCGGAGGCCAGCAGGCTGCGCTTGATGATGGAGTCCCGGTACCCGAACTGCAGGTCCTGCGCGGTGAGCGTGACCAGATCCCCCGCCACCCGGTCCCAGGCCTGCACGGAGACCAGGGTATGGGAGACATCCGCCCCGTAGGCGCCCACGTTCTGCACCGGGGTGGCCCCGGCCGAGCCCGGGATGCCCGAGAGTGCCTCGAGCCCGGTCAGTCCCTGCGCCACGGTCCAGGCCACGGCCTCGTCCCAGTCCTGCCCGGCGGCCAGGCGCACGAGCGTGGTCCCGCCGGACGCCTCCTGGATGACCTGCGTCCCGGTGAAGGCGAGCTGGACCACGGTACCGGGGAAGCCGGCGTCGGCCATCAGGGTGTTCGAGCCGCCCCCCAGGACCAGCAGGGGGATCCCGGAGGAGTCCAGCGCCCGGATGGCTTCAACGGCCTGCGAGGCCGAGGTGGCCTCGATCCAGTCGGCAGCCGGGCCGCCCACGCGGCTGGTGGTGTGCTCGGCGAGCCTCACGGGTCCGCTCACCGGCGCACGACCGCCTGCGCCTTGGTCAGGATCTTCGCATTCCCGTTCCGCGGGTCGGTGACGGTGAGGTCGATCCGGACGGTGCCGGCGCCGGGACCGGACTCTGCTGCGGGCCAGACCTTGCCGATCTTGCCGGACACCTCGAGGGTGGCGCCCTCGGCCTCGTCCACCGGGACCATGGCGGAGAAGCGGGTCTGGTAGTCGAGGATCGCCCCGGGGTCCCCACACCAGTCCGTGACGAGCTGGACGGCGGCGCCCATGGTCAGCATGCCGTGCGCGATCACCCCGGGCAGCTGCACGGAGCGGGCCGTGGACTCGGACCAGTGGATCGGGTTGAAGTCGCCCGAGGCCCCCGCGTAGCGCACGAGGTCCGCGCGGCTCAGGGTGAGGGTGGTGGAGCCGATGGAATCGCCCTTCTGCATCATGCTGCCTCTCCGCGGACCAGCAGGGTGGACCGCACCGTGCTGACGGCCTCACCGCCGGCGGTGGTGATCTCGGTGGCGGTGGTGACCATGGTGTGGCCGCCCAGGGACTTCACGGATTCCACGGAGGTGGTGCCGATCAGCTCGTCCCCGGCCACGGCTGGCCGGTGGTGGGTGAAGCGCTCGTCCGCGTGGACCACCCGGGAGAAGTCGATGCCGGCCTCCGGATCGTTCACGACGGCGGCCTCGGCCCGCTGCGCCAGGGTCACCAGGAAGGTGGGCGGCGCCACCAGATCGGCGTAGCCGAGCCGCTGGGCGGCGGCCAGGTCCGTGTGGGCGGGGTGGGTGGCCTGCACCGCCGCGGCGAACTCACGGATCTTCTCCCGGCCGACGAGATAGGGCTCGGTGGGCGGATAGCTGCGCCCCTGCAGGTCCGGGTTCACGCCCACGGCGGTCCTCCTGAGGTGTGTTGATGACGGCGGTCTGATCGCCCTCCAGACTACCGGCTGCCGGAGGCTGTCAGCCGCGGGAAGAACCGCCCCGGTTCCGCAGCCGGGAGTCCCGTGCGCGCAGGACCTGCGCCGCGAGGTGGGTCACGAGCCCGAGGCCGATGAGCCCGATGGCCGTCCACTGGAGCGGCAGGAGGGACACCGCGCCGCCGACCACCGCCAGGACGATGCCGAGCAGGATCAGTCCCGTGCCGGTCAGCAGGGTGATGCGATACGGCCTCGAGCCGTTGTCCCAGGGATTGAACACCGCTCTACCGTAGCAACGAAAAAGGACCCGGCCCCGCGAGGGTCCAGGTCCAGTTCCGTAGCGGCGGGGGGACTCGATCCCCCGACCTCACGATTATGAGTCGTGCGCTCTAACCAGCTGAGCTACGCCGCCATGAAATGAGTGTGCCCGTGCCGCGACATCTCGCAACGCACGGGCTCTCATTCAGAGCCCCGACCGGGAATCGATCCCGGGACCTCCATCTTACCAAGATGGCGCTCTACCACTGAGCTATCGGGGCAACGACGTGAAACTCTACCAGCGATATTCACACAAATGAAATCGAGGTGTTTCCACGTCAGAACCGGTCAGTAACGGTCGCGTGAGGGCTTGTCGAAGGACTTCTTGCCGCCGCCCTTGTAACCGCCGGAAGCGCCCTTCGCACCACCCTTGTAGCCGCCGGAACCGCCCTTGAACCCACCACCGGACTTGCCCTGGTAGCCGCCTCCGCCGGACCGGAAGGGCTTGCTGTCCCGCTCGGCGCTGGTCGGACGTCCGGTGTCCTTCTGGATCTCGATCGGCCGGCCGTTGATGGTGGTGTTGCCCAGGGCGCTCCACTGCTGGCCGGACAGATCCGCCGGCAGCTCCACGAGGGAGTGGTTGGAGCGGATGTCGATGTGACCGATCTGGTTCGAGCGCAGTCCGGCCTCATTGGCCAGGGCGCCCACGATGTTGCCCGGCTGCACCCGGTCCTGGCGCCCCAGGGAGATACGGTAGGTGGCGTTGCCCTCGGCGGGGCCGCGCTGCGGTCCGCGGGAACCGCGGCCGTCCCGCTCGGAGCGGTCGTCCCGGCCGCCACGGTCCATCCGGGCCGGAGGCATGTCCTGCTCCTCGGTCAGCAGCGGACGGCCGCCCTGGGCCATCTTGGCCAGGGCCGCGGCCACGTCCTCGGCGTCGACATCGTTCTCCGCCACGTAGGAGTCGATGAGCTCGCGGAAGATCCCCAGATCGCCCTGGGACAGGGTCTCGGTGATCTGGGAGCTGAAACGGCCCATGCGGGTCTTGTTGACGTCCGCCACGGACGGCATGGACATCTGCTCAACGGTCTGGCGGGTGGCCTTCTCGATGGCGCGCAGCAGGTACTTCTCCCGCGGGGTCATGAACAGCACGGCGTTGCCCGAACGCCCCGCGCGGCCGGTACGGCCGATGCGGTGGACGTAGCCCTCCGTGTCATGCGGGATGTCGTAGTTGAACACGTGGCTGATGCGCTCCACGTCCAGGCCGCGGGCGGCCACGTCCGTGGCGACCAGGATGTCCACCCGGCCGGCGCGCAGGTTCTCCACGGTCTTCTCCCGCTGGTTCTGCGCGATGTCGCCGGAGATGGCGGCGGCGCGGAAACCCCGGGCGTTGAGCTTGGTGGTGAGCTCCTCGGTGGCGTTACGGGTCCGCACGAAGGCGATCACGCCGTCATGCTCCTCGGTCTCGAGGATGCGGGTGATCGCCTCGAGCTTCCACTGGTGGCTGACCTGCATGAAGCGCTGGCGGATGTTGCCGGCGGTGGTGTTCTTCGCGGCCACGCTGACCTCAACGGGGTTGTTGAGGTACTTGCCGGCGATCCGCTGGATGGCGCGCGGCATGGTGGCCGAGAACAGTGCGGTCTGCTTGCCCTCCGGGGTGGCGGAGAGGATCTGGTCGACCTCCTCGGCGAAGCCCATGCGCAGCATCTCGTCGGCCTCGTCCAGGACCATGTACTGCAGGTCGGACAGGTTCAGCGACCCCTTGGACAGGTGGTCGATGACGCGGCCGGGGGTGCCCACCACGACCTGGGCGCCACGGCGCAGTCCGGAGAGCTGCGGGCCGTAGGGGGCGCCGCCGTACACGGGAAGCACGGTCACGCCCTTGATGTGCTTGGCGTAGGAGGTGAAGGCCTCGGCCACCTGCAGGGCCAGTTCGCGGGTCGGGGCCAGGACCAGGATCTGCGGGGACGACGCCGGCCCGGAGACGTCCGCGGTCTCGGCCAGTCGGGACAGGGCCGGGATGGCGAAGGCGGCGGTCTTGCCGGTGCCGGTCTGGGCGAGGCCCACCACGTCGCGGCCGTTGAGCAGCAGCGGGATGGTCTCGGCCTGGATCGGGGACGGGGTCTCGTAGCCGAGGTCGGAGACGGCGGCGAGGACGCGGCCGTCGATGCCGAGATCGGCGAAAGCAGGACCGGCCGGCGTCTCGGCCGGCGTCTCGTCAGGGGCTTCTACGGGTGCATCCACAGCGGTTTCTGCAGGGGCATCCACAGCGGCTTCCACAGGAGCCTCTACGGGGTCCTGGACAGCGGTCTGGGTGGTGTCATTCTGGGCGTGGTCAGTCACGGTGATTCCTCACGGGGTCGGTGATTGCAGCCGGTTGGGTGCCGCAACGCATCGGATTATTGCTCTCCGGTGCTCCCCGTGGCGTGGTCCAACATCACGCCCGTTCCATTTCTCCTGGCGGTCCCCACCCTGCCGGTTCCGGTAGCGATCCGACCGCACGGGCGGCACAGATCAACAGCGGAGGAACGGAAGGGGGTTGAAGGACCGGCCGCCCGCACTGTCGACACTCTGCCGAAAGCGGGCCACACAACTTGATGCCTCGCTGTATCAGCTACGGCGGGGCATGCACAGGGGATTTGACCGGAATGGTGCAATCAGTCTATCGCATCACGGTAGTCGCAGGGTGCCGTATCAGCCGATCCGGGCCGTTAGGCTCGTCACGTGCCCCAGGACCAACCACCGGATCAGCCACCGGATCAACGACCGGATCAACCACACCACCGCTTCGCCCGTGCGGCGGGCAAGGCCACGCGTGCCTTCCTGGACACCTCGAAGGATGACGCCGAGCGGACCCGGGTGGAGCGTGAGCGGCGGGCGGAACGTCAGGCCACCGAGGAGCGGGCCGCCGAGGCCCGCCAGGCCGCCACCCCGACCGCCCTCAAGGTCGCCCGCTGGTGGTGGGCCGCGGCGACCGCACTCTTCGCCCTGGTGACCGTGGCCTTCCTGCTGGCCGGTCTCAACGCCCCGGCTCCAGGGGGCGCCGGGCCAGCCAGCGGATTTGATGTCGCCGCCCCGGAGTCCACCCCCACAGGGCAGTACGTCCTCGCGGGACTGGCCGGCGTCCTGGCGGTGGCCGCCGGCACCGGCACGGTGCAGCTGCTGCGGTCACGGCGCAGTGCGGCCGGCCTGCTGACGGGGGTCGCCGTGATCGTCGGTATCCCTCTGATCGTCCGAGGCCACCCGCTGCTGATCGTCCTGGCCGTGGTGCTGCTGGCCGGTGCCGCCCTGCTCTGGGTTCCCGCCGTCCGTAAGTTCCTGCGCTGACGATTCGCCCCCACCCTGCAACCGAGTAGCCGCGCAGCTGAGTAGCACGAATTGGCCCCAGGAACGCCTGATCGGGACCAATTCGTGCTACTCAGTGTGCGAGGTTCAGGTGGTGTGGGTCAGAGGCTGCTGATGGCGCGGTCCAGGTCGTCGATCAGGTCGGCCACGTCCTCAATCCCCACTGATAGGCGCACCAGGTTGTCCGGCACGGCCAGCTCGGTGCCGGCCACGGAGGCGTGGGTCATCTCGGCCGGGTAGTTCATCAGGGACTCGATGCCGCCCAGGGACTCGGCCAGCTGGAACAGGCGGGTGGTCTCGGCGACCTGCTTGGCAGCGGCCGCTCCCCCAGTGAACTGGACGGAGACCATGCCGCCGAAGCCACGCATCTGCTTCGCCGCCAGCTCGTGCCCCGGGTGGTCCGCCAGGCCCGGGTAGAGCACGCGCTCCACGCCGGGCACCGACAGCAGGTACTGGGCGATCGTGCCGGCGTTGGCGTTGTGGCGGTCCATGCGCACCCCGAGCGTCTTGAGTCCCCGGGTGGTCAGGTACGCGTCCAGGGGCCCGTTGACGGCGCCGGCCGCGAACTGCTGGAACTTGACCTTCTCGGCGATCTCCGCATCGTTGACCACCACGGCTCCGCCGATCACGTCGGAGTGCCCGCCGATGTACTTGGTGGTGGAGTGGACCACGACGTCGGCGCCGAGTTCCAGTGGCAGCTGCAGGTAGGGCGTGGCGAAGGTGTTGTCCACCACCAGCAGCGCCCCGACGGCGTGCGCCACCTCGGCGAGCGCGGCGATGTCCGAGATCTTCATCATCGGGTTGGACGGGGTCTCCAGCCACAGGATGCGGTCTGTGGCTCCGGCGCTGGCGGTTGCGGCCAGGGCCTGCTCCACGGCAGAGAGGTCCCCCATGTCCACCACGGTGTGTCCGACGCCCCAGGGGCCGAGGATCTTGTCCACGAGGCGGTAGGTGCCGCCGTAGACGTCGTTGCCCATCACGATGTGCGCGCCGGGGCCGGCGATCGCGTGGATCAGGGCGTTCTCCGCGGCCAGCCCGGAGCCGAAGGTGAACGCCTGTGCCTTCCCGTCCACCCCGCCCTCGAGCGCGGCGAGCTGGACCTGGAGGGAGTCGCGGGTGGGGTTGGTGCCGCGGCCGTAGTCATAGCCGTGACGCAGCTCGCCCACCTTCACGGGGGCGTAGGTGGTGGACAGGTGCACGGGCGGGACCACCGCGCCGTAGACCTCCTCGTGGGCCTGGCCGGCGTGGATGGCGCGGGTGTTGAAACCCTCATAGGTGTACTGGTACTCGCTCATGCTGATTCCTCTCGGGTCATTCAGCGGGCCACGCGGGCCAGCAGGTCGTGCAGGGTGACGATGCCGGTGACCACACCCTGGTGGGTGGCCATCACGGCGGGGGCGGAGCGCAGGGCTTCACGGGCGGAGGACAGCGGGGCGTTGACGTTGACCTTCGGCAGCGGGGCGCCGACGTGGTCGGACACCGTATCCGTGGGCCGGGCCCGTCCGGAGGCCAGCAGGTCGGTCAGGGTGATCACGTCCACCGCGCCGAGGATCTCGCCGACCCGCAGGTCGTCCCGCGGGGCGCCGACCACGGGCAGTGCGTCCACCCCGTAGCGGTTCATGGTGGAGATCGCCTCGGCCAGGGTGGCGTCCTTCGGCGCCGTGACCACGGCCGGCAGCGCACCCGGCAGCCAGGTGGACTTCTCCGCCAGGATCTCGCCGACGGGCACATCCCAGGCGGGCACAGCGTCCGGTGAGGGAGCCGCGGAAGCCGCCGGGCCGGCGTCGGGCCCGGTGTTGGCGGCCTTCTCCGGCGGCAGCACCGAGTCCTGCCGGGTGGTGGTGAAGCCCATCTCGTCCATCCAGGCCTCGTTGAAGATCTTGCCCAGGTAGCCGCGGCCGGAGTCCGGCAGGATGATGACCATCACGTCGTCCTCGCCCAGCTCCCGGGCGGCCTGCAGGCCCGCGACGACGGCCATGCCGGAGGATCCGCCCACGAGCAGGCCCTCCTCGGCCGCGAGGCGACGGGTCATCTCGAAGGAGGCGGCGTCGTCCACGGCGATGACCTCGTCCGGGACGGTCTTGTCATAGTTGCCGGGCCACATGTCCTCGCCCACGCCCTCCACGGAGTAGGGGCGTCCGGTCCCACCGGAGTAGATGGAGCCGTCCGGGTCCGCGGCGATCACCTTCACGGGGCCGGCGGGGCGGTCCTTCGAGACATCGTGCAGGTAGCGGCCGGTACCGGTGATGGTTCCGCCGGTGCCGGCACCGATCACCACGTGGGTCAGCCGGCCGGCGGTGTCCCGCCAGATCTCCGGGCCGGTGGTCTCGTAGTGGCATTCCGGGGCGGAGGGGTTGAAGAACTGGTTGGGCTGGTAGGCGCCGGCGATGTCCCGCTCCAGGCGGTTGGCCACGCCGTAGTAGGAGTCCTCCGACTCCGGGGGCACGGAGGACGTCGTGACGACCACCTCGGCACCGTAGGCCGTCAGCACGTCCCGCTTCTCCTGGCCCACCTTGTCCGGGGTGACGAACACGGAGCGGTAGCCCTTGAGCTGGGCGACCATCGCCAGCCCGACCCCGGTGTTGCCGGAGGTCGGCTCCACCACGGTGCCACCGGGGGCCAGCTTGCCCTCGGCCTCCGCGTTCTCGATCATCTTCAGGGCGATGCGGTCCTTCACCGAACCACCCGGGTTCAGGTATTCGGGCTTGACGAGGACGGTGGCCTTGATGCCCTCCGTGACCCGGTTCAACTTCACCAGCGGGGTGTTGCCGATGAGGCCGAGGACGTTGTCGGCATAGGTCATGCCCTGATGATCTGTCATGGTCCCCACGGTACCGCCGGGCCGCGGGGGCACGCCAAGATCATGAATCCGCGTGACTGGGACAATGGTGGAGTGCTGGACTCGTTACCCACCCCCGACGCCTCGGCGACACTGCGCCCTGACGTGCCGGTGGACGTGCGGCTGACGCTCGGGGTGCTGCAGCGCGGCCACGCGGATCCGACCGTGCAGTCGCGGCCGGAGGGGGTCTGGCTCTGCTTCCGGGTCCCGGGCACCGGCGACCCCGTGACGATGCTGATACGCCCCGCTCCCTCCGCCCTGGTCCCGGGGCCGGTGCCGGTGCTGGCGTGGGGTCCGGGTGCGCAGGCGGCGGTGGACGGCGCGCACCGGCTGCTGGGGCTCGACGACGACTGGTCGGCTTTTGATGCGCGGTTGGCCTCGGACGGGGCGGGGGGACTTCCGCCCGCCGTGGTCCGGGCCCGGAGGGCGCATCCCGGGCTGCGGCTACCGGCCACCGGCCGGATGGTGGACCAGCTGTTCATGGTGGTCCTGGAACAGAAGGTCACCCACGATCAGGCCCGGGCCGGCTGGCGGTGGCTCGTGCGGAGCCACGGGGACCCCGCCCCGGCACCGGCGCCCGCGGGGATGCTGCTGCCACCCACCGCCCGGGTGGTGCGGCATGTCCCCAGCTGGCAGTGGCATGCCGGCTGGGTCCAGCCGGCCCAGTCCAGGGCCCTGCTGCGGGTGGCCGAACGGGCCACGGCACTGGAACGGCTCGGGGCACGGGGCGCGGACGAGGTGGACCAGGTGGTCGGCGCGCTGACCACCCTGCCGGGGATCGGCGCGTGGACCGCCGCGGAGACCGTGCAACGGACCCACGGGGCGGCGGATACGGTGGCGGTCGGCGATTACCACCTGGCGCACCACGTGGGTGAGGCGCTCTCGGGCCGGCGGACCGACGACGCCGGGATGCTGCGACTGCTGTCCCCCTGGGCCGGGCACCGGCAGCGGGTGGTCCGCCTCATCGGGCTGGCCGGTTACCGGTTCAGCCGCTTCGGCCCCAAACTGGCGCCGGCGGACCACCGGCGGCGGTAGCCGGGCTAGCTAGTTCTGGTCCGGGTTCTGGTTGCTGGCCAGCTTCTCCCGGACCTCATCCATGTCCAGGGACTTGACGGCGGTGACGAGCTCCTGGAGCTGGGTGGAGTTGATGGCACCCGGCTGGGCGAAGACCAGGACCTGGTCCCGGAAGGCCATCAGGGTGGGGATCGAGGTGATGTTGGCGGCCGAGGCCAGACCGCTCTCGGCCTCCGTGTCCACCTTGCCGAAGAGTACGTCCGGATGTTCTCCGGAGACCTCCTCATAGACCGGGGCGAACTGCTTGCACGGTCCGCACCAGCCAGCCCAGAAGTCCACGAAGACAATGTCATTCTCGGTCAGGGTCTGCTCGAAACCCGCTTCGGTGATCTCAGTGGTAGCCATGGACCCACCCTAACGGCCGGGCCCGGGACCGCGAAGGCGGGATCCACAGGCACCGGGTCCTTCACTCCACAGCGAACATCCCGCCCGCGCGTCGCCCACCGCGGGGGTCCGCCCCCCTGATGCGTCGCGGCGCCGCGTTCCTAGCCTCGGAGACACCGGTACCCCGCCGGGGCCGCCGGCCGAGACGCCAGATCAGGAGCTTCCGATGACGCACGAACTCTCCCCCCAGCACCTTCCATCGCCGCAGCCCAAACACGGACCGGCGGACCCGGGCCGGATGGCTCCCGGACGGCGCGCCACCCTGATGGTGGTGGTCCAACAGGATGAGCCGGAGCAGGCGCTGGCCGAATCGCTGGAGTGGGTGCACGCCTTCGAACGGGACTGCGGACTGGTCGTGGACACCGATGCCACGGAGCTCTACGGGGTGGCCCTCGCCGAGGACCTCAAGGACTCCCTGCGTCCTCCCCGCGACAGCTCCGTGGCAGAACACCTGGACTTCATCTGTGCGGACGGGCGGTGGCTGAATCCCGGTACCTGCCCCGTGGCCCCGCCAGATTCCAACGGGGCACCGGCGTGGGCCTGGGCCTACTACGAGGCGGTCATGGGGGCCCCGGACCGGGCCTACTGCACCATCTGGGATCTGACGCCCCTGCCCGCCGCGGCGTGAACCACGCCGTGAACCACGCTCAGACGGAATAACCCCGAGGGCGGACCCGTTGCCCGGGTATGCGAGCCATTGGAATCCACGAACCCGGAACACCCGACGCCCTGCAGGTCGTTGACCTGCCCCGACCCGCCGTGTCCGAGGGAGAGGTGCGGATCCGCGTCCAGGCGGCCGCCGTGAATCCCACGGACACCATCCTGCGCTCCGGGCAGCGGGACACCTCCGGACAGTCCCTCCCGCTGGTCCCCGGGATGGACGTCGCCGGGGTACTGGAGGAGATCGGCCCCGGCGCCTCGACCACCCTGCAGGTCGGGAACGCGGTGATGGGCATCGTGGTGCCGCGCGGCTCGCACGGGGCCTACGCGGAGCAGGTGGTGTTGCCCGCCGGATCGGTGACCGCAGCGCCCCGCGGCAGCAGTCCCGTGGAGGCCAGCACGCTGCCCATGAACGGCCTCACCGCGCGGCTGGCCCTGGACACCCTCGGGTTGCCGCCCGGCAGCGTCCTCGCCGTCACCGGGGCGGCCGGGGCCATGGGCGGCTACGCCGTGCAGCTGGCCAAGGCGGACGGTCTGACGGTCATCGCCGATGCCGCCGAGAAGGATGAGGAGCTCGTGGTGGGCCTCGGGGCGGACGTGGTGCTGCCCCGCGGTGAGGAGTTCGCCGCCCGCGTCCGTGAGCAGTTCCCCGACGGCGTGGACGGTGCCGTCGATGGCGCGATGCTGCACGCCGCCGTCGCCCCCGCCCTCCGGGATGGTGGCACTGTCATCACCATCCGGGGCTACGACGAGGCGAGCGAACGCGGCGTCAGGTTCCACCCGATCCTGGTCGCGGACTACGCCCGCGAACAACAGAAGCTGGACACGCTCCGGCAACAGGCGGAGGACGGCGTGCTGAGCCTGCGTGTGGCGGAGGCCGTGCCCGCGGAACAGGCCCCGCAGGCCCACCGTCGCTTGGAGGCCGGAGGCGTCCGCGGCCGGCTGGTCCTGACGTTCTGAGGTTCTGGCGGGCCGGCTGGACACGAAAAAGCCGCGGGAGTCGGTGACTCCCGCGGCTTTTGCGGTGTGGCAGATACTGGATTCGAACCAGTGAAGGCAATGCCAGCTGATTTACAGTCAGCCCCCTTTGGCCACTCGGGTAATCTGCCGGGGCCTGCCACCCGCTCGGAACTGATCTGGACCAGTCCGTTCGGTCGGCGACACCTCACTTTAGCGGAGCCGGGCCGAGATTTCGAATCGGGACGCGGACCGATCCGCCC
Organism: Microbacterium sp. A93; assembly: GCF_051842835.1. Taxonomy (NCBI): domain Bacteria; kingdom Bacillati; phylum Actinomycetota; class Actinomycetes; order Micrococcales; family Microbacteriaceae; genus Microbacterium; species Microbacterium sp. A93. The sequence continues at coordinate 173,030 of NZ_JBPXMT010000015.1, forward strand.
ACCGCTCTCAGCCCACCGGTAGGCTGTCGGCGAGACGCACCCACCCCCGAGGACCCGAAGAGGAGCCATGGCCAGCGATTCAACGTTTGATGTGGTCAGCAAGGTAGACAAGCAGGAGATCAGCAACGCCCTGAACCAGGCGCAGAAGGAGATCGCCCAGCGGTACGACTTCAAGGGCGTCGGTGCGGAAGTCGATTTCAGCGGCGAGTCCATCCTGATGAAGGCCTCCTCCGAGGAACGGGTCAAGGCCGTCCTGGATGTCTTCCAGTCCAAGCTCGTCAAGCGCAACATCTCCCTGAAGTCCCTCGAGACCGGTGAGCCCTACGCCTCCGGCAAGGAGTACCGCCTGGAGGCCAGCATCAAGGAGGGGATCGACCAGCCGACGGCGAAGAAGATCACCAAGCTGATCCGGGACGAGGGTCCGAAGTCCATCAAGGCCTCCATCCAGGGGGACGAGTTGCGCGTCTCCTCCAAGTCCCGCGATGACCTGCAGGCGACCATCAGCCTGCTCAAAGGCTTCGAGGACGCCGACCTGCAGTTCATCAACTTCCGCTGAGGAACCCCATGCTCTACCTGATCACCCCTGACGGCATCGTCAGCACCTCGGAGGCCTCCCTCGGCGAGGCCTTGGTGGACGCCCAGCGTGGCCGTCCCCTGGCCCGGCAGCCCTGGCAGACCCAGCCGTCAGTCGCCGGCGGCGTCTCCCCCGAGAAGGTGCTGGCGATCGCCCTGCGGCATGGGGTCGACGCCACGATCGGGCTCGTGGTCCACGGCGGGTTCATCGACCAGGCGCTGGAGCCTGAGCGGCTTCGCGCGGCCGAGCGCAACCAGAACCGGATCGCCGCCCAGCTGGAATCGATTGCCGCGGAACCCCGTCATGAGGACCGGGACTGGCACCGCCGTCAGCGGGCGATTGCCGAGGAGGCCCGCCAGGCCGCCGGCGGCTCGATCCGCCGGGCCGAGGCCGCGGCAGAGGAGCTGATGGACGCACCGGTCAAGGACCGGCTGGCCCGTGCCTGGCAGCGGGCCGGCGGACTGGTCCCGGCGTCCTAGCCTTCCAGCCCTGCTAGCCTTCTAGTCCAGTCCGCCGTTCGGCTGACCGGACTAGCCGTACTAGCCGGACTAGCCGTGGCCCAGTTCCCGGGCCATCCCCTCGAGCCGCTGGACGCGCTCGGTCATGGGCGGGTGCGTGGAGAACATGTTCTTCACGTTCTTGAAGGGGTTGGCGATCATCAGGTGGGCGGTGTTCTGCAGCCGCTGGTCATCCGGGAGCGGCGCCGCCTGGATGCCGTTCTGCAGCTTGTGGAGGGCCGAGGCCAGTGCGAGCGGATCCCCCGTCAGCCGGGACCCGTCCTCATCCGCGTCATACTCACGGGTCCGGGAGATGGACATCTGGATCAGGGACGCGGCCAGCGGTGCCAGCAACGCCAGGGCGATCATCGCCAGCGGGTTGCCCCCGCGATTGCCGCGGCCTCCCCCGAAGAACAGCATGAACTGGGCCACCGAGGTGATCACCCCGGCCACCGCGGCCGCCACGGAGGACGTCAGGATGTCCCGGTTGTAGACGTGCATCAGCTCATGGCCCAGCACCCCGCGCAGCTCACGGGCATTCAGGATCCTCAGGATCCCCTCGGTGCAGCACACGGCCGCGTGCTGCGGGTTGCGACCCGTGGCGAAGGCGTTGGGGGACGGCGTGGGCGCCACGTAGAGCCGGGGCATCGGCTGGTTGGCCGCCTGGGACAGTTCCGCCACGATCCGGTACATCTCCGGCTGCTCCTGCTCCGTGACCGGGTAGGCGTGCATGGACCGGATGGCGATCTTGTCACTGTTCCAGTAGCTGTAGGCGGTGGTGGCCACCCCGATCACGGCGAAGACCCAGATCCACATCGCCCGGCCGGTGCCGGCGGCGATCATCCCGCCGATGGCGAGCAGCACCGCGAACAGGCCGGCGAACAGCAGCGTCGTCTTCAATCCGTTGTGGTGCCGATTCATACCTTCAGCCTAGTCGGCACGGCTTCCACTAGGGCACGGGATGCCGCGCGTCGTACCGCAGGAACCCGGGTTGCCAGCGCATCAGGGCGCTCACCCCGAGCACGCACAGCACCCCGCCGGCGATCAGGGTCACCGGCTCGGTGATCCATTCCGCGGCACTGCCGGTGAGCATCTCCCCCACCCGCGGCCCACCCGCCACCACCACGATGAACACACCCTGCAACCGCCCGCGCAGGTGGTCCGGGGTGGCCGTCTGCAGGATGGTGTTCCGGAACACGGAGGAGACGGAGTCCGCGCAACCCGCCAGCGCGAGGCAGCCCGCGCCCGCCCACAGGTAGGGCGCCAGGTCCTCGCCGGCGGCTTCGCCCCGGGCGGCGAAGAACACCACCACGCCGAAACCGGCCACCGCCAGCCCCCAGGCCATGATCGCGGCGTACACCGCCACCCCGTGCCGCACGATCCGGGTCAGCGGCCCGGAGAACAGCCCCGTCAGGAAGGCCCCCAGCGCCATGGCGGCCAGCAGGATCCCGACGGCGGCCTCCCCGCCTCCCAGCATCGCGGCACCGAGTACGGCGCCGACCGCGGGCAGCAGGGCCCGCGGGAAGGCGGTGGCCATGGCCACGATGTCCGCCAGGAAGGTCATCCGCAGGTTGGGCCGGGAGGCGAGGAAGGCGAAGCCCTCGACCACGGAGCGCCAGCCCACACGGCGCGGCCCCTGCTGCGCACCCTGACCCTGGCCCTCCGCGGCGGGGTCGCGCTGCGGCGGGAGCGAGGGCAACCGCCAGACGGCGTAGAGGGCGGCCAGGAACGTCACCACGTCCACGGAGTAGGTCCACGCGTAGCCCACACCGGCCACCAGCACCCCGGCGAGCAGGGGTCCGACCATCATGGCCACCGAGAACGTCATCATGTTCAGGGCGTTGGCGGCCGGCAGCAGCTTGGTCCCCACCAGGGCGGGGATGATGGCGCCCCGGGTGGGCTGGTTGATGCCGGAGGCCCCGGAGTGCACCGCCACCAGGGTGTACAGCACCCAGACGTTCTCGATGCCCAGCCAGGCGTGGGCCGCGATCAGCGCGGTGGTCAGCCACAGCACGGCGGAGGAACCCAACGCCAGTTTGCGCCGGTCCACATGGTCCGCCACGGCACCGCCGTACAGGCCGGCCACCACGAGCGGCACCAGGGCGAAGAGCCCCAGCATCCCGACCGCCAGGGAGGAGCCCGTGAGGTGGAAGACCTCGAGGCTGACCGCCACCAGGGTCAGCTGGGTGCCGATCGCCGAGAGTGAGTTGCCGATCCACAGCCGCCGGTAGGCGGGGCTGACCTTCAGCGGGGTGAGGTCGGCGAACAGGCGGGGCACCGCGGGTCGGTCTGCGCTCAGCCGTGGTGGGACAGGACGCCGCGGCTGATGCGGGTCATGTCCTCCCGCGGCACCACCTTGACGCGCTCGCGCGCCACGGGGCCGTTGGCACTGGCCTCGGCGCCCAGGGACAGCTCGTGCTCGTCCAGGGCCAGCCAGCCCTCCCACGAGGTGTAGTCGATCCCCCGGGACTCGAGCAGGTCGAGCACGGCCTGCTCATCCGGGTTCCGTGCCGTCCACAGGGTCGGTTGGTCCTCCAGCAGGCAGCCGATCGTCTCGAGCGCGTCGCCCTTGGTGTGGCCGATCAGGCCCACCGGGCCGCGCTTGATCCAGCCGGAGGCATACAGTCCGGGCACCGGGGTGCCGTCGGCACCCAGGATGCGGCCGGCGTCGTTGGGGATGACGCCCTTGCGCTCGTCGTAGGCGAGCCCGGGCACCTCGGAGCCGTGGTAGCCGATGGCGCGGTAGACGGCCTGGACCGGGTAATGGGTGAACTCGCCCGTGCCCTTGACGTTGCCGGTGCCGTCCAGCTCCATGCGCTCCATCCGCAGCCCGACGACCTGACCGTGCTCACCCAGGATCTCCACGGGCTGCTGCAGGAAGTGCAGGTGCAGCCGGCGGGAGGCGCCGGTGTCCTGCTCCTCGACCAGCCAATTGGTCAGCGTGCCGACCATGGTCTTGATCTGGTTGTTGGAGGTGGCGGCCTCCTCGGAGGCGGCGTCGAACTCGAAGTCCTCCGGGTAGAGCACCAGGTCCACGTCCTTCGAGTGCGCCAGCTCGCGCAGCTCCAGCGGGGTGAACTTCACCTGCGCGGGGCCGCGGCGGCCGAAGACGTGGACGTCCGTGACGGGCGAGGACTTGAGTCCGGCGTAGACGTTCTCCGGGATCTCGGTGACCAGCAGGTCGTCGGCGTGCTTGGAGAGCATCCGGGCCACGTCCAAGGCCACGTTGCCGTTGCCGATCACGGCGACCTCACGGGCCGTCAGCGGCCACTCGCGCGGGACGTCCGGGTGACCGTCATACCAGGAGACGAACTCGGCACCGCCGAAGGAGCCCTGCAGGTCGGAGCCCGGGATGGGCAGGTCCGCGTCCTTGATGGCACCGGTGGAGAAGACGATGGCGTCATAGTGCTCGCGCAGGTCCGCCAGGGTGATGTCCGTCCCGTAGTCCACGCCGCCCAGGAAGCGGATGTCCCCGCGGTCCATGACCTTGTGCAGAGCCTTGACGATCCCCTTGATGCGCGGGTGGTCCGGGGCCACGCCGTAGCGGATCAGGCCGTAGGGAGCCGGATAGCGGTCGAAGAGGTCGATACTGACCTCGAAGTCACGTTCGGCCTTGGTCAGCAGGTCTGCCGTGTACACGCCAGCCGGGCCGGCACCGATGATGGCGAGGCGGAGGGGGCGGTCGGGGGCAGAGGTCACTGGATGTCCAATCACGTGGGGTCGTGGGCGGGCGAGAGGTCCCGCCAGCGATCCAGTCTAACGGGAAGGGTGAAATACGCGCAGTGACCGTGATGCAATGCACGAAAAGCAGGGGCCGGCCCTTGTGGGCCAGCCCCTGTCTGCGCGCTGGATCGGCGATGGGTGGGCGTTACTCAGCCGCCCATGCTTGCAACGGCTCCGCCGGCAGCCTTGGCGGCTTCCTCAGCGGTGACGTCGTTCTTCTCCATCAGCGTCCGTGCCTCGCGGACCAGGTCGCGGACCTGCTCACAAGCGGCCAGCCACTTGGCTTCCACGCCGGAGAGATCCTCCGAGGTGCCGGTGGCCTCGTAGTTCTCCTCCACGTAGGCCTTCTGCTGCTCGCGGTCACCGAGGATGCCCTCGATGCGGTCGGCGATCTGCCCGACCTCATACTCGTAGGCGGCCGATGCTCCGGAGTCGTACTTGATAACCATGGTCTAGTCCTTTCGGTGTCCGGGGGACCCGGCGAAATCTGAAGGTGATGAATGAGTGATCGAGCGGGGCCTCCCGCTCGGATCGGGATCGATCAGGCCATGGAGGAGCCGCCACCGCTGGCGCCACCCCAGGACAGGTCGAGGTTGTCGCCACCGGCGGCATCGGCATCAGACACCGAGGTCTCCTCGGAGACGTTGTAGGCCTTGTAGAGATCGGCCTGGCCGGTGTTGATCATGGACAGCGCCTCGACCAGAGTGCTCTGGCACTCGTTGACCTTGACCATGAAATTCGTGTAGGCGTTGGCGCCGGCGCCCTTGAAAGTCTCCTTCAGCGAGACGACGGAGTTCTCGAGGTTCTGCACCTCGACGACCAGGAGTTCGCCGGAGTCCCCGGAGTCCCGAGCGGCCTTTTCAAACGTCTCAAGGCCTTCAGTGAGTTCAAGCTTTGGCATGTTCATCCCCTAGTGGAGTTCTTGAGTCGGACCGGTGGTCCGTTGATGGTGTGCCTGACGCCTGCCCAGAGTGGCAATCCGCCGGCCCGATGTCTCCATCCTTCTGCCAGCAGTGGACTCTGGTCAACCGGATCCGATGGGGAGAACTCCCCATGCACGCCCGGTGCAGTCGTTTCCGCCCCCGGAGGAATACTGGAATGATATGCAGGGTCGCGATGCCGGGGTGCGCCGACGCCAAGAGATCCGGTGGATGCCGGGGTAAGGGGGAACAGCAGCCATGGCCATGGATTTCGACTCACAGCTCATCGAGTCGGTCGAGGTGCGGCGCAACCGGCTCAGCGCCTCCTTCCTGTTCGGGCTGAACCCCACGGAACGCCGCTGGAAGGACCGCAAGAACTCCTTCGTCTACGGCCTCATCATCGCCGCCCTGATCTGCGCCTTCTGCGTGGCGCTCTCCTTCGTGATCAACATCCTCACCAACTACATCAATGACCGCAACGAGCGCCAACAGCAGCAGGAACAGCAGCAGCTGGAGCGGGAGCAGATGGAGCAGGAACGCAAGCAGCAGGAGCAGGAGCAGCCTCAGGGTGCCCCGGCAGCCTCGACCTCTCCCACTGCCCTCTCCTCACTGACCGCCCTGCCACCGACCCCCTGGAGGTCCTGACGTGCCCAGCCCCTATACGCGAGTGGCCCTGGTGGGTCAGCGGCGCAACGCGGACCTGCTGTTGCCTTCGGACACCCCCGTGGGGACCCTGATGCCGCAGATCCTGGACGTGTTGGGGGATCAGCCTCAGGATTCGCTGGGCGCCAAGCTGCTGGTCCGCACCGACGGCGGAGAGGTCCCCACCTCCCAGACCCTGGGCGAGTCCGGCGTCCTGGACGGCGAGCGCCTCCGCCTGGTGTCTCGCACCGAGGCACCCCCGTCGCCGATCGTCTACGACCTAAATGACACGGTCTCCGACCACACCGAGGCCGTCCCGGGCCGGTGGTCCCCGGTGTACAAGTTCATCATCTCGGGACTTCTCGCCGCGCTCGGCTCCTGGCTGGCGATCACCGGGCTGTTGGCGTCCTTCGCCCCGGCGCAGCAGCACTGGATCGCCCTCGGTCTGGCCGGCGTGGCGCTCGTGGCCGCCGCCGTGGTCTCCTCCCCCGGCCGGCAGCAGGCGGTGGCCAGCACCCTGGCCGGCGCGGGCACCCTGTTCGCCGTCTCCGGACTGGTAGGACTGGGCCTTCCCACCCCGTGGTCCTACCTGGCGCTGGCGGGGCTGGCCGCTGTGGTCCAGGGCGTCCTGGGTTTCATCGTCAACCGTCCCCTGTCCATGTTCATCTCCGCGGCGGTGACCGGTATCCTCACGGCCGTCTGGGCCGTGGCCCCGGCCCTGTCGGTGTGGGCCATCGGAGACCGGGCCGCGGATCCGGTGGTCGGCTCGGCCGCCATCGCCGGGATCATCGCCCTGTTGGTGCTGGGGATCCTCCCGTCGATCGCCCTGGGGGTCTCCGGACTGGCGGGGATGGACGACCGACATGCCAACGGCGCCGCCGTCCTGCGCCGTGACGTCGCCACGGCGATCGATTCCGCCCACGGCGGCCTGATCTCCAGCGCCATCGTCTGCTCGCTCTCCGCGGCCCTGTCTGTCTGGCTGGTGGGCGGGGACACCCAGGCCTACCCCTACTCCCTGCCGCTTCTGGCCTGCATGGTGCTGGCGTTGGGCCTGCGGGCCCGCTCCTTCCCCCTGGCCGCCGAGCGCATCCCGCTGTACCTGGCCACGGGCCTCGGGACGCTGGCGCTGGTCCGCCTGGCCTCGGCCTTCCTCCCGGACTTCGAGGGGGTGTTCCTGGCCGCGCTGCTGGCCCTGGCCCTCGTGACCGGCGCCAGCCTGTCCGTCGAGTTGCCGGAACACTCCCAGGCGCGGATGCGCAAGACCGGGGACACCATCGAAGCCATCGCCCTGCTCGCCCCCATCCCGCTGCTGATCGGCTACTACGGGATCTACGCCACCCTGTTGGAGACCTTCTGATGTCCGCTGCCCCCCTGGACCCCTGGAACGACGCCGGCCCCGCACCGGTCCGTCCCCGTGCCGGCACCGGCCGGGCCGGGGACTCCGATGACGCGCTCTGGTCCACCCGGACCGACCTGCGGCAGGACCTCCACCGGGCGCAGGACGACCCCTCGGTGGGTTTCGAGTCCGTGGCCGCCCGGGTCCAGCGGGACTATTCCCGCCGTCCGGCCCTGACCCTGTGGTCCCGCGGCTGGCGCGCCCTGGGCGCGCTGTGGGGACACGACCGGACCGGTGACCGGCTGGCATCCTCCGCGAAGGTGGTCCAGTCCCCCGTCACCACCGGACGGCGCATCGCAGTGGTCTCCCTGCGGGGCGGGGCGGGCAAGACCGTGGTGTCCGCCCTGACCGCCGCCACCTTCGCCGCCTTGCGCCCCGAACCGGTGGCCGCCCTGGACCTGGATCCGGCCTGCGGCTCCCTGGGCCTGCGGCTCGGGAACCGCCCCGCCCCCGGTGCGGACCAGATCGCCGCCGGCCTGGCCTCTCTGGAGACCACGACCTTCGACTCCGTCACCGCGCTGATGTCCCCCGGCAGCAACGACCTGTACTACACCGGCCCGCGGGTCACCGGCCGGGCCCTGGGCGAGGCGGCCGCCACCACCCTGCTGTCCGGACTCTCCCGCTACTTCCCCGTCACCGTGATCGATTGCCCGACCGGCCCCGAGCACCCGGACACGGCTGCGGTGCTGACGCGCGCCCATGCCGCCGTCTTCGTGGTCCCGGCCACGGCCGCCGGGGTGGACGAGGCCGCCGGCTACCTGCGGCATTGGCAGTCAGACCCCTTCCTCTCCGCCATCCCCGTGGTGGCCGCCGTGGTGGGGACCTCCCGCAACGGCGTCCTGGACCCCCTGGCCCAGGCGGCGGCGCTCACCCGGATCGGGGTGGGCGCTGTGGCCCTGCGCCACGACCGTCACATCGGCGGCGGGGTGGGCATCACCCTGCCTCTGATCCGACCCGAGAACCGGCTGGCCGCGGCGGAGCTGTCCGCCCAGGCGTTGGCCGCCGCCAACACCCAGGGGGCACGGTGACCCGGAAGATCATCCACCGGCCCGCCCGCACCTCGGCCCCGGCCCGGCTCTACCGGCCCTTCCGGATCGAGGGGCCTCAGCCCTTGGACCCGGCGGCTGCCGAGGGCGAGAGCAATGCCGGGTTCCTGCGGATCATGCCGATGTTCGCCGCCGGCGCCTCGATGATGGTGATGATGACCTTCCGGCAGAGCCCCTTCGCCGCCGTCGGGGCCATCGCCATGATGCTCTCCCTCACCGTGGCCGTGATCATGATGTTCTCCCAGCGGGGCAAGGCCGGCCGGCTGCGCAAGACCATGCGGGACACCTATGCCCGCTACCTGGAGCGGACCCGGGTGAAGCTGCGGGATGACGAACAGCGGGCCCAGCTGGCGGCCCGGGCCTCGTCCCCGCCGGCGGCGGCGCTGTTCGACATCATCCGCAACCCGGCGCGCGTGTGGGAACGCCGGCGGTACGACGAGGACTTCCTGCAGATCCGACTGGGCTCGGGGCGGCGTCCCACCCGCGAGATCGACATCTCCGTGACGGAGAGCTCCACCGCCCTGCAGGACGAGTTCATGATGCGGGAGGCCGAGGCCCTCAAGAGCCGCTTCGAGAAGGCCCCGGACATGCCCGTGACCCTCCCCCTGGACTCGGCCGGCAACGTCTCCTTGGTGGGCCCGCGCGAGCTCACCCTCCAGGTCGTCCGATCCCTGGTGGCCGGGGCGGCCGCCCTTCAGTCCCCCGAGGACCTGCGGATCGCCCTGATCACCCCGCGCGCCAGCCGTGAGGACTGGGACTGGCTGGAGCTGCTCCCCCACCTGGACGACTCCTCGGCCAAGCACTACACCGGCCCCGTCAAGCTCATCGCCCCGGATCCGGAGTCCCTGGAGGAGCTGTTGGAGGTTGACCTGCAGTACCGCTCCAAGGTCGCCGGCGAGTACACCAAGTTCGGTGAGGAGACCGCCAAAGGCCCGGCCATGCTGTCCCGGCTCATCGTGATCGTGGACCGCTACGGCCACACCTCCACCGACCTGTCCTTCGGCGACTCGCACCACGGCCTGCAGTCCCGCGGCATCACGGCGCTGCACCTGTGTGCGGACCGGCTCCAGGAACCCTCTGAGGTGAGCTACCGGGTGACCCTCCATGACGGTCATCACCCGGGCCACGGCCCGGACGCGCAGGCCGCGGATGGCCGCCCCTGGTTCCTGTTGGAGGACCGCACCGAGGACCAGGGCAGCCCGCAACGCACCGAGGGCGTGTTGGACCCCCTCGACACCAGCATGGCCACGGGACTGGTGGCAGACCTCGCCCCGCTGAGGCTGTCCTTCGACTCCCTGGAGCACACCGGCGCCGAGGCCGCCTCCTCCTCGTCCTTCCTGCAGATGCTGCACCTGTCCCCCGAACTGGACCGGGCCGACGTCGAACGTAATTGGCGACCCCGCTCCCAGGCCGACTTCCTGCGGGTCCCGCTGGGACCGGATGACAAGGGCAAGCCCGTGTTGCTGGACCTCAAGGAGGCCGCCCAGCTCGGCATGGGCCCGCACGGGCTCTGCGTGGGCGCCACCGGTTCCGGCAAGTCGGAGATGCTGCGCTCGCTGGTGTTCGGCCTGCTGACCACCCACTCCCCGGACAGCCTGGCCATGGTGCTGGTGGACTTCAAGGGCGGCGCGACCTTCGCCCCCTTCGAGGGCGCGCCCCACGTCACGGGCATCATCACCAACCTCTCCGACGACCTGACCCTGGTGGAGCGCGTCTATGCCTCCCTGAACGGCGAGATCCTGCGCCGGCAGGAGGTGCTCAAGGCCGCCGGCAACATCGCCAACATCACCGACTACCAGATCCACCGGGATGAGGAACGGTCCAAAGGCCGGGACATCGAGCCCCTGCCGCACCTGGTCGTCATCATCGACGAGTTCGGCGAGCTGCTGACGGCCCGCCCCGACTTCATCGACCTGTTCCTGTCCATCGGGCGCATCGGCCGCTCGATCGGCGTGCACCTGCTGCTGAGCTCCCAGCGGGTGGAGTCCGGCAAGCTGCGCGGACTGGAGACCTACCTGTCCTACCGGATCGGGCTGCGCACCCTCTCCGAGTCCGAGTCCCGCACCGTGCTGGACACCCCGGATGCCTTCCACCTGCCACCCCTGCCCGGCTACGGCTATCTCAAGGTGGACACCACCGTGTACTCGCGGTTCAAGTCCGGCTACGTCTCCGGTCCACTCGAGGACGAGGTGATCGAGGAGGAGGAAGAGGCCAGTCCGGAGGACGAGATCCCACCGGTGCTGCGTGCCCCGGACTACTCCCTGATCCTGGAGGAGCAGGGCTCGGGTCAGCCCGGCGAGGAGGGTGCCCCGGCTCCGAAGAAGGACGGGCCGGCCCGCCGCACCACCGGCCCCACCGTGATGTCCACCATGATGGACACCCTGCGCACCTACCCACCGTCCGTGAAGCCGATCTGGCTGCCTCCGCTGCCGCTGGAGGCGACCCTGGACCAGATCGTCGGCGAGCCGAAGAACACCGAGCAGGGACTGCGCCTCCCCGCCGGGGGGAACCTCACGGTGCCGATCGGCCTACTGGACGATCCGGCGCGGCAGTGGCAGGGCCTGTGGGAGATCGACTTCACCACGGGCTCGGGCAACATGATCGTCCACGGCGGCCCCCAGTCCGGCAAGTCCACCGCCCTGCGGACCCTCGTGACGTCCTTGGCGTTGACCCATTCACCGCAACAGGTCGGCATCTACTGCATCGACCTGCTGGGTTCCGGCCTGCTGCCGCTGCAGGACCTGCCCCACGTGGGCGGCGTCGCCATCCGGACCAACACCGAGGTCATCTCCCGCACCGTGGACGAGATCGTCGGCATGCTGGCCCACCGGGAGCGGGTCTTCGAGAAGCACTCCATCGACTCCCTGACCACCATGCGCAGGATGCACGCCGCCGGTCAGATCCCGGAGCTGCCCAGCGCGGACATCTTCCTGGTGGTGGACGGCCACGGCCAGTTCCAGGAGGAGTTCGACGACCTGCTGCCCAAGATCGTCACCCTCATGACCCGTGGTTCCGGCTACGGCATCCACATCATCTCCTCCGTGAACCGCAACAACGAGATCCGGGCCACCCATCAGTCGTACTTCACGCACCGGATCGAGCTGGCCCTCGCCGAGCCCGGGGACTCGACCATCGACCGCAAGCTGGCCGCCAACGTCAACCCCGAGGCCCCCGGTCGCGGTCTGATGCCGCTCAAGCTGCAGGGTCATCTGGCCCTGCCACGGATCGACGGCCAGGCGGAGCGCGAATCCGCCACGGACGGGCTCAAGGACCTGGTGGCCCACGTCGGCCGGTTCTCCACCGGCTCCGCCATGAAGGTCCGCGTCCTGCCTCCGTTCGTGGAGGCCGCCTCGGTCCCCACCCCGGAGCGCAAGGGGCTGTTCCCACTGGGCCTGCGGGAGCTGGACCTGGGCGTGCAGCAGCTCGACCTGGAGCGGGCGGACCGCAACCTGATCGTGATGGGAGACGAGGAGTCCGGCAAGACGAACCTGCTGCGTCAGGTGGTCCACCGCTTCACCGCGAACCACACGGACGAGGAGCTGATGTTCGTGGTGTTCGATCCGCGCCGCGGCCTCGGCGACTTCGTCCCGGACGACTACCTGGGCGGCTATGCCACCAATGCCGAGGTGGCCAAGTCCCTGGTGGGTGCCGTGGTCAACGAGCTGCGCAAGCGCCAGGATCCGAAGGAGGACCAGAGCACGGATCAGCGCCAGACGCGGATCGTGGCCCTGATCGACGACTACGACGTGCTGACGGTGGGCGGGGGTCAGTCACCGCTGGGCGGCTTCGTGCCGTTCATCCCCATGGCGGCCGACCTGCGGATCAACTTCGTGCTGACCCGCAGGGTGCGCGGCGCCTCCCGCGGCATGTACGAGACGTTCTTCTCCACCCTGCGGGACAACGGCACCTCGGCGCTGATCATGTCCGGTGACAAGCGCGAGGGCAACCTCATCAACGGCCTGAAGGCCCGGAAGATGCCACCGGGCCGCGGCCAGCTGCTCCAGACGGGCAAACCCGTCATGACCGTCCAGACCTTCTTCGACAGCACGGCGGAGTGACTCAACGCCCCGTCACGTCGGCGGGCCTGGGGTTCGGGGCGGGCGCCTACCTCTTCTGGGGCGGGCTGCCGCTCTACATGGCGGCCACGGTCCCGGCCACCGCGCTCGAGGTGGTCTTCGCCCGGATCGGCTTCACGCTCATCACCTGCGTGGTGTTGCTGTTCGCCCTGCGGCGCTGGAACGACGTCGGCCGGCAGCTGGGCGGGGCGCGGCGGCTGGGTGCCACAGCCCTGGCCGCCGTCCTGATCACGGGCAATTGGGCCATCTACACCTACGCGGTGCTCTCGGGGCAGACCCTCGAGGCGGCGCTGGGGTACTTCATCAACCCGCTGATCTCCGTGCTGGCCGGGGTTCTCCTGTTCGGGGAGCGGCTCCGGCGGGCCCAGTGGGTGGCCGTGGCCCTCTCGGTGGCGGCCGTGGTGGTCATGGTGGTGGGTCACGGGGCGTTCCCGTGGCTGGCGCTCCTGCTGGCCCTGAGCTTCGGGGGCTACGGCATCGTCAAGAGCCGGCTGGCCACGTCCGTCAGCCCCGTGGCCTCGCTGGGTGCCGAGACCATCCTGCTCGTGCCGGTGTGCCTGGCCGGCATGTGGTGGCTGGCCGCCACGGATCAGCTGACGATGCTCTCCCACGGCACGGGGCACTTCTGGATCCTGGTGCTGTCCGGGCCCGTGACGGCGATCCCGCTGATCCTCTTCGGGGCCGGGGCCAGCCGGCTGCCGCTGACCCTGCTGGGGCTGCTGCAGTACATCAATCCGGTCATCCAGTTCCTCATCGGCCTCCTGGTCTTCGGCGAGGCCATGAGCACCGGGCGCTGGGCCGGGTTCATCCTCATCTGGTGCGCCCTGGTGGTGCTGATGACCGACTCCCTGCGCGCGGCCCGGCGCAACCCGAGACCTTAGACTGGGCCCATGCCTGCCGATCCCACCGCACCAACCGCCTCCATCTTCCTGCCGATCTTCCAGAAGCTCGTCCCCACCCTCCTGGAGACCCCGTGGGTCCCGGAGGATGGGATGGAACCCGGCGAGCTGGATGCCCTGCTGGCCGCCTCCCCCGCGGCCGAGGCACGCCTCAACGGCACCGGCCGGGTCCCGCTGCCGCTGGCCCTGTATGAGTTCCACCTCGCCTTGGGCAATTGCCCGGACCTGCTGGAGACGGACCACTTCTTCTGGGATGCCGACGAGCTGGAGATCCTGGACGGCTTCGTGCTGTTCCTCGAGGACGCCGCGGAATCCACCGTCTGGGGGCTGCGCGTGGAGGATGCCGAGCTGCCGGATCCTCTGGTCTGGCGCCGCTCCACGGGCGCGGACGCGGAGCACGGCGTGTGGCGGTGCGAGGGCGGGACCTTCAGCGAGTTCACCACGGACCTGCTGGCCTGGACCTTCGAAGAGCCGGATGGATCCGAGGAACCCGAGGGGCCCGAGGAGTGATCCACTCCCACGCCCCCGAGGGGTACGAGTGCCCCTTCTGCGGCCTGGCCTCGGCCGACGTGTCGGCCCCGGACAACCGCTGTGAGCTCGAGGACCTCGTCTTCCAGGATGAGGACCTGATGGTCTTCATCGCCGTGGACGGCTTCGGCGATCACGAAGGCCACGCCATGATCTCCCCCACGGAGCACTACGAGACGCTGTACGACCTCCCGGACCGGGTGCTGCAGCGAATCGCCCTGATGACCCGTCAGGTGGCGCTGGCCATGAAGCAGGTCTGGTCCCCGGACGGTGTCTCCACCCGCCAGCACAACGAGCCCGCCGGCAACCAGCACGTCTGGCACTACCACCTGCACGTGTTCCCGCGCTGGCACGAGGACCAGCTCTACCGGCAGTTGCGCCACCCCGTGGAACCGGCGGTCCGGGCGGTCAAGGCCCGCGAACTGGCCGCGGTGCTCGACCCCGGCCCCACCCACCTCCCCTGACCGCCCGACCCTCCCCGTTTTCAGTCGACTTGGGGTGGGTCATTCGGCGTGGAACCCACCCCAAGTCGACTGAAAACTCCAGAGGTCCTGAAGGTCAGTTGTCGCGGTCGACCACGTAGTCGGCGAAGGCCACCAGCGCGCCCTTGACCGGGGAGTCGGCCAACGGCTCCAAGGCCTGGACGGCGTCCGCCGCCCAACCCCGGGTGATCTCCCACGCCTGCTCGATCACCGGGTGCGTGGACACGGCCGCCACGGCCGCCGCCAGCTGCTCGTCCGTGTCCAGCGGTCCGTCCACCAGTTCGAGCGCGGCACGGGCCGAGGGATCCTGTTCGGCCGCCTGCCGCAGCAGCAGCACCGGCAGGGTCGGCACCCGTTCCTTCAGATCCGTGCCGGGCGTCTTGCCGGAGGCGTGGGAGGAGCTCGTCAAGTCGATCACGTCATCCGCCAGCTGGAAGGCCGTCCCGACCTTCTCCCCGTACTCCTCGAGCAGGTGCACGGTGGCCGCGTCGCAGCCGCCGAAGTGGGCGCCCAGCTGTCCGGCCGCCGCGATGAGCGAGCCCGTCTTCCCGCCGATCACCCGCAGGTAGTGCTCCAGGGGGTCGTCCTGTTCGGTGGGCCCCACCGTCTCCCACAGCTGGCCCATCACGAGCCGCTCGAAGGTCCGGGCCTGGATGGCCACGGCGTCGGGGCCGAGGGAGGCCATCAACAGCGAGGCGCGGGCAAAGATCAGGTCGCCGGCGAGGATCGCGATCGAGTTGCCCCACACCTGGTGTGCGGCCGGGGCGCCGCGGCGCACGGGCGCCTCGTCCATGACGTCATCGTGGTACAGGGTGGCCAGGTGGGTCAGCTCCATCACGACGGCGGCCGAGCGGACGGCCGCCGGGACCTCGCCGACCTGCCCGGTCCCGACCCCGGGATCACCCACGAGGGAGGAGAGGATGGTCAGCAGGGGGCGGATCCGCTTGCCGCCGGCCTCCAGCAGGTGCCGGGAGGTGTGGTCCGCCAGCTGGTCTGCATTGGACACGGCGGTGGCCAGTTCCCCCTCCACCGCGTCGAGGGCCGTGATGACCACGTCCAGCAGGTCGCCGTGGGCCGCCAGGTTCTCGAAACCGCGAGGCAGGGCGAGGTCACCGATCGTCACGCCGGCAGCGGCGTCGGCACGGGGTGCGGGCTCGGGTGAAGTCACCTGAGCAACACTATCCAACGTTGGCCGGGGACGGCGCATTGACGCCGGGTCCGGCCGCCGGTCCCTGGGTGGTCGCTGCGGGGACCACCGACTCCAGGAGCCGGACGATCCGGTCCACCGGGGCCGTGCCCCGCTCGTCCACGAGATTGGCCATCACCTGGACCACGGTCCGGAACAGGGGTCTGACCCGCATGCCGGTGGCCAGGGCGGCCTTCAGCACGGCGGGGTGGCCGATGAGCTCGGCAAAGCGCGTGCCGAGGGCGAAGTGGGCACCCCACGCCTCCTGGGTGAGCACCGGGTAACGGGACATCTCGGCCTCCCGGCCGGCCGCCGTCGGGCGTTGCAGGGCCGTGACCGCCAGGTCCGCGGCCATCCGGGCCGACTCCATGGCGAAGGAGATCCCCTCGCCGTTGAACGGGGAGACCATGCCGGCGGAATCGCCGGCGAGGAGCATCCCGGGCACGTACTGCGGGGTGCGGTTGAAGCCCATCGGCAGGGCGGCGCTGAGGATCTTCGAGGTCCGGGTGTCCTCAGACAGGCCCCAGGACTCGGTCAGCGCCCCGGACCAGTCCTTGAGGATGGAGCGGTAGTTGAGCTTGCCGAACTGGGGGGAGGTGTCCAGGATGCCGAGCCCGACGTTCACGGTGCCGCCGCCCAGCGGGAACAGCCAGCCATAGCCGGGCAGCAGGTTGCCCTGGGCGTCGGGCAACTGGAGCCAGGACTCCATCCAGTCATGGTCGTGGCGTGGCGAGACGTCCGGGATCTCGTAGTAGGCGCGGACCGCCACGCCCATGGGCCGGTCGTCCCGTTTGGCCAGTCCGGCGGAGACCGCGGTGCGGGTGGAGTTGCCGTCCGCGGCGATCACGATCGGGGCGTGGAAGTCCCGGAACTCGCCGGTCTTGCGCCCCCGCGGGTCCAACAGCTCGGCGCGCAGGCCGTTGACGGTGCCGTCCTCGGCGCGCAGCACGGTGGTGACGGAGTGGCGTTCCAGGATGGTGGCGCCGGCGGCGCGGGCGTGGTTCGCCAGCACCTCGTCGAAGTCCTCGCGGGTCCGCACCAGGGCGTAGTCCGGCCAGGTGTGGGTCTGCGGCCACGGGACCTCCACGGCGCGGCCCTCGGCCACCAGTCGCAACCCCTTGATGTGCTGCCAGCCGTCCCCGGGGGCATGCCGGATCCCCATCAGGTTCATCTCGCGCACCGCCTGCGGGGTCAGGCCGTCGCCGCAGACCTTCTCGCGCGGGTAGGCCGTCTTCTCCAGCACGGTGACCTGAACGCCGGCGTTCGCGAGGTGCCAGGCGGCGGTGGCGCCGGCCGGACCGCCACCAGCGATGAGGACTTGGGATGTAGTTTCAGTGGCCACTCCTCCATTCTCCCATCAGCCGCAACGGGCCGGCCGCACCGACGCTGGCGGTACGCTGGACAGGTCATGAGCAACCCTGGATCTGCGGCGCCCGCACCCCGATTGGCGTCCTTCACCTGTGCGCGTCCCCTCCCCGGCGGAGCGGCCCTGGCCGAGCTGATCTCCACGGGTTCGGAGTGTGCCTGGATCCGTTCGGGCGAGGGCATGGTGGGGCTCGGCTCCGCCGCCCGTTTCACCGTGACCGGCCCCGGCCGTTTCGAGGCGGCCCGCCGCTGGTGGATGGCCGCCACGGCGGCCGAGGCGGCCGAATCAGAGGGTGCGGACCGGAGCACCGTGCCCGACGTCGGCCTGCCCCGGCGCTCCCCGCTCGCCTTCGCCGCGTTCGCCTTCGCCGACGACAGCCCCGCCGACTCCGTCCTCGCGGTCCCCGAGTTCGTCCTCGGCTCAGCCCAGGGCCGGTCCTGGCTGACCTGGCAGGTGGACCTCGACTCCCCCGCCTACGCCGAGCGGGCCGCCGCCGGTTGGCGGCCGGACCGGGACGGTGCCGAGCAGCGGCTGGCCGAGTTCCTCGCCGAGTCCGCCCCCGCGGCAGGCCCCGCGTCGGCACGTCCTGCGTCCGCCAGGCCGGCGGGGGAAGGTCTCCAGCTCACCGACGGGGTGCTCTCCCAGGACGGCTACCGGGCCGCCGTCGCCCGTGGGGTGGACCAGATCGAGGCCGGGCACCTGACGAAGCTCGTGCTCGCCCGTGACGCCGTGGTCCGCTCCGACGATCCCGTGGACGTGCCCGGGGTGCTGCGCGCCCTGTCCGAGCGGTACCGGGACTGCTGGACCTACGCCGTGGACGGGCTGATCGGCTCGACGCCGGAGATGCTGGTCAAGGTGGACGGGGACACCGCCCAGGCCCGGGTCCTGGCGGGGACCTTGGACCGGGACGGGGCACCGCTGGGCGCGGCTGGTGGCGACTACGCCCGGCGCCTGCTCTCCGAGAACCCCAAGCAGCGGTACGAACACCGGCTGGCCGTGGACTCGCTGACCGAGCGGCTGGAGCCGTTCACCACCTCCCTTCAGGCCCCGGACTCACCGTTCGTCCTGGAGCTGCCCAATGTGTGGCATCTCGCCACGGATGTCACCGCGCGGCTCGTGGGCGCGGACGGGACACGGCGCACGGGGCCCGGCGCACTGGCCCTCACCGAGGTGCTGCATCCCACGGCCGCAGTGTGCGGCACCCCGCGTGAGACAGCCGCCGCGCTCATCGGCCAGTTGGAGACCGCCGACCACGGCCTGGACCGCGGGCTCTTCGCCGGCCCGGTGGGGTGGCTGGACGGCAACGGGAACGGCGAGTTCGGCATCGCGTTGCGCGGGGCCGTCGTGGAGGACCCGCACACGGTGCGTCTGTACGCCGGCTGCGGGATCGTGGCGGCCTCGGACCCCGAGGCCGAGTTGGCCGAGACCCACGCCAAGATGCGCCCCATGCTGCAGGCGCTGGGACTGCGCGACTGACTGCCTGACCACCCGTCCGGATCACGGTGGCACCCTGCATCACGGCCGCCCCATGCATCACGGCCGCAATTGACGTCGAGACTCGCCGGTGGAGTCGACAACTGGCGGTGCCGTGTTCCGGGACGTCAGGTACTTATCCGGGTCAGTCGGCAAGCCGGCCGGGGGCGTGCTCGAAGATCAGGCTCGTGTTCGTGGCGGCCACCTCCTCGCGCACGCTGAGGGTGTCCGAGACCAGGGTCCGCAACTCGGCGGCGTCCCGCACGGCGACGTGCAGCAGGAAGTCCCGGTCTCCGGCGAGGAAGTACACCCGCTGGGTGGCCGGCAGCGATTCCAGGTACCGCTGGAAGCGGCGCAGGCCCGAACGGGCGTGGGCGTGCAGCCGCACGGCGATGAGCGCCTCCAGGCCGAGTCCCCGGACGGCCGGATCCACCGTGGCGTGAAAGCCGGAGATCGCGCCCGAGGAGACGAGCGCCCGCACCCGCTTGTGGCACGTGGATTCGGCGATGCCCACCCGGGTGGCCAGCTCGCTGAACGGCATCCGGCCACTGCGCTCCAGGAGCCGGAGGATGGCCACGTCCACCTCATCCAGCCTCGGGCGGTCGATTCCGTCTCGTGATGCCATGGGGTCAGTCGTTCCTCTCGGACAGCGCTACCTGCGGTGGAATCCGTCGAATCTTCGGCTCTTGGTGCGGAATCGACAAATGGTCCCCCCAGAGTAGGTGGAATCTGCCAGCCTGTGGGGAAGAACACCATCCCGTGTCCGGGAGCGTCCCCAGGAGGCCAGCATGTCCAGTTCAATCGTCATCGGTGCAGGAATGGTCGGACTCGCCACCGCCTGGCACCTGCAGGAGCACGGCGTGGAGGTCACGGTCGTGGACCGCACGGGCGTGGCCGCCGGATCCTCGTGGGGCAACGCCGGCTGGCTCTCCCCGGGCAAGACCATCCCGCTGGCCGACCCCGGCCTGTGGACCTACGGCCCGACCGCCCTGCTCGACCGCGATGCAGCGCTGCATGTACCGTTCCGCGCGGACCCGGGCCTGTGGTCCTTCCTGGCCCGGTTCGCCGCGCACGGCACCCGACGGGCCTGGGAGCGCACGATGGCCGCGCTGACGCCGATCGACCGGATCGCCTTGGAATGCTTCGACGAGCTGACCGGATCGGGAGTCGACGCCTGGACGAAGGAGGGGCCGTTCATCGTGGGATTCACCGAGGAACGGCAGTCGGCAGGATTCCTCCGGGAGGTCGAGGGCGTGGTCCGGCACGGTCAGGACGTCCCGCTCGAACGGGTGGACAACCCGCGTGCGGTGGTCCCCCAGCTCTCCGAGCAGGTCGAGGTGGTCTACCGCATGGGCGGGCAACGCTTCATCGAGCCCGGACCGTTCGTCCAGGCCCTCGCCGACGCCTTCGTGGCCCGCGGCGGGACCCTCCGGACCGGCACCGCGGTCACCGGCCTCACGGGCGGGATCCGCCCGGGGGTCACCCTCGCGGACGGAGAGACCCTCAGCGCGGACTCGGTGGTGGTGGCCACCGGGGCGTGGCTGCCCGCACTGACCCGCACCCTGGGCGTGAAGACCAAGGTGCAGGCCGGGCGGGGCTACTCGTTCTCCGTGGCCACCGAGGAGCCGGCCCGCTATCCGGTCTACCTGCCGGCCCAGCGGATCGCCTGCACGCCCTACCAGGGGCGGTTCCGGATCGCCGGGACCATGGAGTTCCGCGGACCCGACGAGCCGCTGCAGCCCCGCCGGATCGAGGCCATCGTCAATCAGGCCCGGTCGCTGATGACGGGCATGGACCTTGATGACCGGCAGGACGAGTGGGTGGGGTCCCGCCCGGTGACCCCGGACGGGCTGCCACTCGTGGGAGCCACGCAGGCGCCGGGCGTCTACGTGGCCGGCGGGCACGGCATGTGGGGCGTCGTCCTGGGACCGGCCACGGGCAAGCTGCTGGCCGAGCAGATCGTCACGGGCCGGATCGACCCGGCGATCGCCCCGTTCGACCCCTTGCGCTGACCATCACGGCTGCGGTAGTCGTCGGGACACGCCGAGCCGATCGACAGTTGTCGCTCTCATGATGGTTGTCGCTCTCATGATGGGAGGTCAGAAGGTCGCGCGGACCGCGTCCTCGACGTGGCGGCGGACCGAGGGACGGGCCGAACGGTCCGAACGCAGCTCCAGCACGCGGCGGCCCCGGGCCGGGCTGCCGAGGGCGGCCAACAGCCCGTCCTCGGACTCGACCGGGGCCCAGTCCAGCCCATAGGCGGCGCACAACGACCGCACGTCCACGTCCTGCGGGGTGCCGAAGAAGCGCTCCACCACGGGGGCCATGCCCGCCTGTTCGGCCACGAGACCGTGCTCCAGCCCGGCGAAGATGGCCCCACCGGCGTCATTGACCACCACGATGTCCAGGTCCGGCTCCTGCTCCCCCGGCCCGATCAGCAGTCCCCCGGCATCATGCAGCAGGGTCAGGTCCCCGCACAGCAGCACCGTGCGCCGACCCGTGCCCAGCGCGATGCCGGTCGCCGTGGAGACGGTGCCGTCGATCCCGGACAGACCGCGGTTGGCGAAGACCACGGACTCCGGGGACGTCGGCGGGCGCCAGGAGAGGTCCACATCCCGGATCACGGAGGAGGAGCCGAGCACGAGCGGGCCGCGCACGGTGGTGGCGACGAGCTGGCTGGTGCGCAAGGCCCCGGGCCGCCCGACCGCATCGTGGCGGGTGGCCAGCGCGTCATCCACCGCCGACTGGGCCCGGACACCGGCCCGTTGCCAGTCCGTCAGCCAGCCGGCAGGCCCGCGCCCGGCCACCACGGCCAGTTCCTCCAGGTCCTCCACGGGCCGTTCCCGGCGTGCGCCGGGCTCGAACCAGGCCACCGGTTCCGGTTGGTGGAATGCGGTGCTCACGTCCTCGCGGGCCAGCAGCGCGGAGATCTGGCGGGTGAGGGTGGGACGGCCGAAGAGGATGACCTGTTCGATGGTCCCGGCCAGCGGATGGGAGTCCTCCCCGAGCCCTCCCTGAGACCCGAGCAGCCAGGGATAGGCGCCGATCGCGTTGAAGCCGAAGCGGGAGTTCGAGCTCGGCTCGGCCAGCAGGGGCAGCCCGAGGGCCGCGGCGAACGCGGCCGGCAGGGGGCCGGAGCCGTGGCCGGCCACCACCACGGTGCGGGACTCGGGCAGTTCCGAGACGTCCAGGTCGAGCTGTTCGGTGAGGTCCATGGGGTTCACCGTGAGCGGGCCGGACGGCCCGGTGATGAGTTCTTCCCCGGCGGGCGAGACCCAGCTGGAGTGACCCTGTCCTGCGGGGACCAGGGGCTCCCGGAAGCGGAGGTTCAGGTGGATCGGTCCGGGCGCTGATTCCCGCACGGCGACGCCGGGCGTCCCACCAAACCCCTCCACGTCCTCGGTGTCGAAGCCGCCGGCGGCCAGCAGGGCCCGGGACACCACGGACCGCAGATGCCCGGCGTGCTGGTCCAGGGCGGTGGCCCGGGGGTCGTCGTCCGAGAACTCGGCGGCCTCGGCCGCCAGCCACTCCGGCATCTGATCCGCGTCCAGGTCCAGGGGAACGTCTCCGCTGAGGGTGGTGGCGAAGCGCACGTGCTCGGGGAAGATCCCGTCCTGCCGGGTGGTCTGGTTGGCGCCGGTGCCCTGCAGCTCGTCCGGGCGGTCCGCCGTCAGGGCCACGAGCTGGACCGCGGAGTGGTCCGCCTCCATGAGCGCCGGCAGCAGGTTGCCCACGGCCGTCCCGGAGGTGGTCACCACCCCGACCGGACGGCCCGAGGCCAGGGACAGTCCCAGCGCGGTGTAGGCGGCCGAGCGTTCGTCGATGCGCACATGGAGCCGGACCCGGCCGGCCCGCTCGGCCTCGGCGAGGGCGTAGACGAGCGGTGCCGAGCGGGAGCCGGGGGCCACCACGGCCTCGCGCAGGCCGCCCTCCACCAGAGCGTCCGCCACCGTCCGGGCCACCTGCATCGAATCCAGGGCCAGGACGGGACGGATGTCGGTGGGCTCACGCCGTGAATGCTCCATGGTCCTCATCCTACGGATTCCGGCTGATCACCGGGTGGACGGCCGGTGATCAGCCGGAGACCCGCCGGGATGCTCAGCGCCCGTTGCCCCGGCCCCGGCCCACGCCGTTGTTGCCCGTGGTGGAGAACACCTGGACCACGGCGGGGCGCGGGACGGCGACCTTGTCACCCTTCAGCGGGCCGTCCGGGACGAAGTCCGGGAAGTAGGAGGTATGGGCCCCCCAGTTGCCGCCCTCACCCGGGTGCTGCACGGCCACGAACACGGAGTTGTCCTCGTCGTGGATCACGGGGCCACAGGTCTCGGCGTCGGCCGGCACGGCCAGGAACTGCTCCACGAGACCGCGGTTGCGGCCCTCGAGGGTGACCTTGTGCAGGGCGTCGGCATAGCCGATCTTGCCCGGTTGGCCGTCCGTGGAGACCCAGAGGTTGCCCTTCGAGTCGAAGGCCAGGTTGTCCGGGCAGGAGATCGGCGAGACCATCTCCAGCGGGACACCGTCGAAGTAGGCCTTGTTGCCCTCCTGGTTCGGATCGCCGGCCAGGAACAGGATGTTCCAGTTGAAGCGCTCGGAGGTGTGGTCGCCGCGGCGCTCGATCATCTCGATGACGTGCCCATCGCGGTTGCCGCCGCTGGGGCTGGAGACCGGGTTGGCCTCGTCCACGGCGTCGGGGGTGCGGCCGGAGTTGTTGGTCAGGGCCAGGTAGACCTTGCCGGAGACCGGGTTGGCCTCAAAGTCCTCCGGGCGGTCCATCTTGGTGGGGCCCATCGTGTCCGCGGCCAGGCGGGTGTTGACGAGCACCTCCTCCACGGTGAAGCCCTTCACCAGGGACGTGTCGTTCTTCACCAGCGGGATCCAGCGGCCCCAGCCGTCGAAGTCACCGTCGGAGGGCACGGCGCCGGAGCCGTCGATCTCAGAGTCCGGGGAGTTGCCGTGGAACTGGGCCACATACAGGGTGCCCTCGGACAACAGGGTCATGTTGTGCTTCTTGTCGCCCTTGCGGAACTTCTTGCGCGAGACGAACTTGTACGCGTAGTCGTTGGCCTGATCGTCACCGGAGTAGACCACGGCATGGCCGTCGCGGGAGATGACGGCGGTGCCGGCCTCGTGCTTGAAGCGGCCCAGGGCGGTGTGCTTGACCGGGGTGGAGGTCGGGTCCTCCGGATCGATCTCCACGACCCAGCCGAAGCGGTTGGCCTCGTTGGCGTAGCCGGAGTTGTTCAGGTTGAAGCGCGGGTCCACGGTGTCCCAGCGGCGAGAGGTCGGGCCGGGAGAGATCCCCAGTCGGCGCTCGGCCTCGGCGCCGGTGCCCACGAAGTACTGGTCGAAGTTCTCCTCACCGGATAACACGGTGCCCCACGGCGTGGTGCCGCCCGCACAGTTGTTCAGGGTGCCGAGCACCTTGGTGCCGGTGGGGTCGTCCGTGGTCTTGAGCAGGTCGGAGCCGGCGGCCGGGCCGTCCACGGTGAACGGGGTGGAGCCGGTGATGCGGCGGTTGCGGCGGCCCCCGCGGACGTACTCCCAGGGCTGGCCCTTGCCGGCACGCTTCAGTTCCACGATCGAGAGGCCGTGCGCCTCGATGCCGGCCTCGATGACGTCCTGGGGGTTGGACTTGATGTACTCCGGGGAGAACATGATGTTCTCGTTCGTGTACTCGTGGTTGTTCACCAGGTAGCCGCGGCGGTCGTCGCCGCCGTCCGAGATGACATCGAGGTAGTCCGAGTTGTAGCCGAACTGCAAGGCCTGGGACGCCCCGGTCTGCTGCTCGAGGTCGAATTCCGGGGAGTCGTCGAACAGCGGGTCGCCCCAGCGGATGATGGGCGCCCAGTCGTAGCCGGCGGGCACGGTCATGTCATCCACCGTGCGCTCCACCGGGGCGATCGCGGTGAAGGGCAGCTTGCCGCCGCCCTTCGGGTAGACGCCGCGGTCCGCCACGGCCGCGGGGGCGCGGTCCAGGGCGCTCGCGCCGATGACCACGGCGGCCGCCAGACCGCCGCCCAGGCCCAGGGCGGCGCGGCGGGAGATCGCAGCGTTGGCGATGTCCCGGAAGTGCGAGTTGTCCGAGGTGTTCGGCACCGGATGCGCGCAGGCGCTGCCACACTTGAGCTCGCAGGTGATGGGCAGGCGGTTGCCACGGGTGTGGCCGGCCATGGGCAGGTGACGCTTGAGCATGGGAGTCCTTCAGGTCAGACGCGGGGGTTCGGGTTCAGGCCCACCCTGCTCCCCCCACATCGATTCCCGGATGACCCGCGGTGACCGCCCGGTGAACAGTCGGTGAGCGGAACGTACATCCCCTCGAGACGACCGACGATCCCGAGGCGAAGACCCCGCCGAGGGGTCAGCTCGTCGCCGCCAACTCGGCCCAGGCCGTCCGCAGCCGCTGGTGCCACCAGCGCTGGCGGTCCTCGTCAGCGCGCAGCCGGACCAGCGCCCCCGCCTCGGGGACCGGACGGTCCCGCACCACCAGCCGGCCGGCGTCGGGGATCCACGGGTCCTCCGCCACGTCCTCGGTGAACAGCGCCACGGTGCCCAGCCCGCAGGCGTACGGCAGCCGCGGCAGGGACGCGGCCAGCGCGACCCCCGCGGCGATCCCCACGGAGGTGTCCAGGGCGGAGGACACCACGGCGTCCAGCCCGGCGGCCGCCACGATCCCCAGGGTCCGGCGCACCCCGCCGAGCGGCTGGACCTTGACCACCACGAGGTCGGCGGCGCCGGCGCGGGCCACGGCGAGCGGATCCGTCTCCTTGCGCACGGACTCGTCGGCGGCGATCCTCACCTCCGTGCCGGCAGCGGCCAGGGCCTCCCGCAGCCGGGCCAGGCCCTGGATCCCGGCCACGGGCTGTTCGGCGTACTCGAGGTCATATTCGGCGAGCCGGGGCAGGGCGGACAGCGCGGTGCCGTGGTCCCAGGACTGGTTGGCGTCGATCCGCAGGTCGGCGTCCGGGCGCAGCCGGCGCACCTCGGCCACGCGGGCCACGTCCTCCTCCACGCCCTCAGGGCCGGTGCGACCGGTCTCCGCGACCTTGACCTTGACGGCAGGAACCTCGCCGAAGGAGTCCAGGACCCTCCCGACGTCGGCCGTCGGCACCGCGGGGACGGTCGCGTTGACGGGGACCCGGTCCCGGACCGGCGCCGGCCAGCCGTGCCAGCCCGCCTCGATGGCGGCGGCCAGCCAGCGCGAGCCCTCGGCGGGCCCGTATTCGGGGAAGGGTGAGAACTCGGCCCATCCGGCCGGCCCGCGCAGCAGCATCGCCTCGCGCACGGTGGTCCCCCGGAAGCGGGTGTGCATCCTCTGGGACACGACGACGGCCCCGTCCAGGAGCTCGTCCGGCTCCGGGATCCGTAGGCCGTCCAGCAGGGGTGGGATACCGGTCTCAGTCACCGGCCCAGTCTACGGACGGGCGGTCCCCGGGGCCGGGATCCCGTCCCTCAGACGGCGGCGTAATAGCCGAACTTGCGGGCCACGGCGGCGGCGCGGGGGTGGCTGCCGAGGACTGATTCCAAGGCCTCGACCACGGAGTCCGTGGTCTCGCGGCGCAGGGACCACCGCTCGTCGAAGGGGTCATCCCACCGGGCCCAGGCGGTGCCCGTGGCAGCGAGGGCCAGTGCCATCTCCTCGAGGGACTCGAAGGTCGGCTCGGGGTCGGCGAGCCGGTCCTCCCAGCCGTCATCACCGGGCGCCGTGAGGATCCTGCCCGTCAGCCCGTCCAGGATGAACGGGTCGGAGCCCTGCTTGGCCACCACCGTCCACTCCTCGTTCCAGTCCGCCAGCTGCGCGCCGGTCCGACGGTTCCACCGATAGCCGGCCTGCTCGCCCCACAGCTGCTCCAGGGCGAAGAACTGGAAGGGCAGCCCCGCCGTGTCGATCTCGATCCACTCCGGGCCGACCTCGCGGTAGAACCGGGCCAGTTCCGGCGCCAGCGGCGCCTCACCGGTCCATTCGAGGGGTTCCTGACGGCTCGTGGGCCCGAAGACGGAGAGTGCCTGTCGGGTTGCTGTCTGCGGGGTTGCTGTCTGCTGGTGCTCGGGCGCATTCCGCGCACTGTGTGCCATGGCCCCTACAGTAGGCGGGCCACGTGAGCGGCACCACGGCCCGCCGTTCGGATTCCTCCCAGCCGGTTGCACGAGAATGGCCAGCATGCCCGCTGCTGCCTCCGCCTCCCCGATCCGCCTCCGTCCGGCCCGCAGCACGTGGGCCTGGGTACTGGCCCTGGTGATCACCGCGGCCCTGGTGGCCGTGGTGTTCGAGATCTTCGTGACCACGCAGCAGGGCCAGCTGACCGAGTACCTGGCCCTGGAGGCGGCCACGCACCGGCTGGCGGGCCTCCAGGGGTCCACCCTCACCGTGCTCAACCGGCTGCCGCAGATCGTGGGGGTGGCCGGCGTCGTGGTGTTCCTGGTGTTGACCGTCTACCGGCGGCGCTGGCTCGCGTCCCTCGTGGCCGCGCTGGCCTTCGGGGCCGCCAATCTGAGCACGCAGGTACTGAAGAACTGGGTGCTGGTGCGGCCGGACCTGGACAACGGGGTGCCGTACTACACGGGGAACTCCCTGCCCTCGGGGCACACCACGTTCGCGGCAGCCGCCGTGGTGGCGGTGTTCCTGATGGTGGCACCGCGGTGGCGGCCTCTGACCGCCGCGGTGGGCGCGCTCTTCGCCACGGCCGTGGGCGCGGGGACCTTCATCGAGACGTGGCACCGGCCCGCGGACATGGTGGCCGCCTACCTCGTGGCCGGGTTCTGGGGGCTCGCCGCGGGCTTCATCATCCTGCGCACCGGACCCGACTGGAACCTCCGTGGCACCCGCTCCCGGCGGTATCCCCACCCCGGCGGGCACCCGCTGTGGGACGGGGGCCTGGCGGTGGCCGGCGCGGTCCTGACCGTGGGGGCGTGGGGGGCGTTCGAGATGGCCGGCGGCACCGCGGCGCTGACCCCGGACCCGGACTGGTATTCCGGCTGGCACTTCCTCACCGGGCTGTTGATGGCCACCGGGCCGGGGCTGCTGGTCTTCGCGGGACTCTCCGCGTTCTTCCGCTGGCAGTCGGGATGGCGCTAGCCGGCGACCTGCGCGGGCTCGGCCACCGGGCCGGGGCCGGGCGGCAGGGACCGGGCGAAGATGACGGCTCCCACCGCGGCGATCGCGGCCACGGCCCAGATCCCCGCGGCCAGGCCCGCCAGCCCGGTGACGAGGGAGAGGACGGCCGGGCCACCGAGCATCCCCGCATCGGACTGGAGTCTCCACAGGGCCAGGAATTGGGGCCGTCCATCCGGCGGGGAGTAGTCCGCGCCGAGGGTCATCACGATCCCCGAGCCGAAGCCGTTGCCCAGTCCCACCAGCAGGGCCACGCCGGCGAACCACCAGGGGGAACCGGTCACGGGGACCAGCGCAGTGCCCAGGGCCAGTCCCGCCAGACAGCACACGGCCACCACGCGGCGCCCCCGGCGGTCCATCATGAGCCCCGAGGGATAGAACATCAGCAGATCGGCCAGCCCGGAGAGCCCGTACACAGCGGAGGCGGCCGCCGGGGACAGTCCGAGTTCCGTGGCCCACAGCGGGATCACGGCGGAGCGGCTGGCCCGGGCCGCGGACAGGCACACCACCCCGATCCCGGAGGTGAGCAGCACCCGCCGGTGCCGGCGGGCCAGCCACCGCATGGTGGGCCGCGGGGGCCGGGCTGCGGGCTGGGCGGCGGGCTGGGCGGGGGGCTGGGCGGTGAGGTCGGGCTGGGAGTCCGTGGCCGGCGTCGGGCCCTGGTGCTGAGGGCCGGGGAGCGGGAGGTCGCGGATGGTGAAGCTCAGGCCGGCGGCCAGTGCCATGGCCGCCACCGCAGCCACGAACGCCCCCTGCAGACCGAGCAGGGCCTGCAGGCCGGCACCGAGGAAGGGACCGACGAACAGGCCCATGCGGATGGTGCCGCCGAGGGTGGACATGGCCCGGGCCCGATGGCTGCCCGGGACGGCGACCGCCAGGTAGGACTGGCGGGCGAGGTTGAAACCCGCGCCGGCCATGCCGACCACCACGAGGCCGGCCATCAGGATCCCGAGTCCGGTCCGGGGTGGGACCGGCAACCAGCCGGCGACGGCGGCCAGCGTCAGCAGGGCGCCCAGGGTCCCGGCCCAGGCGGAGACGATGATGGTGAACCGTTCCCCGGCGCGGGAGGCCAGCCAGGCCGCCGGGGCGTTGGCGGCCAGGGAGCCGAGCCCCACCAGCACCACGGAGGCGGCTGCGAGCGCCACCGAGGCACCGAAGGCCGTGGCGGCCGGGGCCATGGCGGGTGTGAGTGCGCCCAGCCCCACGGAGTAGACCGCCGAGGGCGCGTAGATCTGGAAGGCCTGCTCCAGCGGTCCGCCGCGGAACCCCCCGCGGCCACCGAACCGGCGAGGCCTGTCCTCGGCTGGGGACATGGCCTGCCTTTCGATGGGAGCTGGGGGCGCCGCGGCGGGCTCCCTCCGGGGAGGGGCGTGGCTCTTACTCGAAGGACTCCGCGGTCGCGTAGCCGGTGCCGTTGTACTTCTGCACGACCACGGTGGAGACCGCCGGCTGGCCGTCCTCGGTGGTGTCCACCGAGGTCCCCTCCAGCATCAGCGGCGCCTTCAGGTCCTCGATGTCACGCAGCGCCTCCATGAAGTTCTCCCGGGTGGGTTCGGTCATGTTCTTGAAGGACTCCTCGAGGGTGGCCCCGACCATGTAGCTCCACATGCAGTGCGGGAAGTCCGGGGTGGTCGTGTACTCCGAGGCGTACTTCTCGAGGTTCTCCAGGAAGGCCACCACGTCCTCGTCCTCGGCGAAGGCCGGGCTCTGCGGGGCCTTGGCGAAGGA
Source organism: Microbacterium sp. A93 (assembly GCF_051842835.1). NCBI lineage: Bacteria > Bacillati > Actinomycetota > Actinomycetes > Micrococcales > Microbacteriaceae > Microbacterium > Microbacterium sp. A93. The sequence goes on from NZ_JBPXMT010000015.1 coordinate 202,675, forward strand.
CACGGAGTAGAAGCCGTCCTCGGCGTCAGCACCGGCGGGGTCGAGGATGGCGACCGGGCTGGAGGTGTTCGAGGGCAGGAACCAGCTCGGGGACCAGCCCAGCTCGCGGCTCTTCTCGATCGCGGAGATGACCAGCGGGGTGATGGACATGGCGTTGAAGAACACGTCCGCCTCGCTGCCGGCCAGCTCGGTGAGCTGGGCGTCCACCGAGGTGTCCGTGGCCTCGTACGTCAGCTCGGTGACGACCTCGATGTTCTCGGAGCCGGAGATCGCGTCCTTGAAGCCCTCCACGTAGCCCTCGCCGTAGTCGTCGTTCTGGGACAGGATGGCCACCGTCAGGTCTTCGTCCGAGCTGGCCAGCAGCTCGCCGAAGGCCTCGCCCTCGTTCTGGTAGATCGGCACGAAACCGAGCTGCCAGGGGCTCTCCTCGCGGTCGCTGAAGATCGGGTCACCGGTCTGCACCAGGACCTGAGGCACCTCGGAGTCGATCGCCGCCTCACGGTAGGCGCGGTTGGTGGGCGTGCCCAGCCCGGAGGTGAACGCGAACACCTGGCCGTTGTTCTGCTGGAAGTTGGACAGGGCCTTCTGCGGGTCATAGGCGTCGTCGAACGCCTCGATCTCCACGGTGCGGGTCTTGCCGTCACCGAACTCGATGCCGCCGGCCTCATTGGCCGCACCCATATAGGCGGCCAGGCCGGCCACCGTGCAGGTACCCGGTCCGGCGGTGCCGCCGCTGAGCGGGGTGGTGACGCCCAGGGTCAGGGTCTCGTCGGTGATGCCGGGGCTGGCCGTCACGCCCTCACCGTCCTCACCGCCTCCTCCCCCGCCATCCGAGCGCCCACAGCCGGACAGGGCCAGGGCGGCTGCGGCACTCAGGGCCACGGCGCTGAGCACCTTCTTCTTCAGGTTCATGCGGTGCGGTGTCATGGCGAGACTTCCTTCTCTGGTGGTGCGCCTTCGTCAGGTGCGGGGGTGTTACTGGGGGTACTGCCGGGGGTACTGCTGGTGGTGTTGCCGGCAATGGCACCGGGGGTGGTGCCGGGGGTGGTGCCGGGTGGAGGGGTGGCAGGGGCCGCCCCGTGACGTGAGGAGCGGCCGGTCCAGCGGCGCACGATCCTCGGCAGGCTGGCGATACCGCCCGGCAGGACGAACAGCACCACCAGCAGGATGATGCCCTGGATCAGCGAGGTGAGGGTGGGGGCCACGTCATTGGTGAAGTTGGGGACCAGGACGTAGTAGACGCCGCCGATCAACGAGCCGATGATGCTGCCGGCACCACCGACCACCATGGAGGCCAGCAGGCTGATGGAGTGGTGGAAGGCCAGGGTCTCCGGTGAGGTGTACTGGATCACCACCATGTAGAGGAACCCGCTGACACCGCCCACCATCGAGGCGATGGTGAAGGCCAGGACCTTGTAGCGGTAGGGCGAGATGCCCATGGCGCCGGCCACGGCCTCGTTCTCCTTGACGATCCGGAAGGCCCGGCCGTACTTGCCGCGGACCAGGTTGTGGACCAGCAGGAAGGTCACCCCACCGATGAGCAGGACCAGGTAGTACTGCCACTGGTCATTGGCCAGCCCGCTCCAGTCCGGGGCGGAGGTGAACCGGGCGGAGGTACCCTGCGAGCCACCGGTGAACTCGCTGAGGCGTTTGGCCAGGGGCACACCGATGATCGGCAGCGCGATGGTGATCATGGCGATGGCGAGTCCACCGAGCCGCGCTGCGGCCAGGGCCACCACCAGTCCGGCGACGCCGCAGATGAGCACCGTGGCCAGGAACACCAGCCCGATGTTCCACTCACTGTTCACGCCGTACGCCGTCACGTAGGCGCCCAGGCCGAGGAAGAAGATCTGGCCCAGGGAGACCACGCCGGTGTATCCCATGATGACGTTCAGTCCGAGGACGGCCACCGCGAAGACGCCGATCCGCGCCAACGACTGGTTGACGGGGATGGGCAGCACCAGCGGGGCCACCACCAGGGCGGCCACCACCAGCAGGGTCACGGCACCCTGGAACCACGGCTTCCGGAGCAGTCCGGTCTGCTGCGCGCCCATCAGACACGCACCACGGTCTTGCGCCCGAACAGGCCCTGGGGCCGCAGCAGCAACACCACGAACAACAGGATGAACGGCACCGCGATCTTCAGGTCATAGCCGATCACGGGGATGTAGACGGCAGCGAGGTTCTCCAGGACGCCGATCAGCCACGCCGCGACGACCACCCCCAGGGGGCTGGTGATGCCGCCGAGGATCACGGCGGCCAACGCATAGACGAGGGTGGTGTCCAGCATGCCCGGGGTCAGGGAGAGCCGCGGCGCCACCAGGGCGCCGGCCACCGCGCCCAGGGCTGCGGCCAGGCCCCACCCGATCATCAGCAGCCGTCCGACCGGCAGCCCGGAGAAGGAGGCGGACTGCCGGTTGTCCGCCACGGCCCTCAGTGCGAGGCCGAGTTTGGTTCGTTGGAAGAGCAGCTGCAACAGGATCATGATGGCGGCGATCACCAGGAAGGTGCCGAGGGACCGCCAGCTGATCGCAGCGCCCAGGACGTGGAAGGCCGAGGACGGGAACAGGGACGGGAACTGGTGGTTGTTGTAGGACCACAGCCAGCCGCAGATGCCCGTGAAGAGGGTCAGCAGGCCGACCGTGACCACCACCTGGGTGTCCTCCGCGCCGCCCATGAAGCGGCGCATGATGAAGCGTTCGATCAGTGCACCGATCACAAAGGAGGCGGCCACGGACAGGATGATCGCCAGGATCAGGGGCAGGCCCAGCCCGAGGAAGGTGAAGGCGAGGTAGGCGGAGAGGACGGCCATCCCGCCCTGGGCGAAGTTGATCATGCCGGTGGACTGGTTCACCAGGACGATCGCGAGCGCGATCGCCCCGTAGACCGAGCCCAGGGCGAGCCCGTCCACCACCAGTTGAATGACGGTTCCCATCATGAGCCTCCCAGGTAAGCCTTGCGGATCTCGTCGCGGCCTTTGAGCTCCGCCGAGGTGCCGCTGAGGACGCTGCGACCGGTCTCCAGCACGGTGGCGGTGTCCACGATGCTGAAGGCGAGGTTGGCGTTCTGTTCCACGAGCAGCATGGCCACGCCGGTCTCCTCACGGAGCACCCGGATCGCGTTGTAGACGGTCTGCGCGGTACTGGGGGCCAGCCCCAGGGAGGCCTCATCCAGCAGCAGGAGCTTGGGGCGGGCCATGTAGGCGCGGCCCACGGCCAGCATCTGCTGCTCGCCACCGGACATCGCCGAGGCGTTGGAGGTGTAGCGCGCCTTCAGGTTGGGGAACAGCTCGAGCAGGTGCTCGATGTCCGTCCGCACGCCGGCGCGGTCCTTGCGCAGGTAGGCACCCACCTGCAGGTTCTCCTTCACCGTCAGGTTGCCCAGCGTCCCGCGTCCCTCCGGCACGTGCGCGATGCCCAGGGCGGCCACTTCGTGGGGTTTCCGACCACGGATGTCCTGGCCCTCGAAGCGGATGCTCCCGGCGGACCGGACCGCGCCACTGATGGCGCGCAACGTGGTGGTCTTCCCGGCCCCGTTCGCCCCCAGGATGCCTACGGCGCCCCGCTCCGGGACGGTCAGGGAGACTCCGTGCAGGACCTGGACGGGGCCGTAGTGCGCCGTCAGGTCGGTGATCTCAAGCAACGTCATCGCCGATCCCCTCCCCACCCTCTGTGGCCTCTGCATCCTCTGTGCCGTCCCGGCCGAGGTAGGCCTCGATGACCCGGGGGTCGGACTGGGCCTCCGCCGCGGTGCCCTCCATCAGCTTGCTGCCGTGGTCCAGCACCACCACGCGGTCCGCAAGCGCGGAGATCACGCCCATGTGGTGTTCCACGATCACGAGCGTGATCTCCCCGGCAGCTTTGAGCGTCCGGATGGTCGCGATGAAATCGTCGATCTCGCCGTGGGACAGTCCGGCGGCGGGCTCGTCCAGCAGCAGCACCTGAGGCTTGGCCATCAGGGCGCGGCAGAGCTCGATGCCCTTGTGCAGGCCGTGGGACAGCTCATCGGCGCTCCGGTGTGCCGCCCAGCCCAGGCCCAGATCATCCAGCACGCCCAGCGCCTCGGTCCGCAGCGCGCGTTCGCTGCGTACCATCGGCGGCAGCCGGAGGGCCCATTCGGCCGGGCCGCCGGGCAGGCGGCTGTGTCCGCCGAGGAGCACATTGTCCAGGACGGTGGACTCCAGCTGGAGGGCCGGGTGTTGGAAAGTGCGGGCCAATCCGTGCCGGGACATCCCCGCCGGCCGGGTCTGACTGATCTCGGCGTCGTCGATCCGGATGGACCCGGAGCTGGGCCGGTAGTGGCCGGAGATGCAGTTGAACAGTGAGGTCTTGCCCGCGCCGTTGGGACCGACCAGGCCGAGGATCGTTCCCGGCTCCACGACGAAGCCGACGTCCTTCAGCACGGTCACCCCGCCGAAATGCAGGTTGACATCCGTCAACGTCAAACGTGCCGCCATGTGCCCACTGTTCTTCCGGTGCGAGTCGGGATGGGGGAGGGCGCCCTCGGGTGGAACGCTCCAGACGTGCAGGACCGGGAGGGGGGTGTCCCGGATCACAACAGCGTCTGGCTTGGATCGTAGACGCTCGCTGTGAGATTGGCAACAATTTTGGTGGCAATCCGGGTGGCCGTTCCCGATTCGTTGTCCGGAGCCCGCACCGTGCCCCTCACAGCGTCCCGCCCAGCGCCCCGGAGCGTTCCTCCCGCCATTAGCATGTCCCCATGCCTTTGCCCGATCACCCCCCGCTGGACACCCTGAACACCGCCGTCGCCACCCAGCCGCGCAACGGACTCGACCGCTTCTTCATGATCTCCAGGCGTGGGTCCTCCCTGGGGCAGGAGGTCCGGGGCGGCCTCGCCACCTTCCTGGCGATGAGCTACATCATCGTGCTGAACCCGCTAGTGCTGTCCGGGCCGGACGCCCAGGGGGACACCCTCGGCATCGCCCGGGTGGCTGCCGTGACCGCGCTGGTGGCCGGGATCGCGACCATCGCCATGGGCGTCTGGGCCCGGCATCCCTTCGCCCTGGCCGCGGGACTCGGCGTCAACGCCCTGGTGGCCATCACCGTCGCCACCACCCAGGGACTGACCTGGCCGGCCATGATGGGCCTGGTGGTGATCGCCGGACTGGTCATGGCCCTGCTGGTGGCCACGGGCTTCCGGAAGGCGGTGTTCAACGCGGTGCCTGAGGGACTCAAGACCGCGATCGTGGTGGGGATCGGGCTGTTCATCGCCCTGATCGGCCTGGTCAACTCGGGCTTCATCCGCCGCATCCCGGACGCCGCGGGCACCACCGTTCCCGTGGGCCTGGGCACGGGCGGCGACCTGGAGGGCTGGCCGGTGCTCGTGTTCATCGTGGGCCTGCTGGTCACCTCGGTGCTGGTCATCCGCAAGACGCGCGGGGCCATCCTGATCGGGATCGTGGTGGCCACCGTGCTGGCCAACATCCTGGAGGCGGTCTTCCACATCGGCCCCTCGGTGGACGAGGCGGGCCAGGTGGACCCGATGGGGTGGTCACTGGTGGCCCCCTCCTTCCCCGCCTGGACCGCACCGGACCTGTCCCTGATCGGCCAGGCGGACCTCTTCGGGGCCTTCACCCAGGTGGGGCCCCTGATGGCCGTCCTGCTCGTGTTCGTGGTGCTGCTCTCCGTGTTCTTCGACGCCATGGGCACCTCCGTGGGGCTGGCCCGCGAGGCCGGGAACGTCACGCAGGACGGGACCATCCCGCACCTGAACCGCGTGCTGATGGTGGACGCCCTCGCGGTCTCGGCCGGCGGCGGGGCCTCCGGCTCGGCCAACCAGATCTTCGTGGAGTCCGGCACGGGGATCGGCGAGGGGGCCCGGACCGGGTTCGCCTCCGTGGTGACCGGCGGACTGTTCCTGCTGGCCATGTTCCTGACGCCGCTGATCCACCTGGTGCCGTTCGAGGCCGTGGCCCCGGCCCTGGTGGTCGTCGGCTTCATGATGGCCACCCAGGTGGTCCAGATCGACTGGTCCGACTGGGGCGTGGCCTTCCCCGCCTTCCTCACCTTCATCCTGATGCCGTTCACCTATTCGATCGCCAACGGGATCGGCGCCGGCATGATCGCCTACGCCGTCATCCGCACCGCCCAGGGCCGGGCCAAGGACGTCCACCCGCTGCTGTGGGTGGTGGCCGCGGCCTTCGTCCTGTACTTCGGGATGGGCGTGTTCCGCGGACTGCTGGGACTGTGACCCACCCCACGGCCGCCCTGCGCTACGGTCGGGTGATCAACAGGCGAACATCGGCCTGACCACCGGCCCGCCCACCGACCTGCCCACCGAACCCGGGAGCATCCATGGAATTCACTGACCGCACCTTCCTCGTCACCGGCGGGGCCTCCGGCCTCGGTGCCGCGACCGCCACCGCCCTGCTCGCCCGCGGCGCCCACGTGGTCGCCGCCGACCTGAAGGGCACGCCCCCGGAGGGTGCCGTCCTGGTCGAGACGGACGTGACCGACCCGGCGCAGGTGGCCCACGCCGTCGAGGTGGCGGGCCAGCAGGGCGGGCCGCTGGCCGGCGTCGTGAATTGCGCCGGTATCGCCACCGCCGAGAAGGTGCTGGGCAAGACCGGGCCGCACGAGCTGGAGTCCTTCGCCCGGACCATCCAGATCAACCTCATCGGCACGTTCAACGTGATCCGGCTGGCGTCCGAGGCCATGTCCCAGAACGAGCCCGGTGAGGACGGCGAGCGCGGGATCATCGTCAACACCGCCTCCGTGGCGGCCTTCGAGGGGCAGATCGGCCAGGCCGCGTACTCCGCCTCCAAGGGTGGTGTGGCCGCGATGACGCTGCCGATCGCGCGCGAGCTGGCCCGGTACGGCATCCGGGTCATGACGATCGCCCCGGGGATCTTCTGGACGCCCATGATGGCCGGTCTGCCGGAAGCCGCCCAGGCATCGCTCGGCGAGCAGGTCCCCTTCCCCTCCCGCCTGGGCCAGCCGGAGGAGTACGCGGCCCTGGTCACCCACATCGTCGAGAACCGGATGCTCAACGGCGAGACCATCCGCCTGGACGGCGCCATCCGGATGGCCCCGCGGTAACCACGCCGGGCGGCCGGAGCCATGCGGTTGAATGGGCACCATGACTTCCCAGCACACCAGCACGGACAGCACGACGACGGCCGCCTCCTCCCAGCACCGCCTCACCACCCCCGCGGTCACCGCTCCCCCGGTGGCCGCGGCGCGGCCGGTGGCCCGCGAATACCACGGGCACACCTTCACGGACGACTTCGACTGGCTGCGGGACAAGGAGTCCGAGGAGGTGCTCGCGCATCTGACCGCGGAGAACGCCTACACGGACTCCGTCACGGCGGACCAGGACGCCCTGCGGACGGCCATCTTCGGTGAGATCAAGGCCCACACCGTGGAGACCGACCTCTCGGTGCCGGCCCGCCGGGACGGCTGGTGGTACTTCTCCCGCACCGAGGAGGGCCAGCAGTACGCCCGTCACTGCCGGGTGAAGGCCACGGACACCGGAGACCGGCTCGCTGACTGGACTCCCCCGGTGATCGAACCGGGCGTGCCGGTCCAGGGTGAACAGGTCATCCTGGACGGCAATGCCGAGGCGGAGGGCCAGCCCTTCTTCTCCCTCGGCGGGCTGGCCGTCTCCCGGGACGGCACGCTGATGGCCTACGCCGTGGACCATGCCGGGGACGAGCGCTTCACCCTGCGCCTCCGGAACCTGGCCACGGGCGCGGAGCTGGCGGATGAGATCCCCAACGTCTCCTACGGGATCGTGTTCGATGCCACCGGCACGCGCGTGTTCTACACCGTCCCGGACGACTCGTGGCGCCCCTACCGCATCCTCGCGCACACCCTCGGCACCGCCGTGGAGCAGGACCAGCTGCTGTTCCAGGAGGACGATCCCGGCCTGTGGTCCGGTTTCGGTCTCTCCGCCGACCGCACCGAGCTGCTGGTCTCCGTGGGCAACTCCGAGGTCGCCGAGACCCTCGCCCTGGACTTGCCGGCCACGGTGGACGAGCCGCTGGGCGAGCTGCGGATGCTGGTGTCCCGGGACCTCGGGCTGCTGCACGGCGTGGACCCGGTCACCCTGGACGGTGAGCGCCACTACGTGATCGTGCACAACAAGGACTTCACCGCGGGCGACGCTGCGCAGGACGGGGCGCCCAGCCCGGCGCCGGCCCCGAACAACATGGTCTCGCTCGCCGCCCGCGAGACGGTGACGGATCCGCGGTCCTGGCGCACCGTCGTCGGGCACTCGGAGACCGTGAAGGTGGACGGCGCCGCCGTCACCGCCACCCACCTGGCCCTCGGGGTGCGCCGCGAGACCACCCCGCGCACCCTGATCATGCCTCTGGCCGGCCTCGGCGCCGAGGACCAGGCCACGGCCGTGGAGCCGGACTTCGGGGAGGAGCTGTACTCCTGCGAGCTGGCCGGGGCGCCCTTCGAGTCCCCGTTCCTGCGGCTGGCCTACTCCTCCTGGATCACCCCGTCCCAGGTCCTGGACTACGAGGTGGGAGGCGGCACGAAGACCGGCACGCTGCACCTGCGCCGGCAGGTGGAGGTGCCGGGCTATGACCCGGAGCAGTACCTGGTGGAGCGCTGGTGGGCACCGGCGGACTCCGCGCCGGCGGCGCAGTCGGCGGCAGCCGGCGGCCGGAAGGTGGCCATCCCGCTGACCGTGATCCGCCGGAAGGACACCGAGTGGGACGGCTCCAACCCCTGTGTGGTCTACGGCTACGGCAGCTATGAGATGTCCATGGACCCGGGCCTGTCCGCGGCACGGCTGTCCCTGCTGGACCGGGGCGTGGTCTACGTGGTGGCGCATGTGCGCGGCGGCGGCGAGCTGGGCCGCGGCTGGTATGACGACGGCAAGAAGCTGGCGAAGAAGAACTCGTTCACGGACTTCGCGGACGCCACCCGCTTCGTGGCGCAGTCCGGCTGGGTCAATCCGGACCGGATCGCGGCGATGGGCGGCTCGGCCGGCGGCCTGCTGATGGGCGGGGTACTGAACCTGGCGCCGGAGCTCTACCGGGCCTGCGTGGCCCAGGTGCCGTTCGTGGACGCGCTGACCTCCATCCTGGACCCGGACCTGCCGCTCTCCGCCCTCGAGTGGGAGGAGTGGGGCAACCCGATCGAGGACCCCGAGGTGTACCGGTACATGCAGGAGTACACCCCGTACGAGAACGTGCGGGCCGCCGACTACCCGGCCGTGGCCGCCGTGACCTCCCTGAACGACACGCGCGTGCTCTACGTGGAGCCGGCCAAGTGGGTGCAGCAGCTGCGCCGGACGGTCACCTCGGACCAGTCTGCTCCGCTGGCCGAGGGCGGGGCGCCCATTGTGCTGAAGACCGAGATGGACGGCGGTCACGGCGGGGCCTCCGGCCGGTACCGGGCCTGGGAGGACCGGGCGTGGGACTACGCCTTCCTGTTGACCGCGCTGGGGGCCACCGAGCTGCGCTGACCCGCGGCCCGGCGGCCGGTCAGGGTGACCCCGGCGCTGGCGATGATGACCAGCACGATGGCGAGGTTGCGCAGCAGCCCCGACTCCTGGCCCAGCAGGATCCAGCCGAACAGGGCCGCGAAGGCCGGCTCGAGGCTGAGCAGGATGCTGAACACGGGGGCCGGCACCCGGCGCAGGGCGGACAGCTCCAGCGTGTACGGCACGAGCGAGGCCAGCAGCGCGGTCACCAGGGCCATCCCGAGCAGCATCGGATCGCCGAAGGCCCGCACCGCGCCGGGTGCGCCGAGCGGCGCGACCACGGCCGTGGCCACCACCAGCGCGACGGCCAGCCCGCCGGCCCCGGGCACCAACCGGCCCACCCGGGCGCTGGTCAGGACGTATCCCGCCCAGAACGCCCCCGCTACCAGGGCGAGCACCACGCCGACCGGGTCCAGGGGCTCCCCCCACGCACTGTCCAGCCCCAGCAGGACCATGCCGGCCAGTGCCACCGCCACCCAGAGGCCGTCCAGCAGCCGACGGGCCAGCACCGCCGCGAGCACCAGCGGGCCGAGGAACTCGATGGAGACCGCCGCCCCGAGTGGGATCCGCTCGATCGCCGCGTAGAAACTGCCGTTCATGCAGCCCATCGCCGCACCGAAGAGCACCACCGCGGTCCACTGCCGGCGGGTCCAGGCCCGCACCTTCGGCCGGACGACCACCAGCAGGATCACGGCGGCCAGTCCCAGCCGCAGCGTGGTCACACCCCACGAGCCCAGGTGCGGGAACAGTTGGACGGCCACGGCCGCACCGAACTGCAGCGAGATGCAGGCCCCGATCACCAGCCCGACGCCGGCCAGCAGGTTCTGCTGGCCGGCCGGCGGGGTGCCGGGTGGGGCGGCCGGCACAATCCGGGGCAGGGGATTCGTCGAGGGGGTCACCCCCTCATTCTGCCCCCGTTACCTTTCTTGGAGCCCCTTCTTCGTAGAGGATGTGGGTGTGCTGGCCGGAAGGCCTCGGCATGATTGCTGCCCCCAGTCGTTGATGATCCGGGGGGTGATGTCA
>NZ_JBPXMT010000016.1:0-202006 GCF_051842835.1 Microbacterium sp. A93
CGGCAAGCCGCTCTGGGGCGTTTGACCCCGATCGAATTCGAGACCATCATGAACACGACCGTCGCCCTCGCGGCGTGACTAGAAACTGTCACCTAACCGTGCAGCAGTCCCGACCGTCGACGCGCTCAGACGGCTACACCCTTGTTCGCGTAGCGCCCCTTGCCACTAGCCTTCCCCTTCCCCACCAGTTCAGCTAGCCCGGAACTTTACGGTTATCGGAGATGAGCATCATTCGCTCACACCATAGATTCCATTGCTCGCATGAAGTACCTTTCGCAGAAACACCCCAGTTCGGGCCGCTGGATTCAAGCAGATAGCATCGAGACTCTGAAGCCCGCAGGAAAGCTGGAAATGACCCACAACACCCTGAAAGTTCAGGTAGCTACGCAACGAACGCTCCGACACGACATCCAAGGACTTCGTGCGGTCGCTGTCATTGCTGTGGTCGTGTACCACCTGTGGCCGTTGAAGCTATCCGGCGGATACATCGGCGTCGATGTCTTCTTCGTCATCAGTGGATTCTTGATCACCGCGCACCTACTAGGCGAGGTGGATCGCACTGGAACTGTGTCATTGTCCCGGTTCTGGGCGCGACGTGTACGTCGACTGCTACCTGCAGCGTTCCTCGTCCTCATCGTTTCGTTCGTGCTCGCACTTACGGTGATCCCTCGTTCGCAGCTCATGCAAAACCTGACCGAGATCGCGGCGTCAGCGCTCTATGTGCAAAATTGGGTGCTCGCATTCAACGCGGTCGACTACCTCGGCGCGGACAACGCGGCATCCCTCGCGCAGCACTACTGGTCACTTTCAGTGGAGGAACAGTTCTACATCGCATGGCCAATGCTCGTACTCGCGGCTGTGTGGATCGCGTCGAAGCTGAAGCGTGCTCCACGTCTCGCGATCCGCGCGACGCTCGGTGCCGTGTTCATCGCGTCGCTCGCCCTGTCGTTCTGGCTCACAGCGACGAATCCTGCTCAGGCTTACTTCGTTACGCCGACGCGTGCATGGGAGTTCGCCGCCGGCGGGTTGCTAGCATTCGCTCCGCTGCTGGCAGCGAACTTCAATAGGAAGATCGCGGCGGCCGCTAGTTGGGTCGCACTCGGACTGATTCTTGTACCGGCGTTCATCTACGACGCATCTACGCCATTCCCCGGATGGACTGCTCTGATTCCCGTTGCTGGAACCGTCACGTTGATTTACATCGGAGACATAGCGACCACGTGGTCACCGCAATACCTGCTACGGGCAGGCGTCGTTCAGCTTCTCGGGGACACATCATACGCAATTTATCTCTGGCACTGGCCTCTGATCTTCACGTACCCGATGGTCTTCGGAGGACGCATTTCGCTGCTCCCCGGAGTGTTGATTTTCGCCGTCTCCGTGGGTCTTGCATGGCTAACAAAAAAGTTCGTGGAAGACCCGACACGGAGGAGCGACGGACTGCTCGGCAACCGTCGCCGTGCCTTCAGTTTCATGGCCAGTGGCTTGGCCGTCGTCGTTGGCATGACATCGCTGACAGGTTTTGTATCCGACAACGCCAAAAACTACTATGCAAACAGCGTTGCAGCGGCGATGGCCGACACCGATGGTTGCTTCGGCGCGTATGCCCTCGACAATGGCTGCGAGCGCCCCTTCGCCACTGGTGAGCTCACAAACCCGGAAGTGGCGGCGACAGACATTCCATGGCGAACTGGCATCTCACCTACCGCCGACTGCTTGGGCGAGATCATAAGTGCGTGCGACTTCGGTACGGCAGATGACAAGGCCCCCACAGTGCTGTTTATCGGCGATTCGCACGCACAGCATCTCGTTGATCCCATGGCCGAGGTCGCATCCGAAAACGGATGGGAGCTGACGACGCTGACGCGCAGCGGATGCACTGGCTTCGAGGTCCCAACAAAATTTGACGACGCAAACCAACAAGAGCGACACAACGGATGCGTCGAATGGGGACAAGGCGTAGAAGAGGTCGTTGAGTCAACCTCTGGCCTTACGCTCATTGTGCTGTCTGCCCGTGCGCACGCTACACCCGTCACCTCAGAAGACGCGATACCACGACTCGAAGCGCTCCGCAGCCACGCTCCGGTGGTGGTGCTCACAGACGTCCCTGGAATGCCCAACGGCGTGCAGGGTGCCGTCTGCGTGGAAGACTCGGAGCAAACTGCCGATCCTTGCAGTTGGGATCAGCCTTCTCGTAGCAACTTCTTGGTTGAAGCTGTCAATACGATCGGTGGCACAACGATCGACCTGGGCGGGCGGCTCTGCACGAATGGAACGTGTCACGCAGTTATCGGCGAAGCGATCGTTTACTTCGACGATAATCACCTGACCACAACATTCGCGCGAACGCTAGCCCCGTGGCTCGATGAGCAGTTGTCTCCGCTATTGTCGAGATAGCGGAGCGTCCAGGGGAAACGACGGACATCGTGATGTCGCGATTCGTCGACCATCCAAGGCCGTTCCATTGCGAAACCATAGATCGCGCTCGACGAAGAAGTCAAAGAACACGCGGAAATGATCGAGCAGCTGGTGATGAAATGCGTGCCGCACCTGCTGGATGAGTTCGGCATCGGCTTGGACACCGCTGCGGAGATACTGATCGTTGCTGGCGACAACCCTGAGCGAACCAGAAGTGAGGTCGCGCTCGCGAAGCTCGCTGGAATCAACCCCGTACCAACCAGCTCCGGGATGACCAGCAGGAAACACAGGTTCAACCGCAGCGGGCACCGGCAGCTGAACGCTGCGATCTACCGGACGGTGATCGTGCGGATGCAACACCACGAGCCAGCGAAGGCATATGTCGCACGCCGCACCACCGAGGGCAAGAGCAAAAGAGACATCTATCCGCTACCTCAAACGCTATGGCATCCGCGAGGTCTTCCAGCTCATCAAGGTGAATCCTCGAACCGACGAAATCCTGAGTTGACGACCATGGGAGAATCAAACCCCTCGCCGAGAGCGTCGTCGGCCTTTACAGGACCGAGTGCATGAAGATCGACGGCCCATTCCGCACCGCCGAGGAGGTCGAACCGCCACACTGTCGTGGGTGCACTGGTTCAGCCGAGAGCCGACTGCGTTCACAGATCAGCCATCTCACACCGTTCGAGAAGGAGAACGAGTACTACCGTTAGACGAAGCCCCAGCGTCAGGTGGCGCTGGGAGAACTCGCCCTCCACTGAACCCGGGGTGATTCACCATCGACCTCGCAATCCGAGTATCCGCAGTTACCTGCCAGCGATCAGCGGTTTGGGCTTAGGTCAACCGATATTGGAGTTCACAAAATGAGTAATCCGGTGAGTGAAGACTTCGGTGTTAAATTCTCTCGCGCGTGCAACGCATGCATTTGAGGCAGATGCCACCGCGCGATCTACCGCCGCGGCCAGCTCAGTATGAGATTCCCAGTCATGCACATGCGCGCCAGTGACGCCATCGATGACTGACTCCACCGCGCCGCCGATGCCGTTCGCGACCACTGGCGTCCCCGACGCCATCGCCTCCACCGGCACAATGCCGAAGTCTTCGATGGGGGCGAACACCAAAGCCGCGGCCTTACGGTACAGCGCCTTCAGTAGCGGGAACGAAGGTCGGTGCAGGAACCGGACGTCGACACCGCTTGCTTCGGCTTCCGCACGCAGACGGGCTTCGTCAGGCCCCTCCCCTGCAAGCACGACCGGGCGGCCAGAAGCAAGTCCAGCAGCGATCGCGGCATCAAGTCGCTTATACGGAACCCATCGAGACACAGCGAACAGGAAGCCCTCGGGCAGTGCGTCCAGCACGGCCTGGTCGGCGTCCGAAAGCACGGGTGCCTCAGCGAAATCTTGCACTGCTACCGGCGGATAGATCACTTCAGCGTCACGTTGCCAAGTCGCTTGGATTCGTTCAGCGACGAATTTGCTGTTGGCTGCGATCGCAACAGGTTCTTGCGCGCGCTTGCGATCGAGCGGTTTCAGCGCCGAGGACATGAGCTTTGCCGGAATCGACCCGCCGCGGCCGTCTAACTCCGGCACCCAGATGTAGCGGGCGGGAGTGTGTGCGTACACAAGCTTTGGGGCATGCCGCGCAGGCCCTGCGAAGCGCGCATGATGCGCGAAGAGGTGGCTGCTCGTTAGAACCCAGTCAGCTTCAGCGGATGGCAGTTGACGCCACGCCAGCGGCATCAACGGGAGAGCCAGCGCCTTACTGCGGCGTAGAGGCGTGCTCGCTAACCAGGTCTCACCGACACCGTTGAAACGACCCTCACTGTCATCCCACAGCGCATATCGCGCGGCGTCTGGAAAAGTCTCGCTGAGCACCTCGAAGACGTTCTCCGACCCTCCGGTGCGAGCGAGCCACTCGTGAACGAGAATGCCGCTCAAAATTCAACCCCCATTGTCAATGACCATTCGATCTTAGTCGCGCGGTCAATGAGCGCCGAACCGGCCGCTTGAGGGGTGCGATTACGCCCGCGCCTCGAACTGTGCCCGGCGAGCCAGCAACACGACCGCGAGACCGCCGAGTACCAGCACGAGACCGCTGGTCGCGACGCCCGATGCGAACGCGGAGTCGATACCGGTGATGGCCAGATCGTCAGTCACTGTGATGTCGACGAACACGGACCCGCTGGTTGCGCCACGCACCTCGATCTCGTGGTCACCGATCTCCGTGCCGCCAGCGATTCCCACCGGCAGCGAAAGTGCTCCGGTTGCATCTGCGGTGGCGTTCGTCAGCTTCCACGGATCCGAGTGCAGCCAGATCTCCAGCGACTCGTTCGGCGCGAATCCGCTCGCGTTGACCGTCACGCTGCCACCGGCAGGAACCGACGTGCTCGAGAGGCTAGCTGCAGGCACAACCGGTGCGGGCGCGGGCGGTTCCACAACCGGCGCGGGAGCAGGGCTCGGCGCCGGAGCGGGAGCCTCGGAAGGCTCAGCCGGGGCCGGCGCCTCGGTCGGCTCCACGGTCGGAATCGGCGTAGGCGTCGGCTCCACGGTCGGAGTCGGCGTCGGCGTGGGCTTCTCTGTCGGAGTCGGGGTCGGAGTCGGCGTTACTTCAGCGCAGTCGACCGCAAACTCGTACGTCTTCTCGCCGACAGGCTTCACTAGATCTGCACTGTGGCGCTCGACGACGGTCACAACCGTCTTTCCTTCACGCGGGATCGCGAACTCGATTACCGCTTGGCGGTTCTCATCAATGTCAGCGGAGTACGTTCCTTGGGTGTCGCCGTTGATCACGGTCAGCTCGGCGGTCGCGTCGCTCGGCGCGTCAGCGCTGAACCGCACGGTCGCCGTGGCCGTGGCATCCCCTTCAGCGGGGCACACCGCGTCGCTGAACGTCACTGCACCCGCAACAGGTGCTGACGCATCGGCGCAGTTCTCGGCGTACGAGAACTGGCCGTTGGAATGCACGACATCATTGACGACCCACTCGACGAGATGCGTCTCAGCGTCTTCGATGACCGGAGTTGTCCCAGCGCGGTTCACGAGCAGGCCGTTTTCATCGGCCGTGATCGTTTCGACGTTCGCGGGAGCTTCACCATCAACGCGAAGATAAGCAGTCACCGACTCATCTGCGCCCAGGGTGATCACTCCGCCGCCGTTGACCTGGAAAGCATCCGAAGAGCACTGCGTCGTGAGCTGCGCAACGCTGTCGATCACGACGGATGCCTGTGCGGGCGCGGCCACGATCAAGCTGCTCAACGCTATAGCGAAGACGCCCACCAGCGACGCAAGGCGCGCGCGAAGCGTGCTGTGCGGACTGCTGTTGTGAAGGCGTCGAGTCATGTCGGCTCTTTCGGTCAATGAGCACCGTTATGAACGGATGCAAGGGCGTCAGCGTTGACGCTTACGCGAATCTTATCGAACTTCCGGGACAACCGGCGACTCTGCACCGGTCATTGTGCATTGAAGGTGGTCAAAGGTTCAGTCGCAGGGTCGGCGCCTCATCCGATGCCCAGAAATCAGCATCCAGCACCCGGGTCACCGGGTCAGGCTCGGCCGGCGCATAAGACTGCTGATACTGCTCGGCACGGGCACGCTGAAGCTGCGCAGCAGCCGCTCGGCGCTCCCACAACTCACGCTCGATCTTGGTGCGGTCACGGGCATAGATCATGGCCCGCATGACCATCGCGAGCAGCAGCCCAAGGTAGCCACCGATCGTGTTCGACAACACGTCGTAGAACGTCGATACACGCTCATCAAGGGCAAGCCCCTGCGTGAACTCGATCGCACCAGAGAACGCGGGAAGCAAGAAGATCGCCACCCACCACGCCTTGCGCGCCAACGCGAGCCCCAACAAGAAACCGAGGGGCACAAACATGCCAATGTTCGCCGTGAACTCGAGCTTGTCGTATCCGAACGACTCCGGCACTCCGAAGTTATGCAGCACCTGCAGCAGACGCGAGGAGATGCTCCCGAACTCCAGCTGCTTCGGGTTCGGCCACATCGTGACCAGCAGAACGAACGCGGCGTAGAACGCGAGCAGGACTGTCGAGACCCACAGACGTGCATAGCTGCGCGGCGGCGGTGGGCCGACGTGGATTTCACTCAATGGGTGCTCCTCGGTACTAGCGGGCGGATAGCCATCGTAGCGAGGGGCGGCTGGGAGAACGGGTCGTTCTGAGGATCCCTCCAGTGATGCGCCGATATGAAGGGAAACTAAAGTGTAGCCTCATTCTGAGCTACACTTTAGTTATGGCCGTTGAGTGGGCGCGTAGCGCGGACAAACACGGGATTCCGCACGAGGATGCCCTGTACGCGATGATGCACGCCGAGGCGATCGCAGAGGTGGACGGTGAGCCGGCGGAACAAGTGATCGTGTACATCGGCCACCCGCATGGGCAGACAGACCGTTACCTCGAAGTGATCGCCGCGCACCAGCCGCCGCGCACGATCTTGATCTTCCACGTCATGCCCCTGACCGACATGTTCCGATACTTACTGCACGAAGGAGAAGCACAATGACTACTGACAAGTACGACGAGCTGGCCGCTCGCGCTGAGCGCGGCGAGCTGACTGTCAAGCCCAGCACCATCCGACGCGGCGCCGAGGCCGCGGCCGAAGCGCGTAGCGCTCTCATGGCGGCGACCGGCGCAGCGACTCCGCAGGAGGCGGTGCAACTGGCAATGGGGCGACCGCCTGTCGGCACGAAGCGCGGCCCGTCGCCGGTCGTGCGTGCGCGTGTGCCCCAGGCGCTCAAGGATCGCGTGCGTGACCTCGCGCAACGTGAGCAGCGCGACGAATCTGACATCGTGCGCGAAGCTCTCGCCGCATACGTCGAACTGCGGCACGTCTCCTGACCGCCCGAACGCGAAGCGAGCTCATCGAAAAGCTGTCTCAGGCTGCGGCCAGGTCCAATTCAGCGCCCGCGGTCGCCTCCAGATCTACGCCCGAGAACCGAACGCGCAGTATGCCGGTCTTCGCCGACTGTTGGCGCATGAACATCACAAGATAGTCCATTGTGATGTTGTTGTGCACGTCGGAGACGTCGGTCGACTTCTCCAGCTCAATATCCGACTCAGCGGGCGCTTGATGCTTAGCGACCATCTCGATGATGTGAAGCTTCTCGTCTGAGTCGACGACAAACAGGTTCGCTGAACCTCCCGCGCTCTGTACACGCGCGAATACAACATCGACCTTCTCGTGCCCCAAAGCAACAACGATAGGTGAGGTTCCGTCAGCTGCCTTCACCGTGAGTACTGAGTGCAGATTATTGCGCACGACGGACTTCATCAGGTCGCGCGCGTAACGCGTACGGATGAGAGTGTCGGTGTCAGCGGCCATCACGCCACTTCCCTTCATTTAGGCGGCCAGAGCTTCCGTGGGGCAGCGACACTGACATTGACAGCCACCATGTCGGAGAGACGCCGAGCCACATCACTGCGACAGCATCCACCAATAGCAAAGGGGTCGGACCCGAAAGCGCGAGCCCTTTGCGAGGAAGCGGATGCGCACGCTCCGCCCGCAGACGCTGCGTCCGGCTACTCGGCTTCGGCGAAGTACCTTGCGTGAGTCTTCTTCACGGTGTCGCCGGAAAACTCTCGAACGCGGTGCTCACCAGTAGGGCGGTGATACTCAATCACGAATCCCGACATGGCCACGCCTTCCCTATCTGCGATTCGGGGCGTCGTCACGATGCAATCTTCTCCGTTACGTCTGCGGCCTTCTCGAGCTGGTAAACACGCTGCTTACTGATACCGAGCACGCGGCCGACGTCGGGGGCGCTATAGCTCTGTCCGCGAAGCTCACGCACGACGGCGCGACGACGCGCCGCGGCGCGGGCCTGAGCCCGTCGGGCTTCTTCCTCGTCGAGCTCGGCAGCTGCCCACTCGGCCAGAGCTTCCGCGGGGCCAGCGACACTGACATTGACGGCCACCGCCTCAGGAGAGACGTCGAGCCACATCGCGGCGACCCCCTGGGCCTCGGAGCTCACTTCGCCGAGACTGCGAGCCTGGCCACCAGTGCCGAGTTCAGGAATCTCGAAGACCCACCACTTGCCGTCGCGCTCGACCTTGACTTCGAATCTTTGAGCACTCATCGCGTCCTCCCTATTCACTGCCAGTCCCGGGGCAAATTTACCCCTGCGTTCTTGATCTGTCGGAGGACTCCAGCGGAGACCTCGCGGTGTCCGACCGGAATCGCCGCCTTCACAGATTCATCGGGCAGTCCCCAAATCTCGTGACTTCCTTGGCCGTCCCGGAGGAACACCCAGCCAATACTCCTGAGGTACTTGAGGACATCCCGCGTCTTCTGTGCCTTCATCAGGCTAGTCTAGGCCTCCCTTTACCGCAACGACAAGAGGGGTATAGAATTCTCGGAACCCAGCATCCAACACCAGCATCCGGCATCCGCCAACGACAAACGGGCCGGACCCGAAGGCCCGACCCGTTTGAGAAGTAAGAGTACTTACTTGATGATGCTCGTGACCGTACCAGCGCCCACGGTGCGTCCACCCTCACGGATGGCGAAGCCGAGGCCGTCTTCCATAGCGATCGGCTGGATCAGCGCGACCGTCATGTCAGTGGTGTCACCAGGCATGACCATCTCGGTGCCCTCAGGCAGCGTGATGACGCCGGTGACGTCGGTGGTGCGGAAGTAGAACTGCGGGCGGTAGTTCGTGTAGAACGGGTTGTGACGGCCGCCCTCTTCCTTGGAAAGGATGTACGCGGTGCCCTCGAAGTCGGTGTGCGGCGTAACCGTACCCGGCTGAACGACGACCTGGCCGCGCTCAACGTCTTCACGCTTCAGACCGCGAAGCAGCAGACCACAGTTCTCGCCGGCCCATGCCTCGTCGAGCTGCTTGTGGAACATCTCGATACCAGTGACCGTGGTCTTCTGCGTCGGGCGGATGCCGACGATCTCGACCTCAGAGTTGATCTTGAGGGTTCCACGCTCGGCGCGGCCGGTGACGACCGTTCCACGACCGGTGATCGTGAAGACGTCCTCAACAGGCATAAGGAACGGCTTGTCGCGGTCACGCTCGGGGTCCGGCACGCTGTCGTCGACAGCCTGCATGAGCTCGACGATACGCTCGACCCACTTCTCTTCACCCTCGAGCGCCTTGAGCGCCGAGACCTGAATGACAGGTGCGTTGTCGCCGTCGAAGCCCTGGCTGGAGAGCAACTCGCGAACCTCGAGCTCGACGAGCTCAAGGATCTCTTCGTCGTCAACCATGTCGCTCTTGTTCAGCGCGACCATCAGGTACGGCACGCCGACCTGCTTGGCGAGCAGAACGTGCTCACGGGTCTGAGCCATCGGGCCGTCGGTAGCGGCAACCACGAGGATTGCGCCATCCATCTGAGCTGCACCGGTGATCATGTTCTTGACGTAGTCGGCGTGGCCGGGAGCGTCAACGTGCGCGTAGTGGCGCTTGGGGGTCTCGTACTCAATGTGCGAGATGTTGATCGTGATACCACGCTGGCGCTCTTCCGGCGCCGAGTCGATGGTAGCGAAGTCACGCTGCACGTTGGTGGCCGACGGGTACTTGTCAGCGAGCACCTTGGAGATGGCTGCGGACAGCGTCGTCTTGCCGTGGTCAACGTGACCGATGGTTCCGATGTTGACGTGCGGCTTGGTCCGCTCGAACTTGGCCTTGGCCACTGGGTCCTCCTCAGGACGTTCGTGTAGAGATTGCCGGGCACTGGTTTGTGACCGGTTCCCTACGGGGTTTGATTCTCAGTTTAGTAGAGAGATTGCATGTGAAGTTGTGAGTGTGATCCGGATGCCCCTCACGAGGCATCCGGATCGAAAGGGTTATTCGCCCTTGATCTTCTGGACGATCTCGTCCGCCACGGCCCTGGGGACCTCAGCGTAGGAGTCGAATTCCATCGAGTAGACAGCGCGACCCGAAGTCTTCGAGCGCAGGTCACCGATGTATCCGAACATCTCGGACAGCGGAACCGACGCACGAACGACCTTGACGCCAGCAGCATCTTCCATCGACTGGATCGAGCCACGACGTGAGTTCAGGTCGCCGATGACATCGCCCATGTACTCCTCAGGAGTACGCACTTCGACGGCCATCAACGGCTCAAGGAGCACAGGGTTGGCGCGACGGAGAGCTTCCTTGAAGCCCATGGAACCAGCGATCTTGAACGCCATCTCCGAAGAGTCGACGTCGTGAGCAGCACCGTCAACGAGGGTCGCCTTGACGCCCACGATCGGGAAGCCGGCGAGAACGCCGACGTTCATAGCATCCTGGAAACCAGCATCGATGGAGCCGATGTACTCACGCGGAATGCGACCACCGGTGACGGCGTTCACGAACTCGTAAGTCTTCTCAGCATCCAAATCGAGCGGCTCGATGTTGAACTGGATCTTTGCGAACTGACCCGATCCACCCGTCTGCTTCTTGTGGGTGTAGTCGTGCTTCTCGACGGTCTTCTTGATCGTCTCGCGGTAAGCCACCTGGGGCTTGCCGACGTTCGCCTCGACGTTGAACTCGCGCTTCATACGATCCACGAGGATGTCGAGGTGCAGCTCGCCCATGCCCTTGATGGTCGTCTGACCGGTCTCGGGGTTGAGCTCCGTGCGGAAGGTCGGGTCCTCCTCAGCGAGCTTCTGGATGGCGACACCCAGCTTCTCCTGGTCGGCCTTCGTCTTCGGCTCGATCGCAACCTCGATGACAGGCTCCGGGAACGTCATCGACTCGAGAACGACCGGGGATGCCGGGTCAGTGAGGGTGTCACCGGTGGTGGTGTCCTTCAGACCGATCACAGCGTAGATGTTGCCCGCGGTGACTCCGGCGACCGGGTTCTCCTTGTTGGCGTGCATCTGGAAGACCTTCCCGATGCGCTCCTTCTTGCCCTTGGTCGAGTTGATGACCGCAGAACCAGAATCCAGGTGACCCGAGTACACGCGAATGTACGTGAGGCGACCGAAGAACGGGTGCACAGCAACCTTGAACGCCAGAGCCGCGAACGGGTCCGTCGCGCTGGGGTTGCGCTCGATGATCGTGTCGTAGTCCTTCGGGTCGTGTGCCTCAATGGCACCGACGTCGAGGGGGTTCGGCAGGTAGTCGACAACAGCATCCAGCATCGGCTGCACGCCGCGGTTCTTGAACGCCGAACCACACAGGACCGGGTAGATCTCAGAGTTGACGACCATCTTGCGGATCGCACCCTTGACCTCGGCGACCGTGAGGTCTTCGCCACCGAAGAACTTCTCCAGCAGCGCGTCGTCGGTCTCGGCGACCGTCTCCAGCAGAAGCTGACGGTACTCGGCGGCCTTCTCCTTGAGGTTCTCAGGAATCTCCTGAACCTCGTAGGAAGCGCCCATGGTCACGTCACCCTTGGAGTCACCTGCCCAGACAAGCGCACGCATCTCGACGAGGTCGACGACACCGATGAAGTCGCTCTCAGCACCGATCGGCAGCTGAAGCACGAGCGGCTTCGCACCAAGACGGTTGATGATCGTGTCGACGGTGTAGTAGAAGTCAGCGCCGAGCTTGTCCATCTTGTTGACGAAGCAGATACGCGGAACGTTGTACTTGTCAGCCTGGCGCCAGACGGTCTCGGACTGGGGCTCAACGCCCTCCTTGCCGTCGAACACAGCGACAGCACCGTCGAGCACGCGGAGCGAACGCTCCACCTCAACGGTGAAGTCCACGTGGCCGGGGGTGTCAATGATGTTGATCTGGTTGTTGTCCCAGAAGCAGGTCACGGCGGCAGACGTGATCGTGATGCCGCGTTCCTTCTCCTGCTCCATCCAGTCAGTCGTTGCGCCACCGTCGTGCGTCTCGCCAAGCTTGTGGTTGACGCCCGTGTAGAACAGGATGCGCTCGGTGGTGGTGGTCTTGCCAGCATCGATGTGCGCCATGATGCCGATGTTGCGGACCTTGCTCAGGTCGGTGAGCACGTCTTGTGCCACTGGAGTGTCCTTTTCTATCTAGCCGTACAACTGCGAAAGTTTGGGTGCCCGTCCCCGGCACGCGACCGGGAACGGGCAAAGGCTGTTTACCAGCGGTAGTGAGCGAACGCGCGGTTCGACTCGGCCATCTTGTGAGTGTCCTCACGGCGCTTGACTGCAGCGCCCAGGCCGTTCGAGGCATCCAGAATTTCGTTCTGGAGACGCTCGGTCATGGTCTTCTCGCGACGACCCTTGGCGTAGCTGACGAGCCAGCGCAGCGCGAGAGTGTTCGCACGGTGCGGCTTGACTTCGATCGGCACCTGGTAGGTCGAGCCACCAACGCGGCGGCTACGAACCTCAAGGGTGGGGCGCACGTTGTCGAGCGCCTTCTTGAGGGTTGCGACAGCGTCCTGGCTGTTCTTCGCCTCGACGCCGCGGAGGGCGCCGTAGACGATCGACTCTGCGAGCGACTTCTTGCCATCAACAAGGATCTTGTTGACAAGCGAGGTGACGATCGGAGCGCCGTATACGGGATCGTTGACGACGGGGCGTTTCTGGGCGGGACCCTTACGAGGCATTGGTCTTAACCCTTCTTCGCACCGTAGAGGCTACGAGCCTGCTTACGGTTCTTGACTGCCTGGGTGTCCAGGGCGCCACGGACGATCTTGTAACGCACACCGGGGAGGTCCTTGACACGACCGCCGCGGACGAGCACCAAAGAGTGCTCCTGCAGGTTGTGTCCCTCACCGGGGATGTACGCCGTAACTTCAGCGCCGTTACGAAGCTTCACACGAGCGACCTTGCGCATCGCCGAGTTCGGCTTCTTCGGGGTGGTGGTGTAGACGCGGGTGCATACCCCGGCCTGCTGCGGGTTCGACTTCAGGGCGGGCGCCTTGGTCTTAGTGACCTTGGGCGAGCGTCCCTTGCGAACCAACTGCTGAATAGTTGGCACGTTCTCTCCTCATAGTGCTGCACGGTGACAGCGTGATGGGTTTCACCTCATGACCCACCGGCCGCGCGGAATCGCTTAGCTTTTGGTGTGGTGGGTATGCCGTGGGGGCGGACCGATATGGACCGGAGCCCGTGTGCAGGCACGCCAAGACGTGCACACACCTGATCAAGTGTAATGCGGCGTGGTGTAGCGGTCAAATGAGGGTGTGGGGTGGGTGGGGGCGCGGCGGCGGGGGTGGCGGCGCGTGGATGGTCGCGGCATCCGGGGTGAGGCAACATCCTGCGCGCGCGGCGACACGAAGCGCGTGAAGCACCATCCCTACGGTGGTGGCTCATGCTGTCGGTGTCGCGGCGTGCGGGAGATGTTGTCTCGATCGGGCCCGAGTGCGTCGAACGAGGTGCTCGCGGGCTGGACGCAGCCGCGAGAATCGGTTTGCCGCACGAGACGGGCCGCGGGAACACCCGTCTCATGCAGCTGGGCCATTCTCGAGGCTGGGGCCGCGGGTTGGCCGAGCTCGAGCGGGCTCGGAGCTGGTGCCGGGTCGAAGTCGGCGAGTTATATTGATAGTGCCTCCCGTTGCGACGGATCGGGAAGAAGGCCTTAGAAACCCAGCCGGACGACTGGATCTAGGGCCTTTCGCTTGCTTCAGGGCAGATTCAGTCCCCCAGGCGGCTGGCAAGCGAGGTACTCGGTGCATAGGTGGCCCGGCATCCGGGGTGAGACAACATCCTGCGCGCGCGGCGACACGAAGCGCGTGAGGCACCATCCCTACGGCGGTGGCTCATGCTGTCGGTGTCGCGGCGTGCGGGAGATGGTGCGTCGATCGGCCCAGGTGAGTCGATCGAGGTGCTCGAGGGTGGGATGCGGCCGTGAGAATGGGTTTGCCGCACGAGAAAGGCCGCGGGAACACCTGTCTCATGCAGCAAACCAATTCTCGCGGCGGGATCGGGAGGGCGGGGCGAGCGGGGGCGAGGCGGGGCTCAGCGCAGGTCGCGGATGCGGGCGGCCACCGTCGAGGCATCTTCGCTGCGCCGCTCGTAGGTCACGGCGATGATGAGCAGCACCGCGCCGATGACGGCGAGCGTGATCCACCACGGCATCGACTCAATCCCACGGCCGATCTGCACCGAGAAGACGAAGACGTTCTCGATCGGCAGCACGAGCATCCCGATAATGAAGGGAGCGGCCAAGCGGCGGCCAGCACCGACCATGATCGCTGCGAGCGCGAGCACCATCACCAGGATCGCCCGCCACGTCAGCGGATCGGTGAAAGTCGCCACGATCGACGCACTCATCATCGTGATGATTCCCGGCGCGAGCAGCATCCAGGAGCCGGTGCGACCGGCGGGCCAGTTCCCGAGCATGCTGCCGGACTCCCCCGCGTGCCGCCGTTCCCCCGCGTGCCGACGCATCCCGGCGATTCCGCCGAGCAAGAGGAAGGCGCCGAGTGGCAACGAAAACCACTCCACCCGCAGGTCGCGCGGACTCCACGCGACCACCGCGGTGACGAACGCGACTGCGAACAGGAACCACACCGGCGGCAGCGTCGATCGCTCTGCACGGACGGCGGCCGTGAGCATGAGCGCGAGGATGCCGATCATCAGCATCCACATCATCCAGATCGATCCCCAGTCGCGTTCGATCGCGCACCAAGTTCCGACGGCGAGCGCGAGCACTGCGGGCGCGAATATCCAGCGTGAGGTACGCAGGCGCGACTTCGCACGCGCCGCCAATCGGATGCCACGGCCAGCGAAGACGAGAATGAGCGCAGCGAGCGCCGACACCCCGAAGCACGCGAAGAACAGCGCCGATCCATGCAGGAAGGAAAGGTCGGCACCGATGCCCATTCGGATGCCCTGCATCGGGCCCGCGATCGCCGCGAGACCTGCCGCCGCGAGCGTCGCCGGTACGAGCATCCGCAATCGCGCGATGCGCAGCCGCTGCCCGAGGCGGGCGAGGCCCGCCGCGATTCCGAGCAGCAGTACACCGGCGGCCAGGAGCGCGAAGGCCCGCCATGGCACGTCCGCTGCGGTGCGGGAATCCGGTTCGATAAGGGCGAGCAGCGCGATGCTGGGCAGTACGGCGACACCGAGACCCGCGGCGTAGAGGCCGCGCACCTCCACTCCACGCGCGGCGAGGATCGCCGCGATGAGCGCCGCGGCCAGCGCCGGCGGAAGCAGATAGGCCTCGAGCAGGTCGACGCCGTTCATGGTCCACACGCACCAGAGCGCACCGGTGAAAGCGGCACCCGCCACCCACCAGCCGTAGCGACGACGGGTGAATACGGCGCTGGCGGCCGCTCCGATTCCGAGGATCACGAGCACCAGGAAAGTCGTTCCGAGCCCGGCTGCCTCTCGTGCGAGCGCGAGCGCAGTGGCGATCACTCCGGTGAGCAGTGCGGATGCTTCGATTGCCACGCGCACGGCGGCCGCGGCATCCGCTGGTAGGCCATTGCGACGCAGGGAATCTCTAATGATGGTGGTGCTCGGAAGCACGAGCGCGACGATCGCCGCGATGATCGGGAGCGTGACCGGCGAGGCGCTGATCGCGAGCACCTGGGCGCCCAGGCACACCACGACGACGGCGACGGTGGGCACGAGCATCCCGGCCGCGAGCGTGCGCAGGACGATGTTGAGGCCGGGGCGACGAGTCAGTAAAAGTGACAGGGCGAGCGCGAACATCAGGGCGGTCGAGAGTGCGGTCCAGCCGCTGCGCTCGAAGATCACCTGCACGATGCCGGCGGCGAATGGCACCACTGTCACGACCAACACGGCGTACCAATTGCGCGAGCTGACCCGAGGCAAGAAGGTCACGACGATCGCGCCGACGAGACCAGCGGATGCCACCAGGCACAGCACCGCGATACTGCCGAGTTCGGTCAGCGCGAGCGCCTGCCCGAGACACACCAGCGCGTAGGCGAACCCGACGCCGACATGCAGGAAGCGGATGCCTGCGGGCAGTGCCATGGCCGCAAGCGCCAGGGCCGCGATCACGCCGAGACCGGACAGTGGTGCGGACTGGGGGTCAAGCCACGAGATGAGGACGCCGACTGCGATCGCCGTGTGGATGCCAATGATCAGCACCACGCGATTCACCAGCGCTGTGTTGCGGATGCTCGGGATCGCTCTCAGCGCGATAGCCGCGGCTGCTGCGGAGGCGAGCACGATGATGAGGCGTGCAGGGAGCGGAAGGAGGTTGCTGCAGGCCAGAGTGAGGATTGCGAGCGCCGCCGCACCGATCGCGATGACGTCGGTGGTTGCGGCGAAGGGGCGGAGGGTCTGGCTCTTGTCTGGGGTTTGGTGTTGGCGGTCTTGGTTTTGGTGTTCCTGGGTTTGGGCGTCTCGGTCTCGTGCGAGTCCGCCGAACAGGGCGATTCCGGCGGCGAGCCCGACCATTCCGAGCACCGGGGCCCATTCTCCTGGCTCTCCTGGCAGGAGGGGTCCGGTCCCCCGCACCACGTCGGTCAGGGTGTCGAGAGCGGCGACTGCGGCATAGGCCAGGGGCAGAAGTCCGATCAGCGCAACCACGATGACGCCACCGATCGCGAGAGTGGAGCGAGCGACCGTGCGCGGCAACGGCGACACCGCGATGAGGGCGAACGCGAATGCCGCGGCCGTCGGGAGCGCTGCCGGCATCCACTCTGTTGCCGCGTGAGCCACGGGCGACGTGACCGCGAGCACGAATGCCGTGGTCGCCGAGGCTCCGGCGACGAGACTCCACCAGTGCCTCAACAGCTCGTGCGTGGCGAAGAGCGCGTGCGCGGCGATGAGCGCGAGCACCAGGCTGATGCCGAGCATGATCGTGACCGTGCCGGAAAACCAGAAGGATCCCAGCACCGCGAGTGGCACAGCACTCAGCACCGCGACCACCTGAATCGCGGTGAGCGAGCGCTGCGCGACGGGCGGCCACACCCTGACGAGCACGGCGGCTAGGAGAGCGGTGCCGATGTGTCCCAGGGCTGAGACATAGATCGCACCCGCGGCGTAGCCGAGCATCGCGGGCACGACGGCGACGCCGATCAGCGCTGCCCACGGCCACACTCTGATTCTCGCGGCCCCGATTTTTGACAGCCTGCCTGCGGCGAGCATCACTGCGCTGGCGACCGCGGTTGCGAGCGCGGCCAGCATCCAGGTGGCGGCGGGCGTGTCGCCGATCTGCGCAAAGGAGTAGACGTCGATCGCGACAAACACGAGGCCGAGGGCGCCGATGGCTTCGGCGGAGAACTGGAGTCCTCGGCGGGCGAGCATCCACGCTCCGCCGAGGAAGACGAGCGTGACCAGCCCGACTACGACACTGCGGATGCCACGGTCGGAGAGGTCGGGATTCAGGAAGGTGAAGATGAGCGCGGCGATTGCGAAGAGTCCGGCGCCGGCGATCGCCAGTACGGACTGGACCGTGGCGCTGCTGCGCGGCTGGGGGTGGGGTTTCGGCTTGGTGGGTGGCGGGGTTTGTGGTGGGGCAGGTGGGGCGGGTGGCGCGGTCGGCTGTGGGATTGCGGGCGCTGCGGCGGTCACGGGCGTCGCGGCGTTCGTGGTCGCGGGCGCTGCGGCGTTCGCGGGCGCTGCGGTGAGTGCGGGCGCCGGCGCCGTGGCCGGGGCATCCACGATTCGAGGGACGCGACTGAGCAGCGCGTCGCGTGCACGTAGTGCGGCGGCTGCGGATATCGAGGCGTTCCACACCTGGATTCCGACGGCACCGCGAAGGTCTGCACCGCAGTGGGCGCAGCATCCATCTTTCAGATTGTCGGATGCGCAGACGGGGCAGACGGTGCTGTCGAGAAGTCGCTGGGCGACAGGCTCGGCCCAGTTGATCGTGTCGGTCGCGGTGCTCATCACTCCCCCGGTTCTGTGTCGGTGTCGGCGGTGGTGTCGGCGGTCCACCGTAGGATGTCGCCAGGCTGGCATTCCAGCACGCGGCAAATGGCCTCGAGGGTGGTGAAACGTACGGCTTTGGCGCGTCCGTTCTTGAGCACAGCGACGTTCGCGGGGGTGATTCCGATGGCATCCGCGAATTCCTGGACGCTCATCTTCTTGCGCGCCAACTGCACGTCGAGGTCGATGACGATGGGCATCAGACGACCTCGGACATGTCCTGCTCGAGCTCGAGCGCCTTGCGCAGGAGCCCACGCAGCACCATGACCAACAGGGCGAGGGCGATGCCGACGACGACCCCGAGGATCGAGACGAGCAGGATCGACGGCGAACCTGCCTTGGCGCCCATGATGATCACGTTCGACACGATGATGATGAGGCTTGCCGCGATCATCGTGGCGATGATGACGTCGACGTAGATGAACGCGTTCGAGCTGAAGATCCGCTCGGTGCGCACGAGCGACAGGAGCCGCCAGATGCAGGCCAGCACAACCTCCACACAGACGAGAAACACCACCGCGGCGATGACGCCGGGGATCTCAAGGTGAGCGAACTCGGGGAATCGGTCTGCCGTGGCAGCGGCCAGGCCAGGAATCATCCACACCTGAGCGGCGACCAGCAACAGGATCATCACGGCGATCAACGTCTTCAACACAGCGGTCACACGGGGTTGCATGAATCTACCTATCGATAAGCGGCCGGTATCTATCGAAAAACGATAGCTCGGGATGCCCGGGTGGCTCAAGCCGAGCGGCCGCTCTCACAGGGAATGCACGGAGTGGGGCGGTGCGGGGCTGCGGCGCGGTAGCGGGGCGGGCTGCCAGCCGAGAATGGGTTTGCTGCACGAGAAAGGCCCCAGGAAGACTCGTCTCGTGCAGCAAACCGATTCTCGCGGCTACGCACGCCGGGCTAAGGGGCCTCGGGGTCGAACGGAGAGTCGAGCGACTCCGTGAGCTCGGCCAGCAGGGCCTCGATCTGCGGTTCGATGTGCTGCGAGATCGCCGCCTGCACGTTCAGGCGATGCCGCAGCAGCATCCCACAAATCTCGCGTCCGACCATATTGGCGTACTCATCGGCGAGGCCGACCTCTTGCCGCAGCGCGGCCTTCGCCTCGTCGCTCAGCGGCGGCAGCGGGGGAAGCTCGACGCTGGCGTCATCCGCGAGGCCCGCGATCGTGAAGAGAAAAGGGGCGCCAGGCGTCGGATCCGGATCGAGCGGCATGCCCTCGAACTCCGGCGCGAGATCCTCGGACGGGCGATAGCTGCGGGCGCGATTGCGCTCGGCCTGCTGGTCGAGCTCCATCTGCAACATGGGCAGGTTGCGCGCGGTGTACCCGGCGACGGAGTGATCGACGACCCGCTTGATCCGGGTGGACAAGCCGTGCTGCACACCGTGCGGAACGTTCGATCCGATACCGGCGGCGGAAAGGATCGGCGAGCCGAGACAGAGTCGACACGGGGCGGCGCGACCGCGGTGCGTGGGCGGCTCCCAGCGCGGCACCCAGCGCAACCAGGCCTCGACGGCCTGGTCAACCTGCGTCTCTATCGACCGCTCCACGTTCCCAGAGTACGGCGATCTGCGTGTTCAGCCGAGATTTCCGGGGGTGGTTGGTTAGGACCCGTTCGGATCCTCGCGCTCCCAGGGCCACTGCGGATGTTTCGCCTTCGTCCGGCGGAGCGCAACTCCGGCCCAGGATGCCACGGCGGCCACCACAAGAATCACGAGGCTCGCTCCCCCGGTGATCAACCCACCCATGACAGCCATCGCCGTGACAAATTCGCCCGTCGCGATCGCGGCGACCAGACCGACAGCCAGCAGATGTACGAGTGCGGTGGTGATCGAGATCGTCCACACCGAGCGGAAGCGCGGATGCTTGATCCGCACAGCCAACCAGAGGATGCCAGCGAACACCGCGACGGCGATGACCATGCCCACGATGCCCGGCGCTTGACCCACTCCCGGGATTGCGATGATGTCAGTATCCGTCGCAATGCTCAACGCGCCCAGGCCGAAAACAGCGAGCGCGAAGAAACCGATCGTCGTCATGACCGTCGCCAAGGCGGCCGAAACCCCCGCAGGCACGGGGCCGCGAGGGTCAGGCGTTGAAGTGGTCGTGATTACCTCGGCAGGCTCGGGCCGGCCTCAAGCGTGCGCTCGTACTCACGCTGAGCCTCGGCGTTGAGTTCGGTCTTGCGAGCGCCGCTGCGAGCAGCCCACGCGCCGAACCAGATGGTGAGCTCGCGACCGAACACGAATGCGGCGATGGCGAGCGGAGCCAACAGCTGCGAACCGACGAGTTCGCTGCCCTCGCTGGCGGTGACGGCCCAGAACGGCGCCTCGAACAGCTGGCCGAGAATGTGACCGGCGTAAGCGAAGATGCCGACGATGATGCCGAAGACTACCCAGCGACCCCAGCGGCCGCGGTTGATGATCGCACCGAGCAGCCAGAATCCGATGAAGAACACGACGACCGGAACCCAGAAACCCCAGGTGGTCAGCGGGGCGAGTGCGGCTTCGCCGATGTTCTCACCCGTGACGTCACCAGCAAGAGCGCCCAGGCCCAGAGCAGTGGCGAGGTACAGGATTGCGAAAGAAAGCGTTGCGAGCAGGCCGATGCCAGCCGCGGTGCCACGGTTGTTGCGTTCACGCGGCGGCTCGGGAGCCTGCACGAAGATCGGCTGCTGCTGCTGCGAGAAAGCCGGCGGCGCGGCGACGATCGAGTCAGACGAGGCGCTCGGCTGGGGAACCGGCTCCGACGGAACGACGCGGGTCGCGGTGTCGTCAGCGGCCGGCGGCAGGTACGCGGTGTCGGCGATGGATGCGTCGTTGGCGTCGGCGGCGGGCCAGCTGTCTGCGATGGATGCGTCGGCATCCGCGGTGGCGCGTTCGTCAATAGCCTCGGACGGCTCGGAAGACGCCGAAGATGCGAAGGATTCCGGGGCGCCGAATGTACCAGGATGCGCCCTCTCTGCCTCTTCGAATGCGGCGAGATCGGGGTCGACAGCATCCGCGACACTGTCAATGCCCGCAGATTCTGCGCCGACGACGTGCGCGTCAGCACCTTCGGCGGCACCTTCTGCAGCGCCGTCGATGTCTGCGCCATCAGTGTCAGCACCGGGTACCTCGGCGGCGGCCGCCTCGGCCTCGGCGAGTCCAGCGTTGGCACTGTCGACGACGTCGTTGACGTCTGCCGGCTGCTCGGGCTGGGGAACCTCGGGGTCACTCATGGGGGCGCCTCTCGTCGGATATGTGCAATGTGAGGTTATCTCCGCATGGTCATGCGGTTGCGGAGGCGTGCCGACGTGTCGCTCTACCCGCTGGATTTCAGGGCGGATGCCGTCGTGCTGGCATCCGCGCCGCGCAGGGTGTCGCCGAGGAAGTTGAA
The DNA here is from genome assembly GCF_051842835.1 of Microbacterium sp. A93. Classification (NCBI taxonomy): domain Bacteria; kingdom Bacillati; phylum Actinomycetota; class Actinomycetes; order Micrococcales; family Microbacteriaceae; genus Microbacterium; species Microbacterium sp. A93. The sequence goes on from NZ_JBPXMT010000016.1 coordinate 21,526, forward strand.
CAGGTCCGCCGCCATCGGAGCGGCGAACCAGAGCAGCGCCACGATGACGCCCACGCAGAAGATGCCGGCGATCCAGCTGATCACCCGATTGCGCCCCGCGACCCCGGCCATGCCTCCACGATACGACCGCTCGGGTTCTCCCCCGCCCCAGACACGCGCTCCCCCTCTGACTGCCGTTGCGAGTGGCCGCTTGTGGCTCTATTTTTCGCAATTTTCGAGCCACGCGCGCCCACTCGCAATCAGCTCATGTGGGGCGGGGCGGAGTTAGGTGCGGGGCGCGTGGGGGCGCCGGCGCAGGCGCCAGAGGAGCCAGAGGCCGGATGCCGGAATGAGCAGGATGCCGACCACGACGAGCCCGCTCCAGACGAGGTCGTACGTCGCTGGCAGCAGCGGGTTGTTCACAGGTGCAGAGAACTCGCCGCTCCCGGTCGATGTACCCATTGCGCCGCCGGGAGCAGCTTGGAAGGCGAGCAGTCCCGCACCACCTATGGCGATCAGCGCCACAAACGGCACGATGATCGCAACCGCCTTCTCCCACGCCCGCCACAGCGAGCTGAAGCAGACCAGCACCACGCCGACCACCCAACCGGCGAACGGCAGCACGATGCCGCCGACACTCAGAGTCAGCGCGGCAGCGATGGCGAAGCCGCGCGTGCTCGTCGCCGGCGCATTCCGCACCGTGGGTGCAGCCGCTGGCGGCGGCACAGGCGTGGGCACGGCCACCGGCGCCACCAGCACCGGCGCTTCATCTTGCGCCTCGCGGGCGACAGCCTCTGGATCACCGAGCTGTGCGATCCGGGCGGCGGTGGCCGCGGCATCCAGACCCTGCAGCTCCTCAAGGATCCCGCCACGAATCTCGGCGGCGACGCCGTGCGGCACATTGCGCATCGCAGCATCCAGGCGCTTCAAATAGTCTCCGCGTAGGCGATCAGCGTCGGCGATGTTCATGAGGGTTCCTCTCCGATGAGTCCGGTGACGACTCGGGCGAACGGCATCCACTGTGTGCGGAACTGCGCGAGTTGCGCGATGCCGGCATCCGTCAGTCGGTAGTACTTGCGCGACGGGCCGGACTCGCTCGGCCGATCGAACGTGCTCACCCAGCCGTTATCGCGCAGGCGCCCGAGCAATGGATACAGCGTGCCGATGCTCGCGATCAGCCCGGCGCCGGTCAGCGCCTCTGACAGCTGCCAGCCGTACATCGGCTCGCGCGCGAGGAGGCCGAGTACGCAGTACTCGACCACTCCCTTGCGCATCTGCGCTCCGACATCCGCTGTCATGCATCGCAAGATAGCATGCCTCGCAAGATAGCCCTCGTTTGCGCCCCGCGACCCCTTGCGAGCGGGCGCCTGTGGCTCTATTTTTCGCAAATTTCGAGCCACAAGCGCCCACTCGCAACCAGGGACCAGGGACCAGGCACCCAAGGCACCCCAGAACGAGGGGCTTAGGGGGTTGGGACTCCGGGGAGATGCCAGGCGGCGAACGACGCACCGGACGCCGTGATGGTGATTGCACCAGCCGCCGTCAGCACCGCCGAGCCGAACAGCATCCGTGCCTGCCCGATACCTGCGATCGACGCGGCGTCCAGCACGATGTCCGCTCCGCTGCGCGTCGCCAGCACGAGCACAGACTCCTCCGCCGACTCGCGGACAAACACGATCGTCTCGTCATCCACGTGCAACCAGCGCATACCGCCCGTGCCGAGCACCGGATGCTCACGACGCAGCGCGATGAGCGAGCGATACTCGGCCAAGCGCTCCGCGACGCCAGGCTCCTGTTCGGATCCCCACGGCATCGGCGTCCGACTGGCCTCGCCGTCGACTCCGGTAAGCCCGAACTCGTCGCCGGCGAAGACGACCGGCAACCCCGGCATCGTCATGGACAGACCGACCGCGACGGGCACGGTTCCCGGTGCCGCGTTCGTCGCGAAGCGAGCAGTGTCGTGAGTGTCGAGCGGCTGCATGTTGCCCTGCCTCACCCGCCACGGAATGCCGGCGGTGAATGCAGTCACACTGTCGACAAAGTCGCGAGCCGTGTACCGAGGGATGCCGCCGGTCTGCAGCCCGAAGAACCACGGCTCGGTCTGCTCGTCCCCCTGAGCTGTCAGATAGGGTGTGAAGTTCGCCTCACACAGCCAAGCCCACAGCGGACGAGTGAACGGCGGATACGTCATCGCGCCGTGCCATCCGTCGCCCTGCAGGTCACTGACCGCGTCGTTCGTGGACTCACCCAGCAGGATCGCGTCGGGATTGATACGGCGCATCGACTCACGCAGCAGCGCGCGAACCTCGGCGTTCACATCGACAGCGCCGAGACGCCCGGTCATGTTCGCCACATCGACCCGCCAGCCGTCGGCGTTGTACGGCGGCTTCAACCACTTCGCGACGATCGAGTCCTCCGCTGAGACGAAACGCTCGCGAAGCGCCTGCGACTCCCAGTTGAACTTCGGCAGCGAGGGCACCCCCAGCCACGTCTCGTACTCGGTATTGCCCTCGTCAGTGAAGTAGTAGTAACTCTCAGTCTCGGCCCCCGGGTTGCCGAGCGCAGCCTGGAACCACTCGTGCCGGTCACCGGAGTGATTGCTGGTGAGATCGCCGATTACACGGATGCCACGGGCGTGTGCCGCTTCGATCAGCTCGATGTACGCCTCGTCGCCACCCAGAAGCGGGTCGACGCGATCGAAGCTTGACGCGTCATAGCGGTGGTTGGATGCCGCTGGGAACACCGGAGTCAGATAGAGCAGGTTCACGCCCAGCTCAACGAGGTGGTCCAGCTTCTCGATGATGCCGGGGATGTCGCCGCCGTAGAACTGGCTCGAGCGCGCAGGCATCACCGGGTCAACGGGTGTGCTCCAGTCGGTGGGCATTGCCCAGTCCGGGGCGGGATGCTCGTCGGCCTGCGCTGAACGGGCGAAGCGGTCGGGGAACACCTGGTACATCACCGATTCGTTCAGCCACGCCGGTGGGGCCTCGTTTGCGACGAGAGCGAAGTCGTCGGCATCCACGGTCTCGATCGAGTGGAGACCCGCCTGGTTCAGCCATTCGACCCGACCGTCGACGTGCAACAGCATGAACCGGTAACCATGACGGGGGTTGCGAACCGTGATGTCCGCTTCCCACCAGTGCCAGCCGTCGATGCTGCCGATGCGACGAGCGTCCGTCCATTCCGGCTCATGATCAGGGTTGGAGCGCGCACGTACGGCCTTGAGCGGACCGTAGCCTGCCGGGACGCGCACGCGCACTGTGACCTGCTCGCCCAACGCAGGAGCGGAGTTCGAGACGTGCAGGGGCGAGCCGTCGTGATGGGGAAGAAGGATTGTCATGTCAGGACCTTTCGGTTGACGGCGATGCTCCATCGCCGGAAATCGACGTGGTTGCAAGGCGGGTGCCATGACAGAGCCCTTGAGTTGTTGTTACATTGTGCGCCTCATCGGCGCAGAACGCTACTTCACACTACCGGCTGTCAGACCCCCGACGATGTACTTCTGCAACGCCAGGAACAGCGCCACCGGAAGGACCGCGGCAAGAACGGCGCCAGCGCCGAAGACGCTCCAGTTCTTCGAGAACTCATCGGAGACGAACTTGTAGAGGCCAACCGCGAGCGTCTGCTTCTCAGGATCGACGAGGATCAGGCTCGCCAAGATGAACTCACTGCTCGTGCCGATGAAACTCAGCAGTCCCACCACCGCGAGGATGGGAGCGACAAGGCGCAGGATGATCGTGAAGAAGATGCGCGCGTGTCCGGCGCCGTCAATCTTCGCGGCCTCGTCGATCGACGAAGGAACAGTGTTGAAGAATCCGTACATCAGGTACGTGTTCGCGCCCAATGCCCCGCCGAGATAGACCATGATCAGGCCGATCTGCGAGTTCAGGCCGATCGCCGGGAAGACGTCGCCGATGGCGACCATGATCAGGAAGATCGCGACCATCGCCAGCATCTGCGGGAACATCTGCACGACCAGCAACGCCGTGAGGCTGAAGCGGCGACCGGTGAAGCGCATGCGCGAGAACGAGTAGGCGGCGAGAGCGCCGAGTATCACAGTGAACACCGCAGTCACCAGGCCGATAATCAGCGTGTTCACGAACCACGCCGCATAAGGGCTTCGCGGACTGTTGAACAGCGTCACGTAGCTGTCGAAGCTGATGTTGCTGAACAGAGAGTTGGCGGTCAGTAGCGTGCCGCCGGGGTTCAGCGATGCACTGAGGATGTACAGCAGCGGGAAGAGTGCGAACGCACCCACAACGATTCCGACGATGTGCCGCCAGCCGGTCTCGCGGAAGTAGCGTTTGAATGGACGACGGGGTGCTTTGCCGACACCGGGGATCCCGGCATCCGCAGTCACGATCGCTGTCGTCGAATCGGGCTTCACGGAAGTCATTTCAGTTCAACTCCTCAAGAGACTTGGTATGCCGGAATGCGACGATCGAGATCGCGGCGACGACGAGGAAGATGATGATCGAGAAGGCGCTGGCCAGACCGTAATCAGCGTTCGAGCCAACGAAGGCGACCTTGTACACCATCGTGATGAGGATGTCGGTCGCGCCGACGTTCATGCCAGCGCTGATATCGCGCGGCCCGCCGCCGGTGAGCATGTAGATCAAGCTGAAGTTGTTGAAGTTGAATGCGAACGACGAGATCAGCAGTGGCGCCACCGACACGAACAGCAACGGCAGCTTGATCGAGCGGAACACTCTCCACGCACTGGCGCCATCGACGCGGGCCGCTTCTTGCACATCTTCCGGGATCGATTGCAAGGCACCGGTACAGATCAGGAACATGTACGGGAAGCCCAACCAGAGGTTCACCAGCAGGATGCTGATCTTCGCCAACCACTCGTTGGTCAGCCAGGGGATCTCTGCCCCGCCGAAGAGGACGGCATTGAGGAATCCGAACTCCTGGTTCATCATGCCGGCCCACACCAACGCCGAGAGGAACCCGGGGAAGGCGTACGGCAAGATCATGATCACCCGGTAGTACTTCTTCGACTTCATCCGCGGGTCATTGAGCACCACCGCAATGAACAGGCCGAGCGCGAAGCAGGTCGCGACCGACAGGATCGCGAAGGCGAAGGTCCACACCAGCACCGAGAGGAACGGTCCGCGGACAGATTCGGCGCCGAACGCCTTGACAAAGTTGTCGAAGCCGACGTTGATCTGCCAGCCGGGCATGAGCTCGGTGCCGTCGGCTGCAGTGAATGCGCCGGTACCGATATCCGAGTAGACGTCTCCGGATCGAGTGTCGGTCATGGTCGCGGCGGCCTCGTCATAGATGAGCGAGGATACGTAGACGTAGGCCTTCGATCCATCCGGCGTGCGCAGGGCGCCGTCATTCGGGTCGTCACTGATCGGCACTGCCAGATCCGCGATCGCCTGCTGATTCTGAACAATCTGTGCGAAGCCGAGCGTGTTGTAGCCAGAGAGACCGACGGCCATATTGCCGTCCATCTCGGCGCCGTTGACTACTTCAAGGGGACGCTCTTCGCCACCGATGGCGACGTCACCGTCGGGCGATGTGACCAGGAAGGAGAACTCGCCGAGCTGCTCGACGATAGTGAGGTCATAGGCGGCAGAGTCCGGCACGCGTTCCTGCGCCGAGAGCATAAGCGCGTTGACGGCACTGTCCTTGTCGCTGTTGTGCCCGGTACCGTAGTTCGTGAAGGCGATATAGCCCGTGTAGAGCGCCGCGAAGACTTGGAAGACAAACAGGAAGATCAGGCCGGGGACGAGGTACTTGGCCGGCAGATTGCCGCGGCTGAAATAGATCCAGTTCGCGATAGCCGTAACGATTGCGACGATGGATGCTGGCAGCCACTGCTCGCTCTGCAGGAGGACGAAGATCGCGTAAACGGCGAGCGCGTCGATGATGCCAAGGGCGATGACCTTGAACAGCATCAGCTTCCAGCCGATGCTCGCGGCATCCGCGATTCGCGCTGCGCGGCGGGATCTGCTGCTCGGCGCGACCGCGTCGGTGTCTACGTTGGTCGGCGTGCTCATCGGTTCCTTCTGGTTCGCGTGATCTTGTCGGCGTGCATCCGTGTGCCAGCGGAGTGACGCCCGGGTGTGGACGTCACTCCGCTAGTCAAGCTGATCAGTCGATCGCGCCCTGGATGTCGGTGGCCATCTTCGACCAGAGCTCGGCCGGGTCACCCTGGCCGTTGATCAGCGCCACCTCGGTGACACCCCAGTACTCCCAGACCGATCCCATCTCGGGGATGGAGGGCATCGGCACGGCATTGGCACCGACCTCGCCGAAGCCGGCGGTGATCGGGTCGGCCGCGATGGCCGCCTCGTAGGATGCCGTCAGTGCAGGTGTGCGTCCGCCGACCTCGTAGAGCGCCGTCTGCACCTCTTCGCTGCCGACATAGTTCAGCAGGAACTCGTTAGCGGCGAGGCGGTTCTCGCTCGCGGAGCTGAGGAAGAAGCCCTGCACTCCGGCGAACGGCTGCGCGTCCTGATCGCCCGTGGTCGGGATCGGGTCGATCTCAATGTTGAGCCCGGCGTCGATCGCGTCGGTGGCGTTCCACGGACCGGTCAGGTAGAACGGCGACTTGCCGGCGAAGAAGCTCTCGCGCGCGATGTCGGGGGTGATGTTGGTGTTCAGAACACCCGCGGCGCCCTGCTCTTGCAGCCACGCTGCGAACTGCTCACCACCGGGGTTGCCGATCTGCAGGTCGGTTGCGTCGTAGGAGCCGTCGGCACTCGTGCCGAACACCGGAGCGCCGAACGAGGTCTGGAACGGGTACAGGTGATAAGGATCGGATGCCTCGGGGTCAAGGCCGACCAGGAACGGGTACTCGGCGCCGGAGGCTTGGCCCTTGGCGATCATGTCCGCGTAGTCGGTGGCCGCCTCAGGAACGAGATCGGCGTTGCGCAGCAGTGCGATGTTTTCGATGGCATACGGGATGCCGTAGTTCTGCCCCTCGTAGTTCCAGGCGTCGAGGGCGATCTGCTGGAACTCGTCTGCACGGTCACCGAGCTCGACCGGGGCGACGACGCCGTTGGTGACGAGCTCACCCAGCCAGTCGTGTGCGCCGACGGCTACGTCAGGACCCTTGCCGGTCGGTACCTGCTGGACGAACTGCGTACGCACCTCGTCCATCTGCTTCTCGACGATCGTGACCTTCACGCCGGTGTCGGCGGTGAACTTCTTCGCGGCGTCCTCGAGGACGGCGGCGCGGTTGGTGTCGGCCCAGACTGTGATCTCGCCGGAGAACTCGGCCGCGGCGTCGGAGTCATCGGTGGGGGTGCTGCTCGATGAGCAACCGGCGAGCGTCAGCGTCGAAATCACGGCGAATGCGCCGAACGCGACGATGCCCTTCTTGTGCACCTTCATTGGTGTCTGCCTCTCTGAATGCGGAAGACCTGCGTTACTGCAAGCGCTTACAGTATGCCTGCTACCCTGCCCTCATTGCAACGGGAGCGCGTAGTGATATCAACCTGTAACCCACGCAACGCCCGCTCCCGCGCCCTGGAAGCGCTTCCAGGAACCCGCCTCAGAGGCAAAATCGATAGGATGGCGGCATGGCAGACTCATCGTTCGACATTGTCAGCAAGGTCGACCACCAGGAGGCGGAAAACGCCCTCAACCAGGCCCGCAAGGAGGTCGAGCAGCGCTACGACTTCAAGGGCACTGGAGCGTCCGTCGAGTGGAGTGGTGAATCCATCTTGATCAAGGCGAACACCGAAGAGCGCGCGAAGGCCGTTCTCGACGTGTTCCAGACCAAGCTCATCAAGCGGGGCATCTCGCTGAAGAGCCTCGAGACCGGTGATCCCTTCGCCAGCGGCAAGGAATACCGCATCGTCTCTGAGCTCAAGGACGGCATCTCCTCTGAAAACGCGAAGAAGATCGGCAAGATCATCCGCGACGAGGGCCCGAAGGGCGTGAAGAGCCAGATCCAAGGCGACGAGCTGCGCGTGCAGTCCAAGAACCGCGACGATCTTCAGGCCGTCATCGCCCTGCTCAAGGGTTCAGACCTCGACGTCGACCTCCAGTTCATCAACTACCGGTAGGTCACCGCGCTGACCAGGTCTTTTTCTAGTTCAGTCCGCAGGGAGTCCGCAAGAGTCGTCATTGACGGCCAACGCCATACGTGCGGGCGGCGATGAACGAGTCCAGGTCGGACTCGCGGATGCGCTGGTTCTTGCGGGTATCGCCGAGCTCGACGACCGGGATCTCCCCACGGTTGATGCGCGCGTAAACCCAGCTTTTGTTCACGCCGAGACGCTCGGCGACATCCGTCACCTTGAGCAGCGTCTCTCTTGGATCAGCGAACGCGACAGGCTCCCGGTGTTCCAGCAAGGCGAGTCGCGAGAAGGCGATCCTCACGACTGCATCCTCGAGCGCGTCGCCGACCATGCCGCCTGCTTTCAACGCGTCCACCTCTCGGAGCAAGGCGGATGCTGCCGGCAAGCCCACAACCATAGGACCGTACTTCCGGTGGTAGATCATCGTCAGACGATACGAGCAGCTGGCCGCGCACGCAATCCCACCTCGACCGCGTGCCCCACAGCAAGCGCTCTCCACTTAGGGTTACAGTGACCTTATGTCACCGGATGTCGCCCACACGCCGCGGCCTCGACGCGTATCCCCGGCCGATGCCGCATACGCGCAGCTCTCACGAGCGCTCGACCGTCGCGCACCCGAATGCGACGGCATCGACCTGTTCACCGCCGACACGCTCACCAAGGCGGATGCCGCCACACTCGCCCCGATCTGCGCAGCATGCGACGTCGCGCTCCTCTGCCGGCAGTACGCGAAAGCCGCGAAACCGACAGTCGGATTCTGGGCAGGGAAACAGTACGTCGGCCGCGGCCGCAAGGCAGGACAGGAAGCCGCCTGATGTCCGCACTACTTGACACCATGCTCAGGACGGCGATCGTCTGGGACATGAATGCTGGCGTGTGCCACAACGAGCGATCTCCCAAAGGCCCGCCTCTCCTATATCGCGTGCACCCGATCCAAGCGGCATGAGAGCTCTGACGACGGCGGCGTGACCTCGTAGCCGAGCCGCCGCAGCTCCGTGGCCGCGGACTCAGGGTCATCCGAGACGGCTGCTCGAATCTGCATCGCACGCCACCCCTGACGTCCCTCGCGAATCGCGTTTCCCGCGGTCGGCCTCACGTCGATACCAAACTCGATCCACAGCATCTCGATGACGTCCTCGAGGCAGAGCCGGAATCGGTGCCCACCGACCGGGAAATGCAGATCTGCGAGCCGAGGAGTCTTCCCAGAGCGGATCGCTTTCCGGTGGTTCTTGCCGCGACGAACGGCACCTGTCTGCAGTAGCTCCGCCTCAATTGGACCGTGCTCGAAGTGCAGGTTGTAGTGCGCAGCTGGCGTGTTGGACTGAGCATCCCGCACGTAGTCGACCGTAAACAGAGGGCGGCCCATGCCGTGGGGTCTCACCAGGAACTGCGATCCAAACACCGTCGGCAAGCGCGAGGTAGGGCTCAGCATCAGCTTGTAGTTGACCTCAAGCTGCAGTGCCGGCCGTTCCTCGATCGTCAGCTCGATGCCGCCTGGGTTGACAGACGCAATGGCGATGCGTGCGGAGCCGTCGCGAGCTGGGAGCGCCTGGGACGAGAGCCCGAGGTTTCCTGTCGGCAAGATCTCGCCGAGCCGGAGCATCAAGTCGACCGCGAATTCGTTTACCGCCTCTTCAAGCGCAGCTGCGTCCAACTCTGTCGCTAGTTCCCCGCGAGGAACTCGAGCCGCTCAAGCTCGCGAAGCACCTCGAGTTCGTCGATCGACAGTTCGTACTCGTGCGCGCGATCACGAAGGTCGTAGAGCGAGCATCCGACAGACGACAGCAGCTCACGTCGCCGATCGTCCAGATCGGCCCGCGAGAGTACGTTCACGATTGGTGCGGGTGTCATGAGAACAGGATGCCACGCAGTTGGGACATTGTTCGTATTACGTTCGACCTGACCACCAACATCGGCCGGTAGCGGCGCTCAACTCTCCGGTCCGCCGAACTTGCGGGCTGCGGGACCTCATCGAAACTGCGCAACGTTCACGGCTCTATACGGTCAGGGCACGCGCCGGAAGAGGTTGCCGCCGAACGCACGAGGCCCCCGCATCTGACCTCACGGTCGAGGGTGGGGGCCTTGGGCTTTTCGTCGTTTCACACAGGGGCAGTAGTCTCATCCCGTGTCGAGCCGTCAACATCCATCGCCGAGTATCTCCAAGAGTGAGGTCAATCGCTGTGGTCAGTACCTAGTCGACCTGCATCGTGCTCGCATGGGTCCGAACAGGGCCATGCTTCACGAGCTGTTCGATCGCGAACGGCTCGCATACTGCACTGACATCGTTGATCAATTTCGCGCCACGTATCAACGGCCACTCGGCACAACCTCGATGGGCCTCCGAACATTCATGAACACGGCGCTGGGGAAACCGCCCGTGGTCTCGCAGAGGCTTAAACGACTTCCGCGGATCGTGCGGAAACTCGCCAACATGGAAAGCAGCATGCTCGCTCGCCTCGAAGATGTGGGCGGAACGCGAGCTGTTGTTAGTAGCCTCCATGATCAGAGGCTTCTTGGACAGCACCTTGTTAGTCGCTGGAGCAAGGACCTCCGACGAGATCCACGGGACTACGTCGACGAGCCAAAGCCCACCGGCTATCGTGCAGTTCACTACGTTGTGGAGAAGCATGGTCGACGGATCGAGATCCAAATTCGCACCCGCCGCCAACAGCAGTGGGCGAACGCGGTAGAGCAGGCGGACTCCCGGTTTGGACTCACGCTAAAGGATGGGCGGGGTCCGCAATCCATGTTGGACTACTTCACAGCCGTGGGAGATATGCTTTACTATCAGGACGCGGAGCTGTCTATCCCCGCTGATGTCCTTCTTCGTTTCGAGACGATGTCGGATGCAGTGATAGATGAGGGCTTCTACGTCCGACGAAAGGACACCTAGAGATGGCGACTGTTCATTTCCTCCTGGCCTACAGCCACAAGGATCAGCGTCTCGTCATGCAGGAAGAGTTTTCCGACTCGAGGCGCGCCACGAAGGCGTATGCCGAGGAAGAAGCGAAGCACGTAGGGGACTCGGAATTCGAGATCGTGCTGATCGGCTCCGACAGCATCGAGACCATCATGAAGACCCACGGACACTACTTCACGAACGAGACTGAAGAACTGTTCTCACAGCTCGAGTTCGTTAGCCGCTGAAACGACGGCACAAGACCCCCACCTAGCCTTCGGGTTGGGTGGGGGTCTTTTGTCGTCTACCATTCCCGATTGATGGTCGCTAGAACAACAAAGAGGGCGATACCGATGACGGCACCGTGCGTTATGAGCTTGGCCCTGTCACGTCGCCATTCCTGACCCTTCAATTTCGTCGTCCCCGGTTTTGCACTCGGCGTGGTGTCGGCGAACGCGAACAACATGGCAGTGATGAGGGTCGCGATGGCGACGATGATCTTCGCACCCTGTCGAACCGTCGCCAGATCTGGGACGGGTAGCGGAGTGAAAGTTACTCCACCGAGCGCAATGAGCAGCAGTGGCAACGCGAACCACAGGAACCTCTTCACGATGAGGTCAGGGAGCTGGTGGATGGGAACATGATGTCAGCGTAGGGGGTGCCGGCTGAATCCGTCGGTGCTGTGCTTCGGTGCGTTGCGTCGCTCCCGCCCGACCTTCCTGCTGGACGCACAGCGTCACCACCGATAGTGTTCGGCCATGACCCAAATCATCCGTCCGGACATGCTCACGGGCTCGCTCAGCGCCGAAAGCCACCAGCTCCCGATCGCTCAGTTATTCATCGACACAGTGAACACATCGCCGACGGATCGCACAGAGGACGTTCTGCGCGCTTCACTGGAAGCCAGCATCGCCGCGATCGCCGCGCTCGAGCTCCGCATCACCGCTCTAACGAAGGCTGTCGGTGCCGTCGAGGTTGAGTCACCAAAGGTTGGCATCGAGGACGTCCAAGAAAAGTAGGCGACCGCTCCTTAGTTCGTCATCTCTCCGGGTGTTCGGCGTTCCATGCTTGCCCCTCACCCGCCGTAGATGCTCGATCCGTCGAACTCGGGCGGCAACGGTCCCGACATCGCCGGTTCGAAGCGACCGCACACTGGGCATTCCCATGGTGCGAAGCCCCGGCCCTCACGCAGAGGACGCCGGAGCTTCGCCATCCTCTTCAAGATTCACCTCCGGCGGCAGACGGTCCGAAATGATCTCCCCGGACGTAACCTCCCGAGCGTTCCACATGCGGATTGCACGGCGAGTGTCATACCACGTGCCGACTCTCCCCACCGCGTCCATGGCACTTGCTGGCCGCGCCGACAGGTGCTCAAGTGCGGAATCGATCCACACGTGAAGCTCGTCATCTTCTGGCGCTGTCGCATAGAGCGCGACCGCCGCGAGAGCTTCCGCTCGGAGCCGCTGCATCTCGCTCGCTGCTTCGCGGATCAGAATCGCGTGCCCCTGTTCCCTCACCATGGGCCGAGCGTCCCGAACCCTCGTGTATTGCTCCGTCGCAGACACCGCTCGCATCATCGTCATAGCAACCCCCGAACGTTCTTCGCGCTCCCGTTGATCGGCTTCCCGCTCTCGGTGATCTTCGTCCCTCTGGGCGGCCTCCGACGCGATCCTTGTAGCCTTCCGGCCGTTGGCGTACGCCAGCCAAGCCAGCAACCCGGTCACTGCCACAGACCCGACCGTGATCCACACCATCACCCATTCAGCATCCATCCCCACAGCATCCCAGACGAAAGCCCCGGCCCTCACAACGGTGAGACAGCCGGGGCTTCGTCATACGTGCGACTACAGATTCACGATCACCTTGTGCTGCTCGTCGTCACCCTCATAGCTATAGACGATGGTCAGCTTCTGGGCACTCCCAGCCATCGTCCTGATCGGGATAAATTCGATCACGTCGCCATACTCGTACCGACCACCCGCCTGTTGCGTAGTGATCTTGACCAGGCCGGCCATCGATTCCGGCTGGACGTCAATCTTGGACACGACCAGGACACGCTTCGACGTGTTCGTGAGTCGCTGCAGTTCACCGCGTAGCGGCTCCGGGCCAGACCAGTCCGGCGGCGTCATCTCTTCGAGCTTGAGACGGTTCGCTTCCTCCTGCGCGACAGCTTGACGTTTGAACGCGTCGTTCGCTTCAGCCGCCAAGCGGGCGCTCTCCACCGCCGACGCCTGCGCCTCATCCCGTGCCTCGCGAGCGTCCTTTAGCGATTCGACCGCCGAATGCGCTTGCACCCAAGCGAACACAGCGGCGGCCCCGGCGATGACCACGCCGATCGCCGTCATCCATATTCCCCAAGCTTCCATAGCTTCCCCATTCTTTGATATCGCGAGCCCAGCACACGCCCCCCACAGCATCCCAGCACCCAACGACATTCGGCCCCACGTCGGTCATACACGTGAGCGAACACTCACGAGCCCCTCAGGCTCCCCGGCAAGTCATGTGCGACCCGTGGACGGTCGCGATCACGGCAGGCCGACCATATCGGCATCGAACGTCCTGCTATCGCCAGTGACGTGCACGGCATCCGTCGGCGTGTACCATTCGCCACTGTCACTGAGCGCGCGGCCACCAACGAAACACCCCGCAGCGAGAAGCAGACGCCCCGACACAACGGCAGCACGCCCATTCACCATGCCGCGCAGCGTCACATCACCACCATCGACCGTCAGTTCCCCGGCGATCTGACCACGCACATGCAGCACACCGGCTGTGCACGTCACATCGCCCGACACCTGTCCCCGCAAGATCAGCTCTCCGCCGTCGTGCAGCAGGTCACCCTGATGCTGGCCCCGGAACTTGAAGACCATCCGCGAGTCCGCAGAAAGTCCGCAGAAGTCCCACTCGGGCGCCTGAACACCCACCACCAGACACCTACAGATCCGCGTGATTACGCGGCAGCCACCAGATGCCACCATTCGCCACCAGCTGTAGTGCGATTCATCAACTACCGGTAGGTCACCGCGCTGACCAGGTGTATTCCTGGCGCTTCCGCGTGACGCGGGAAGAATAACCCGGCTGCAATGCGAATTGGAGCCGGGTTTTTCTTCCGCCAGGTGAGCGGCGGGGCCGCCCCGGATCATCGCCGGGTGCGGTAGCTTCAGCGGCATGGGCTTTGACACTGTCGTACGGGTATTGGACGAGACCTCGGTGGTCGCCATCGTCACCACGAGAGCCAACGGCGATCCGATCGCCACGCCGATCTGGTCGATGGTCATCGACGGTGTGCCCTATGTGCGATCTGTGCACGGAGCAACCGCCTGGTGGTATCAGCACGTGGGCGCCGGGCGCCCGGTAGCATTTGCCCTCGGCGACGGTGCGATCGCGGAGCGTGATCGCGTTGCTGCGCTAGACCTTCCGCGCGCGCAGGTCGCGACCGTATACGTGCCGGTTGACGACGAGATCCAGCTGAAGATCGACGATGAATTGCGGCGCAAGTACGACGGCCAGACCTCGTCGGTCGACGCGATGCTGACCGACGACGCGCGATCGTGCACCCTGCGGATCGACGAGGCACGCTGAACTAAAGTTCGGCGTCAGCCCCGGTTCAGGTACTGAAGCACCGCGAGCACGCGGCGGTGCGCATCGGAATCCACGGCCAGCGAGAGTGCATCGTAGATGCGAGAAGCGTGCTGCACGACGGCTTTCTCGGTGAGGAAGAGCCGCGCCGCAATTGATGCGTTACTGCGCCCCTCTGCCATCAGACCGAGCACTTCCTGTTGCCGCGCGGTCAACGCTCCAACCGCCGAATCCGATCGACGTGCGCGCGCGACCATGACCGCGACGACATCGGGGTCGATTGCTGTGCCCCCTTCTGCGACATGGTGCAGGTCCGCCAGAAACTGATCCACGTCGGCAATGCGTTGTTTGAGAAGGTAGCCGATGCCCCCGGCGTGGCCAGAGAGCAACTCCACGGCGTATCGTCGCTGCACATGCTGCGAGAGCACAACGACAGCGGTCCCCGGAAACCGCGCGCGGATGCGCAAGGCGGCAAGCAGTCCCTCATCGGTATAGTCCGGCGGCATGCGAATGTCGGTGACAACAAGATCAGGCCGTTGCGCGGCGACGGCCTCCTCAAGCTCCGACGCGTCAGCCGCGACCGCCACCACGTCGAAGCCGGCGTCACCCAGCATCAGTTCGAGACCGCGCCGCAGCAGGGCCTCGTCTTCCCCAATTACAACCCGCATGGGATCTCCGCCCGAATCGTTGTGCCGGCGCCGCTTGCGCTCTCGATGTGTACCCGGCCGCCCAGCGCTTCCACCCGCTCGACCATTCCGGTAAGACCAGACCCTCGGCCCTCCCTCGCACCACCATCACCGTTGTCGCGCACCTCGACGTGCAACACGTTGCCTGCTCGACTCAGCTGCACCGCGATCGCTCCGGCGCGCGAGTGCTTCACCGCATTCGCGAGAGCCTCGGCCACCACGAAGTAGGCGGTGCTTTCGACCACGGGCGAGCATTCATTGTCGCTGATACTGAGCGTCAAAGTTGTGGGCACCGGCATCCGGTCCACCAGGTCTTCGGCCGCGGCCGACAACCCGCGTTGGGTCAGTGCGGCCGGCATGACCGAGTGCACCACCTCGCGCAGTCCGGCCGCTGCCGTGTCGATTCCCTTGCGCAACTCGGTGGCACGCTCCTGCACCGCATCCCCGTCATCGCCCGCGTTCGCGATCTGCTGTGCTTCGAGTGCCAGAAGAACCAGCTGCACCTGCAGCCCATCATGCAGATCCTGCGCGATGCGTCGACGCTCACGGTCGGCGACCTCGACCAGTCGCTCGCGAGAAGATTGCAACGCGCGACCGCTCGCGAGCAGCTCGGCGATCAGCCGTTCGCGGTCGAGCGCGATCGCGACGACTCGACCAGCGGTACGCACGAGCTCTGGCTCGGCCATAAGCGCGATGTCGCACGAGATCGCGCCGATTCTGCGCCCATCCAGCTCGACGGGCTCGAGCCCACGGCTCGCCTGCTCGCGCGCCGCCGTCACCTCAACACCTTCCGTATCGACGTACCCGTTGCGGCCAGGAACCCAGAACCATACTTCAAGTGTCGGGTCGCCGAGCGTGCGAGCCAGTGCCGCGCCGATCTCCGGTTTGGTGCGCCCGGCCTCCCCCAGCCAGACCCCCAGCTCCTCTAGTTCACCCGTCCGAGCCACCCCACCTCGCAACACTCCGAGCGCGAAGACAATGGGAACCCCGCAGAACATGAGCAGCTGCAACGCAGCAACGTCCTGCGGCGCCCACGCGAAGACCGGTCGCAGGATACGGGCGGCGAACAGCATGACGACAACGGCAGCGATTCCGTACCCGTACAAGGGCACGAGCACGCGCCGTTCAGTAGTCGATGAACGCCGGAGGCGATGTGTGAGCAGCACCAGCGTGCTCGCCAGGACGACGAAACCGACTGCTTCTTGAACGATCCCACCCCACCGGGCAAGCTCAGGGGCATCCGCAATCGCCAGCCCGGGGACACCCGGGTTCGCCACGAACAGATAGCTGGGAGCTTCCAGAAGCAGCGAGGTGCCGTAGGCAACCATCACCGTCATACGTGAGATCCTCCCGCGCACCCGGCCGGCGGGAAACGCCAGCAGCAGGTGCACGAACCCGGCGAGCGGCATGCTGCCGGCGATGGTGCCGAGCCAGACGAGCGCGGGGACGTCGGTGTTGCCCGCACCGCCGAGAAAGACCCACACACCGGTGAGCAGAATCAATGCGCCCATCCGATTGCTCGGTCGGTGATACCAGGCGAGCAAGCCCGCCCCGAGATAGATCAAGACGTTGATCGGGAAGAGTGCAAGCACCAGGCCGAACGGGCCCTCGAGCGGCAGCAGGGCAGTGAGCGTAAGCACAAGCACGAGCCCCAGACACAGAATCGCGAGGAGTGCGCGATTGAAGGATCGCCGTATCGGTGCGCTCGCGCCCATGCTCATCAGAAAATCCTCAGCCGTGAAAGTGTGTGCGTTTCGCGCTCGACGCAGTCTCATCATGACCGCGATCTCAACGCCGGTGCAAGCGCGACGCGGATCTTGCTCAGCCGCGCGTCAATTCTGGCGACCTAGGTCTATACGACCGCTCCGTACGCGCGAATACGCTACCCAGCATGGATCTTCCATGCGTGTCATCGTCCGGCTTGTCGCGGCGTCGCGGAGCCCGTCGCCCGTCGTAGTCGCCAAGACCATCATCGCCACCCTTTACGGCGCGGATGCCGTGCCGTCCAGCAACCCGGCTGCACCTCCGGCAGGCTGACGCGGCCACATTGCATACCGGTATATGGGTCGTTGGATACTGATATATGGGTCGCGATCGTCAAGACTGAAACGAGGCCGCAACCGGAGGCGGCCCCGACGTAACCGTGCCGCATCGAACAGCTGGTCGTCACGCATCCGAGTCTGGGGGTTCAGGACGCGTGACTTCAGCACAGGAGTCGGGCGAGACTCTCGATCGCGGTGGTCACGTCGATGTGGTCAGCGGGTTCCGGCCCGCTGGCCACTCACGTTTGGGGTTCGATGCGCAAGATCGCGCGGGGTTGGCATCTTGCCCAAGTTCATGATGTAGTTACTCTCCCGGCACAATGGGGCGTCCGGGATATGAGTGGTTTGGGGGCGAGGATCCCATGTTAAACACGGGTTCACTCCGCATCGGGGGTAAGAAGCAATTGTTGGCCGAGGACGTCTTCCGGCATGTCGGAGAGGCAATCCTCAGCGGTCAGCTCAAACCGCACGAGCGCATCAGAGATATCGAGTTGGCGCGCGAATTGCACGTGTCGCGGATGCCGGTGCGAGAAGCCCTGCAGCGACTCGAGCGCATCGGTCTGGTGCGCATGTATCCCAGCCGATACACCGAGGTGAGTGAAGTCACGGATGCCACATTCGAGGCCTCGTGCGAGTTCGCCGGATTCCAATCGGGGTTCGTCGCCCACCTCGCAGCGGGGCGGATGGACGACGAGCAGCGCGCCGAGGCGGCGAGCATGATCGATCGGATCGTCGCAGCGACCGATGATCAAACGACGAGTTCGCTCATACGGCGGGACCTCTTCACGTACTTGTCGAAGCACAGTGACAACTTCCTGCAGCACAGCCTGCTCGACGAAGCGAGCCTCGCTCTGACGCGCAACCTGCAGCGGTTGGTGCGGGATCCCGCACATCGGGAAGCATCACTTCCCGCCTGGGGCGCACTGCGAAAAGCACTCCTGGCGGGTGATTCGTCCGCTGCCGAGCGCGCCGCGCGTGCCGTTCACGGGCTGGTGTGAACCCACCCGGTCACCCAGCGCTCCATCCGCGCGTAGGCATCATCGCGCGCCTGCTTGCGTGACAGGAACACGTCGTGCAGTGCGCCGTCGACGCGTTCGACCGTGACGGATGCTCCGAGCTTCAGCGCACGGCGCGCGATGTCATCGACCACCAGAACAGTGTCGGCCGAGGTGAGATCCTCCGACCAGCGCGACGGCAGCGCCGAACGCGCCGACAGCAGCACGCACACCGGCACCGGGATCGACAGCCCCTCACCTACCGCGCGGTGGCCGTCCAGGATGGCATGCAACCACCCCGCATGCACGGCCATTGCTGGCGTCGGCCGCCACTGCAAGTTCGTCGTCATCGCATCATCCGCGTCGGCGACCTCGGCCTGTGCACGCGCGTAGAAGCCGAGGTCGATCTGCGGCGTGACATCCAGCGGACGCAGTCGCGCCTGCAATTCGACCATCGGCGCGATCGCCGCGCGCAGCGGGGCGAGCTGAAACTCCAGCCACGGCGCGTTCAGGATGACAGCTGCCGCAGCATCCGGATGCCGGGATGCCCACAGGCTCAGCACCAGGCCACCCATCGAGTGCCCCATCAGCACCAGGCGTCGCGGACCACGCGAGGTGTCGGCATCCTCGGCGATGGCTTCGAGCGCGGCCGCGATATCCTCGTCGTAGGTCTTGAGATCGGTGATGTACCCGGGCGTCTGGCCATCGCGAAGGCTGCGACCGTACTTGCGCAGGTCGAGCGCGAAGAAACGCGCGCCGCGCGCCGACCAGAACCTGGCCAGGCGCTTCTGAAAGAAGTAGTCCGACCAGCCGTGCACGTAGAGCACGTCGACGCCGTCCAGCAGCGGCGGATCATCCTGCAGTGGCAGACCGCGAAGACGGCGGACGAACCGTTCCCAACCAGCGGGCTGCGGCGGCACCGGCTCAGGCAGCGCGCGCACCAGCGTCGCAACGACCTCACCCTGGTCGTCTTTTCCCAGCGGGAGGGTTCGCTGTTCGAACTCGTCGTCGAGGACATCCGGAACCCACTGCGCCATGCTGACCACCCTAATGGGGGTGAGGCATCACTGAAGTGCGGCGGCGTTGGCCGCCACGATCTCGGCGATGGCCGTGAGATCACCGGCTGAGCCTCCGACAGCCCCGGTCAGTCGAATCCAGTCGTCACCAACGAGGATGTCGACGATGGGGCTCGGAGATGCCGCCTCGTCGGTGCCGGAGTACGCCGCGTCGGCTCCCGCCACGGTAATCGCCGTCCGCCCCTCGAGGATATCGAAGGCCCACACACCACCGGGAAGATCGGTGAGCAGCAGATATTGCTCGCTTTCATATCCGCCCTCATCCGTATAGAGGCACAGGGCGCCTCCGTTGACCACGTGGTAGACCTCGGCCGGAACACCCCAGCCGCCGAAACGGCCGCCGAGATGCGCCGGCACGCCCCAGAGTGCACCCAACTGCTCCGCAGAGAGCAGTTGATCGCACTCGGCCCCTGCGATCGCAGAGGGCGCCACCTCGTAGCCCTCCTCCTGCTGGCTCGCCGCCGCCTTGTCGACCCAGGACTGGGCGAAGACGCGCGCGCCCATGGTGTCGTCCGGCGTCAGCGCGGGTGCGGACACTTCGCCGACCAGCAGCGCATCACCCTCGCGGGCCATCAGCACGCAGGCGCCGTCGTAGCATTCCGACGGCATCTCGTCGTATCCCGCAGCGACCAGCGCGTCAACGATCGCCTGGGCGCCGGGGACGATCATGACGTGCCAGCTGTCTTGCGCACCGTCCGCGCTTGGCGCTGCGTCGAACGCACACACGGCGCCGCCTGCACGTTGCGTCATGAACTCGGCAGGGCCCGCGTACCAATCGGGCGCGGATGCCAGCGCGATGCGCTCCTTCACACCATCAGCCCCGAATCCGACGAACTTGTCCATCGCCGCAGCAACCTGATCGCAGTCGATGTCGAAGGCGCTCACCGGCGCAGAACCCGGTAGCGGGTCCTCGGTGGCACTCGGACTCGGCGACGGGGCAGTGCTGACCGTCGGCTCTGGCGTCGGCGTTGGCTGGCCGGTGCATCCGGCGAGAAGCGCGAGGAGAAGAGCGGTGGTCATGATCGCCGCAGGCCTGTTCATGCGATCAGCATAGGGTGCACGGGGGCCGCCCTGTTTCCCCGGCACACCTGCAGGGCGAAAGCACGGGTGCAGGGCGAAACTACGGCGTGTCGCCGTGCATCCGTTCGATGGCACTGCATGTGTACCGGATGCTCGCCGGCCGGAGCCGCCAGGCGGCACTCACTCGCCGCGGGAGATCCGCACCATCTCGTCGCGCGGGACGACCTTGATGCGCACACGCTCGTGCGGCTCGCCGAGGGCGAGTTCGTGCTGGTCGAGGCGGTGCCAGCCGTCGAGGTCGGTCCACTTCACGCCGCGCTCCGCCAGCAACGCCGGGATGGCCTCCTCGGAGGGGTCTTCCGGATGCCACCACGAGCCCTGGTCGTTGACCAGGTGCTGCACGGTTTCCATTGCATCCGACTTGGTGTGGCCGATGAGCCCCACCGGTCCGCGCTTGATCCAGCCCGTGGCGTAGACACCGGAAACACGCTCATTGGAGTCCTTGGCGACAACCTGGCCCTCGTGGTTCGGGATCACACCGTGGCGCTTGTCGAAGGGCACATCCTTCAGCGGCGAACCGAAGTAGCCCACGGCGCGGTAGAGCTGTCCGATCGCGATCTCGCGCAGCTCGCCGGTGCCTTCGAGCCCGCCAGAGCCGTCTGGCCGCGTGCGTTCGTAGACGATCGCGGCGACCTTGCCGTCGGCATCCGTCTTGATCTCAATCGGCTTCGCCCAGAAATGCAGATGCAGGCGACGGGATGCCTCGCCTCCGGCGTTGTTCGCCGAAGGAAGCTGGCGCCATGACTGCAGCACGCGGTCGATGACCTTGACCTGCTTGTTGCTCGCGACCGCGGCGAGGGATGCCTCGTCGTAGTCGAAGTCCTCGTCGTAGACGACCACGTCGACATCGCGCAGATCGCCGAGCTCGCGCAGCTCAAGCGGGGTGAACTTCACCTGTGCGGGGCCGCGGCGGCCGAACACGTGCACATCGGTGATGTTCGAGGCCTCGAGCCCCGCATGAATGTTGTCCGGGATCTCGGTCGACAGCAGGTCCTGTGCGTGCTTGGCCAACATGCGCGCCACGTCGAGTGCGACGTTGCCGTTGCCGAGCACGGCGACCGACTCGGCATCCAGCGGCCACTCGCGCGGCACATCGGGGTGTCCGTCGAACCAGCTGACGAAGTCCGCCGCACCGAATGATCCGTCGGCGTCGACTCCGGGGATGTCGAGCTTCGTGTCGCGGATAGCTCCGGTGGCGAAGATCACCGCGTTGTAGTGCTTCTTCAGGTCTTCGAGGGTAATGTCCTCGCCGAAGCGCACGTTGCCGAAGATGCGGATGTCGCCGCGGTCGAGCACGTCACGAAGTGCGTTGATGACGCCCTTGATGCGCGGGTGATCCGGCGCGACACCGTAGCGAACAAGGCCGTACGGCGCAGGCAGCTGCTCGAACAGATCGATGGAGACGTCGAAGGACCGCTCGGTCTTGAGCAGAATGTCAGCGGCGTAGATTCCGGCGGGGCCTGCCCCGACGATGGCCAGCCTGAGCTTGGTCATGAGTGTCCTTTCGGATGCTGCAGCGATCGAGGTTCGATCAGCTGCTGCGGTCAGCAAGAGATTCTGCGAAGCGGGTGAGAGCCTCGCGCACCGCGCCCTTGGGCAGCGGCGCCAGTACGCCGATGGCGTCGCGCGTCCAGGTGCGGGCGAGCTCGAGCGTCTTCTGCGTCACCGCGTGGTCGCGCAGCTCAGCCAGCGGCTGGTCGAGGAGCGCGGCATCCGCACCTTCGGCGATACGTGCCACGCCGTCGTCGATGCGGGCGGCGAGGTCAGCGGCCGCAGCATCCGATTCTGCCTTCAACAACAGGTACGGCATTGTCGGCACGCCCGCGCGAAGATCAGTACCGGGGACCTTTCCGGTCTCCTCGGGCTTGGCGGACAGGTCGATCACATCATCCAGCAGCTGGAAGGCGACGCCGACCTTTTCGCCGTACACGCGCAGCGGCTCGACGTACTCGGCGGGCGCGTTAGAGAAGATCGCACCGCCCTGCGTCGCCGCGGCGATCAGCGATCCGGTCTTGTCGGCGAGCACCTGGATGTAAAACTCGATCGGATCGTCGCCGGGCTGCGGCCCGACCGTCTCGTGCAGCTGCCCCATGACGAGGCGCTCGAAGGTGTCGGCCTGCAGTCTGATCGCGCGGTCGCCGTAGCGAGCCATGAGCTGGCTGGCACGGGAGAACAGGATGTCGCCGGTAAGGATCGCGACGTTGTTGCCCCACACCGCGTGCGCGGCGGGAACCCCACGGCGGCGGTCAGCGCCATCCATGACGTCATCGTGATAAAGCGAGCCGAGGTGCGTCATCTCCAGCGCTTTGGCGATGTCGATCACTGCGGGGATGTTGCCCTCACCGAGCTGGGCGGTCAGCAGCGTTAGCACCGGGCGGATGCGCTTGCCTCCCGCCTCGTAGAGGTAGCGGGATGCGGCATCCGCAATGGAGTCGGCGACGCGCAGATCCACGGCAAGCCCGCTCTCGACAAGGTCGAGGCCGGCTTCGATCTCATCGGCGACGCGACGTGCGGCGCGGCCGATGAAAACGCGGTCGCTGAAGCCGAGCCGGTTCGCGAGTCGCGAACCCGGGGCGGCAGGGCTCGAAGTCACGGTTTCTACCCTACCTGGGCGCGGGCTTCGGCTTCTGCGCACGATGCAGTGCGACGATGCCGAACGAGAGGTTGCGGAAGGCGACATCGGTCCAGCCCGCCTCGCGGATCCAGCTGGAGAGTTCCTTCTGATCCGGCCAGTCTTTGATCGATTCGTTGAGGTAGTCGTAGGCATCGCTGTTCGTGCCGGCGACGCGTGCGACACGAGGCAGAACCTGGGCGTTGTAGAAGCGGTAGAGCCCGCGGAATGCCTTGGCCGGAGGCGTGGAGAACTCGTTGACCAGGAGCCTGCCGCCGGGCTTGGTGACCCGGAACAGTTCGGCGAGCGCCTTCTTCGGCTGCTGCACGTTGCGCAGGCCGTATGACATCGTGACGGCGTCGAACTCGTTGTCAGCGAACGGCAGATTCATCGCGTCGGCCAGGGCGAAGGAGAGGTTGCTCAGATGTCCGTGGCGGCGTTTGCCTTCGGCCAGCATCCCCGGTGAGAAATCGGCGGCGACGACGTCGGCACCGCTGGCGGCGAGGGATGCCGAGGAGGAGGCCGTGCCTGCCGCGAGATCGAGGATGCGCTCTCCGCGTTTCGGTGCGACAGCGCGGGTCGTGGCCGCGCGCCAGAGCGCGTCGTTGCCGAACGTCATGACGGTGTTGGTGCGGTCGTAGCCGGCCGCGACCTGGTCGAACATGCCGCTGACGCGCTGGGGGTCCTTGCCGAGGTCGGCGCGATTGGGCTGGGTCACCCGTCTAGTTTAGATCGTGTCGCCGCGGCGAGCACTGCCTGCTCGGCTGCGGATACTTACCAGAGCTCCAGTGAATACTTCGGGATGTCGTATGCGCCCCACCCCTTCATCTGCGGGTACACGACGAACATGCGGTCCTCACCGTTGATCTTCACCGGGATGCCGCAGGCCAGCGTGATCTCACCCATTTCGACGTCGTTGCACGCGATGCCGTCGAAATCGTACTCGCCGCCGCGCTCCGCAATGAGGGTGATTCCTTCGTACAGGCCGTCCGCGGCGGTGACGTCCGGTGCGGTCGTTCCTGCGATCGCCGCTTCAAAGACCGCACGCACCTGAGTCTCGCCACGCTGAAGCGCCGGCGCAGTGGGGGTCAACTCTGCTCCGGCGACGTCCACCGTCACGGTGCTTTCAGCCGACAGTTGGAAGCAGCAGGAGGGGTCATACAGGGTCGGGGCGGTCCAGCGGGCGAAGAACCCGTTCTCCGCGGATCCGAGCTCGACGATCACCTCGCGGTCGCCGCCGGTGAGGACAAACGGCTCGAACACTCCGACCGGTGCGAGCTCGGCATCCCACACCACGACCTGGTTCGGCCACGCGACTCCGCCACGATCGCAGTAGACGGATGCGGCCAGGAACTGCTCGCCTTCAGCATCCGTTCCGGTCAGCGCGAACGCGCTCTCCGTCGCGCTGGACTGCATTTCCTCGACCAGCGATCCTCCGAGCATTACCCGGCCGTCGTTCTCGGAAATGCCGGGCAGCATGCCGTCGACGAGTGTTCCGACGGGGTGCTCGCAGAGGGCAGGGACCTCGATCGTGAGCAGGGTATCCAGCGCGATGGCGGGTGCTGCGGTCGCGGTGGGTGTCGGGTCGGCCGCAGGCTCCTCCTCGCCGCATGCCGTCAGCGTCAGGGCCGCGGTCAGAACGACGGCAGCGGCAAGGATGCTTCGGGCAGTGGTGAGAACACGCATGCGCTAATCCTGTCAGCGGCCGGCGAGGGTAGCCGACCACCGTTCGGTTGCGAGTGGGCGCTCGTGGCGCTGTTTTCGCGATTTTTCGAGCCACAATTGAACACTCGCAAGGGGTGAAATGCGGGGGTTAGCGGGACGGGTTCAGGGCTTCTAGGCGATCGAGCCAGGCGTCGGCGGTCGCGTCGTCGAAGGGAGCGACCTGAGCGCGCACGCGGGTCTCGAGATCGAGCGTGAGCGCCTCGAGGTGCGTCATGACGTCGGCCGGGTAGCCGAACTGGATGCTGTGCTCGGCCCACTCGTCGCGGTCATCGACCCAGGTGCCGGAGGGCCCGTCCGCGGCTGGGCGCTCGCCCTCGATGCGAATCACGTCGAGATCCATATCGATGCCGGTGGCGAGGAGCGGATCATCTGACCAGTGGATGTCCCAGCCGAGATCGATGTAGATGCGCATGTTGAACGGATGCCGCCTGTTGATGGTGAGCGCGTGCTCGCCGGATGCCGGGATCAGCGTCACGTTCGGAGCTTCCGCGTCGAACTGAGCGCCGGGGCGTTCGCTGTGCCATCCGACGGGCTGTCCGAGCCAGTCGCCCCACTCATCCGCGCCGAGATAGACGCACTCGTGTCGCCAGTGCGGTGTGCCGTCCCATTTCCGCCACTGGAAAATCATCGGTGTCCCGCTCGCAGGTCGCGCATCCGTCGTCATTTCCCCCACCCTAAATTGCGAGTGGGCGCGCGTGGCTCGGAAATTCGAAAAAACCGAGCCACAAATGGCCACTCGCAAGGGGTGGAATAGGCTGGAGGGGTGAGCATGCGCCTGATCGTAGAGACCCGTGAGATCGATCCGGTCGACGATCTTCTCGCATATGCGCACCCCAGCGTTCCCCTCGCCTGGCTGCGCCGCGGCGACGGAATCGTCGCAATCGGCGACGGGATGCCCGTGTTCCTGCGCGTCCCCGCAGGAACAGGTGCGATGCGCAGCACGCTCATCGCAGAATCGTGGCGAAAGCTGACGGATGCCGCCGAGATCGACGACGTCGTAAATCTTCCCGGCACGGGCCTCGTCGGATTCGGAGCGCTGACGTTCGACGAGGATTCGGCCGCCGACAGCGTGCTGATCGTGCCGTCCGTCATCCTCGGCAAGCATCAGGGTCGCGGCTGGATCACCCGCATCGCGCCAGCCGGTCAAGATCTTCCCCAGGACCAACCGGATGCCACGATCGAGCCGTGCGCGTACGGACCGCACTGGGCAGGCACGCTCGGCCCCGGCGCGCAGACTCCCGAGGGGTATCAGGCGTCAGTACGCCGCGCACTCGACCGCATCGGTGCCGGCGAGATGAGCAAAGTCGTGTTGGCGCGTGACCTTGCCGGCACGATTCCGATCGGCTCCGACCTGCGCCGACTCGTGCGCGCACTGTCGACCGGCTACCCCGACACCTGGGCGTTCTCCGTCGACGGGCTGATCGGCGCGAGCCCGGAGACCCTCG
Source organism: Microbacterium sp. A93 (assembly GCF_051842835.1). Lineage (NCBI taxonomy): Bacteria > Bacillati > Actinomycetota > Actinomycetes > Micrococcales > Microbacteriaceae > Microbacterium > Microbacterium sp. A93. The sequence continues at coordinate 47,685 of NZ_JBPXMT010000016.1, forward strand.
TCACCGTGCAGAACGGCACCGTCACCGCTCGCGTGCTGGCCGGCACGATCGGCCGTGGCGCCGATGCCGATGAGGACGGGGAAGCCGCGGCGCATCTCGCCTCGAGCACCAAGGATCTGGACGAGCACCAGTACGCCGTGCAGAGTCTGTTGACGTCGCTGCGCCCGCATGTGCGTGCCATGGCGTCGAGCGAGCAGCCGTTCCTGCTCAAGCTGCCGAACCTGTTCCACCTCGCCACTGATGTGGAGGGCGAGTTGTCCGACGGTGAGTCAGCACTGGACCTGGTGGGAGCGCTGCATCCCACCGCTGCGGTGGCGGGGACGCCGACGGACATCGCGGTCGCCGCGATCCGCGAGCTCGAGCCGTTCGACCGGGGGCGCTACGCCGGACCTGTCGGTTGGATCGACGGCAACGGCAACGGAGAATGGGCGATCGCGCTGCGCTGCGCGCAGTTCGAAACCGAGCCGGTGCGTCGATCCGCCGAGTACTCCGACACGATCGCCGTCACCGCCTACGCCGGCGCAGGCATCGTCGCGGCGAGCGACCCGGAGACCGAGCTGCTCGAGACCCGGGTCAAGTTCCGCCCGGTGGTCGACGCGCTGGCGTGAGTTGGTGCGCGGGCGGACCTGGCAGTGCGGCCCCTCCCGCGCGCAGGCCGAGCGGATGAACCCGCAGCGCTGAGCCTCAGCTCGCCGCGAGCCGCTTCTTCTCTGCCTCGACGTCGTAGTCGGCGGTCGGCCACTGCGGATCGATCTCCTGCATCGCAGCAAGCAGCAACTCCTGCACGGCAAGTCGCGCGTACCACTTGCTGTTTGCGGGCACCACGTGCCACGGCGCAACCTCGGTCGAGGTCCGTTCGAAGACCGCCTGGTAGGCATCCATGTACTTCGGCCAGAGCATCCGATCGTCAACATCGCCCGGGTTGTACTTCCAATGCTTGTCTGGACGCTCCAGGCGCTCCATCAGCCGGGCCTTCTGCTCCTCCGGCGAGATGTGCAGCATGACCTTGATGATGCGAACTCCGGATGCCGCGACCTGAGCTTCGAAGTCGTTGATCGCGCCGTACCGCCGCTCGATCTCCTCGTCCGATGCCAGCGCGCGCACCTTTCCGACCAGGACGTCCTCGTAGTGCGAGCGGTCGAAGACGCCGATGAAGCCGGGCTCTGGCAGCCGCTTCTCGATGCGCCAGAGGAAGTCGTGCTCGCGTTCCTCGGCCGTCGGCGCTTTGAACGCCGCCAGCGTGACCCCCTGCGGATCCACACCGCCGACCACATGCCTGACGATGCCGCCCTTGCCCGCAGAATCCATCGCCTGCAACACGAGCAGCACGGAATCCTTCGCCACTCCCGCGCGACTGGCCGCGAACAGGCGCTCCTGCAACTCGCTGAGCGCCGCGATTCCGACGGCGAGATCCTTGGCGCCGGACTTCTTGTCGCCCAGATAGCCCGGATGCGAGTCAGGATCCACGTCGGAAAGCAGGAACCCATCCCCGACTCGCAGGATCTCAGATGCTTCGCTCGTCCAGCCGCGTGTGCTCATGCGTACATCCTCCCGCGAGACTTCACCAATGTCCCGAAAATCGCCCGAAACCGTGACACAGCTGAAGTCTCGCGGGCGGGCGGGGTGAAGCTCAGCGCGCGAGCGGGATCTCGAGAAGCTGGCGGCCGGAGGCCGGAGTGGTGAGCGCCTGGTCTAGTGCGGAGCGCGTTGTGATGCGCTGATACTCCCAGCCGTAGGCGAGCGCGAGATGCTCGAGACGGGTCGTGTGCGGTGTGTAAAAGACGCGATCGAGATCTTCTTTCGGCGCAGACGAAGCCACCTCGAGCGAGTCGAAGATGGTGCCGCCGCCGTCATTTCCGACGATGACCTGGATGCGCGGCTCCTGCTCGTCCGGCGGCAGCAGCAGCGCGCCGACGTCATGCAGAAGCGCGAGATCGCCGAGCAGCACCCGCGTCACCCCCGCAGCACCGGAAGCCTGGCTCGCGAGTGCGATGCCCATCGCCGTCGAGATCGTGCCGTCGATGCCGGCGAGTCCGCGGTTCGCATGCACCGGCACCTTCTTGCCGCTGAGCACCGCGTCGGCGACGCGAACGATGCGGGATGAGCCAAACATGAGCCGATCGTGCGGCCACGTCGCCCGCCACACGGCGTCGGCGAGCATCTCACGATCGATCGGTCGGCGCACGGCCTCGAGTTCCGCCCGCACGGCGTCACGCCTGATGGCGAAATCTGTGGAGTTCAGACCGTCCTGGTCGGGCGCATCCTCACTCAGATCGATGACGGATGCTGCGGATGCCTGCATCCACGCCCCCATCCAGGCACGGTCGGCGTCGCCCCGGCCGACAGCCACGGATGCCGCAGCGATCGTGCGCCCGTTCAAGTTCAGTGCTTCTCCGCCCGCGCGCACGGCGATGACCTCGACATCATCGCGCCTCAGTAGCGCCGTCACCTCACGGCTGAGGGTCGGGTGGCCGAGAACGATGGCGCGTTCGATCTGGCCGCCGAGCGAGTCATCACGCAACAATGCGCGATAGCCGTGCACAACGTGACGGCCGAAACGGGCACCGCTGACGATCTCGGCGATGAGCGGCCACGTCCCTGCGTGCGAGACTTCCTCCGCCGCCGGCCCGGCATCCGCTCCGGCGATCACAACGGTGCGCGGGCCACGTTCGAGCACGAGCGGCTCACCGGCATCCGGGGTCGGCGCTGCTCCGGGCGTGGCCGTGTATCCGTCCGGCAGCGCGCCGGACAACGGCTCGCGCGATGGCAGATTCACATGCACGGGCCCGGCGATACCGGCCAGCGCAGAAGCAGCAGCAGCCCCCATCGCCGCAGCGACCGCCCGCTCAGCAAGCCCTTCCCATGAGCCATCGCCCGGCACCGGTGCATCCACGGCGAAACGTACCCACGGGTGAAAGAGTCCGGGCTGCACGGTCGCCTGATTCGCGCCGATACCGCGCAGCTCGGGTGGCCGATCGGCGGTGAGCAGCAACAACGGCACACCGGAGTGGAAAGCCTCCATCGCCGCAGGCAGCAGATTCGCGGCGGCGGTGCCCGAGGTGCAGATCACCGCAGTCGGCACACGGGTCTCGCGAGAGAGGCCGAGGGCGGTGAATCCGGCGACGCGCTCATCGATGCGCACGTGCACGTGCAGTACGCCTTCACGGGCGAGATGCGTGGCGGCGAGCGCCAGAGCCTGTGACCTCGACCCCGGCGAGATCACCACGTCTCGGATGCCGTGCTCCACGAGCTCCGCGAGGAGGGTGGTTGCAGCATCCGATGCCGGCGATGCCGTCATGGACGTGCGTCCGGTGCGGGGCCGTCCGTCTCGTCATCCAGGCGTGCGAGTTCTTCTTCGAGACGGGCGATGCGCTCGTCCTGCTCGGACTTGCCGAGGGTGCGCAGGAACTCGGGATCATCGTCGGGTGCGACCAGGTGCATGCCCTCTTGGCCGCTGCGGCGCTTGCGTCCGAGAGCGAACCAGAGGATGCCGCCGAGCACCGGCATGAGAACAACGATCGCGATCCAGGCCCCCTTGGGCACACCACGGTGCCGCGCCGCCGGCTGCACTGCGCAGTCAACGATGCTGAAGACCCAGAAGAGGAGGGCCAGGAAGCCGCCTACGATCAGTACTCTCGCCACAGCCCCAGTCTAGGCGGGTTAGCTGAACGTGGATCGCCCACCCCAGCTCTGCCATAAGCTCCGAAGGGTAGCGCGAAAACGCCACCCTTCGACATACTGTGCCAATGGATGCTGTGAACGAGTGGCTGCTGACCTGGGGCGACAACCTGTGGACGTGGATCGTCCTGCCGATCGTCGTCCTCCTTGGCTTGTACTTCACGGTGCGCTCCGGCGTCGTGCAGTTCCGGATGATTCCGGAGATGTTCCGAACGCTGCGAGACAGCACGCCACGGACTGAGACCGGCGAGCCGCAGTCGGTCTCCGCGTTTCAAGCGTTCACGATCTCCGCAGCATCCCGCGTCGGCGTCGGCAATATCGCGGGCGTCGGCACCGCGATCGCCATCGGCGGGCCGGGCGCGATCTTCTGGATGTGGCTGATGGCCTTCATCGGCGGTGCGGCCTCGTTCATCGAGTCCTCGCTCGCGCAGCTATACAAGACACGCGACAAGGACGGATTCCGCGGAGGCCCGGCGTACTACATGCAGCGCGGACTCGGCGCGCGATGGATGGGCATCCTCTTCGCGATCATCCTCATCATCTGCTTCCCGATCGCGTTCAGCTCGTTGCAGGCGAACACCATCCAGGCCACTATCTCCGGAAGCCTCGGCGACGAGGCTGCGGGGTGGCTCCCGTTGGTAACCGGCCTCGCACTTGCCGTGCTCATGGCGCTCGTCATCTTCGGAGGTGTCCGTCGCATCGCGTCGGTTACGCAGACTCTCGTTCCGCTGATGGCACTGCTCTACCTGCTCCTCGGGCTCGTGATCGTCGCCATGAACATCGAGCGTCTCCCCGAGGTCTTCTCGCAGATCTTCACCCAGGCGTTCGGTCCCAACGAGGTTGTCGGCGCAACCCTCGGCTACATCATCCTCACCGGCGTCAAGCGCGGCATGTTCTCGAACGAGGCCGGTCTCGGCTCCGCTCCGAACGCGGGCGCGAGCGCCGCGGTCACGCATCCGGTCAAGCAGGGACTCGTACAGACGCTGGGCGTCTACTTCGACACGTTCCTCATCTGCTCGATCACCGCGTTCATCATTCTCGTGTCGGTTCCCGATCTCGCGAACGCAGAGCGAGGGATCGGCCTGACACAGGGTGCTGTCGTCAGCGCGCTCGGCAGCTGGTCGAACATCCTGCTCATCGTGATCATCTTCTTGCTCGCGTTCAGCTCGATCCTGGGCAACTATTACTACGGGCAGTCCAACATCGAATTCATCACGTCGAAGCCGGGCGTCCTTCTCGGTTACCGCATCTTCGCGATCGCGGCCGTCTTCGCTGGAGCCCTCGTGTCTGCGGATGTCGTCTGGAACTTCGCCGACGGGGCGATGGGGTTCATGGCGATCGTGAACCTGGTGGCGATCGCCTTGCTCTCCGGCGTCGCCTTCAAGCTCCTCAAGGACTACACGCAGCAGCGCCGCGCCGGACTCGATCCGGTGTTCACCCAGGCCAGGCTCCCCGGAGTGCGCGGCATCGAAGTGTGGGAGGACGAACTCTCCGTGACCGGCCCGATCCAGCTCCCCAAACAGCGCCGCCGCTGAGCGGAGCGGGCGGTCAACCGCCACCGTGGATACGCTCGAGGGCGCGGACGGCCGTTGCCGTGCCATCCTCGGCGTCGATCTGCTCGGCCAGCATCGCCGCCTTCGCGGCATACGCAGGAGTGTTGAGAAGGTCGTCGATGCGCTGCGCAAGCGTGTCGACTCCGATCTTCTTCAGCGGGAGGGGGCGGGGCCGGCGCCGAGCTCGTGGATGCGCGAGCCCCAGAAGGGCTGATCGCCGAGAATCGGACAGATGAGCGTGGGACGGCCGGCCCTGAGCCCTGCCGCGGTAGTACCGGATCCTCCGTGGTGGACGACGGCACTCACGCGAGGAAAGAGCCATTGGTGCGGGGCATCGTCGATCACGTGTACATCATCCGCTGAGGATGCGAGGAGCCCGCCCCACCCGGTCGCGACGATCGCACGCGCGCCAACCTGGCGGATCGCATCCAGCACGATCTGTCCTCGCGCCTGCGCCTTGGCACCGAATCCCATGCTCCCGAACCCGACATAGACGACCGGACCGTCCGCGCTGAGGAAGGTCTCGAGCTCAGGAGGAGCCGCCCAATCGGTGTGACCTACTCCTCGAAACCAGTACCCGGTGATGTGAGCGGAATCCGGGAAGTCGGTCGGGCGCGGAACCACATGGCGGCTGATCGGATAGAGCACCGGGACACGTTCCCCGTTCCGGTGCAGGTAATCGCTGGTTCGGCTGACGCGACGCAAGCCGAGGTGCTCTGATCGGAATCGGTTGATCATCCCGCCGTACGCGATGGCCGTGAATCGGTTGAACTGATAGCTGAACCGATTCGCGGAGCGAGGGAGGCTGCGAGCGATGAACGGGATCGGGAAGTCACCGGTGGGTGTCAGGAACGGCAACGGGAGCGACGCGACGAACGGGATACCCAGACGTTCCGCGATGTGGAAGCCTGCCAACGCCTTCGGGTGCGACACGATGAGCGTCGGCTCGACGCGCTGCGCCGCCTGCCACTGCTCCTGCAGTGACTCCCGCATCGCCTGCGTCATGCGCCGAGCCATGCGGATGGCATCACCGGGTCCGCTCGCGGAGGTCATGCCAGCGCGAACAATCTCGTGCATCTCGGTTCCCGCTGGCTCGAATCCGACCCCGAGCGCTTCGACGTCTTTCCGATAGGGTTCCGGCGCACACAGAACCGCGACGTGACCTTCGCGCCGAAGCCGCTCGGCAAGAGCGGCGTATGGGTCGATATCGCCTCGCGTGCCGAATGTGGCAATGAGCACTCGCATGAGAACCTCCGGGGTCGACGTGAACGTCGCCGACCAGACTTCCCGGCACTCCTCGCGACACGTTACTCGCGTCGGGGTGATCAGGAAAGACCACTTGTGCAAGCCAAGTGTTAGTCACTAACATTTTGTGCATGTCAGGAAGATCTGCCCGTACCGCGGAACGATTGCAGGAATGCGCCCTGCAGCTTTTCACGCAGCGCGGTTTCGATGACGTGACGGTCGACGAGATCGCGCGTGCCGCAGGAGTGTCGCACATGACGTTCTTCCGACACTTCCGTACAAAAGAAGCGGTGCTGCTGGATGACCCTTATGACCCCGCGATCGGCGCGGCAGTAGTCGCGCAGGACGTCAGGCTGCCGCCGCTGGAGAGAGCGCGGCGCGGTGTGATGACAGCATGGGACTCCGTGCCGGAGGCGGCATCGACTGATATCCGGACGAGGATAGCGATCGTGGCGGGGCATTCTGGCCTTCGAGCCAGAGCGTGGCAGAACACGCAACGCACTGAAGAGGTCATCGTTGACGCTTTGACACGTGGTGGCACCTCCCGAGAGGAGGCTGTCGTCGCCGCCGGGGCGTGCCTGGGCGCACTTATGGCCGCGCTTCTGGAATGGGGACGTTCACCGAACGACGCCCCGCTGAGCGACCGGATCCAGTCAGCTCTGGTGATGCTCGGGCAGCCGGTCAGCGAATGAATGCCACAGCGGATGCCGTCTTGGATGCGCAGGACGTGAGCAAGTCGTTCGGTGATGACCGTGCGCTCGACGGCGTGAGCCTGCAGGTGTACGCAGGGAGAATCCATGCGCTCGTCGGGCTGAACGGGGCAGGCAAGACGACCTTGATGCGCACGATGCTGGGGATGATCCGGGCGGATGCCGGACGAGTGTCGATTCGGACGGGCGTCGATGCGGTCCCACTCGAACACGTCTCCGCGTCGACGTGGCGCCACGTCGGATATCTGGTCGACTCGCCATTCGGATATCCGGAGCTGACGGCGGCCGAGACGATCGTCGCCGCCGCACGCTTGCGAGGCATGTCTGCGGCGAGCGCGAGGAGCGCGGCGCAGCGGATGATCGATCGGCTCGCCCTGCGTCAGTGGGCCGACCGACGTGCGCGCCAGTTGTCGATGGGCAATCTGCAGAGGCTGGGGCTGGCCAGTGCACTGGTGCATGATCCACGCCTCGTGATTCTGGACGAGCCGGCCAACGGACTCGATCCGGCCGGTGTTCGTCTGATCCGGGATGTCCTGCGCGCGAGCGCGGCATCCGGCGCGGCCATCCTCCTCTCCAGTCACCACCTCGACGAGATGGCCCGCCTCGCCGACGAGATCACCGTGATGCATCGCGGACGGATCGTCGGCACGCTTCCCCCTGAAGGGGTTGACATCGAGCGGCAGTTCTTCGACATGATCCTGCTCGCGGACCAGGACGACGGCGGTGCATCCTGATGAACGCCGCTCTCCACTTGGAGTTCCTCAAGTTCCTACGCGCGACGCCGGTGCGGGCGGCAACCGTCGTCATGGTCATCCTGGTGCCCGCCCTCAGTGCGGCCTTTCTCGCCTTGGCCCGTGCAGACAGCAATGGCACGCTCGCGCTCAAGATCGCACCTCTCCTGCAAGACGACGGATGGGGTGGCCTGACGGGGTTTTCGGCGCAGATCTTCTCGGTCGGCGGCCTTCTTGCCATCGGGGTGGTGGTCTCGTGGGTATTCGGACGCGAGTTCACAGAGAAGGCGTTCGGTTCACTGTTCGCGACGGCGGTTCCCCGAGAGAGCATCGCGGCGGCCAAGCTGGTGATCTTGCTGGCGTGGGGCACGCTGGTTTCCGTCGCCACTGCTCTGGCGACCCTTCTCGCCGGTCTGATCATCGGCCTCGGCGCACCGGAATCGCACGCATGGGGCGCTGTCGGACGAATCATCGTCGTCGGCATCCTCACCACTGCACTATGCCTACCTCTAGCGGTGGTCGCAAGCGCAGCACGCGGCTATCTGGCCGCGATCTCCGCGCTGCTCGCCATCGTCGTGATCACTCAGGTGACAGTCGCGCTGGGCGCAGGAGCGTGGTTTCCGTACGCCGCCACCGGGCTATGGGCCGGTCTCGGGGGTGCGGTGCTCTCTGCCGAAGTGGAAGCCCCGCAGCTGCTGCTCGCTGTGCCCATCGGAATGGTCGCTGCCTTCGGAACCTGGCTGTGGTGGCGTCGTGCGTTCGTGCAATAGTGATCAGCGCTCGACGCGCTCGTCGTCGTTCGCGCGCGCCAACTGCCGATAGTGACGATTGCGGATGCCGAGCACGATCGATGCGAGGATCGCCGCGACGACGGAGGCAGTGAGGATCGCCACCTTCGCGTGATCGTGGTGGTCGCTACCGCTGGCGAAGCTGAGTTCGGCGACCAGGAGCGACACGGTGAATCCGATGCCGGCGAGCAGACCCACGCCCGCGAGGTCGATCCAGCGCAGTGACGGGTCGAGGTTGACCCGTCGTATTCGCGTCACGAGCCACGTCGCGAGAGTGATCCCGATCGGCTTGCCGACGATAAGTCCGAGCATGATCCCGATCACCACCGGATCGTTGAAAGCGGAGACAAATCCCTCCACGCCACCGATCGCCACCCCCGCGGAGAAGAAGGCGAACACCGGTACTGCCACCCCCGCCGAGATCGGCCGGAATCGGTGTTCGAAGACCTCCGCGAGGCCCGGCCCCGCATCCGCGTCCGCGTCACGAGCAGCCTTCTTGTGCAAGACCGGGATGGTGAATCCGAGGAGCACACCGGCGATGGTCGCGTGGATGCCGGATGCATGCAGCAGCGCCCACGCGGTGACACCGATCGGCAGCAGCACGAGCCACGCCGCTCCAGAACGCAGGTGGAAGAACTCCCTGCCCAGTTGGGCGATCACACCGTACAAGGCGATGGCCACCAACGAGAACACGAGCGGGACGAGATTGATCGTTTCGGTGTAGAAGATCGCGATGATGCCGATCGCGATCAGATCGTCGACCACCGCCAGCGTGAGCAGGAAGATCCGCAGTGCGCTGGGCAGGTGCGAGCCGATGATAGCGAGCACCGCAACGGCGAACGCGATGTCGGTGGCGGTCGGAATCGCCCATCCCTCGGTCGCACCACCGGCCCCTGCCACAATCGCGAAGTAGATGACCGCGGGCACCACGACTCCCCCGACGGCGGCGACGATCGGCACGATTGCCGTGCTGGGCTTTCGCAGGTCCCCCGCGACGAACTCCCTCTTGAGTTCGAGCCCGACGAGGAAGAAGAAGATGGCGAGCAGTCCGTCGGCAGCCCACGCACCGAGCGACAAGCGGAGGTGCCACGGCTCGTAGCCGATCTCGAAGTCGCGCAGTGCGAAATACGAATCCGCCCACGGCGAGTTCGCCCAGACGATCGCGATCGCGGCGAGCGCGACGAGAAGGATGCCGCCGACGGTCTCCTTGCGGAGGATCTCGCCCACGCGCAGCGATTCCGCACTCGAAGAAGAGGGGAAAAGGCTACGGACACGAGCGATGCGGGAGGGTTTGGGCGACATGAGCGCCTTTCGGGTCGACGATAGTGACGTCGACCAGGCTTCCCGACACTCCACTATCCATCGTAGTAGTCAACGCGGCGCCACGCGCCTCCCCGTCAACGCAATTGCGCGAACTTCTCCACGCTCGTCGTCGGCCCGACGACGAGAACCGTGTCGCCCTCGTGGAGGACAGTATCGGCCTGCGCGTTTCGCCAGTCGCCAATCGCCGGGCGATAGGCGGCGATCGTGACTCCGTGGTCGCTGCGCACCGCGCCATCCGCCAACGTGATTCCATGCAGATACTGAGGAGCCACTGTCTTGACGATCGCGTACCCCTTGTCGATCTCCAGATAGTCGGCCGCAGCTCCTCGCACGAGGTGCGCAACGCGACGCCCCATGTCCTTATCGGGGTAGATCACCCTGTGCACCCCGAGCTGTTCCAGCACCGCACCGTGCCGCTCGTCCACAGCCTTCGCCCAGATCACCGGAACCTTGAGCTTCAAAAGCAATGAGGCGGTAAGGATGGATGCCGTGATGTCGCTGCCGATGGCCACGACGACCCGATCGAACTCGCCGACGGCGAGCTGCTCCAGGACATCAAGTCGGGTCGAATCGGCGCGAACGACCTGGGTGAGCTCGCCGTTCAACGACTGCACGATGCCCTCATCCTCGTCGATGCCGAGCACCTCGGTTCCGGAAGCCATCAGCTCGAGAGCGAGAGCCGTGCCGAACCGGCCCAGTCCGATGACGGCGACCGAGTCGGCCTCGGCGATCCGTTTCGTGTCCTGACCGAAGGAGAGGAATTTTCCCATCGGGTGTCCTTTCAATAGTTGTAGGGATGCTCGGCGTCCGGTCAGCCGATGGCGGGGCGTTCTTTCGGTAGCTCGTATGCCGTCGGTCGCTCTCTCAGCGCGAGGGCAGACCCGAGGGTGAGTGGTCCGAGACGGCCGAGGAACATGAGCAGGACGAGAATGATGTGCGCAGCCGGCGGCAGACTCGCGGTGATACCCGTCGACAGGCCGACGGTTCCGAAGGCCGACACCACCTCGAACAGCACCCGGTCGAGATCGAGGTCGGTCATGGCGAGGATCGCGATGACGGCCGTCATGATCGCCCCGAGCGCGATGATCACCACGGTGATCGCCTCGCGGTGAACAGCGCGTGACAGCCGCTTGCCGAAGATGTTCACCGCGGTGCCTCCGCGCAGTTCGGTCCACATGATGAAGAACAGCACCGCGAAGGTTGTGAGCTTGATTCCTCCGGCGGTGCCGGCTGGGCCGCCCCCGATGAACATCAAGACATCGGTGCCCAGCCAGGTCTCGTCATGCATCAGCGAGACGTCGACGGAGTTGAATCCGGCGGTGCGCGACTGGACCGAGTGGACGAATCCCGCGAGGAGGCGCGTTCCCAGGGGAAGCTCACCCAGCGTGCCCGGGTTATCCCACTCGATGAAAAGCACGAATGCAGTACCGACCAACAGCAGCACCGCTGTCGCAGCCAACACGATTCGCGTGTTCATCGACCAGTGCAGCGGGCGCCGGAACTCCCGGCGCAACTGGCGCAGAACCGGGAACCCGAGGCCGCCCAGGATGATCGCACCACAGATCGGCAGGCAGATCCAGGGGTCCGAGACAAAGCCCATCAGGCTGTCGCTGTAGAGCGCGAAACCGGCATTGTTGAAGGCGGATACGGCATGGAACACCGCATGCCATGCGGCGCGCCCGACGTCATACCCGTACTCCGTGGCGAATCTCGCGAAGAGCAGAAGCGCCACCACAGCCTCGATCACGAGCGTCGTGATCACGATGCCGGCGGCAACCCTCTTCATGTCGCCGGCGCCGGGGGTCTTCGTCTCTGTGCCGGCGATCACCCGGGACTTCACGCTGAACTTGCGCGCGAGAACGAGTCCCACCAGCGCGGCAAAGAGCATGATGCCGAGGCCGCCCAGCTGGATGAGCACCAAGATTACGATCTTGCCGAAGGGGCTCCAGTACACGGCGGTGTCAACGACCACCAAACCGGTGACACACACGGCGGATGTCGAGGTGAACAGTGCCTCGACGAACCCCGTCCAGGTGCCGTCAGCGGACGAGAGCGGCAGCATCAGCAGCGCCGTGCCCACCAGAATCGCCGCCCCGAACCCCGACACGATCGCCTGCGCGGGCGCCATGGCACGGCGCTTGGTGAGCCGACCACGTGCGGTGGTGCTGTGTGAAGTCACGAAGAAGCACACTACTCCTCAGCGCGCGGTTTTCGCGCCGCGTCAGTGCCCTGCGCCGAGGTTTCCGCTCAACCGCTGGTGAAACGCCGCGGCGGTGTCGTTGAGCCCGCGAATCTCGACGGACTTGCCGCGGTTGTTGTACTTGGTGATGACCGCGTCGAGCGCGGCAACCGTTGATGCATCCCAGATGTGGGATCTACTCAAGTCGATGACGACGCGCTCGGGGTCGTGCGTGTACTCGAATAGGGTGGTGAGATCGTTGCTGGAGGCGAAGAACAACTCGCCGTCCACCTCGTAATAGGCAATGGCCGGAACCTGCTCCTCAGCGGTGACCTTGCGTGTCACGGTGACGAAATGCGCCACACGCCTGGCGAACATGACCATGGCCGTGATGACGCCGAGAATGACGCCGATGGCGAGGTTGTGGGTCCAGACAGTGGCCACGACGGTGATGAGCATGACGGCGGTTTCGCTCTTCGGCATCCGCCTGAGGGTGGCCGGATGGATGCTGTGCCAGTCGAACGTGGCGGCGGAGACGAGAATCATCACGGCGACGAGAGCGGCCATCGGGATGATCGCGACGATGTCGCCGAGGGCGAGGACCAGGATGAGGAGGAAGACGCCTGCGAGGAACGTGGAGATCCGGGTGCGCGCACCGGACGCTTTCACGTTGATCATGGTCTGTCCGATCATGGCGCAACCGCCCATTCCGCCGAACGCTCCGGAGAGGATGTTCGCCACACCCTGTGCCCATGCCTCTCGGGTCTTGCGGGAGTGCGTGTCGGTGATGTCGTCGACGAGCTTGGCCGTCAGCAATGACTCGAGCAGGCCGACGACAGCCATAGCCAGGGCATATGGTGCGATGATGCCGAGCGTCTCGAACGTGAGCGGCACGTTCGGTATGAACAGCTCGGGAAGGCTCTGTGGCAGCTCGCCCTGATCGCCGACGTTCGGCACGCTCCAGCCGAAGACGACGACGGCCGCCGTCAGCAGGACGATCGTGACGAGAGGGGCCGGGACGACCTTCGTGATCCGGGGCATCAGGAACAGGATGAGCAGGCCGACCGCGACGAGGGGGTAGACCAGCCATGGCACGTCGAAGAGCTGCGGCAGTTGTGCGAGAAAGATCAGGATAGCCAAGGCGTTCACGAAGCCGACCATCACCGAGCGGGGAATGAATCGCATCAGCTTCGCCACACCGAGCACGGCGAACACTATCTGGATGACGCCACCCAGCAGGACCGTGGCAATGAAGTAGTCCATCCCGTACTCACGCGCGACAGGTGCGATGACCAGCGCGATGGCTCCGGTTGCGGCGGTGATCATCGCGGGGCGACCGCCCAGGAAGGCGATCGCGACCGCCATCACGAAGGACGAGAACAGGCCGACGCGGGGATCCACTCCGGCGATGATGGAGAAGGCGATGGCCTCCGGAATCAGCGCGAGCGCAACGACGAGTCCGGCGAGCACCTCACGGGTGAGCAGTCGAGGGCTGCGCAGCGCTTGCAGAACAGTGGGTTCGATACGATACCGGGACGAGCTGTCGCGCGTCGAAGTGACGGCAGTCATGTGGCCTCCTGGGTCGAACAGACTCTAACGTAACGTTAGGTTTGATGACGAATCGATGAAGGCGGTTTTGTGGATCACGACAGAACGATGCGAATCGGCGAGGTCGCCGATCAGACCTCCTTGTCGTTTCGTACGCTTCGGCACTACGACGACGTCGACCTGGTCACCCCTTCGGGGCGCACAGAAGGTGGGTTTCGGCTCTACACCGAGCGGGATGTCGCGCGACTCATGATCGTCAGGCGAATGAAGCCCCTCGGATACACGCTCGAGGAGATGCGTACGGTGATCGATACCGTCGACGCGCTGGCCGACTCGCCGGAGGACTCTCACCTGCAGGATCGGCTCACCACCATCCGCGAGGAGGCAGCCGCCCGGCGCGAGAAACTCGCCACCCAGGTCGGCATGGCGGATGAGTTCCTCGCACAACTCCACCGATTCTGAGCGGCTCTGCGCGCTGAGGAGGCCCGAACCGCTAGACGAGTTCGGACACCAACTGTGCGATGCGCGCGCGAATGTCGTCGCGGATCGGGCGCACCGAATCAATGCCCTGACCGGCCGGGTCGTCGAGCTTCCAGTCCTCGTAGCGCTTGCCGGGGAAGAACGGGCAGGCGTCGCCGCAGCCCATCGTGATCACGACATCGGAGGCCTGGACCGCCTCGGTCGTCAGAATCTTGGGCTGCTCGCTGGTGATGTCGATGCCGAGCTCTGCCATCGCGTCCACCGCGATGGGGTTGATCTGGTCGGCAGGCATCGATCCGGCGGAGCGGACTTCGATGCGGTCTCCGGCGATGTCGCGGAGAAATCCGGCGGCCATCTGGGAGCGGCCGGCGTTGTGGACGCACACGAAGAGGACGGAGGGCTTGGTGGTGGTGTCAGTCATGGTGGCTCCAATTCAGCGGTTTGTGAGAGAGGTTCAGCGGTTTGTGAGAGAGGTCAGGAGAACGTCTACGCGGTGCGCGATGTCGTCACGGATGGCAGCGACGCCACCGAGTGAGGCGAGCGCGGGGTCACCAACGGCCCAGTCCTCATAGTGGACGCCGGGGATGATTGGGCAGACGTCGCCGCATCCCATGGTGATGACGACGTCTGCCGCGCGGACGGCGTCGTCTGTGAGCGGCTTCGGGAATCGCTCCTGCTCATCATCCGGGCCGGTGATCTCCGCGAGGAGGGGCTGCACGTTCGGGTGAATCTCGGTGGCCGGCGTCGAGCCTGCAGAGCGGGCGATGACGCGCCCTCCGGAGCGCTGGTTGACGAGCGCTGCGGCAAGTTGGGAGCGACCAGCGTTTGCCACGCAGACGAAGAGAACCTGCGGGAGCCCGGTGTCACGATCGCGGCTGATGTCTGTCAGCCGCTGACGAGCGAAATGCTCGGTGAGCGAAAGCAGATGCGTCTTCATGCGCGCAGCCTTGGCAAGGGAAGTATAGGACTCGCGAACCACAGCCTTCACGAGGTCGCGACTCAGCGCTGGGTAGAGGTCGCTGAGTGACGCGGCGAGGTGGGTGAGGGCGTCATCGACGTCTTCGAGTCCGCCGTACTCGATGCGGTGCGTGGGGCCGACGGCCACCGGTGCGAACGAATCGAGAAGGGCCGTAACTGCCGGGCGCAGCTCAGGATTAATGCGGTACCAGACCCACGTCCCGCGGCGCTCAGATGTCAGCACCTCTACGTCCTTGAGAACCTTCAGGTGGTGGGAGACGGTCGGCTGCGAGACGTCCGCCAATTCGGCAAGATCGCACACGCACGACTCACCGCGCGGGTCGGAGGCGATGGCCGACAGCATCCGGAGACGCAGCGGGTCGGAGAGTGCCTTCAAAGTCGAAGCGACGGATGCCGCGGCATCCTGCCCGATGGCATGTGAGACCACGGAATGTGTCGCGGCAGGTGCACACGAGTCGTCGGTCAGCGTGACGTTCATGACGGCATCCTCTCGCCGGTATATGGGTCGGTGTGGAACCATCTGCGAGCCGCCCAGAGCGAGACGTAGACGAGCCCGACGAGCACCGGTACCTCGATGAGCGGGCCGACAACTCCGGCGAGGGCCTGCCCTGATGCAGCCCCGAACGTGCCGATCGCGACCGCGATGGCCAGCTCGAAGTTGTTCCCCGCCGCGGTGAACGCCAGCGTCGATGAACGCGCGTAACCGAGACCGAGCGCTTTGCCGGCGAAGAGTCCGACGAACCACATCACCGCGAAGTACACGAGCAGCGGCAGTGCGATCCTGGCCACGTCGAGAGGGCGGGAGGTGACCTGCTCCCCCTGCAGCGCGAACAGAAGAACGATGGTGAACAGCAGGCCGTAGAGCGCCCACGGTCCGATCTTGGGCAGGAACTTCTCCTCGTACCATTCGCGCCCCTTGCGGCGTTCGCCGATGAAACGAGAGGCGAAGCCAGCGAGCAGCGGGATGCCGAGGAAGATCAGCACGTTCAGGGCGATCGCCCCGACGGAGAAGTCCAGCCCCTGAGTGTCTAGGCCGAGCCATCCGGGGAGCACGGTGAGGTAGAACCAGCCCAGCAGCGAGAACGCCACGACCTGGAAGACAGAGTTGACCGCCACGAGCACAGCGGCAGCCTCTCGGTCGCCGCAGGCGAGGTCGTTCCAGATGATGACCATCGCGATGCAGCGGGCAAGTCCCACGATGATGAGTCCGGTGCGGTACTCGGGCAGGTCGGGAAGGAAAATCCATGCCAGCGCGAACATGAGCGCGGGGCCGATCAGCCAGTTCAGCACCAGCGACGACACGAGCAACTTCTTGTCGCCGGTGACGGCAGCGACCTTGTCGTAGCGGACCTTCGCGAGTACCGGGTACATCATCACCAGCAGGCCGAGCGCGATCGGGACGGAGATGCCGCCGACCTCGAGGCTCGCGAGCAGCGGAGAGACGCCGGGGATGAATCGGCCGAGCAGGATGCCGACGACCATAGCGAGGCCGATCCACAGTGGCAGCCAGCGATCCAAGGTGGACAGGCGGCGCGATGTCGAGGCCTGTGCGGGAGCGGTGACGGCACTCATGCGAACACTTCCTCGGTTTCGAGTTCAATGGTGGTGGTGCTCTCTTCGAGAGCGGACAAGTAGTGCTGAGCATCCTGTGCCGCCGCGCATCCGGTGCCGGCTGCGGTGATCGCCTGCCGGTAGGTGTGGTCGACCAGGTCACCGGCGGCGAATACGCCCGCGAGGTTTGTGCGGGTAGAGGGATGCTCGACCAGGACGTACCCCTCGGCATCCGTGTCGATGAGCCCAGTGACGAGTTCGGAGCGCGGGTCGTGGCCGACGGCGATGAACACGCCTGTCGTGGACAACTCGCGTTCCGTCCCGGTGACGGTGTCGCGGAGGGTGATCGCTTCGACCTTCTCGGCGCCAATGAGGCCGGCGACCTCACTGTTCCAGGCGACCTCGATCTTGGGGTGGTCAAGCACGCGCTGGGCCATGATCTTCGAGGCCCGGAACTCCTCACGCCGGTGCACGATGGTCACCTTCGACGCGAAGCGGGTGAGGAACAGCGCCTCCTCCATTGCGGAGTCTCCGCCACCGACGACAACGATCTCCTGCTCACGGAAGAAGAACCCGTCGCACGTCGCGCACCATGACACCCCGTGCCCGGTCAGGCGTTCCTCATCCGGGATGCCGAGCTGTCGGTACGCGGACCCCATGGTGAGGATGACCGCACGCGCGTGGAATGTCTCCCCCGCTCCAGTTTCGATGACCTTGACCGGGCCATCGAGATCGACGCGAACCGCGTCGTCGAGCTGAATGCGAGCGCCGAAGCGCTCGGCCTGCGCGCGCATCGACTCCATCAACTCAGGGCCCTGGACACCATCCACGAACCCGGGGAAGTTCTCCACCTCGGTTGTCGTCATCAACGCGCCACCAGCAGTAACGGAACCAGCGAGGACAACGGGCGCAAGCCCAGCGCGTGCAGCGTAGACCGCAGCGGTGTACCCGGCAGGACCGGAACCGATGATGACCAGCTCAACCTCTTGAATCGACATGTGTCTATATTGACATCCATCGATACCGAGTGCAAACATGCTGAGGAGAGTTCACCTGCTCGTCACCTTCTGAGCAGATCATTCCGATGCAGCGATCCCGCTGCAGTTTCCAGAAAGCCCACCGCAGTTTCCACGGGGTGATGGTATCGGCCATGGGCGCCCCAGAGGGAGCGGGAACCGCAGAGTAGAATCTCTCATAACGGTCAAGTTAGAGGTTTCGTGAGTTCACAAATTAAGAGGGAAGCGGGGAGACGGCGAACGATTGCCGTGATCTCCCACCCAGACGCCGGTAAGTCAACGCTGACCGAGTCGCTCCTACTCCATGCCAGTGCCGTCACCCAAGCAGGTGCCGTCCACGGAAAGTCAACCCGAACCTCCACCGTCTCCGATTGGATGGAGATCGAGAAGGACCGCGGGATCTCGATCTCATCCGCGGCAGTCCAGTTCACCGTCGATGACGTCGTGTTTAACCTGGTGGACACACCCGGCCACGCGGACTTCTCAGAGGACACCTATCGCGTGCTTGCGGCCGTCGATGCGGCCATCATGCTCATCGATGCCTCAAAGGGAATGGAAGCGCAGACCATTCGCCTCTTCGAGGTCTGCGCTCAGCGTGACCTACCGGTCATCGTCATGATCAACAAGTGGGATCGCCCCGGCCGCGCCGTGCTTGAGCTGCTCGACGAGATCACCAGGCTCACCGGCCGTCAGCCGATGCCGGTGAACTGGCCGGTCGGCGACGCCGGCTATTTCCGAGGACTTCTGGATGTCGCCTCGAGGGATCTTCTTGTGTTCGACAGCGATGGCAGCGGCGCGCATGTGCCTCTCGTTCGCCGTTTCTCCGAACACGATGCCGCCAATGCCGCCAATGTCGGAGATGCATGGCATGCCGCGGTCGAGGAGGCCGACCTCGTGGCCCTCGATGGTGGCGAGTACGACCGACAGAGCTTTCTCGAGCTTTCAGGGATGCCAGTCTTCTTCGGTGCCGCAGTGCGACACATCGGGGTCGGCGAGCTTCTCCAGTTCATCCATGACCATGCGCCATCGGCAACGCCACGGACGTCCACAGAAGGTCACCTTCACCCGGTCGATGGTGGCTTCTCGGCCCAGGTTTTCAAGGTGCAGGCCAGCATGGACCGCGCGCACCGCGACCGCGTCGCGTTCGTGCGGATCTGCTCGGGACAATTCACGCGCGGGATGGTCACCTCTCACGCGCAGAGCGGTCGCACCTTTGCCACCAAGTACGCCCAGCAGATGTTCGGCCGCGAGCGCGAAACGGTCGACACCGCTTGGCCGGGCGACATCGTCGGACTCGTCAACGCCACCATGCTTCACCCCGGTGACACTCTCTACGCGACCGACCGTGTGGAGTACGTCGGGATGTCCACATTCACCCCTGAGCTGTTTGCTCTCGTTTCGCCCGCCGACACCAGCGCGGTCAAGAAGTTCCGCAAGGGGCTGACGCAACTGGTAGAGGAAGGGGTGGTTCAGCTCCTTGTATCTGAACGACGCGGACCGCAGACGCCGATGGTCGGTGCCGTTGGGCAGATGCAGTTCGAAGTTCTCGCCTCAAGGATGCTCAGCGACTTCGGCGTCGAGATCCGGGTTTCCGACCTCCCTTATACAGTCGCCTGCCCCACCGACTCTGCGACCGCTGCTCTGTTGCAAGATCGCCGGGACTGCGAGGTGGTCGCCCGCCACGACGACCATCTGGTCTTGTTCCTCGATGAATGGCGGGTTCGCGCCCTCCTGCGCGAGCTTCCCGACCTGAACCTCGAAGCGCCCGGACAGCGCGCGACGCATCGTCCCTCAGGGACCCGCGGATAGGGTCGCTCGAACGCTTCTAGCTCCCCGCGAGCAGGGTCAGGCCGACGGCGACCGGACGGGCACCGATCTGCAGCACGGATGGTGCGGCGCAGCAACTGCCGGCGTTGTCATCGAAGTCACCTGAACCACCGCACACTCCCGTGTCAGGGAGGACGAGATCATTGCGTGCGGCGGCTTCGTGGTCACCGGCAAGGTGGGCTGTAACACTGCGCACCTGCTCGTAACCGGTCAACGCGAGGAAGGTCGGCGCGCGGCCGTAGCTCTTCACTCCGACGATGAAGAAGCCGTGCTCTGGCTGAGCGAGCTGACGCGCACCGGTTGCCGAAACGGAACCGCAGGAATGGATGTTCGGGTCGATCTCCGAAGCAATACCGGCGACGGCATCCAGAACAGGATCGAGATCGGTGCGCAACTCCCGCAGTATCTCCGTATCGGGCCGGAACCCGGTCAGAGCGAAGACGTGAGCGACACCGGCAACCTCGCGCCCATCCTCGGAGAGGACCGTAACCGTCGCGCCATCTCGCTGAAGTTCGGCCACTCGGAACCCGGTCACGAGCTCCACGAGGCCCTCGTCGATCACCTTGCGCGCACGCGATCCGAGAGCTGCGCGTTCGGGGAGCCCATCCCCGATTCCCCCTCCGAAGACGTTCGCGGCTGTCCCTCGGCGCAGCATCCACGTGACGCGGGTGCCGGGCGCACGGCGCGCCAGTTCGCTCAGCCGCAGCACGGCATGGATGGCGGAGTGACCGGCGCCCACGACAGCGACGTGCGAACCGGCGAACTCAGACACGTCGTCAGGGATGCGGTAGGAAATGACAGCCGCAGCCGCAGCCTCCCCGATCGCCGGAAGGCCATCAGCGCCCGCTGGGTTCGGCAAACCCCAAGTTCCGCTGGCATCGATAACCGCCCGTGCGATGATGCGGGATTCGTTGCCACCCTCATCCACCGTGTGCACGACGAAGGGCTGATCCTTCCGCCCGCCATCGACAACCTTGTCGCGGCCCTGACGAGAAACCCCGGTCACTGTTGTTGCGTACGCCACTCGCTTACCGAGCGCGTCGGCTAGAGGTGCGAGGTAGTCGCTCACCCATTTTGCCCCCGTCGGATAGCCGGAAGTCGGCGCATTCCAGCCTGTCGTTTCGAGAAGGCGACGCGCGGCCGCGTCTGTGAGCTCCGGCCATGCCGAGAAGAGGCGCACGTGACCCCACTCCGATACCGCAGACCCCGGCCCACTTCCGCGTTCAACGACGACCACCTCGATGCCTCGCTCGGCAAGGTGCGCTGCTGCGGCCAGCCCCTGCGGGCCCGCACCGATGACGACAACAGGAAGTTCGGACATCGTTTCTCCTCGAATTGAAAAACTTCAATACGAATAGCGTCAATCATCTATCGAAGATTGTCAATACGTGCCAGGATGTTCCCGTGAGCCTGCCAACGACGATCGACGCGACCTCCTGCTGCGTGCCGCCCATCACATCCTCGCTCACTGCCGAGGAAGCGGAACGTATCGCGCGGGTGTTCAAGGCGCTCGGCGATCCCACTCGCGTCAGGCTGCTGTCGCTCATTGCCGCCAGCACTGGCGGCGAGGCGTGCATCTGCGACCTCACCGAGCCGGTCGGCCTTTCGCAGGGCACCGTCTCGCATCACATGAAGCTGCTCACCGAGGCCGGGCTGGTCACGCGGGAGCAACGGGGCAAGTGGGCGTACTTCGCACTCAACGACGGCGCGCTCGACGCGGCCGCCGACGCACTTCGCTCGGCATGACCGTGATCGACGCCCCGCCCCGTCAGGGTGGACGATTGGCCGCGCTCTCCGTGGGACAGGTCATCAGCTGGGGCATCCTGTTCTACGCGCTTATTGTCGCCTCCCCCGCGATCGCAGACGACACCGGCTGGTCGATCATCTTCGTCACCCTGTCGTTCTCGGCAGGCCTCATCGTCTCTGCCGTCGCCGGGATGTTCGTCGGACGATGGCTCGATGAGCGGGGCCCACGCCTCATCATGACTATCGGAAGCATCATCGGCCCGGCGGGCCTCGTCGTCGTCGCGCTCGCCCCAAACCTGCTGATCTTCACAGTCGGGTGGATGATCGCCGGCGCAGCCCAGGCGGCAGTGCTCTACCAGGCCGCATTCACTGTGATCGCCCGTCGGTACCGTGCGCGCCGACGGGGCGCCATGACGATCCTGACTTTGGCCGGCGGACTCGCGTCCACCGTGTTCGCGCCCGTTGTCGCCGGCCTGCTGAGCATCACGGACTGGCGCTCCATGTTCCTGATCCTCGCCGGATTCCTGCTCGTCACCACCGCACCCCTGCACTGGTTCAGCCTCGAGCGCACCTGGGTGTCGGTTCCGCATGACGACGATGCTGCACAACCACACACGGTGAGCACCGTCATCCGCACCCGGCAGTTCTGGATGCTGGAACTGTCGATGTTCACGCTGGCGGCCGCCCTCTTCAGCGTCACGCTGGCACTCATCCCGCTGTTCACGGAGAAGGGCATGACCTACGAGCTCGCCGCCTGGGCGCTCGGGCTGCTCGGTGCCGGACAGGTCATCGGGCGATTGCTCTACGTCGCGATCCCGCACACCGCGGCACCCTGGATACCGTTGGCCGCCACCGCCGCACTGAGCGTCGCATCTCTCGCCCTGCTCGCACTCGTCCCCGGTCCTCCTTGGCTACTCATCACCATCGGCATTGCCGCAGGAGCCGTGCGAGGCGCACAAACGCTCGTGCAAGGCTCCGCTGTCGCAGACCGTTGGGGCACCCGAAACTACGGCGCCATCAACGGCGTTTTCGCAGCCCCGATCACGCTCATCGGCGCTTTTGGTCCTGCCCTCGGTCCGCTCTTAGCTGCCGCGACAGGCTCCTATTCAGCCATGGCCCTGATCGCCGTCGCGCTGGCCGCGATCGCACTCGGCTTCGCGAGATTCTCCTGAGGCCGGATGCTTGGGGCAGCTGGCCTGGTCGTCGCAGTGCGTTGAAATCAATTCAGGCGCATAGGGAATACGCGAGCCGCGGCATCCGTTGGTAGTACTCGACGCCGCTGTCCTGCGAGGACGCGGCGTCTTCGTTTGCTTCCCCGAAATCCCCTCAGGAGTCACCAGTGCCGAACCTCATGATCATCGTCGCCAGCACCCGCCAAGCCCGCATCGGCCACACCGTCGCCGATTGGGCTGTCAGCACGGCGAACGGCCGCGGAGATCTCACCGTCGACGTCGCCGATCTGCAGGAGATCAACCTGCCCTTCTTCGACGAGGCGCACCCTCCGATGATGGGCAAGTACGAACTGCCGCACACGCTGGCATGGGCCGAGCGCGTGGCCGCCGCAGACGCCTTCCTGTTCGTCAGCCCCGAGTACAACGGCTCCTACCCGGGCGTGCTGAAGAACGCTGTGGACTACCTGCTCGCCGAATGGCAGGGCAAGCTCGCCGGTGTCGTCGCGTACGGCGCGTATCCTGAGAGCCGGATGATCGGCCAGCTCGACTTCGTGCTGCGCAACCTCGGCCTCGAGCGCACCACCGCGGACCTGCAGGTGCAGACCCCGTGGACGCTGCTCGACGCCGACGGTAAGCTCGCCGCTCCGGCCGAACTCACCGACTCACTGCAGTCGATCCTCGACGAATTGTCCCTGGTGGCTGCGGAGCCCGTCACCGCGTAAGCCGGGTTCGCACGACAAGAAAGCCCCGCTAGCCCTGATATTTCAAGGGCTAGCGGGGCTTCTTGTTTAGACGCGACGGCGGGAGTCGAACCCGCAATGCCCTCAGGTATGAACTGGAGCCCGGGACCACCCGGATCGTCGCGATGACATCGACGTTACCTGGCGGCGACCACTTCTGGCCAGGGCCGACCCCTGAGATTTACCTATGTGTCACCCGATGACTACTTGTTTCAGGGCGACTTAGACTGGAAGCATGAAGTTGCCGCCCATTCTCGTGTACTCCGTGCTGCGACTGCTCGCGTTCCTCGTGCCGCTGGCGATCATGTGGTTCTTCTTCCCGATCATGCGCGAGCTCTGGTGGCTGACGGCCATCTTTGCCGCACTGATCGGCATGAGCATCTCGATCCTGTTCCTGCGCACGCCACTTTCCGGTGCATCCTCGAAGATGCACGAGCGCAGCGAGGCGCGCGATGCGGCTGGCAAGCGCAACGCGGCTGCGCGGGATGCTGACGCTGAGGATGCGGTGATCGACAACGCCGGGGACACCGCCACAAACCAAGGCTGAGCCCGGCGCCGCCGCGTAGCCTCCGTGGCGGTGCGTCACACCACCGCGAGTCGGTCCACCAGCAACTCCACCCTCTGCGCGGCATCCTCCGGCACCAGCCGCCCCGCCCGGGTCAAGGTCGCCAGCCCGTGCAGGGAAGCCCAGAATACCTCGGTGAACAGCCCCCGGTTCACGCCATCCCCGGCGACCTCACCCAGGCTCTCCCGCAGCGCGGCGAAGGCATCCTTGAGCGGTTCTGGCGTTTCCTCCTGCGCGTACGCAAGGCCGCCGTCGAGCTGGAACAAGGCGTCATAGACCGCCGGGTTGCGTGCAGCGAAATCAAGGTACGCACGAGCGAGTGCAGCGACCCGGGCATGCGGGTCGTCTGCGGCGGCGGTCACCGCCCGCACCACCGCGGCCAACTCGGCGGCGCCCTCCAGTGCTACGGCGCCGATGATCTCCCGCTTGCCGCGAAAGTGGCTGTAGAGGACGGGCTGGCTGTACTCGATGCGCTCGGCGAGCCGGCGCGTGGTGACCGCATCCCAGCCCTGCTGCTCCGCGAGTTCGCGGGCAGTCGCCACGATGAGTCGCTCCCGCTCCGCCCGTTCACGCTCCTTGCGTTTCTGTACCGACATGACCGAATTCTAGCGCTGCTAGACAATCAAGCGAAACTATGTTTAGCATCGATTTGCTACCTAGCAGCACTAGATCAGGAGTCATCATGCTCAATGTTCTCGAAGTCGTCTCCACCGTTGCCGTCGGCGTGATGGTCGGGGTGGAGTTCTCCGTCGTCTTCGTCCTGAACCGGATCCTCAACGCGCTCCCCGACGACAGCAGACAACGCGGCCATGCCCACGCCGGGCGGATGCTCGGCGCGGTGATGCCGGTCTGGTACATCGGCTCACTCGTCCTGGTCGCGGTCTGGACAGTCGCCAGATGGCATGGCCCTGGCACCGGACTCGTGGCCACTGCGGGCGCGCTGCTGATACTCGGCGTGGTCATGTCGGTTCTACTGCTCGTCCCGATCAACAATCTGAACAAGACGTGGACCCCTGAGAACCGGCCTGCCGATTGGAAGCAGCTGTTACAGCGTTGGGAACGCTTCCATTACGTTCGGCTCGTCGTCATCATCGCCGCCTTCATCCTGCTCGTCGCCGCCCTCGTCTGAGGTTGCGGGCCGGCCAGTCGAAATCAGCCGGCGAATGCCCAGTACAGCGCGCCGGCGTAGACCAGCGCGGTGAGCGATGTGAGGCCGAGGGCGACGACCAGTTCGCGCGCCTGGCGGTACGACCACACGATGATGATCGCCGGGATGCCAGCCAGCAGAGCCATCAGTGCGAGCCACGCGATCGGGTACAGCAGCGCGATGAAGCTCGACAGCAGGAACGGCACCACCATGAACACGGTGTAGACGACCTGCGTCGCCCGGCGGCCGATCAGCACCGTCAGCGTGCGCTTTCCGACCGCACGGTCCTGGTCGATGTCGCGCAGGTTGTTGGCGAGCAGTACACCGCAGGCGAAGAGCCCGACGGCGATCGCACCGATCCACGCTTCTTGTGGCAGGTAGAACGCCTGCACCCACGTGGTTCCGAGTGTGGCGACGAGCCCGAAGAAGATGAAGACGAAGACCTCGCCGAGACCGAAGTATCCGTATGGGCGTTTGCCGCCGGTGTAGAACCACGCGGCGATGATGCACGCGGCGCCGACCGCCAGCATCCACCACTGACCGGTGCGAATCACGATCGTGAGCCCCACGATCGCGGCGAGCGCGAAGAAAACGAAACCGATTTTGAGCACGGAGCGCGGATTCACGCGACCGGAGGCGGTCAGGCGGGCGGGCCCCACGCGGTGCGCATCGGTGCCGCGGATGCCGTCGCTGTAGTCATTCGTGAAGTTCACGCCGATCTGCAGCAGCACCGCAACGGCGAGGCAGGCCAGCGCGATGACCCAGTGCAGTTCGTGATCGATGATCTGGGCAGCGCCGGTGCCGATGATGACCGGAGCGATCGCGAGGGGAAGCGTGCGCAGGCGCGCAGCGCCGATCCAGTCACGCGCAGTAATCGGCGGGGCCTCGACGATGGGCCGTCTGGCGGGGTTGCCGCTGGTGCGAACCGGCTTCCGGTTGGGTGCCGACGTCTTGCGCTTCGAGGATGCTGCCACGGTACGGATCTTAGTCCGCCTGCCGATGGCTGCCGAACCCGATCAGTTCGGGTTGCTGTCCTTGCCGTCCAGCCACAACGTGTCTGTCGCATCCGCATGCGTGCCACCGGACCCGACATGTTTGACGCTGATCTGCGGCCCCTTGGTGATCACGTGCACAAGCGACATCGCATGACCCTGGCCGAGCGCGTAGTCCTCTTTCAGCCAGGCGATGATCGGCGTCGCCTTGGTGGTCTCGTCGAACCCCTTCTCGCGGGCGAGGGCGATGAACTGGCGAGGGGTGAGTCCGGTCTTGGTCTCGATGTTGTCGAGGTATGCCTGGAAAGACATGGTTACTCCTTCAGAGATTGAATGTTGCTGTTCATGTCTCCACTCTCGACGGATCGTGCCGGGTCTCCTAGAGTTTCGATGTGGGTCGAAACTTCGTGGACTTCCATCTCAGCCCCGGCGACATCCAGGCGGTGCGCTTTGGCGTCTCTCCCGGCCACGAACTTGCGCACGCGGTGCGCATCCTGCTGCGGCCAGCGCAGCATCCGCTGATGTGGGGATGGCTACGCGATGCGCGCGGGCGACTCCCCCGCGATGCCTTCGCCCTGCTCAGCCAGGTGATCGGCAGCGACGGCTATCTCCCGGATTTCCTCACCACGACGCCGCGGTGGGACCTGACTCCGACAGACGAGGTGGCCGCCCTGCGCGTGGCAGACCTCGGCCCGATGCGCGTCGACCTCGACAAGATGATCCTGCGTTCGTCTGGTGATCGGCAGCAGCTTTTGCGTGCGATGCGCTCCGACCCACGGCGTGCGCGTGCGCAGATCGCGGACGCTTGGGAAGAAGTATGGGCAGCGTCGCTCGAGCCAGTATGGACGCAGCTGGAGCGGATGCTGCGCGCAGACATCGCGGTCCGCTCTCGCACGATCGCCACTGATGGACTGGCCTCGATGGCCGCGGGATTGGATCCGAAGGTGAGCTGGGGCGACGGCGCGGTGCGCGTCGAGATGCGCGTGCACAGCGAGCAGGTCGACTGCCGCGGAAGCGGACTCGTACTGGTGCCATCGGTGATGTCGTCATGGGGATGCATGGTGCTGACCGAGCCGCCGGCGCAGCCCACACTCTTCTACCCCGCACGCGGTGTCACCGCCGAATGGGCGCGCGATCCGGCATCCACAGCAGAAGCGCTCAGCGCGCTGATTGGCCCGGCCCGCGCCGACATTCTGCTCGCCGCTCACGCTGCACGCACCACGTCACAGGTCGCTGTGGATACCGGTGTCGCAGTGTCGACGGCATCCCATCACCTCACGGTGCTGCGCGAGTGCGGGCTCATCGCCAGCGAACGCGACGGCAATCGGATGCTGCACACCCGCACGCCGCTCGGCGAGGCGATGATCGGAGCCCGTCTATGATTACGCCACGCGCTCGACCTCGACCGCGCCGCGCATCCGTCGCCCGTACGCGACCGCAGCAACCGCGGCTAGCGCGACGAGCACCAGTGGAATGATCAGCGCCGCACGCAGTCCGAACTCGTCACCGGCGAAGCCGAGCGCAGGCGGACCGACGAGGAACGCAACATACCCCAGCGTGGCAACCAGCGACACCCGGGCAGCGGAATCGACCTCGGAATCTCCCGCCGCTGAGATCGCCACCGGGAATCCGAGGGACGCCCCCAGCCCCCAGAGAATCACAGCCGCCGTTGCCGCCGCCTGACCGTCTACGAAGATGATGATCGCCAGGCCGATCGTCGCGAATACTCCGCTGGCGCAGAGCACCACAGCCCGGCCGAAACGGTCGATGAACCATGCTCCGATGAACCGACCGGTCGTCATCGCGGCTGCGAACACCGCGTAGATCGCTGATCCAGATGCCGCATCGAACCCGTGCCCGTCGACCATCACCAGCGGCAGCCAGTCATTCGCCGTACCCTCCGCCAGTGCCATCGCCAGGATGATGACACCGATCAGCAGCAGGGTCGGATCACGCCACAGGTGTGTGTTCGAACGGCGCACGGCTCCGGATGCGGTGCGCTCGACGCGCCCCGTTCCCGCGGGGATCCGCGGCACCGAGAAGATCACCGCGAGAAGTGCGACGACGCCCACCAGAATCAGGTGCAGTTGGACAGGGAAGGCGGATGCAGTGGCGAACATTCCGATCAACGCGCCGATGACGGTGCCAAGGCTGAAGAATCCGTGCATCTGAGGCAGGAATGATCGACCCGTCAGCCGTTCGACGTCGGCGCCCTCGACATTGAGCACGACTTCTCCGCCGCCCATGCCCGCGCCGAAAAGGAAGAGCCCCACTGCGACAAGAAACGGCTCGCCGAGCCCCGCACCCACGCCGATCGTCGGCATGCTGATGACGATCGTGCTCGCGCCCGCCGCGATGACGGGACGCGCTCCGAAGCGTGCGACGAGCAGCCCCGACACGAGAATGCCCAGCATCGAGCCGAGCGAAAGCCCGAACAGCACGAGCCCCATCTCCAGCGTCGATGCGCCGAGCAGGTCGCGAATGTCCGGGGTGCGGGTGACCCAGGAAGCGATTCCGATACCGGGAACGAGGAAGAGTGCAGCGAGAGCGAGCCGCCGCAGACGGATGGTGATGATCGTGGTCCCCTCAGAGCGCGTGCGAGAGCACACAAGAGAATCGTACTGGGGACCGGACCTTCATTCCTCGACGGCGATCGGCCGGTGCTCGTAGTACGTCTGCAGCACGACTGTGGTCCGCGTGCTGACGTTCGCAGTGAGGCGCACATCACTCACGAGCTGCTCCAGCGCCCGCGGCGAAGCCACTCGGACGAACAGCATGTAGCTCGCATTGCCCGCGATCGAATGGCACGCCTCGATCTCGGCGATGGGCTCCAGCAGTTCGGGCGCATTGTCCGGCTGGGCGGGGTCCAGAGGCGTGATCTCGATGAACGCCGCCAGCGGTTTGCCCAGCGCCTCCGGGTCGAGGATCGGCCGGTAGCCGGTGATGACGCCACGGGATTCGAGCCTGCGCAGCCGTGACTGCACGGCGGAACTCGAAAGCCCGACGGCCTCCGAGAGCTGCGCCAGCGTGGCCCGCGCATCATGCGAGATCTCGGTGATGATCCGACGGTCGACAGCATCTTCCATAAGTGGAAGAATATCGGTGAATCATCGATTCAACCGTAAACATTCCGCCATACTCGCGATCGGAGGTCCCGATGTCTACAACTCCCGCCCAGCTCAATGCCATCATCGGCGAACCCGAGGTCGTCGAGGATGCCCGCGCTGCCGAAACCTCTGCGGCGTGGCTGCAGATGAAGGATGCCGCAATCGCGCTGCGCGAGCTGCAGGTGAAGGACGGGTCGATCCCTGGTGCTCACGAAACCGCGCACGCGCACGTCGCGGCGATCACCGCTGCAATTCGGGCGCTGGCGCCTGCTTTCCCGCACGATGCGGAGTACCTCGCGGCATCCATCACAGACTTCGAG
This sequence comes from Microbacterium sp. A93, assembly GCF_051842835.1. Taxonomy (NCBI): domain Bacteria; kingdom Bacillati; phylum Actinomycetota; class Actinomycetes; order Micrococcales; family Microbacteriaceae; genus Microbacterium; species Microbacterium sp. A93. Next base: position 77,081 of record NZ_JBPXMT010000016.1, read on the forward strand.
CGGTGGGCTGCGGGGGGATTCGGCGTGCCGGACTTCCTCGACTCACTCGTCGCGTTCCAGCCGCAGCAGCACCGGGTTGACGGCATCCGCCATCTCGTCATCTTTCCGATGTACACGCAGAACGGCTCGCCGGACCGGCTGGTCGAGGCGCTGATCGTCGAGGCGATCTGGCCCGAGTTCATTGCCGAACTCGAGGCCGGAGACTACGGAAACAAGCTGTTCGTCTCGCTGCGGCTGATCGACTTCACCCCCGGCTACGACACGAACTCGGCCGTGCTGTTTCCCGAAACCGTCGCGATGCGCGAGATACCGACCTTCACCTGGGGTGCGATCTTCCAGGACCGCGAGGCTGCGCGTTACCGGCGTGTGGTGCGCGCGGCATCCGAGATCACCAAGCTCGATCTGCCCGCGGATGCGACGCGGATGCTGGATGACCAGGACCTCACGGAGAAGACGTTCGTGATGTGGGACATCATTCACGACCGCACGCACATGCGCGGCGATCTGCCGTTCGACCCGTTCATGATCAAGCAGCGGATGCCGTACTTCCTGTACTCGTTGGAAGAGCTGCGCTGCGACCTGACCGCGTTTCGGGAGTCGGTGGCGATTCAGAAGCGGCTGTCTGCGCGGGATGACCTGTCGGCCATCGAGCAGCAGATGTGCGAGCACGCGTCTCTCGTGCAGTATGCCGTGATCTTCGACCGGATCTTCCGCTTCGCGATCACCGGCTCGCGCGTGCGCAACTACGACGGGCTCGGCGGGCAGCTGCTGTTCGCATGGCTGCATCAGCGCGGCGTGCTGCACTGGACCGACACGCAGCTCACGTTCGACTGGCCCGAGGTGCCGGATGCGGTGATCGCGCTCGGCGATGCGATCGACGAGTTGTACTGGCGCTCGATCGATCGGCCGAAGAAGGCGCACTGGCTCGCGGCGTACGAGCTGGTTCGCGGCGTGCTGGCGCCGAATCCCGCCTCGGTCTGGGCGCGCGGGCTGTCGGATGACGTACTCGCCGGCATGCCGAAGGGCTACACCGACGAAGTGCTGGACGATGAGTTTCCGCTGTCGATGTTCTTCGAGGCGCTGGAGAAGAAGATGCGACCGGTGATCGAGTCGACGGCCGGGATCCGTGGCAGCGATGAGTGAATGCGGCGTGCGGCATCTTCGGAGAAGTTCAGCTTCTTCGGACGTTTCGGATCAGTTCGTCCGAAGAATGCGTACATCTCCGAGGTTCGCGCTCGGGGGTGCAAGGTGAGTGCGTCACGGCGCACTGTCTTGCTCGCCGGCGCGACGAGTGCGGCCGGGCTGGCAGTCGCACAGGCTCTGATCGCAGCGGGCGCCCGAGTGGTCGCGACTGGGCGTTCGGCGGAGCGGCTTGCCGCACTTCGGGATGCTGGCGCGGAGGTTGAGGTGGCCGATGCCATGTCACTTGCCTCGATGACCGAGCTTGCCGCGCGGCTCGGCCCGGTCGACGGCGTCATCTCGCTCGTCGGCGGCTGGCGCGGAGGCGGAGGTCTTGCCGGGCAGTCCGATGAGGACTTCGATGCACTGCTCCCTGCGCTCCAGGCTGTGCGTGCGACGAGTCGTGCGTTCGATTCGGCGCTGCGCGCCTCGGATGCGGGCCGCTTCGCGATCGTGTCCTCCGTAGCCGTCGCGCGGCCGCTCGCAGGAGGAGCGAACTACGCTGCGGTCAAGGCTGCGAGTGAAGCCTGGGCTAGGGCCGTTGCGCAGGGGTTCGCGAAGGGTGCTCGGGATTCCGGCGAGCCGCTGCGCGCAGCATCCGTCATCTTCCGCGCAAAGGCGCTCGATCCGGAGTCGCTCGCGCGTGCCGTCGTGAGTCTCTGGGCAGCGGAGGCCGCCGAGCTCAACGACCGGGTGATCGACCTGGCCTGAGCCGCGCGGACGCGCTCACTGACGCGGCTCGGGGATCGACGGCGGGAACCCGCGCACCGGCGGCCCGACATCAGGTGCAACCTGGTCACCCGCATCCGCACCAGAGGTAGCCGTACCCGCACCCGTACCCGTACCCGTACCCGTACCCGTACCCGTACCCCCACCATCCGAGCCTGCATCTGCCTCGCCCATCTGCTGAACAGGCGCGTGTGCGTACAGCTCGGTGAGCCTGCGGTACGAGCGCGTGAAGAAGGCGAGGATGCCGACGACGACCATGATCATTCCGGCGAAGAAGCAGACCAGTGCGATGCCGCGGGCCTCCCCCTCGCCCAGCAGCCAGCCCCAGCGCTGCTGACCGGCCGGAGTCTTCATATACGGGATGATCAGGAACTCCGCGATCGGCGCGATCATGAACGCCGTGATCGGCGCGGCACCGGCTTCCATCGCCGCCGCGACCCCGAACACCCTGCCCTGCCGCTCGAACGGCACGACCTTCTGGATCACGGTCTGCTCTGCCGCTTCCACCGGCGGCACCAGCGCCATGTACAGCCAGATGCCGATCGCGTACAACGGCCACCACTCGCGGATCATGAAGACTGCGCCCAGCAGCCCCATCGCGATCACCACGAGGAGCATGGTCCGCATCGGCTTCTTGCCGAGGCCGAATTTGGCCACCATGGCCCCGCCGATCAGGAAACCGGTCGAGGTCACGCCCAGCACGATCCCCCACATTTCCACAGAGAACAGCGTCAGCCCATAGGGGTCCATGAGCGCCATGTACGCACCGCCGATGAGGTTGTTGAACGTCGAGAAGATGATCAGCGCGAAGAGCCCAGGAGCGAGCCGGATCGCCGTGACGCTGCCGCGGAAGTCCAAGGCGCTCGATGCATTCGGATCGGGATGCGGCTTGCTCTCGGGGATGTGGATGAACCACAGGTGCACGAATGTCACACCCATCGCGACGATCGCGATCACGAGCGTCCAGCCCATGCCCAGCAGACCTATCGACAGCCCCGAGAACACGCTCGTCACCATGAACGCGATGCCCTGCACCGTGCCGACCAGACCGTTCGCGTTCGCGCGTTTCTCCTCCTCGACGAGAAGCGTGACCGTCGTCGATAGCGCGATGTTGCGCAACTGCTCGATCACACCGCCGAACAGGATGATGCCGGCGAACAGCCAGAACCACGGTCCGCCGAGGTTCAACAGATCAGACTCCGGTCGCCACAGGTAGAGCACGCCCGCCACCGCAAAGGCCACGGCCGAGACCACGCTCGAGAGCACCATCACCGCATGTTTTCGATGTCGGTCAACGATCGTTCCGAACACCATCGCGAAGAACGCCACGAACAGCATGTAGGCGCCGCCGATGATGCCCGTCGCGAGCACTGACTGCGTCTCGATGTACACCCAGAACGTCAGAGCGAACCACAAGAAGCTCGTCGTCACATTGGCGATGAGAGTGTTGACCAGGACGTTCACGAACGCGCGGTGCGCGATCATCTTCGCTTGGTCGGCTGCTGCCGTCTTCGGCTCCATAGGGAGAGAATAATCATCGCCGCCGACATTCGACAGAGCAACTTCGACACTCGTTCGAGCATCCGACATAGGCTGGTTCGGTGAGCACACTGCATGACCCCGCGATCCGGGGATTCGCGTCGGACAACTACTCCGGCATCCACCCCGAGGTCCTCGCGGCGATCGCCGCGGCGAACGACGGACACCAGGTCGCGTACGGCGAGGACCAGTACACCGAGCGCCTGCAGGAGGTCTTCCGCGGCCACCTCGGCGACGGCATCCAGGTCTTTCCGGTGTTCAACGGCACCGGTGCGAACGTCGTCGGCCTGCAGTCGATGCTTCCTCGCTGGGGTGCGGTGATCACGGCATCCACCGCGCATATCAACGTCGACGAGGGCGGTGCCCCGGAGCGGATCGGCGGGATGAAGCTGCTCACGGTGCCGACGGAGAATGGCAAGCTCACTCCGGAACTCGTCGACCGCGAGGCCTGGGGCTGGGGCGATGAGCACCGCGCGCAGCCGCTGGTCGTCTCGATCACACAGTCCACTGAGCTCGGCACGCTCTACACGGCCGAGGAGATTCGCACGCTGGCCGATCACGCGCACGGCCACGGCATGCGCCTGCACATGGACGGTGCCCGACTCTCCAACGCCGCGGCGGCCCTCGACCTGCCGCTTCGCGCCTTCACGCGCGATGCCGGGGTTGATGTGCTCAGCTTCGGCGGCACGAAGAACGGCGCCATGCTCGGCGAGGCGGTCGTCGTGCTGGATCCCGAAGCATCCGCCGGTCTGATCTACGGGCGCAAGTACAACATGCAGCTGTCCTCGAAGATGCGCTTCATCTCCGCACAGCTGATCGCGCTACTCGAGGGCGATCTGTGGCTGCGCAACGCGCGCCACTCCAACGCGATGGCCGCACGTCTGCGCGCCGGCATCGAAGCGGGGCTTCTCGGGGGAACGATCCGGGGTGTCGAGTTCACCCAGGAGACGCGAGTGAACGGCGTCTTCGCGACGCTGCCCGAGGGCGTCGCCGACACGCTGCGCGAGTCGTTCCGTTTCTACGACTGGGATGCCGCGAAGAACGAGGTGCGCTGGATGTGCAGCTTCGACACGCAGGAGAGCGATGTGGATGCCTTTATCGCCGAGATCGGCCGGCTCACGACGTCCTAGTATCCATTCATTGGAATAGAAACTAGGGTCTTTTCGTTGTACTCAATACACGGCCGCAGCGCCTTGCTGGCGGTCGTTCACTGAGGAAAGAGGAGATCATGACTCGTTTCGAAGGCCGCGTTGCACTGGTTACCGGCGGCGCCAGCGGAATTGGTAAGGCGACAGCGCTGCGCATCGCATCCGAGGGCGGGACGGTCGTGATCGCCGACGTGCAGGATGACCTGGGCGCTCAGATCGTCGCTGAGATCGAGAAGTCCGGTGGCAAGGGCCTCTTCATCCATCTCGACGTCACCAGCGAAGACGGCTGGATCGACGCCGTGGCAAAGACCGTCGATACGTTCGGCGGGCTGCACGTCCTCGTGAACAATGCCGGCATCGGCGACACCGAGCCGATCGAGGTGACCTCGCTCGCAACCTGGGACAAGGTCGTCGCCGTCACCCAGACCAGCGTGTTCCTCGGCATGAAGGCCGCAGGTGAGGCACTCAAGAAGAGCGGCAACGGCTCGGTCGTAAACATCAGCTCGATGTACGGGATCGTCGGGTCGGGCGTGAGCCCGGCCTACCACGCAGCTAAGGGTGCCGTACGTCTGCTCACCAAGACCACGGCTCTGGGCTGGGCCAAGGAGGGTGTGCGCGTGAACTCCGTGCACCCCGGATTCATTGACACCCCGATCCTCGGCGACACCGACCGCGACATGCTGATCGCTGGCACGCCGATGGGACGCCTGGGCAAGCCCGAGGAGATGGCAGCGATGATCGCTTTCGTCGCCAGTGACGACGCCAGCTTCGCCACCGGTGCGGAATTCGTCGCCGATGGTGGCGTGACCGCCGGCTAGGTTCTCACCCCGCCCCAACTCCAGCTCGCCCGCAGCGCGGCGGGCGGGCTGGCCGGCGGGGTGAGTCAGCGCAGCAGACCCAGACTCGCGAGGGCGTGGCGGATGAGTGTGCCGCGCCCTCCTTCCATCTCGGCAGAGACTGCATCGGATGCCGCCGCCTCCGGAGAGAACCAGGTCACTTCGAGCGCATCCTGACGCGGCTCGCAGGTGCCGGTAACCGGCACGACGAACGCAAGTGACACCGCGTGCTGACGGTCGTCGTGGTAGGCGCTGACCCCAGGAATCGGGAAGTACTCGGCCACGGTGAACGGCAGCGGCTGCGGCGGCAGCAGCGGGAAGGCCATCGGCCCCAGATCGTTCTCGATGTGCCGGAACAGCGCATCGCGCACCGGCTCGCCATAACGCACGCGTCCAGAGACGATCGTGCGAGTCATCTCGCCCATCGGCGTGGAGCGCAACAGGATGCCGATCTCAGTGACCACTCCTGCCCCATCGGTGCGCACCGGAATCGCCTCGACGTACAGCATGGGTATATGTCGTCGCGCCTCGGCGAGTTCGACCTCGCTCAGCCATCCGGGATTAGTCGCGTCTGAAGGCAACTCGCTGAACTGAGAGAGATCGTCATCGGAGCCCTCGGGATCCGGATCTGGTGTGCGCACCGCCATGTCTCATTTCTACCAGTGTCCGCGCTCGCTGGCAGGATGGTGTCTGTGAGCGACAACCTGACACTCGACGCGGATGCTACGCGCTGGGCTCCCGACACCCGCAACGGACTGCCGTTACTCGTGCTGCTGCATGGCTATGGCGCCGACGAGCATGACCTGTTCGGGCTCGTTCCCTATCTTCCTGAGGGCATCGCCGTGGCGTCGATCGCTGCCCCTCTGACGCCGCCGTGGCCGGCGCCTGGTCGCTCGTGGTATCCGATCGACGGCCTGAATGGTCGAGATCCGGATGCGGTAACCCACGCCGCGCGCGCCGTGCTCGACTGGCTGGATGCTCATGCCGGCAATGTGCCGACTGCCCAGGCCGGCGAATCGCCGAGGATCGCGCTGCTCGGTTTCTCACAGGGCGCCGCGGTGTCGCTGCAGGCGTTGCGGTTGGATGCTGCGCGCTTCGGCGCTGTCGTCGCCCTCAGTGGCTACGCCTCACCCGGTGATCTGCCAGATGATGAGGCACTGCAAGAATCGCGCCCGTCGGTGTTCTGGGGCCGAGGCACGAACGATGACGTGATTCCGGCGCCCCTGATCGCACACACATCGCAGTGGCTACCCGGCCACTCAGAGCTCACCGGACGCGTTTACCCCGGCCTCACCCACAGCATCTCCGAGGCCGAACTGCTCGACGTGAAGATCTTTCTGGAGAAGTGGCGGGACGACTCAGCGGGCTGAGCCCGGAGCATCCTCGTCGGGAAAGTCTTCAACGGCGTCATCGGCCTTCGGCCTGCGGCGCCGCCCGATTGAGCCGATCGCAATCGCGAAAGCCACGCCGATCGCAATGCCGATCCCGATTCCGACGCCCATGTTGTCCAACGCCGACCCCGTGGCGACGCCGACACCCATGCCAATGGCGATGCCGGCACCCCAACTCAGTCGCTGGCGCATCTCGCTGCCGCTCATCTCGTTGTCAGCCATGACTCCACCGTACGAGGTCTCAGACGCCGCGGCATCCTCCGGACGGTGGACATTCGCGACACGCCCGGGTAGCATCGACGAGTCCTGTCCGCCGTGTTTGGAAGTTCATTGATCTGATCTGTCGCCTCCGCGCTCCTCTTTCCGCGCGCTGACACGACGATCCTTCCCACCGGTTTCGCCTCCGCCTTCTCGGCGTCGAGCGGCGACCCGTGTCAGTGCATCCGCACATCTTCGGGAGATACCCATTGTCATTGCACACCCCTCACGCATCGGTCACCCTCGACCGCCTCTCATTCACCTGGCCGGACGGCTCCACTGCACTCGACCGGCTCACCGGATCGTTCGGCGACGGACGCACCAGCCTGGTCGGCCGCAACGGCTCAGGCAAGTCCACGCTGCTGCGCCTGATCGCCCGCGATCTGACCCCCACAACGGGATACATCGCCACCACCGGTGACGTCGCGTACCTGCCGCAGCGCCTCACTCTCGACACCGATCGACGAGTCGCTGAGCTGCTCGGCGTCGTGGATGCCCTCGACGCCGTCCGCGCCATCGCCGCCGGCGACGTCGCATCGGAGCACTTCGACGCGGTCGGCGACGACTGGGACATCGAGGCACGCGCCGAGGTGTCATTGGCCGAGGCAGGCCTCGATCCATCGTTCCTCGACCGCAGCGTCGGTGAACTCTCCGGCGGTGAGGCGGTACTCGTCGCGATTGCAGGCATCCGCCTTCGGCACGCGCCGATCACGCTGCTGGACGAGCCGACCAACAATCTCGACCGCGATGCTCGCGCAAAGCTCGCCGACATGGTGCGCTCCTGGAAGGGAACGCTGATCGTCGTCAGCCATGATGTGTCACTCCTCGAGCTGATGGATGACACGGCCGAGCTGTATGCGCACAACTTGAGCGTGTTCGGCGGGCGATACTCCGCATGGCGCGCCTGGCTGGATGCCGAGCAGGATGCTGCGCGTCAGGCCGAACGCGATGCGAAGCAGAGCCTGAAGAAGGAGAAGCGCCAGCGCATCGAGGCCGAGACGAAACTCGCGGGCCGCGCGCGCATGGCCAACAAGGCATTCGTTGAGAAGCGAGTGCCGAAGATCATCGCGAACGGCAGGAAGATGGCTGCCCAGGTGTCGGCGGGAAAGCTGCGCACCGAGGTCGCGGAGAAGGAGCATGACGCGCGCGCTGCGCTCGACGAGGCCGGTCGACGGGTGCGCGGCGACGCGTCGATGAAGATCGAGTTGCCCGATCCGGGTGTGTCGAGCTCTCGACGCATCGCCACGATCAGCGATGGAGAGCGGTCCTGGGTGATCCAAGGTCCGGAGCGAGTGGCGCTGATCGGTCGCAACGGCATCGGCAAGACGACGCTCTTGCAGCGTCTGGTGGACGGCGGCCAAAACGGCGCTCTCATCGCTGAAGCCCACACCGACCGGATCGGGTACCTGCCGCAGCGCATCGACGGGCTCGACGAATCCCGTTCGGTAGTCGAGAACATCGCCGAGGCTGCGCCGAGCATTCCCGAGAAAGACCTGCGCAATCGTCTGGCGCGATTCCTGATCCGCGGCGACACGAGCGACCGTCCAGTAGCCACATTGTCTGGCGGTGAGCGCTTCCGGGTTGCGCTGGCGAAGCTGCTGTTGGCTGACCCCGCACCACACCTCGTGGTGCTGGACGAACCGACGAACAATCTCGATCTAGACACGGTCGATCAACTCGTCGATGCTCTGCGCGCCTACCGCGGTGCAGTGCTGGTCGTGAGCCACGATGACGCGTTCCTGGGACGACTCGAGCTCGACCTCACGCTGGAAATCGACGAGCAGGGGTTTTGCCGAACGGTCGCGGGAGGCAGGATGGGTGCATGAATCCTCTCGTACGGCCCCGCAAGGGTCGCGTCATCGCAGGAGTGTGCTCCGCGCTCGCCACCCGGTTCGGTGTCAGCCCGACGACGGTTCGCGTGATCACTGTGCTTGCCGTGCTGTTCGCCGGGCTGTCGCTTTGGGCGTACATCCTGCTCTGGATCATCGTTCCGAACGAATCCTGACCCGTCGGGCGATCACCGCAATCCGTGATCGACCTGCGGGACGTCGGTGTGTGCTGCGCCGGACACCATCCGGGCGGCCGGCGCAGCACACGTGTCGCTAGTAGCTGTACGTCACCTTCACGTCGCCGTCAGAGATCTCGACTTCACCGTAGAACGAGATGGACACTTCATCCGTGACATCCTCAGACGAACCGAAACTCGTTTCGGTGTATGCAGCTGTCGCCTCGCCGCCATCCGCGGAGAAACGTAGCCCGTCGCTCGTGAGCTCGATCGTCGGATAGCTGATGATGGTCCAGGCGACCGGAGTGTCGGACGGGTAGACGTACGTGCGAAGCGGGCATCCGTCGGACCGAGCCGCGGTTGATTCGGCGCACGTGTCCAGCAGCGTGTTCACCTGCTGCTGCACCTCTTCGACGAGCTTCTCGGTCGGAGCGAACACGAAATACGTGCTCGCAACCAGGCCTGCACCGACTTGCAGCTGCGAGGACTCGAGCTCGTACAGCCCATCACCGTCAGACGTGACCTCGTAGATGGCCGGGTAGAGCGCGACCTCGGTGCTGCGATATGAGGAGCTTTCATCGATGTCGAGCGGCACATCCCCGATCGACAGCGCGCCAGGTCCGTCGACGTCGATACGCACATTCTGGACGAGGGGCGTGGAGATCTTCCACGTGTTGAGGACGAGCCACTCATGTTCGCCCTTCTCCGCCGTGAGGGTGCCGTCCTGCGTCACTCCGTCGAGCTTGAATGAAACTTCCAGGTAAGCCTGGTCGCTCCCGTCGATCCCGATCGATCGGACGGAGACGTCGGAGATCCGCTCGGTCGCCGACTTCAACACTTCATCTGTCAGGTGTGCGCGTGCCGCGTTTGAGACATCCGGGTCGACGAGCGCGTTCGCCGCCGAGGCATTTCCGCTGGCAATGTGCCCCAGGTAGGTGAGTGCGACCGCATCCGCCGTGCGTGTGCTGTTGAGGACGGATACGCCCACCGCACCCACGATGCCCAGCACGATCACTGCGCCGACACCGATGCCGCTCCACAGCAGACCCTTCTTCGCTGCGGGGCTGAGCGGCTTGGGCGGTTCAATCGGCGGGACCGCCTGCATAGCCGCCTCGCCCTCAGCCTGCGGCGCACCACCGAGAATCAGGTCGTGACTGCCGGGAACGCCAGCGACACCGGCGCCGGCAGCGGCTGCGGGAGCAGCCACCCAGGTGCCGACCGTTGCGCGACCTGCGACAAATGCGTGCACCTGCGGCGAGAGACCGTACAGGATCGCGGGCAGGTACTGCGCGCCAAACTCGATCGCCGCCGCCCAGATGAGGAACACCACCGGAGTCCATACAGCCAGCGCGAGACCCGCCGTGCCGCTCCCGCCGACGCTGCCGAATGAGCCTCCGCCCTGGACCGTGAGGCCAAAGGTGAACAGTCCGTGCAGCACCCAGGCGCCGAAGATGACCACCGGGAACTTCCACGCATCGACGAGGTTCAGCCCGACCTTGCGTGGACGCCGCGTTCCGATCCATACCGCGGCGACCACCGAGAACAGCAGCGCGACCACGACGAGCAGCCATGACCAGCCGCTGGTGCTGAAGACGGTCATCGTCTCGACGCCCCCGAAGGATCCGAGCCCCGAGTGCAGGGTGAAACCGCCCAGGTGTCCGATGATGATCGGGATGCCGATGAGGTTAAGCAGACCGAAGATCACCACAGGAAGCGCACCGGCTCCGATCTGATCCCACAGGAGGATCGTGCCGAAGATCACGGTGATCACGCCGAACACGAACGTGAGGCCGGCCGTGTAGAACAGCGCCTCGCGGACGAACCTGGGCAGCACAGTGATGCTGTCGCCGATGGCGCGCAACCAGTTCACGCCTGCACGAGCCCGTGCACCGATGACGCGGCCGAGGAAGACCGTGCCGCCGACCAGGATCGTGCCGAACAACACGATCCGGAAGCCGGCGCTGCTGATCGCGATCTCGACGCCGCTGCCGCCCTGCCGGATGGTGAAGATCAACGTGAGGATGACCAGCACGAGGCTCGTGGCGAGCCCCACTCCGCCGCTGAAGAGCAGTCGATTGCGGATGCCGCGCAGCGGCGCAGTGCGCTCCTGACGGATGCTCCACCAGAGAAGCAGTACGAGGACCGCGACCGTGAGAGTCAGCGGGAACGCCCAAAGCGCACCGCCCGCGTTGGCACCGAATCCGCCAATGCCTGTGGAGACCTGCAGGCTGATCTCCCCACCGAACACGAAGCCGGCGAGCGTGAACGCGATGAGCACGAAGCCGCCGATACCGCTGAAGGCATCGACCGAGATAGGCAGACCAAGATCTCCCAAGGAGCTGCCCGCAGTAAGGACCACGGCGATTGCCAGGATGAGTCCGGCAACGAACGCGCCTCCGACAGCGATACCTGCCGTGGACAGTCCGCGGAGCAGATGTCCCTTCACCTCTGGCGTGAGCGTGGGTGCGGCGACGGCTGGCGCGGCAGGCGCGGCAGGCCCGGCGACGGCAGGTCCAGCAATGGCAGGCTCAGCCGGTGTGACCGGTGTGACCGGCGCCGACGGAAAAACGGGTGCCGGTGGTGCTGGCACGGTCACCTCTGGAACGGCCACCTCTGGAACCGCGGCCTCCGGCACCGTGCCCTCGTTGTCAATATTCGAATCGCTCATGCGTCCCCTCAATAAAAAGCAGGCTCCTCCCCTCCGGTGGAACCTGTGCCCTTTCTGTGTACCACCTGGGAGTGGCATCCACCAATGCGCGCCGCGCCAGACTACACATTCGGATCATCCATCGCAGCGCGCTAGCGCGAACTCAATCGGCCATCGTGGACGGTCAGAACGGAGCCTTCACGGGCATCCGATCTTCGACGTCGTCGAAGGTGACGTGTGTCGCGATGCCAGGAGGGCGATCGATGTAGATCCTGCCGGTGGGACTGGTCCATTCCAGAACTCCACCGCCGAGTTGTCGAACCTGCCACGGCGTATTGTGCTTGGTCACATGATGTCGGCGACAGAAATCGGCCAGGTTCGTGAGCGCTGTTGCGCCTCCGAGCGCATGATCGATCGTGTGATCGTCGTCGCACAGCCTCGCCACCAACCTGCACCCCGGGAATCGGCACCGCCGGTCCCTCGCTCGCAGATACCGACGCATTTCCGCGGAGGGACGATACCTGTCCACCCCGAGCACCATTCCCGACACCGGATCCGTCAAGATTCGGTCGAACCCGGCTACGTTTCCGGTCAGAATGCGCGCGGTGGCCGGATCGACGGGCCCCACACCTTCCAGATGCGCGGGCGATGCGAGCTCGTCGGCGTCGGTCAGTGTCAGCACCGGCACCGTGATGTCGACATGCGCCCGGATCTCTCCGAGCAGCCCGTCTTCAGTCTCATGGCCGGTCGGCACTCCAGTGAGTACGAGATCGGCAAGCAGATCCACGCGGAGCTGGTTCAGCGTCCGCTCATCCGCGAAGTCGTCGGCGGTCTCTTCCGGCGCCGAACCACCAGCAGCCTTCGCCGCTTTCGCATTAGCCCGCTTCACCGCGAAGGCCATCTGCGTTGCCCGGTCATGCATTCCGTGGATGATCACGCTCGGACCGTAGACCACCAGCTCTGCCATCCCGTCGTCGCACCCTTTCACCCAGGTCGCACGGCGCTCGCGTGCCTCGCGATGCCGCTCGGTGAACGAGCGCTCTCGGAATTTCTCCGCCACCTGCTTGGCAAACGGCCGCAAACGGTTGGGAGATTCTGCCTCAGCACGAGCGACGACAATCGCTTCGAATCGGGCCCTCTTCTCCGCATCCTCGATCTGCTCTCCGGCATCCATAATCACCCGCACATGCGCCTGCGAAATCCGGCCGGCGCCGAATGACGCCGCTGTCGCGGGGAACAGTTCCACAAGGCGAGCTGCCGCACCCATGTGGGCCTCGATCGTCCGATCACTCACCCGTAGCGCCGCGCCGAGCTCGGTCGCCACTGCCCGCTGTGCCATCTCACGCGAATCGACCGAATCGAACGGCTCATCATCTGCGATTCGCGACGCCGTCGCCAAGAGCGCTGATTTCACTGCCATAAGCTGATTGATGGTCTGATCCACCGTCGTCACCGTCGACACGACATCATCCAGCAGCACGTTCAGCGCTGGGTTCGTCATCGTCGAGTTGGTCATGGTTCCATTGAACACCGGGCCACAGACATTCGAACATTTCTCCAGGCCCGGGCGTCAGAGCTGCTGCAATCGACGCGGCGGACCTTCGATACGGGCGATCGCAACCTTGACGTCGACGAGTTCGTTCTCGACGCGCTCCAGGCGAGAGTCGATCTTCTTGGAAACGTGGGCGAGCATCCCGCCCACACCACCGATGACTGTCAGCGCAAAAGCGAACAGCGCGACAATCATTCCAACCACGTCAGGGAACACGAACACCCTCCCATTCTGCGCCCGTCGGTCGCATAAGTCACCGTTGTCAGCCCCACCCGCGATGATGGAGAGATGAGCGATGTGCTCGACCGTTTCACCCCGGCGACTCAAGACTGGTTCCGGGGTGCGTTCGCTGCGCCGACGAACGCTCAGGTTGGCGCCTGGGAGGCGATTTCGGCAGGCAAGCACGCGCTCGTCGTCGCGCCGACCGGATCAGGCAAGACCCTGTCGGCGTTCCTCTGGGCCATCGACAGCGTGTTTCGGGAGAAAGCGGATGCCAGCGGCCTCGCCGAGCCTGGCCCTGCCAAGCCCGGCGCTGCGCGCACACGCATCCTCTATATCTCACCCCTGAAGGCGCTCGGCGTCGACGTCGAACGCAACCTTCGTTCGCCGCTCGTCGGTATCGGGCAGTCCGCCCGCCGACTCGGAATCGCGGCACCGACCGTGACCGTCGGCGTGCGCTCGGGAGACACCACATCCAGCGACCGACGCAAACTCGTCACGAACCCGCCCGATATTCTCATCACGACGCCGGAATCGCTCTATCTGATGCTCACCAGCCGCGCCGGCGAGACGCTGCGCGACGTGCACACCGTGATCATCGACGAGGTGCACGCCGTCGCCGCCACCAAACGCGGTGCGCACCTCGCGGTGAGCCTCGAGAGGCTCGACGCCCTGCGTCGCGCGGCACGACCGGATGCCGCGCCCGCGCAGCGCATCGGGCTGTCAGCGACCGTACGGCCTATAGACGAAGTTGCCCGTTTCCTCGGCGGCTCGGCCCCGGTCGAGATCGTCGCACCGCGCGCGTCGAAGACATTCGAATTCAGCGTGGTCGTACCGATGGACGACATGTCCAACCCGCCGCCTCCACCGGGTGCTGCATCCACGAACGATGACCCGGCCGAATACACCGAGGTGACCGGATCCGTCTGGCCACACGTCGAAGAGGCGATCGTCGACCGCGTCCTCGAGAACAACTCCACGATCGTGTTCGCGAACTCGCGGCGTCTTGCCGAACGACTCACCGGCAGGCTCAATGAGATCTACTCGGAGCGCATCGGCGCCCCGCTCCCGGCGTCAACAGCCCCACCCGCTCAGATGATGGCGCAGGCTGGTGCGACCGTCGGCGCAGATCCGGTGCTCGCGAAGGCGCACCACGGCTCGGTCTCAAAGGAACAGCGCGCGCTCGTCGAAGAAGAGCTGAAATCCGGCATCCTGCGCTGCGTCGTCGCGACCAGCAGTCTCGAACTCGGCATCGATATGGGAGCGGTCGACCTCGTCATCCAGGTCGAGGCGCCGCCGTCCGCGGCATCCGGCCTTCAGCGCGTCGGCCGGGCAGGGCACCAGGTCGGCGAAATCAGTCGCGCGGCACTCTTCCCGAAGCATCGCGGAGATGTGCTGCACACCGCGATCGTGACCGAGCGGATGCTGGCAGGCAAGATCGAGGCAATCGCCGTGCCGCGCAACCCGCTCGATATCCTCGCGCAGCAGACCGTCGCGGCCTGCGCGCTCGCGCCGATCAGTGTCGAGGAATGGTTCGAGACCGTCAGGCGATCGGCGCCTTTCCAGGCACTGCCCCGCTCAGCATATGAAGCCACTCTCGATCTCTTGGCCGGACGATTCCCCTCCGACGAGTTCGCCGAACTGCGCCCACGCCTCGTCTGGGATCGGGATGCCGGAACGCTGACCGGCAGACCAGGTGCTCAACGCATCGCCGTCACAAGTGGCGGCACGATCCCCGACCGCGGACTGTTCGCCGTCTTCGTCGCCGGCGAGGGCGCAGGAAGGCGCGTCGGCGAGCTCGATGAGGAGATGGTCTACGAGTCACGCGTCGGCGACGTCTTCACGCTCGGCACAACGAGTTGGCGCATCGCCGAGATCACACACGACCGCGTCAACGTGCTCCCCGCGTACGGGCAGCCCGGAAAAGTGCCGTTCTGGCACGGTGACGGCATCGGCCGACCCTACGAACTCGGTGAGGCGCTCGGTGCGTTCTCTCGAGAGGTGGCTGCCGCCACTCCGGAGAAGGCCGCGCAGCGCCTGATCGAGGCCGGGCTCGACGCACAGGCTCGCATGAACCTGCTCGCGCATCTGCACGAGCAGAGAGAAGCCACTGGCACCCTCCCCACCGACCGCGCCCTCACCGTCGAGCGTGGTCGAGACGAGGTCGGCGACTGGCGAGTCATCTTGCATTCCCCATACGGCATGAAGGTGCACGCGCCCTGGGCGCTGGCGGTCAACGCGCGCGTTCGTGAGCGCCTCGGCGTCGAAGGCTCGGCGGTGGCCAGCGACGACGGCATCATCGTTCGGATTCCGGATGCTGACGCCGAACCACCCGGAGCGGAGCTGTTCGTCTTCGACGCTGACGAGATCGAACATCTCGTCACGGAGGAGGTCGGTGGGTCGGCATTGTTCGCCTCCCGCTTCCGCGAGTGCGCAGCACGCGCACTGCTGATGCCGCGAATGAATCCGAACAAGCGCACACCGCTCTGGCAGCAGCGGCAGCGCTCGGCGCAGCTGCTGGAAGTGGCGCGCAGGCACCCGACCTTCCCCGTGATCCTCGAGACGCTGCGCGAAGTGCTGCAGGATGTGTACGACCTCCCGTCGCTGCGCCGCCTCACCACCGCCATCGCCGAGCGCAAAGTCAGACTCGTCGAGACGGAACCAGCGCAGCCCTCGCCGTACGCGCGCGATCTGCTCTTCGGATACGTCGGCGCCTTCATGTACGAGGGCGACTCGCCGCTCGCCGAACGCCGGGCCGCGGCACTGTCGGTGGATCCGGCACTGCTCGGCGAGCTGCTGGGCACCGTGGAGCTGCGCGAACTGCTCGATCCCGACGTGCTGGCGCAGTTCGAGCGTGAAGCCCAGCGTCTCGACGCCGAGCGCCGCGTGCGCGGTCTCGAAGGCGTCGCCGATCTGCTCCGGATGCTGGGGCCGATGGATGCGGACGAAGTCGCCGCGCGGCTGGATGATTCGCGTCCCGACCCCCAGACGGACACGCCCGCTCACGGCGAGCCGACTGGGCAACTCGCCGTCGCGAACGCTGAGCGTCCGGGATTCGGGACCGCCGCCGCCCACCTGGACGCACTGATCTCCGCACGCCGGGCGATTCCGGTGACGATCGCCGGCGTCGCACGTGTCGCGGCGATCGAAGACGCCGGCCGCCTGCGCGATGCTCTCGGAGTCGCGCTGCCCACCGGCATTCCGGTTGCGTTCCTGGAGCCCTTCGCCGATCCGCTCGGCGACCTGGCCGCTCGCCATGCCCGCACGCACGGCCCGTTCACGACGGATGCTGTCGCCACCCGTTTCGGGATCGGCGCTGCCGTCGCGCGCCATACTCTGCAGCGGTTGGAGCACGCGGGCCGCGTGACGAGCGGGTTCTTCCTGCCGGAAGCATCCGGAAACGGGTCAGAGAACGAGTGGTGCGACACCGAGGTTCTGCGCCGTCTGCGGATGCGGTCGCTCGCCGCGATCCGCGGCAGCGTCGAGCCCGTCGCCCCCGAGGCGTACGCCCGGTTCCTCCCGGACTGGCAGCACCTGACGCGTCCGCTGGAGGGCGTGGACGGCGTGCTCGCAGTGATCGAGCAGTTCGCTGGCGTGCCGATCCCGGCGAGTGCCTGGGAATCGCTGGTGCTGCCCTCTCGTGTACGCGACTACTCGCCCGCGCTGTTGGACGAACTCACCGCAAGCGGTGAGGTGGTGTGGGCGGGTCAAGGGACACTGCCCGGCCGCGACGGATGGGTGTCACTGCATCCGGTGGATCTGGCGCCGTTCACTCTGCCAGAGCCGAGCATTCTCGGTGATGCGATCGCCGCCGACTCACTCGAGGGACGTCTGTTGGAGGCGCTCAGCACAGGTGGAGCCTCGTTCGCCGCTCACCTGCGCGAGCGTGTGGGTGCCGAGAACGAACAGTCCGTACTCGACGCCCTGTGGACGCTCACCTGGTCTGGGCGCGTCACGAACGACACGTTCTCACCGGTGCGCCAGCTGCTCGCCGGAGGATCGCAGGCGCACAAGTCCGTGCGGCGGGCGCCGCGCACCCGCACCTTCCGTGGTGTGTCATTCACCGGGCAGACGCCACCTCGTCCGACGATCACCGGCGGGCGGTGGTCGGTCTTGCCGCAGACAGGCTCAGCGAGCGACCCTGCTGAGGCCGCACGCCGGGCAACCGTCACGGCAGGTCTGCTGCTCGATCGCTATGGCGTCGTCACACGTGGCGCCGTGCAGGCAGAGGGCGTACCGGGCGGCTTCGCTCAGGCGTACCGGATCCTCGCCGGTTTCGAGCAGGCGGGCCACTGCCGTCGTGGTTACGTGATCGAGAAGCTGGGCGCTGCGCAGTTCGCGGCATCCGCCACTGTCGATCGCCTTCGCACCTTCGCGAACCTTGCCGATCCTGCACCGCTGCGTGCCATCACGCTCGCCGCGACCGACCCCGCGAACCCCTACGGCGCCGCCCTCGGCTGGCCACGCCGCGACGGCGTCTCGCATCGTCCCGGTCGCAAAGCCGGTGGGCTCGTCGTACTCGTCGACGGCGCGCTCGTGCTCTACCTCGAACGCGGCGGCCGCACTGTTTTGGCATTCGACGACGATCCGCAGGTGCTGCGCGCTGCGGCATCCGACCTTGCGGCCACCTCCCGTGCTCGCAGGCTCGAGACGCTCACCGTGGAGAAGGTCAACGGCGAGCCGATCTACGGCACCCTCTTCGCCACCGCACTGCAGGAAGCAGGTTTCGTACCGACTCCCCGCGGCTTCACGCTGCGCAAGGTGATTTAGTGGTACCGTTTCTGGTACAAGTAGGAGGCGACATGGCCATCACCACGAGCGAAGCTCGACGCGACCTGTTCGGACTGATCGAGCGCGTCAACCTCGACCATACCGAGGTGGAGATCACTTCACGGCGGGGCTCTGCCGTGCTCATGTCGAAGGACGAATACGACTCTCTCGTAGAGACGAGCTATCTTCTACGCTCTCCGAAGAATGCCCGCCGTCTGCTCTCTGCGTTGGAATCGGCGCGCGACGGCAGCACCGAGGAGCATGACCTGCTGGGCGCATGACCACCCGCATTCTCGCGTGGACTGCCGAGGCCTGGGAGGATTACCTTCACTGGCAGACTCAGGATCGAAAGACCCTCAAGCGCATCAACATGCTGATCGCGGACATCCTCCGCGATGATCCGTTCGAAGGCATCGGCAAACCAGAGCCTCTGCGACACGCTCTCGCCGGCGCATGGTCGAGGCGTATCGAAGAGGCGAATCGCCTGGTGTACATCGCAGACGAGAATCACGTGACAGTTCTGCAAGCGAGGTACCACTATTGATCGCTGAATTCTTCGCCGGCGTCGGCACCCTGCTAAAGGGCTTCCGAATGTGGAAGACCCACACCAAACTCATGTCGCTGGGGCTCATCCCCGCCTTCATCGCGTGGGCACTGCTACTGGCCGCGCTCATTCCGCTGGGCTTCACCCTGGGACCGATCACCGACTGGATCACCCCTTTCGCTGACGGCTGGGTCTCGCCCTGGCGTGAAACACTGCGCATCGGTGTCGGCTTCGTCATCTTCATCGCCGCACTCGCTCTCGCCGGGGCCGTGTTCACCGCCTTCACTCTCACGATCGGCGACCCCTTCTATCAGCGCATTTGGCAAGGTGTCGAGCGCTCGCTCGGTGGCGACGAGCCCACCGGCAAGACCGGGATCTGGACGACCGTCGGCGAAGGCATCCGTCTGGTCGTGCTCGGCATTCTGGTGGCGCTGCTCACCCTCGTGATCGGCTTCTTCCCCCTCGTCGGCGGCGTGCTCGCATCGGTGACCGGCATTGTCCTCAGCGGCCGCCTGCTCGCCAGAGAGCTCACCAGTCGCGCCTTCGACGCCCGCGGAATCACGACCTACACTCGCTCTGAACTGCTCGGCGCCGGACGCGCCAGGGTCATCGGCTTCGGCGTCGCAACCCAACTGTGCTTCCTGGTCCCGCTCGGCGCGATCGTGGCGATGCCGGCGGCCGTCGCAGGATCGACCATCCTCGCGCGTGCACTCACCGAGAGGGCCGCGGCAGAAGCAACAGCGCCGCCTCCGACCGCCCATGCCTGAGCCAACCAGCCATGCCTGAGCCGACCGCCCATGCCTGAGGGGGACACCGTCTACCGCACCGCGCGGCGCCTGGATGACGCGCTCGCGGGGCAAGAGGTCACGCGCTTCGATCTGCGCGTCTCCGGCTTCGCGACGGCCGATCTGACCGGCGCCATCATCCGCGGATGCGCTCCCTACGGCAAGCATCTGCTGCTGCGCATCGGCGATCACACTCTTCATTCTCATCTGCGCATGGACGGCGCCTGGCACCTCTACCGTCCTGGCGAGAAGTGGCGGCATCCGGCGTTCACCGTCCGTGCGATCGTCGGCACCACCGAACGCGACGCCGTCGGCGTCGACATCGCCGAGATCGAACTCCTCCTCACCAGCGACGAGGGTCGACTGGTCGACCATCTCGGTCCGGATCCGCTCTCCGATGAGTGGGATGCCGAGGAAGCAGCACGTCGCGTGCACGCCGATGCACGCAGCATCCATGTCGCCCTCCTCGACCAGCGCAATGTCGCAGGCTTTGGCAATGTGTACGCCGCCGAACTCCTCTACCTCCGCGGAATCCTGCCGACGACGCCCGCAGCCGAAATCGATGCCGCAGCAATCGTCGATCTGGGCGCGCGCACGATCCGCGCCAACCGCGACCGGCCGGAACGCACATTCACCGGCATCAATCGCCCGGGTCAGAACACCTGGGTGTACGGGCGTGCGAACCGTCCCTGCCGCCGCTGCAGCACACCGATCAGACGCGGCGCACAGGGCGCAGATCCGACTAAGGAACGCGTCACCTTCTGGTGTCCGAACTGTCAGCGGTAATCAACATCCCCGTTCGGGAATGAAACGGTCCTTCTCGTGGTTGTTCATATATCCGGAGGAGTCCGGGCACGGGAGGAATCTTGGGTAAGAACTACATCGACATCGAAGACGAACAGGGCACGACGTTGCGTTACCGCAAACACGTCAACGGCCGTGGACTTGTCGCGCACGGCGCGAAGGTGCATCCGAAGGCTGTCGTCGAAACCGGCGCTTACGTCGAGCCGGGAGCGCGCATCGGCGCGGGAGCCATCCTCGCACGCGGGGCGTGGATCGAACCGGATGCCACGATCGGCGAGAACGCCTACATCGACGCGCACGCCCACATCGGACAGGGCGCAGCAGTCGGCGACGGCGCGCACATCGGCGTCCGCACCGAGATCGGCGCTGGAGCACGCATTGCCCGCGGCGCACGCATCGGAGACGACGAAACCGTCGCGGCCGGACTCCGCATCACCACCGACCGCAAGGGCCTCTGGCTAGCCGCCTGATCCGCCTCCGCCCCACCAACTCGAACACCAACCAACAACACCACGCCGAGACGACAGCGATTCACATGCGTCTCGGCGTGGTGTTGTTGTTTCGGGCTACTTGAGCGCGCGCCGGATCAGAATCGACGCGCTCTCGACAACAACAACCATTCCGATGATGACGAGTACGTACGCGAGCACCTCGTCGAAATGACGCCCCTGCAGAGCGTTCATCAGAAGGAAACCGATACCACCGGCTCCAACGATGCCGAGGAGCGTCGCCGAGCGGATGTTCTGCTCGAGCAGGTACATCAGGTGACTGACCAGCGCAGGCACAGACATCGGAACAGTGGATGCGAAGAACACCTGAGCGCGCGTGCCTCCGGCGGCCGCAAGCGCGCGCTCCGGACCGTTTGGCACTTCCTCCATCGAATCGCCGATCAACTTCGCGAGCAATCCGATACCGCCGATGCCGAGCGCCAGCGCACCCGCCTGCGGGCCGATGCCGGCCGCGATGATGAACAGGATCGCGACGACGAGGTCGGGGATCGCGCGAATGAAGAGCGTGATGCCGCGGAACGTGTTGCGCACCCAACTGTTCGGTGCGACGTTGCGCGCAGACAGCGGGCCGACGACAGCCGAGATGATTGTCGCCATCAGAGTCGCTGCGAACGCGATCTGAATCGTCGTTATGACGGCGGCGAGCACATCCGCCCAGCTCTTGCTACCGAAGTGCGGTGGCCAGATGGCGCGATCGCGCTCCGGGTTCACAATCTCATCCCATGCGGGGGTGAACATCTTCGACACGTCGGGCGCCGCATAGAGGAAAGCCCCGACGACGGCCAAGATGCCGATCCACACCCACATCGTGTTGCCGACCCGCTCACGGTTCCAGGGCCGGTGCATCGCCGCTTCGATCCGCGCGTTGCGGTCCTGCGTCTTGGCCTGGATCGCCGTCGCCGAGCGGACGTCCCCTGAGCTCTTCCGAGAGACGGCGCGGGCTACCGTGTCGCCGATACCCTTACCCGTCGGACGAACGCCCAACAGGCGCGTGCGCAGCAGCGACGAGACAATCTCGAAGACCACACACAGCGCAATGATGATGACCACGATGGGGATGACGCGGCGCATGCCGGCTGGCCCACCGTGCAGGGCGCCATCCAACTCGTAGCCGATGCCGATGACACCCACGACGCCGAGGATCACGGTTCCACGCAGGTTGATATCAGCGCGGTGCAGTGTCACCGCGACCCAGGCTGGCAGCACCTGCGGCACGACTCCCGACCAGAACTCCTGCGACTTCGATCCTCCGGCAGAGCGGATTGCGAGCCGCGGACCCTCGTCGACCTGCTCGATCGCGTCGGCGAACATCTTCGAGATCATGCCGACAGAGTGCAGTCCGATCGCGATGATCGCCGGGAGCGTCCCCGAGTTGAACCAGAGAAACGCGAAGATGACGACGAACACGACGTCTGGAATCGCGCGCGCGACGACACCGATGCCGCGGCACAGCGCCAGCACCGCGGTGTGTGGCGTGGTGTTCCGCGCCGCACCGTATGCGACCGGGATCGAAAGCACCGCGGCGAGCGCGGTACCAGCGACGACCAGAGCGAGAGTGATGACGATCGTGAGGAACATCTGCCAGATCGGCTCGAATCCGACCCAAGTGGTCGTGAAGACGGCCGTCCCGTCCGCCTGGCGCTCACCGACAACGTCCCAGCCCGGCCACTGCATGGGTGTGGCCATCCCCAGGAACCGGCTGATGTTCTTGCCGGTGGTCTCCATGCTCTTGATGCTGTAGTCGAGCCCGATGAAAGACCAGACGCCGAGGCCGAGGATCACGATGATCGTTCCATAGGAGACGATCGTCGACAGCCGCGGAGCGGGGTGCGGCACCCGCGCGATGCGCTCGGCAAGCGGCTCGGCGACGGGCTTGGAGGGGGCGACGATGGTCATGCAGGTTCCTCATTCGCGAAATCCTCGACAAGGCGCTCGCGAGCTGCTGCTCGTTTGCGGACCTGCTCGCGCGCTTCGGCGAGCTCATTGTCGAGCGCATTCATCTCGCTCGTCGTGGTGGCGACGCGGCCGTAGATCTCCATGACCTCTTCGCGTGTCAGGTCATCGGTGTGAGTGTCGAGCACGACCGTGCCGCCGCGCAGCCCGATGATGCGGTCGCCCCAGCTCAGCGCGAGATCGACCTGGTGAAGCGAGCAGATGACGGTCAGCGAGCGTTCGGCGGCGATCTCGCGGATGAGCGCCATGACCTGGCTGCTCGACTCCGGATCGAGCGAGGCAACAGGCTCGTCGGCAAGCAGAATCTCGGGGTCCTGCATCAGCGCGCGAGCGATCGCGACGCGCTGCTGCTGACCACCGGAAAGAGTGTCGGCACGCTGGTAGGCGAGGTCGAGGAGACCCACCCGCTCAAGATGACCCAGCGCCTTCTCGCGCATCGCGCGCGGATACGTCAGGATGCCCACGCGCGGGCCACGCAATGAGGAGAGCCCACCGGTGAGCACGTTCTCCAACACGCTCAGCGCGCCGACGAGTTCGAACTGCTGGAAGATGAAGCCGATCCGGCCGCGCAGTGCGCGAAGGGCAGGCCCACGCAGCTGGGGAACCGCCTCCCCGAGGGACACGACCGAACCCTCGGTGGGGTTCTCCAGCCCGTTCACATGACGCAGAAGCGTCGACTTTCCCGAGCCGGAGAGCCCGAGCAGGACCACGATTTCGCCCGGATTGACGGCCAGCGACACCCCCGAAAGTGCCGGTTGTGCGGCCCCGGGGTATGTCTTTCCCAGATCCGCGATCTGGACGGCGGGGGTGTCGCTGGTCGTCATTTCAATACTCCTGAATTATCCGTGCGTGAGGGGGACGAGGGTCAGACCTGGCAGGCCTCAACCTCAGCGGAGATCTCGTCGCACAGCGTGCGGATGAGGTCGTAGTACGCGTCATCGACGGCACCGAAGCCGAACCAGCCGTCGGTGAGGAACTCGTTGAGCTCCACGCCCGCGTCGGTCAGGTCAGACTGCGTGCTGTCCGCGAGTGCCTCGAAGAGCTGGTCCTTGACTTCCTGCGGGAGGGCGGCCTGGAGAACGATCGGAGCAGCCGGGACGAGTACCCGCTCGACCTCTTCGAGCTCACCCGACTCGATCAGCGGGTCAGCGTCGATGTCCTGAGCGAAGCCGACCTGGCAGTCCACACCCTCAGCAACCTTCTTGGCGTTGAGGTCGTGCTCCTCGCCGAAGAAACGGTCGCTCTCGGCGACGGTGACGCCCGCATCCAGCAGGCCGCCCATGGGCACGGCGAATCCAGAGGTCGAGGTGGGGTTGACGAAGCAGACCGGCTGGTCAGCGAAGTCCGCGAGCGACGTTACGTCGGAGGCCGGGTTCTTCACAGCGACCGAGTAGTAGCCGGGCTCTGCACCCTCCTGGGTGATCTGTGCGCCGATGGGCTCGATCTCCGCGCCCGCGTTCTGCGACTGGTAGTACGTGAACGCCGAGATCTGCGCGATGTCGATCTGGTCGGCAGCAAGGCCCTGCACGACGGCGGTGTAGTCGGTCGCCTGGAAGAGCTCGACCTCCTTGCCGGTGATCGCGGAGATCCAATCGGCGATCGGCTGAGCGTCCTGGTCTGCGCCCTCGTGGTCGGGGAGGACGGCGAAGATGAGCTTGTCGGCGCTGCCCGAGGCGAACGTGCCTTCTGCGGTCGCTGTGTCATCGCTACCGGCGTCTCCACCGGTTGCGGAACCGGCAGGGTCTGCGGCGCAGGCGGCGAGCCCGAAGGCGAGGGTGAGACCGGCGGCGATCGCGAGACCGCGCTTCACTGGTGACTGCATGGGAGGAGCCTTTCGAAGGTGCTGGTGCAGATATCTGATCGGCGGGACAGCCGACGATGAGAGCTAAGGCCGCCAGGGCGACGTCTGCGGGGCGAACGCCTGACGCCCCTGTGAACGAAAAGTGAATTCCCGTAGCGCGAGTACCCTGAAGCCATGGCACATTCCGGCAACTCCCGACACCGCGCATCGATGGGTGGCCCTGCCCGATCGAAGAGGCGGGCGGCGGCGAAGCCCGCCCAGGCGCCGAAGAAGCGTGCCCCCGAACCAAAACCCGCCCCGGCACCGGAACTCGAGCCGCGCACGTTCCGCCTCGGAGCCGTCCCCGGGGCGACACCAGGCAAGTGGATCGACACCTGGCACCGGCGGATGCCACACGTCACGCTGGAACTCGTGCCGATTGACGCGGCGACCCAGCGCACCGCTATCGATGAGATGGATGCCGCCCTCATCCGCCTGCCTCTCATCGACGAGAGCCTGCACCTGATCCCGCTCTATGACGAGATACCGGTTGTCGTGGCATCCATCGAGTCCCATCTGCTGGTGGCCGATGAACTCGAACTGTCCGATCTGTCCGGCGAGGTACTGATCACGCCGCTCGATGACGTGCTCGGACCGCTGGATATCCCGGGCATCCAGACGCCGAAGTTTGCCGCTGTCGACACCACCGGAGAGGCAATCGCGACGGCCGCGTCCGGGGCTGGCATCGTGATCGTGCCGATGTCACTTGCCCGCATGCACCAGCGCAAGGATGCCGATTATCGCCCCCTGCGCGGCGGGCCGAGTTCGACCGTCGCGATCGCCTGGCCGCGTGATCGCACCACAGAAGACGTCGAGACCTTCGTCGGGATCGTGCGCGGACGCACCGCGAACTCCTCGCGCTGACCGGCGATAGATTATCTGCATGGCCAGCGAATCCGACCGATCCAAAGAGGCGTCCAGACGGCAGTTCTTCAAGCTCAGCGGTGCGGCTGTGATCGGTGCCGCTGCCGGTGGTGCGGCCGGCGCTGCGATCGGCGCAGCCATCGGCGGCGCAGCCGGGTACCGCTCAGGCTTCGCCGCGGGCGATGACGAGTTGGACCCACTCGAGCCTCGCTCCGCACCGGGATTCGATCACGTGGTCGTCGTGATGGGCGAGAACCGCTCGTTCGACAACCTGCTCGGTCACCTGTATACGCCGGACGATCTTCCCGCAGGGCAGAGCTTCGACGGAATCGCGTTCGGGGAATACTCGAACGTCGCCCCGGACGGCACCGTCATTGCCGCCCACGTGTACGACGGCCCGACGGATGACGTGATGGGATATCCGAACCCCGATCCGGGCGAGGAGTTCCCCCACGTCAACACCCAGCTCTTCGAGCATGTCGCCCCGGCGGAGAACGAGCATCTCTGGGTCGAGGAGATGACTTCCCCGTTCAACACCCCACCGAGCGGTGCGACTCCCACCAACGGCGGTTTCGTGCAGGACTATTTCATCAACTATCGCCGGCTCCAGAAGGGTAAGAAGCCGAGCACAGATCAGCTGCAGCACATCATGGGCGGCTTCTCTCCTCAGATGCTGCCGGTGCTCTCGACGCTGGCGAAGGAGTTCGCCGTCTTCGACAATTGGTTCGCGGCCGTGCCCTCGCAGACGTTCTGCAACCGCTCCTTCTTCCATGCGTCGACGTCGCACGGTTTCGTCACCAACAAGCACGGCGGCGGTTACGACAAATGGATCGACGCTCCCGAGGTGCCGACGATCTTCAATCGTCTTGAAGACGCAGGGCTCAGTTGGAAGATCTACTACGACGAGCTCCAACTCGTCTCGTACACGGGATTCCTGCACACATCGGCGCTGGAGAGGTTCTGGAAGACCGACCACTTCGCGACGATGGATCAGTTCTATGCGGACGCCGAGAAGGGCGAACTGCCCGCATACGCATTCATCGAACCGCGCATGACGTTCAACCACAACGATTTCCACCCGCCGTTCGGCGCGCTGCGAGAAAGCGATGTGGACGGCGTCGACGTGGTGGACAGTGCGATCTCAGATGTGCGTGCCGGTGAAGCGCTTATCCACGCCATCTACACGGCGATCAAGAACTCCCGCACACCCCAGGGATCCAACGCGGTGAACACCATGCTGCTGATCACCTTCGACGAGCATGGCGGCACCTACGACCATGCCGCGCCTCCTGCCGCACAGCCGCCTACCGGCGGCCAGGAGCCGGGCGAGATGGGTTTCGGTTTCGATCGCCTCGGATGCCGGGTTCCCGCCATCGCCGTCTCGGCGTACACGCGCAGCGGCACAATCATCAACGACGAGATGCACCACGGTGCGGTCATCAAGACGCTGAGCGAACTGCACGGTCTGAAACCGCTGACCCACCGTGATGCGGGCGCGAACGACCTGTTCTCGATCGTGAATCTCGACCAGCCCCGGCATCCGGATGACTGGCCCACGACGACGCCGCAATGGGTGCCGGCCAATCCGCAGGAGGCGCCACCGCATCCCGCACACGTCCACAAGGACAAGCCGCTCAGCCCTCCCGCCCGCGGGCTCCTCGGACTGCTGCAGGCGAAGTTCGATTCGGATGAGCCCGAGCCCGAGACGTACGCAGACGCCTATGAGCAGCTGCACAAGCACGGCGTCGGAATCATGGGGACAGAGTGATGGCCTCACTCCTCTATGTGTGCGTGCGTCCTGAGCGCGGCGCCGCCGAGGCCGAGCACGCATCATTCCAGCGTGCGCTCGGTGTTGCTGAGCTCGATCAGCTCGACCTTGTCGCGGATCCCCTCAGCGATGAAGTGCTCGGCAGACACGACGGATTCGTCATCGGAGGTTCGCCGTTCAACGTGACGGATGCCGTGAAGACACCGTTGCAGCAACGCGTCGAGAGCGATCTCGAGCGCATCGCCGCACGCTCCCTCGCCGGCGAGACTGCCGCGTTCTTCACCTGCTTCGGCATCGGCATTGTCACGCGGATGCTCGGCGGCGCGCTGACGCTCGCCCACCCCGAATCCACCAGCGCCACCGAGATCCGCACAACGGATGCCGCGTTCGCCGACCCGGTCCTCGGCCCGAGCGCTCCGCTGCTGAGCGTCTTCACCGCGCACAAGGAGAGTGCGGCGGCCGTGCCGCCAGGTGCGACGCTGCTCGCGACGAACGAGGCCTGCCCTGTGCAGGCGTATCGCGTGGGCGAGCGGCTGTATGCGACGCAGTTCCACCCCGAACCCAGCCCGCAGGACTTCGCTGACCGCATGACGTTCTATCGCAATAACGGATACTTCGACGCTGCCGAGTTTGGCGCCGTGGAAGCAGAAATCCTCGCCGCCCAGGATGTGGGCGGCGAGGATCTGCTGCGCAGATTCGCGCTGACTTTCGGGTAGCGCCAGGTAGCGCCGGCTTACGCCGCCTGGAGCACGTCCGTCTTCACAACGAGACCGTCCTGATCTACGTCCACCCGTACTACGCCGCCATCGTCGAGAGCACCGCTGACCAGCAGATCGGCGATGCGGTCATCGACCTCGCGCTGGATCAACCGGCGTAGCGGGCGTGCACCGAACTCGGGCTCGTAGCCGTGCTCACCCAGCCACGCCACCGCAGCATCCGTCACGTCCAGGCGCATGTCGCGCGCGGCGAGACGAGCCGAGGTCGCCCCCAGCAGCAGATGCACGATGGGAGCCAGCTCATCTTGAGTCAGCTTCTGGAACAGCACAATCTCGTCGATGCGGTTGAGGAACTCGGGCCGCATCGCCTCGCGAAGCTTGCCCATGACGCGATCGCGCAGGTCCTTCATCGACGCGAAGCCGTTGGCTGCGGCATCCTGCGAAGAGACGAAACCGAGCGCACCGGAGCGCGACGCGAGGAATTCCGACCCGATGTTCGAGGTCATCACGATCACCGTGTTGCGGAAGTCGACCGTGCGACCCTGTCCATCGGTCAGACGCCCGTCGTCGAGCACCTGCAGCAGCAGGTTGAACACGTCCGGGTGCGCCTTCTCGATCTCGTCGAACAGCACGATCGAATACGGGTTGCGCCGTACGCGCTCGGTGAGCTGACCAGCTTCGTCGTAGCCGACGTATCCGGGAGGAGCACCGACGAGCCGCGACACAGTGTGCCGCTCGCCGAACTCGCTCATGTCGAAGCGGATCACCGCAGACTCATCGTCGAACAGCCGATCGGCGAGAGCCTTCGCCAGTTCGGTCTTGCCGACGCCGGTCGGACCGAGGAATAGGAACGATCCGACCGGACGCTGCGCGTCGCCCATGCCAGTACGGCTGCGCCGAACGGCGCGCGCGACAGCCGCGACCGCGTCATCCTGTCCGATGACCCGCGCGTGCAGTTCGCTCTCCAGGTCGGCGAGACGCTCCCGCTCGCCCTCCGTGAGGCGGCTGACCGGAATCCCGGTCGCCCGCGCGATCACCTCGGCGATCTCGCGTTCGTCGACGATCGCCTCAGCAACAGCCGATGCTCCTGCGGCGGCCGCGTCGATCTGGGACTGGGTCACGGAGATTTCATCGCGCAGTTGCGATGCTTCCTCGTAGCGCTCGGCGGTCACTGCCTCGTTCTTGCGCACGTCGAGGTCCGCGAGCTGCGTCACGAGCGCTGAGGTGTCGATCGGGAGCCCCAGCTTCAGGCGCAGCCGAGCGCCGGCCTGATCGATCAGGTCGATCGCCTTGTCCGGCAGAACCCGGTCTGGCAGGTAGCGGGCGCTCATGACAACGGCGGCGCGCAGCGCGGCGTCCGTGTAGGTGACCCGGTGGTGGCTTTGGTAGGCATCCTTCAGCCCATCGAGAATGCGTACGGCGTCTTCGATACCAGGCTCGTCCACCTTCACTGGCTGGAAGCGACGCTCCAGCGCCGGGTCCTTCTCGATCTGGCGATACTCCTTGAGCGTCGTCGCGCCGATCATGTGCAGGTCTCCGCGGGCGAGACGCGGCTTGAGGATGTTGCCCGCGTCCATGCCGCCCTCACCGGATCCACCGGCTCCGACAACGGTATGCACCTCGTCGATGAACACGATCACCGTGTCCTTGTGCGCGGCGATCTCATCCATGGTCTTGGTCAGACGCTCTTCGAAATCGCCTCGGTAGCGGGTGCCTGCGAGCATTCCCGGTAGGTCGAGTGTGATCACCCGACGCCCCTCGAGCTGTGCGGGAACCGTGCCGTCGACGATCGCCTGCGCGATTCCGTCGACGATCGCCGTTTTCCCGACGCCGGCCTCGCCGATCAGCACCGGGTTGTTCTTCGTGCGGCGGCTGAGAATTTCGATGGTCTGCTCGATCTCTTCACCCCGGCCGATCACCGGGTCGAGCGCGCCGGCGCGGGCGCGCGCGGTCAGGTCGATCCCGTATTTGTCGAGCATGGGCGAGGCGGATGCTTGGGTTCCCGCATCCGCTGCGTCGCCGCCGACCGGTGCGGTCACGTGCTCACGCGCGCCCTCGGTAAGGGCATCCGCCGTCACGCCGATCTGCGCGAGGACCTGACCTGCGGGCACGTCCTGACCCAGCACGAGCGCGAAGAACAGGTGCACGGGTTCGATGTACGTCGCCCCCGAGGAGCGGGCCACCTGATACGCGTGAAAGAGCGCCCGAGAAGCGCTCGGGGTGACCGTCGCGGCATCGGCTCCCGCCGGTTCAGCAGGCATCGGCAACCGAGTCTCGACGGCGTCGACGATCTGCTGCGGGGTCACGCCGATGCCCTCGATCGCCTGCGCGACAGCCGCGTCCTCGACGATCTTCCGCAGAACATGCAGCGCGTCGAGTTCGGTCTGTCCACGCTCCAGCGCGAAACGGCCCGCGCGCTGCAAAATCTGCTGCGTGCGCGCGGTGAGGAATCGACTGAGGTCGATCGACCGCGTCTGACGGGCTCGATCGCCCGCGAGATAACGCGCGAGGAACTCATCGAACGAGTTCGCGCCATTGTCGTTGAAGGCAGAGTCGCTGAAGTCGTTGGGCATTGCATCCTCCTGAAAGTTGAGTGCAGTTCACTCAACTTCAACGCGTGAGGAGAACGAGTATTCCTGGAATCCCTCAGAAACCCTGGATGAGTGAGATTCGCTCGCTCAGATACGTGTCCAAATGCATGTACGCGCCGGTGTTCGACCAGCGCACGTGTGGGATACCGTCGATCGATGCCAACGGACCAGACGAGCCCCCGGCATCCACCGCATCCACGTTGATGACCGACCACCCGACATGGGCGACCTCGCCCTCGGCGAAGCCACCGCGCAACGCCATCTGTCGGCGCGCGGCGCGCTCGCGCGCCGACTCCGCCGTGTAGCCGCGACGTCCTGGGTCGGCCGCGCGCAGGACTTCGGCGGTGGCCAGTGCCTGATCGTCAGTGAGCAGCAGCACTCCGAGGTGCCAGGCCTCGCCGACACGGATGATCCGATCCCCGCGCCACCGCGAAGAGCGCTCCTCGCCGAGTCCTTCCTTGGGCACGCCAACGAGCGCCGTGCGTGCGGCGGCCAGGAGCTCAACGGTGGTCACAACTCTCCCTGCGGCTGGTCCTGTCGGGCAGCATCCAGTCGTTCACGATCGCCGCGCAGTGTCATCGCGATCAGCGGATAGACCAGCACCGACAGCATCCCTGCACCGACAAGTGCCGCAGCGATCGCCGGATCCAGAATCTTCTCGCTCACGCCGATCGCCGTCACCGCCACGATGATCGGCAGCCCGGTCGCCGCCAACATCGCGATCGATGTGCGCTCCTTCGCACCAGCGCCCGCGGGCGCCGAGATCTGCGCGGCGGAGCCCCTGATCACCAGCAGCGCGATCAGGAACAGCGGCACCAGCGCGAGGGCAAGGGGCGAGGCAGTGAGCGATGCGAGGTCGAATGTGACGCCGGTGTACAGGAAGAAGATCGGCACGAGGAAGCCGAACGCGATCGCCTCGATCTTGCTTTCAATGGCTTCCGCATCCTGTTTCGGCGCCCGCGCCATGATGATGCGCCAGACCGCGCCGGCGACGAAGGCGCCGAGCAGCATGTCCAGATCGAGTATGACGCTGAGGGCCACCAGCGCGGCGATCAGCATCAGCACGAACCGGACACCGAACTGATCGGAGGTGTGCAGCGTGGCTCTGACGAACTCGTGCAGGCGCCCGTGCGGTGCGCGATGGGCGATGAAGACCACAAGGGCGGCGAGGACGACGAACGTCAACAGGATTGCTGCGGCGATCGGAGCCTTGCGAGTGCTGAGAAAGATCGAGATGGCGATCAGCGGCAGAAACTCGCCCACAGCGCCGATCGCGGTGATGACCTTACCGAAGGGCGTGCCGAGCTCACGTGCATCGCGAAGAATCGGCATGATCGTGCCCAGCGCGGTCGAACTGAGCGCGATGCCGATCACGACCATGCCCTCATCCGGCGCGATCAGAAATCCGATTCCGACGCCGAGCATGAGGCTGAGCAGCCATCCGAGTGAGGCTCGCATCAGCGGGCGCCCTGCGACCGCGCGGAAGTCGATCTCGGTGCCTGCCATGAAGAACAGCATCGCGAGACCGAAATCGCTGAGCTTGTCAAGCACGACGCCAGGTTCCACCCAGCCGAGCACAGCGGGACCGACCAGGATGCCGAGCACCAGCTCGAACACGATGATGGGCACGCGCAGCACAGGGCGCACGCCCTTGGCCAACAGGGGTGCGGCGACCGCCAGCAGTGGTATCAGTACCAGTCCGGTCTCGCTCGCGTTCACCCGCCAAGAGTACCGGCAGCGCAGCCTGGTCGTTCGATTCGCCACCCTCCCCCGAACGGGGCAGAATCGACACAGACCTTTGCAAGGAGCATCCCTATGTCTCAGCCCGATACCGCACGCCTGCTCATCGCCTGCGATGACCAGCCCGGAATCGTCGCCGCCGTCGCCAACGTCCTGGCCGAGCACGGCGCGAACATCATCTCGCTCGATCAGCACTCGACGGATGCCGAAGACGGACGCTTCTTCCAGCGCACAGTCATCCACCTTCCCGGTCTGTCCGCTGCGCGCCCCGCACTGGAAGCTTCGCTCGGCGCAGTCGCCGAGAGCTTCGGCATGGAGTGGTCTCTGCACGACACGTCACGCCGCAAGCGGGTCGCGATCTTCGTGTCGAAGTACGACCACTGCCTGATGGAGCTGCTGTGGCGCACTCAGCGCGGTCAGCTCGATGTCGACATCACCATGGTCGTCTCGAACCACCCCGATCTCGCAGAATCGGTACGCACGTTCGGCGTACCGTTCGTGCACATCCCCTCCGGCGACAAGATCGCGATGGAGCAGCGTCAGCTCGAGCTTCTGCAGGGCAACGTCGACCTCGTCGTTCTCGCCCGATACATGCAGATCCTCACCGACAGCTTCATCGAGAAGGTCGGAGCACCGGTGATCAACATCCACCATTCCTTCCTGCCTGCCTTCGTCGGCGCGAACCCCTACGCCCGCGCCAAGGATCGCGGCGTGAAGCTAATCGGCGCGACCGCGCACTATGCGACGGCCGACCTTGATGAGGGTCCGATCATCGAGCAGGACGTCACCCGCGCCACGCACGCCGATTCGGCAGCTGAGCTGCAGAGCCGCGGCGCCGACGTCGAACGCCTGGTGCTCGCTCGCGCGGTGCAGTGGCACGCAGAGGACCGCGTGATCGTGCACGGCAGGTCGACCGTCATTCTTTAGGGGCGGTAGGGGCTGGTAGGGGTCGGTCGCGATCCAGTCCCGTTTCCCTCGCCGAAATCAGGAGCATGTCCCCAGATCAGGAGATTTCTGCAGATTCCTCCTGATCTCGGAACATTCTCCTGATTACGGGAGGGAGATATCCACGGCGAGGCCACGGGATGCCGCGGCAAGTCGCTTGTCGTTGGTCCAGAGTTCGTCGCATCCGCTCAATTGCGCTGCCGCCAGGTGAAGTGCGTCCGGAGTCTTCAGCCCGAAGTCTGCCCGCAGCTCTGCGGCCCGGATGAATACCGCGGCATCGAGAGGAATATGCTCCAGCCGCTCGAACATCGCCAGGTAGCGATCCCTGAGCTCGACATTCTTCTCGCGCAACGGGACGACCAGACATTCATGCAGCGCGAGGTCACTCGATCCGACCGGCGACTGGGTCCCGCGCAGGGCGGCTCGCACGGCATCCCCTCGCGCACTCTGGTCTTCCAACGCGTAGATGAGGATGCAGGAATCCAGATAGATCATTCCCATGCATCCCGTGCTTCAGCGATCTGGGCATCCAATTCTTCGCTCGTTCGAGACAGTCTCGACGGCACTGGATTGGATTCGATCCATTCAACCAAGGCTTCGCCGCTTGTGATCAGGTCAACCGGACCGATCGGAACGAGGCGTACCACGGGAGCGCCCCGCTTCGTGATCACCACTTCCTGACCGGACTGTGACTCGGCGATCAACCGCGAGAGGTTGTTCCTCGCATCGAGAACGTTGTGCTGCACCATTTAGCCATAATAGCCAGGTTCCTAGCCATCTTCAATGCCTCCCAAATCAGGAGGCTGTCCCCAGCGCAGGAGATTTCAGCAGATTCATCCTGATCTCGGGCGGAGTTCCTGATTTCGGGCGGGTCTGGCAGGGCGGCCGAGCGGGCGCGGGCGACCTAAAGCCCCGCCAACAGCTCGGCGAACACCTCGTCCGCCGCATCCCACTGCGCCAGCGGGGCCGCCTGCCCGAGCCAGAGCGACTGCAGTTCTCCGAGGTTCTGCTCCCCCGCCGCGACACGGAAGCGCCCCGTGAGCCAGTTCTGCACCGGGAACGCCGCAATCATTCCGCCCGCCTCGATCGCCCGCACCGCGCGATTGCGAACACCCCTGGCCAGGCGCCCGCTCATCGCCTTCGTCAGCACGCTCTCATCCGCGGCCGTCGAACGGATCGCGCCGCGGTGAGCATCGTTCGCCGCTGACTCGCGCGTTGCCAAGAATGCGGTGCCGACCTGCACTCCGGATGCCCCGAGTGCGAAGGCCGCGGCCACACCGCGCCGATCGGACACACCTCCGGCCGCGACCACGGGGATCGAGACCGCATCCACCACCTGCGGTACGAGCGCGAACGTGCCGACGAGCGACTCTTCCGGCGCCCGCAGGAACGACACCCGGTGTCCGGCCGCCTCTGCACCACTGGCGATCACAACATCGACGCCGCCGGCTTCGAGGGCGACAGCTTCTGCCACCGTCGTGGCGGTGCCGGAGACCAGGATGCCACGGCGATG
Organism: Microbacterium sp. A93; assembly: GCF_051842835.1. Classification (NCBI taxonomy): domain Bacteria; kingdom Bacillati; phylum Actinomycetota; class Actinomycetes; order Micrococcales; family Microbacteriaceae; genus Microbacterium; species Microbacterium sp. A93. Next base: position 111,926 of record NZ_JBPXMT010000016.1, read on the forward strand.
CGCCTCCTCGATGACCTCTGCCGCCGGCACCCCATATACGACGCTGAGAGCTGCGGGTGCGGCATCCCAGATCGCGTCGAGCTGTTCCTCCAGCGACGGCAGATAGCGCTCCGGCCGTGAGGGGATCTCCACACCCACCGCCTCGTAGAACGGCTCCAACGCCTGCGCGAACACGGTGTGCTGCGCACCAGGAACGACCTCATCGCCGGTCGGCAGCCAGATGTTCAGCGCGAAGGGCCGAGACGTCGCTTCGCGCAGCGCGGTGACCGTCGAGCGAATCCGCGCACCGTCGTAGCCATACAATCCGTAGGCTCCCAGACCGCCGGCATCGCTCACCGCCGCCGTCAACGCGACGGAGGAAAGCCCGCCGAAAGGGCCGAGAAGAATCGGATGCCGGATGCCAAGAAGCTCACGCAGATCGCTCATGCCTTCGAGGCTACGCCTCAGCCGGCCGCTGATATCGTCTATGACATGGCGGACACATTCGAGCAGCTCATGCAGCTCATGCTGTCTGCGATCGGGCTGTTCAACATGCCCGATCTCGCCACGCTCGATGTTGCCGCGCTGACCCTCGCCGTCGCCCTGCTGGCCGTCACGGCCCTTATCGTCGCCTACGCCTTCGGGCTGGTGCAGCCGGGTCAGGGTTCGTCCCCGCATCCGCTGCGCGCCATAGATCTGTCTGTCCTGCTGTCTCAGAGTGATCCGGATGCTGCGGGCCACCCGCGTCCGCGAGCACCGGGAGTCGCCTTCGCCGTGTAACCGATCGAGTCGGGAACACGGCATCAGGCCGACCCTCCCGACACTTCGAACGGACACTCTTTTGGACATCTATGTCTTCGGGCCCATCGCGGCGATCCTCGACGCCGCCTATGGCGCTCTCACCGCTCTCTCCCACCTCCTCGAGCCTTTCACCGGCACCGCCTCCGCCGCGGCCGCCGTCATCCTCATCACCCTGCTCGTACGCGCTCTACTGATCCCGGTCGGCATCTCACAAGCCAAGGCCGAACAGACCAGGTCGCGCCTGGCACCGAAACTGCGCGCACTGCAGAAGCGCCACAAGAAGAACCCAGAGCGCCTGCAGCGCGAGACGATGCAACTCTACAAAGACGAGAACACCTCGCCCTTCGCCGGCTGCCTCCCCGTGCTGCTGCAGGCGCCGGTCATCGGCATCCTTTACACACTGTTCCTGCGCACCGATATCGCGGGCCACGCGAACGAGCTGCTCACGCACGACCTGTTCGGCGCCACCTTGGGCACGAGCCTGGTGAGCATGCTGTCCTCAGGCCCGTTCTCGCTGCCAACGCTCCTCGTCTACGGTGCGCTCATCGCGATCATGATCGCCGTCGCCGAGGTCACGCGGCGGGTGTTCCGCCCGACACCGGTCGATGACTCGCCGATGTCGTCACCGGGGATGCTGCGCATGATGAGCGGGCTGCACTATCTGACCGCGGTGTTCGCCGTGTTCGTGCCGCTGGCTGCGGGGCTTTATCTCACAGTCACCGTGGTGTGGACGCTCGTTCAGCGTGTGATTCTGCGGCGGCGCTACCCGCTGGTGGTCACGGTGTCGCAGGCTCACTGAGCGGTGGGTCACCGCGTCGCTTGCGCACACCCACCAGGCTGACGCCGACGCTGGCGGCGACGACGAACACGATCGCGAGCAGGCGCAAGGGGCCGGCGTGCTGGCCGAGCACCAGCCATCCGGCGAGGGTCGCCGTGGCGGGTTCCAGGCTCACCAGGATTCCGAATACCCGCTGCGGCACCCGCCGGAGTGCGGCAAGCTCGAGCGTGTACGGGATGATCGAGCCGAGCAGCGCGGTGAGTACCGCCAGAAGCAGCAGAGTCGGAGCAGTGGAGATCGTGATCGCGGCGGGAACCCCGAATGGGGTGAGCAGCACGGCCGCCACCACGAGGGCGACCGCAAGCCCGCTGTTCCCGGGGATCAGCGACCCTGCGTGCGCACTCGCCCGAATGTAGAGCGCCCAGAAGAACGCCGCGATCAACGCGAACATCACACCGATCGGGTCGAGTGGGCTCTGCCCGAGCACCCCCTCCAGCCCCAGCAGACCGATGCCGACCACGGCGAGCGCCAGCCAGCCGGCATCACTGCGGCGTCGGGTGAGCAGGGCTGCGAGCACGAGGGGTCCGAGAAATTCGATCGCCACGGCGGGGCCGAGCGGAATGCGCTCGATCGCGGCATAGAAGGCGCCGTTCATCGCGGCGAGGCTCATACCGAACAGGATCGCCGCGCGCCACTGCTTCCTGCTCCATCGGCGCACGGCCGGGCGCACGAAAGCGAGCATGACGATCGCGGAGATCCCCAGCCGCAGCGCCGTCACACCCCACGCGCCGAGGGCGGGGAACAGCTGAGCGGCGATCGCTGCCCCGAAAGACAGCGAAACGCAGGACCCGAACACGAGCGCAGCACCGAAGGTCGGGTGTTGAGAAATGCGCGGGTTCACCACTACAGCCTGCCCGATGTTCGGTCGCGCCAGTACCGGAATGGCGTGCGAGTTCCGTGCGGGTTCAGCGCGGGTTCAACGCCACACGCAACGGCGCTCCTGGCGCGGATGCCGCGGCGAGCGCGGCATCCACATCATCGAGCGTATGCACCGCGCCGACCACCTCGCTGAATGGGTAGGCGCGCCCCCGGCCGCCGAGGAAGCCGACCGCTGCGGCCAGATCGGACGCCGTGTAGTTGTGCACTCCCGTCACGCTCACCAGCCGCCGTACGATGCTTTCGGCATCGAGAGGAACCGGATCGGCCGGGAACACACTGCCCACGAGCACGACGGTGCCACCGATATCAGCAGCGGCGATCGCGTCAGAGACGGCGTGGCCGGATGCCTCGATCACGATGTCCGCCGGGCCGGTTGCCGCTGCCGCGCCCACTCCCCCGAATCGTTCCGCGAAGGTCCGTCGAGAGGCAGATGGATCAACGACAGTGACCTCTGCACCGGCATCCGCGGCGATCGCCACCGCGGACAGTCCGACGAGACCCGCGCCGTAGATGAGTACGCGGGTGCCCTCCAGACTGCGTCCGGCTGCGCCGCGCGCGACCGCAGCCCAGGCTGTGGCGGTAGCGCAGGATGCGGGTGCGAGGATCGACGCCGGCAAGGCTTCCGGAACGCGAACGATCGTGGTGCCTGCACGCAGATGAGCGTGACTGGCGAATCCTCCGGTCAGCTCCCAGCGCGGCCCGATGCGCTCGTGCCCGTACTTCGCCAGGGTCCGGCATTTCTGAGTGAAGCCGCCCGCGCAGCGATCACAGGTGCCGCACGACACGGTCACCGACCACACCACACGATCACCGATGCGCAGTGCGCTGTCATCTGCCGCGATCGCGCCGTCTTCTCCGAGCGCGATCACCCGACCGACGCTCTCATGTCCCAGCACCAGCGGCGCCGGAGCGGAGCGGTGTCCCTGGACCGTGTGCACGTCAGAACCGCACACCGTCGAAAGCTCGATCGCGACCAGCACGTCGCCGCGGCCGAGAGCGACGCCTGGGACGGCGACGGTCTCATGCTCCTGACCCACGCCGATCCAGACCATGGCAGTCGCCGCGGGTCTCAACGCGACGTCTTGCCGCTCATCGTGCGGCAGGAGAACACGCATGTCAGGATGCCGGCGAGAGAGCGGTCCGAGCGAGGACGGTACCCAGCAGGTCCCGCTCGATCAGGGTCGCCTGCAGGCTGGTGACGTCATCGAGCACGGCATCCGCACCGGCTTCCATCAGCGTCGCGCGATCATGTGCACCGCTGAGCACCCCGGCGACGAAACCCGCGCCAGCCCTGAGACCGGACTGCACATCACTGCTCGTGTCGCCGGCGACAGCCACGGCCTCGACCGAAGAGGTGCCGGTGCGCAGCAGCGCGGTGAGTACGAGGTCGGGCGAGGGGCGGCCACGACCGGCATCCACCGGCGACAGCGCGAGATCGACCAGATCACGCCAACCGAGGCCGTCGAGAAGCGCGTCGCGAGTCACCGGGGCGAAGCCCGTGGTGAGCGCAACCTTGAGGCCGGCGTCACGCAGGTTCGAGATGGCGTCGGCCGCGCCGGCGATCTCTGCCACGCCCTGCTCGGCGACGATCTCGGAGTACGCCCCCTCGAACGCAGCGGTAGCCGCAGTCGCCGCGGCGATATCGCCACCGGAAAGGTGCGTGAAGACGTCGATCTTCGACATCCCCATGGTGTCGCGAACGTAGCCCAGGGCCTCGTCCCACGGCATCCGATCGGCGACGCCGGTACGCTCGGCGGCACGCTGGAAAGCCTGCTCGACGACGCCGTCATCACGGACCGTCGTTCCTGCCATGTCTAACACGATGAGTTCGATGGCGGTCATGGGGTTCCTCCCTGTACGGGCTGCAATGCCCGGTCGTATGCGGTCTGAAGCGTGCGCTCGGCGAGCCCCAGACCCGTTGTCATGCCGATCCCCGTCGTCGCGGCGATCACGTGCAGGCCCTGTTCCGGCTCCTCGATGAGGAACTCGTTCGGCCCGGATGCGTACACACCCTGCCACCGCTCGAGCACGCGGAATCGGTCGACGTCGAAGAGCAGCTGAGCCTCATCGAGGAAAGCGGTGAACGCTGCCTCCGGCTGGAACGGTGCCGGCTGAATCGCCCTGGCATGCGAGTCGCCGATGATGAACGAACCGTCCGGCAGCTGGGTGTACATCTGATTCAGGTCGAGCGCGGCAAGATCAGGGCGCTCTGCGTGCAGTCGCTCGCGGAGCGCGGTGGTTTCCGCGAATGCGGTGAAGCGTCCGTAGCGCAGCAGCGACCATGCGGTCAACAACGGAGCATCCAGTGCGCGCGGCGCGTCTGCGGTGACGCGCATCATGTCGAGCGTGCAGCGGATGACACCGGCCCGTTCGGCCAGCTCCGGCAGCAACTGGTCGATGTCGTGGTTCACTGCCACGACGACGAGACCGGCAGTAATGGAACCGCGGGTAGTCGCGACGCGTCCTGCGCTCACGGAGGTTACCGCTGTGCGGAACCGGAAATCCACACCGAGGGATGTGAGATGCCTCACGATCGCGCCCGCCGCTTCGCGCGGGTTGGCCTGCAGGTCGGGTTCGACCAGAGCGCCACCGCGCACCGCGTCGCGACGCAACGGCGCACGGTTCAGCAGCTCACTCTGCGAGAGCATCCGCACGTCGCCGTCGGCTGATGCCCGCTCGAGCACGGCGAGTTCGTCGTCCGCTCGCGCGGCGATGAGGGTCCCGGACTCGCGCAGCCAGAAGCCGGCATCCTTCGCGAGCCTCAACCACACGTCACGCGACGTGTCGGCGAACTCGCGGGCAAGTCCGCTCTGCGCGCCGATGCAGATGTGACCGAAGTTGCGGATCGTGGCGCCGATCGGCGTCTCGGTGCGATCGACGACGATGACGCTGAGTCCACGGCGGATGCCCGCATAGGCTGCGCCGAGCCCGACGATGCCAGAGCCGACGACGACCAGGTCTGCGGTGTCTGCCGCGATGGGGTGGATCTTCACGACGGCCTCTCCTGCAGACGAACTGTTCCGAGACCACTGTGACACCCGGCGGAGCGGCCACTGCGCCGATCTGGGAAGAGTTTGCCCGCCGTTAACCCGACCTTCGCTCGGGTGAACACAAGTGAAACTTGCCAGGCTGACGGCGATTTCTGCAGGAACGGGATGCCCGTTCGACTGCCGCCACGATGTGGCGGGACAGCGGCGAATCTGTGGCGAATCTACGTGACTCGAACCAGGCCAGAAGTCGACCGCGAGCGCACTTGGCACTCAAATGCTGAAATGCCGCGCCCGCGATCGAAGCGCTGGGGACGCTTTTATTCTGGGGTGTTCTTCACGGTACCGATGCGCGACCGCGCCGAGAAGGGACGAAGGTCGACAATGTATTGGACTTTCGTCCATGCCGTGCGCGTGCGGGGACGTCACTCACACGTCGGCAGGCGAGCCGACACGCACCAACTGTCATCGACTGCGCCGGCGCTGAACTCGCCGCTGGCGCCGAGCACCCGCTCAGCCATCCTGTTCAATCCAGTGCGGCTGGAGGACAGGTCTTGTCGGGGCGTCGCGGGAAGTGGACTGCAGATCGTGAGTAGCGCCGACTCGGAGTCGATGTCCAGTCCGATCCGCACTTCGCCACCGCCGGCGTACTTGAGGATGTTCGTCGCAGACTCGCGCATTATCCGGGCGAGAATGAGATCGCCCGCCCGAGAGATGCGCTCGTCACGCGGGTCTCCTTCGCAGACCACTGAATACCCCGCGGACTCGAACTCATGGCGCGCTTCGTTGATTGCGACGGCGAGCCCTTCGGTCTGCATGCCGGGCGAACGCGGCCCATCATCGGCGAGTTCGATCACGAAACGCAGATCGGTCATCGCCTTTGCCGCGGCCTGCCGGATCGCTTCTTGTGAGTTCTTGCTCGCTTCTGCATCGTCGAGCATCTGAACGTGCAGTGCCACCACCGTGAGATGGTGCGCAATGCTGTCGTGCAATTCACCGGCGATCCATCGCCGTTCAGCGAGCACTGCTTCATGCTCCTGCTCTGCCTGGATCGCGAGCTGCAGTTCCAGTCGTTGACCACGGGCCGATGCCATCCGCAGCGCGAAGCCGATTGCCCCGGCGACGGTGGCGAGAATGAGGTAGATGCCCACGTCCGCAGGAAGCCGGTCATCGGTATACGCGGTGATCGCGGTCGCGAGGAGGAACGCCCCGGTGTACGAGAGGATCAGCGCGGTCCATCCCAGCCGGAGCACGAGACCTGCGGCGACGGCGGCAGCTGCCAGCACTTGGCCTTCGCTGCCGACGAGGAACGAGAGTGCGAACACGAGCCCGAGTGAGCACGTGCCGATGAGTGGCGACCAAAGATAGAGGGCGAATACGGCGGTGGACGCGATGCTGAACACAGATCCACCGAGATCGAGCACAGGTCCGAATACCAGACCGAAGACGTCAAGCACGATGATGCCGACGACGATCACCAGCAAGGCAATCCGCTCGAGAGCACTAAGTCTCTCCCGAGCTAGTCGGAGAATGCGGGAGTCACCCGTGGCCGACCGGTCGAACGCCATGGTTCAGTATCTCCTATTCGCCAGATACTCTAGCGAGAGAGACCCAGAAGGTTGCAAATCTGCTGCCAGAAAGACATAGTGGTTCACCTCCGCTGGTGATCTTTTGTTGGGGTACTGAATTCATCCTCTCGGTAAGCCAGACTGGGCACATCTGACTAGCAGTCACACTTCACTGGCTAAAGGTCTATATCAAGCTGCCTGTATCGCCAGCGCCATTAGGCTTCCCTCATGCCGGAAATTCGCGTTCTCATCGTCGATGACGATCCCCTGGTCCGCGCGGCGCTCTCGCACTTCGTGTCCCGCGCCGCGGGCATCCGCGTCCTCGGCGAAGCCGAGAACGGCATCGAGGCGATCGCCTCCGTGGAGCAGGAGCGCCCTGACGTCGTCATGATGGACGTACAGATGCCGGTGATGAACGGCATCGAGGCAACCGCCGCGATCGCCGGACGCTGGCCGGATGTGCGCATCCTCGCTGTGACCACACTCGCTGGTCGAGACACGGTCCTTCCGATGCTGAGCGCCGGCGCATCCGGATATCTGCTCAAAGACTCCAGCGCCGAGGACATCGTCACCGGGATAAGGGAAGTCCACGAGGGCGCGAGCTCCCTCTCACCCCGGATCGCGTCCCTGCTCGTCAAACATGTGCGCGCCACCGAACCTGCGGGCGGCACTCCTGCCGGTGGCCTCGAGCCCCTCACCGAACGCGAGACGGAGGTGCTGCATCGTCTCGCCGACGGCATGTCCAATGCCGAGATCGCACTTGCTCTCATCGTGTCCGAGGGCACCGTGAAGGCCCATCTCGGTCACATCATGTCGAAATGGCAGGTGCGCGACCGAGTGCAGATCCTCGTGGCGGCCGCGCACGCGGGACTCGTCACGTTCCGCTGATCTCCGCGCTGGGGCTCGGCCTCGCGTGCCAGCGGAAACCGGGCCGCCGATTACGATCGAAGCATGCCCGTCACTTCGCACGCCCTGTCTCACGCCGAGGATCTTGCCGATTTCGTCGCGGCTTCCCCCTCCAGCTACCACGCCGCCGAAGAGGTCGCGCGGCGCTTGGAATCGGTGGGCTTCACCCGTCTCGAGGAAACCGCAGCCTGGCCGACACAGGCCGGCGGCCGGTTCGTCGTCGTACGTGACGGAGCCGCAATCGCATGGACGGTGCCGGCGGATGCCGCGGTGACAACTCCCACGCAGATCTTCGGTGCGCACACGGACTCCCCGGGTTTCAAGCTCAAGCCGAAGCCGACCACCGGCTCACGCGGCTGGTTGCAGGCCGGCGTCGAGGTCTATGGCGGGCCGCTGCTGAATTCGTGGCTCGACCGTGAGCTCCGCCTCGCCGGACGCCTCGCTCTGGCCGATGGGCGCGTCGTGCTCGCCGATACCGGCCCTCTGCTGCGCCTGCCGCAGCTGGCCGTACATTTAGACCGCGAGGCGAACAGCGGGCTGGCGCTCGACAAGCAGCTGCACACTCAGCCGGTGTGGGGCCTCGGCGACCCGACCGAAGAGGACCTGCTCGGCGAGCTTGCGGCCTCGGCCGGAGTCAACGCCGCCGACATCCGCGGCTTCGACGCGGTCGTTGCCGACTCCGCGCGCGGTGCGGTCTTCGGCAAGGACAGTGCATTCTTCGCCAGTGGACGCCTCGATGACCTGGCATCCGTGCACGCGGGAGTTGTCGCACTCGCAGGTCTCGCCGCTGATACGCCTGGGATCGCCATCCTCGCGGCATTCGACCATGAGGAGCTGGGCTCCAACTCGCGCTCCGGCGCGGCAGGCCCTTTCCTCGAAGATGTCCTGGCCCGTGTCTACGCAGGCCTCGGGGCGGATGCCACCGAGCAGCGTCGAGCATTCGCGGCATCCTGGCACCTCTCCAGCGATGTCGGACACTCCGTGCATCCCAACTACGCGCACAAGCACGACCCGGTCGTCCAGCCTCTGCTGGGGTCGGGGCCGATCCTGAAGGTCAACGCCAACCAGCGCTACGCCACGGATGCCACCGGCGCCGCCGCCTGGGCACAGTGGTGTGAGACGGCAGGGGTGGCCTCGCAGGAGTTCGTCTCGAACAACGCGGTGCCGTGCGGTTCGACGATCGGCCCGATCACCGCAACCCGCCTCGGCATCCGAACGGTGGATGTCGGCATCCCGATCCTCTCGATGCACTCCGCGCGTGAGCTCGCTGGCGTCTCTGACCTGTATGCGCTGACCCAGGTCGCCGAGGCGTTCTTCCAGGCCTGAGCCCTGGTACCGGCGCGGCGCGGTCCCGCGACACCTGCACGGCCCGCATCCGATGCCGAGCGGGTCACCGCATCTGAAGCCCATCGACACCGTACTGGTGCCAGTATGGGGGCATGTCAGAGAAGATCGCAGCGGGGCCCGGCCTGATCGAGCGTGCGGGCATCGAAGTCATTCCGGAATCTGAGCGTACGGCGAAGCCCCGCGACCTGTTCTGGCCGTGGTTCGCGGCGAACGTGTCCGTGTTCGGCATGTCCTACGGCTCGTTCGTGCTGGGCTTCGGCATCTCGTTCTGGCAGGCGACGATCGTGTCGATCATCGGCATCGTCGTCTCGTTCCTGCTCTGCGGGCTCATCGCGATCGCCGGCAAGCGCGGCTCGGCGCCGACGATGGTGCTCTCCCGCGCGGCGTTCGGCGTGCACGGACAAAAGGTGCCTGGCATCGTGTCGTGGCTGACCTCGATCGGCTGGGAGACGTTCCTGGCGATCTTGGCGGTGCTCGCCACAGCGACCGTCATCACGCAGCTCGGCGGCGACGGCGAGAGCATCGCACTGAAGATCACCGCCACGATCATCGTCGCCGCACTCATCGTCGCGGCATCCGTTCTCGGCTATCACACGATCATGAAGATGCAGTCGGTGCTCACCTGGATCACGGGTGCCGTCACGATCCTCTACGTGATCCTCGCCTTCTCGCACATCGACTTCACTGCCGTCATGGCTCTGCCCAACGGCAGCCTCGCGCACACCATCGGCGCGCTCGTGATGGTGATGACCGGTTTCGGGCTTGGCTGGATCAACATCGCCGCCGACTGGTCGCGCTACCAGAAGCGCACAGCCTCTGATGGTGCGATCGTCGCGTGGAACACGATCGGCGGCTCCATCGCACCGATCATCCTCGTCATCTTCGGGCTGCTGCTGGGCGCATCCGACGAGGATCTTCTGAACGCGATCGCCGGCGACCCGGTGGGCGCGCTCGCCACGATCTTGCCGATCTGGGTGCTCATCCCGTTCCTCCTGACGGCCGTGCTCGCGCTCGTCTCCGGTGCGGTGCTCGGCATCTACTCCTCCGGCCTCACACTGCTCAGCCTCGGCATCCGCATTCCTCGCCCGTCGGCGGCCGCGATCGACGGCGTCATCCTCACCATCGGCACGATCTTCGTGGTGTTCTTCGCAACCGACTTCCTCGGGCCGTTCCAGAGCTTCCTCATCACGCTCGGTGTGCCGCTCGCCTCGTGGGCCGGCATCCTGATCGCCGACATTCTGCGCCGCAAGAAGGATTACGACGAGGATGCGCTGTTCGACGCGAAGGGGCGCTACGGCGCGTGGGATTGGACCTCGATCATCACCATGGTCGTCACCAGCGTCATCGGCTGGGGCCTGGTCATCAACAACTTCGCCGAAGATGCCGCCTGGAACAACTGGCAGGGCTACCTGCTGTTCATCGTCGGCGGCAAGGACGGCGACTGGGCGTACGCGAACCTCGGCGTCTTCTTCGCGCTGGTGCTGTCGTTCCTGGTGACATACTTCGCTCGCGCGGGAAAGATCCGGCGGCAGGAACAAGCGTGACCGACACAGAGCCCTGGCTCGTCGTCATCGATCCGCAGGCGATCTTCGCATCACCGGATTCCGCCTGGGGTTCGCCGTTCTTCGTCGATGCGATGCCGCGTATTCGTGCGCTGGCGGGTGCCTTCGGCGAGCGCGTCATCGTCACCAGGTGGATGCCGACGGCAGATCGATCCACCTCGTGGGGTGAGTACTTCGCGAGCTGGCCATTCGCGGATCAACCACAGACAGATCCGCTGTTCGACCTGGTCCCCGCAGCCCGCGATCTCACCCCGCATCCGACACTCGACCTGCCGACCTTCGGCAAGTGGGGTGCTTCCATGGAGGCCGTTGTCGGCCGCGGCGCGCACATCGTTCTCGCAGGAGTGTCGACCGACTGCTGCGTGATCTCGACCGCGCTCGCCGCAGCGGATGCCGGAGCCCACATCACCATCGCCGCAGACGCCTGCGCGGGCTCGAGCGCAGAGAACCATTCGGCGGCGATCCAGGTGATGGGACTCTACCCACCGCAGATCACGATCAGCACCGCAGCAGAGGTGCTCGCAGAACTCACCTGAACAGGTGTCCAGCGCTTTGCTATCGTCAGTGCCAGTACATAACTGACGACGACTCTGACTGAACGACACCTGACGAAACTGATGTGATGCCTGAAGACACCTCGCCCCCTGCTCCCTCGAACCGACGAATCGCGGCCCCGCCGCCTCGCTGGCCAGTGCTGATCGGCTCGGCGGCTGCAATTCTGGCTATCGCGCTGTGGGCGATCTTCGCTCCGGTTCAGGCCGGCGAAGTGATCGGCGTCATGGTCGGATGGATCGCGACAAACTTCGGCTGGTACTTCGTTCTCACCGCAGCGATCGTCGTGGTGTTCGTGCTGATTTTGGCGTTCTCCTCGGTGGGGCGCACCAAGCTCGGACCCGATCATTCCAAGCCGCAATTCAGCATGTTCACGTGGGCCTCGATGCTGTTTGCCGCTGGCATCGGCATCGACCTGATGTTCTTCGCCGTCTCCGAGCCCGCAGCGCAATACATGCAGCCGCCGACCGGCGAAGGCGAGACGATCGCCGCCGCCCGGCAGGCGATCGTCTGGACGTTCTTCCACTACGGCCCCGTCGGCTGGGCAATGTACGCGCTGATGGGCGCAGCGTTCGCCTACTTCGCCTACCGTCTCAACAAGCCGTTGACGATCCGGTCGGTGCTCTCTCCGATCTTCGGCAAGTTCACGAACGGCTGGGTCGGGCACAGCGTCGACATCTTCACTGTGCTCGGCACCGTCTTCGGCATCGCCACCACACTCGGCATCGGTGTCGTGCAACTCAGTTACGGAATGCACGTGCTGTTCGGCACTCCGGATGGGGTCTCGATGCAGATCGCACTGATCGTGCTCGCCGTGGCGATGGCGACCATCTCCACCGTGTCGGGTGTCGAGAAGGGCATCCGTCGGCTGTCTGAGGCCAACGTCATCCTCGCTATCGTGCTGCTCGTCTGGATCACGATCACCGGCCAGACACGTCGCATCATGGACGGCCTCGTGATGAACATCGGCGATTTCGTCGCCACGTTCCCCAGCCTGCTCATGGAGACATTCGCGTGGAGTCGTCCCGATGACTGGATGCAGGGGTGGACGCTGTTCTTCTGGGCGTGGTGGATCGCGTGGGCCCCGTTCGTCGGCTTGTTCCTGGCGCGCATCTCCCGCGGCCGGACGCTGCGCCAGTTCATCGTCGGCGTGCTGGTGATCCCGTTTGCGTTCATCGCGATCTTCATCTCCGTCTTCGGCAACTCCGCGCTCGAGCTCATCCTCGGAGGCGACACCGCCTTCGCGGAGTCGGCCGTCAACACCCCAGAGCGGGCGTTCTTCGACCTGCTGCAGCAGTACCCGGCGGCCCCGGTAGTGCTCGCAGTGGCGCTGCTGACCGGACTGCTCTTCTATGTGACATCCGCCGACTCTGGCGCCCTTGTGCTGGCGAACCTGACGTCGAAGATGGAAGACCCCAGGCAGGATGCTGGCAAGCTCCTGCGCGTCTTCTGGGCGATCGCCACGGGACTACTGACCCTCGGAATGCTGTTGGTCGGCGGAGTGCCGACCTTGCAGGCAGCGACGCTGATCATCGGCCTGCCGGTATCGCTGTTGCTGTACCTGGTGATGTTCTCGCTGTACCGCTCACTGGGCGCTGAAAAGCAACGTCGTGCGGGATATCTCGCCACGATCCCTGGTCGCTTCGGCCCGACGCAGACGAACTGGCGTCAGCGGCTGAAGCGCTCCACGTCCTACCCTCAGCGCGCGCAGACAATCACCTATCTGGAAACGACTGTTGCGCCCGCACTCAAGGAGGTCACCGACGAACTGCAGGCAGCCGGAGTGCCGGCGACGCTGGAACGTATCGACATCGAGTCGCTGGATGTGCCCTCGATGGTGCTCACCGTGCATTACGACGGCAGCGAAGACTTCATCTATCAGGTGTATCCGATCAGTCACGAGCTGCCGACTTTCGCCTACAGAAGTGTCAGTGAGTCCGACCAGTACTTCCGGCTCGAGATCTTCTCTGCCATCGGTTCGCGCGGGTACGACGTCTACGGCTACACGAGCGAACAGCTCATCACCGATGTGCTGAGCGGCTATGAATCCCACCTGGAGTACCTGCGCATCACGGTCGACGTTGCGGAGCCCGTCTTCACAGAGGCACTACCGGTAGTCACCGACTGGCAGGACGATTTCCAGGATCCGGCATCCGACACGAACGGTGCCGACGGTGCCAACGGCTCAGCGCACACCTCCGCAGAGAACACGACCAAGGAGACCCCATGACCTCGACACTCTTCATCGACGGCATCTGGACCTCGGCGATCGATGGCGGTATCAGAGAGATCCGCTGCCCGGCAGATGGCTCACTCGTCGCTGTCGTCGACGAGGCTTCCGAAGCTGACACGATTTCGGCGATCCAGGCCGCACGTCGCGCGTTCGACAGCGGCGTGTGGAGCTCGACACCGGCTCCCGAGCGCGGTGACTTCCTGCTGCAGGTGGCCGAGCGCCTGCGGGAGCGCAAGGAAGAGTTCGCGCGCGCCGAGTCTCTCGACACCGGCAAGCGCCTGGTCGAATCGCGCATCGACATGGACGACATCGCGGCCTGCTTCGACTACTTCGGAAAGCTCGCAGCCCAGGATGCCGGGCGGATCGTCGATGCCGGAGACGCAAACGTCCTCAGCCGCATCGAGCATGAGCCGGTCGGGGTGTGCGCGCTGATCACCCCGTGGAACTACCCGCTGCTGCAGGCCGCGTGGAAGATCGCACCGGCGCTGGCTGCCGGAAACACGTTCGTCCTGAAGCCCGCCGAGCTGAGCCCGCACACGGCGATCCTGATGATGGACGTGCTCGACGAGCTCGGTCTGCCAGCGGGCGTCGCCAACCTCGTGCTCGGCGCTGGTGCCACCGCGGGCGGGCCGCTGTCCACCCACGAAGACGTGGACATGGTCTCGTTCACTGGCGGGCTGGTCACTGGTCGACTGCTGGCGGCGAATGCCGCGGCGACCGTGAAGAAGGTGGCGCTGGAGCTGGGCGGCAAGAACCCGAATGTGATCTTCGCGGATGCCGACTTCGATGCGGCGGTCGACAACGCGCTGAATGCGGCGTTCGTGCACTCGGGGCAGGTCTGCTCTGCCGGCGCCCGACTGATCGTCGAGGAGTCGATCGCCGAGCGCTTTGTCGATGAACTCGTGCGAAAGGCAGAGGCGATCCGTCTCGGCGGACCGTTCGACGACGATGCGGAAACGGGCCCTCTCATCTCCGCCGCGCACCGCGAGAAGGTCGACGCCTACGTGCAGGCGGGCGTCGCCGAAGGCGCACGATTGCGCACCGGAGGGCGGGCGCCGGAGGGCGATCTGGCGGACGGCTTCTACTACCTGCCAACCATCCTCGATCAGGTGAAGCGCGGCATGTCGGTGGTGCGTGACGAGGCCTTCGGCCCTGTCGTCACCGTCGAGACATTTTCCACCGAGGACGAAGCGGTCGAGATCGCCAACGACACCATCTACGGGCTCGCTGGCGCCGTCTGGACGCAGGATGCCGGGCGCAGCCAGCGCATCGCCCGGCGGCTCCGCCACGGCACGATCTGGATCAACGATTACCACCCCTACCTCCCGCAGGCGGAATGGGGCGGGTTCAAGCAGTCCGGCTTCGGCCGTGAGCTGGGCCCGACGGGTCTCGCGGAGTACCAGGAGGCCAAGCACATCTACCAGAACCTCACCCCCGCGGTGACGGGCTGGTTCCCCGAGCGCTGACGCACCGAACCGGAGTGATGACGATGAAGACGACACATACTTTCGATTACGTGATCGTCGGCGGTGGCTCCGCCGGCGCCGCGGTGGCTGCCCGGCTGAGTGAGGACCCCACGGTCACGGTGGGCCTGCTCGAGGCCGGCCCCTCCGATACAGATGAACAGGTCGTGCTGCAGCTTGATCGGTGGATGGAGCTGCTGGAATCCGGCTTCGACTGGGACTATCCGATCGAGCCGCAGTCGAACGGCAACTCGTTCATGCGGCACGCACGCGCGAAGGTGCTGGGCGGATGTTCCTCACACAACTCCTGCATCGCCTTCTGGGCGCCGCGCGAAGATCTCGACGAGTGGGCACACACGCACGGAGCGAGCGGCTGGGAATCGGAGCAGACGTTCCCGCTGTACAAGAAGCTGGAGACGAACGAGCTGCAGGGCGAGCTTCACGGCCACGACGGCCCGGTGCATCTGATGAACGTTCCGGCAGTCGACCCGTGCGGCATCGCACTGCTGGATGCCTGCGAACAGGCAGGCATCCCCCGCGTGCAGTTCAACACCGGCGAGACGGTCATCAACGGCGCGAACTTCTTCCAGATCAACCGCCAGGCTGACGGCACTCGCGCATCGTCGTCGGTGTCGTACCTGCATCCGATTCTGGAGCGGGAGAATCTCACGATCCTCACCGGTCAGCACGTCAAGGAGCTCACCTTCTCCGATGAGAACGTGTGCACAGGGGTGATAAGCGTCGACAATCCCTTCGCGCGGCCTGCGCACATCGCAGCACGTCGTGAGGTCATCGTCTCGGCGGGCGCCATCAACACCCCTCAGCTGCTCATGCTCTCCGGGATCGGCCCGGCCGAACACCTGCGCGAGGTCGGTATCGAGGTGCGGGTGGACTCCCCTGGCGTCGGCTCGAATCTCGCCGATCATCCAGAGGGCGTCGTGCAGTGGGAGGCGAAGAAGCCCATGCCGCGCACATCGACGCAGTGGTGGGAGATCGGGATCTTCACACCGACCGAGGAGGGGCTAGACCGGCCCGATCTGATGATGCATTACGGCTCGGTGCCGTTCGACATGCACACCTATCGTGCTGGCTATCCCACAGCCGAGGAGATGATCTGTCTGACCCCGAACGTGACCCACGCACGCTCGCGCGGCACCGTGCGGCTACGCTCGATCGACTACCGTGACAAGCCCAAAGTGGACCCGCGCTACTTCACCGACTCCGAGGGTCACGATATGCGGGTGATGATCGACGGCATCCGCAAGGCGCGCCAGATCGTCGCGCAGCCGGCGATGGCTGAATGGGCCGGACGCGAGCTCGCACCCGGAGCGGATGCCTCAAGCGATGAAGATCTGGCCGCCTATATCCGCGCCACCCACAACACCGTCTACCATCCGGTGGGCACGGTACGGATGGGCGCCGCCGATGATGCGAGCTCACCGCTGGATCCGCAGTTGCGCGTCAAGGGTGTGACCGGCTTGCGTGTGGTGGATGCCTCGGCGATGCCGGAGATCACCACGGTCAACCCGAACATCACCGTGATGATGATGGGCGAGAAGTGCGCGGAGATGATTCGCTCGGGCAGCTGACTTCGCTGTTGCGCACGTCAGGCGTTGCGGACCGCAGCGGCGATGTCGGCGGGTGTGCCGCGCCACGGGGCGCCATGGCCGGGCAGCACCCAGGATGCCTGAACCCGTGCCAGAGCGTCGAGGGATGCCAGGGCTTCAGCCGGTTCATCAGTAAATGGGGCGGGCTGCGGGCCCTGCTGACCGGTGAGCACGTGCCGGGTGGTGAGCGCGTCGCCGACAAATACCGCGTCCGCCGCGGGCACGTGTACGGCGATACTGCCGGGCGAGTGACCGGGCATCCCGATGATCACCGGCGCACCAGGCAGGTCGAGGACATCACCCTCGGCGACCGCGGTGACTTCCTGCACGTATCGGGTGCGCATTGCGTTCTTGCGCAGCCCGTAGGCGAAGAAGCTCAGCATCGGGCCGATGCGCGATGGGCCCATCGGGGTCTTCGACTTCTCGCCCGTGCGGGTGCGGACGGCATCCGCCGCGTGCACGTAGACCGGCACGCCGGTCTCCTGCCGTAGCCGTTCGGCGAAGCCGATGTGGTCGCTGTCGCCATGGGTGAGGATGAGCCCGCGGATGTCGGAGAGCGGACGTCCGATTGCCTCGAGCTCCTGCTGCAGATCTCGCCAGTGCCCCGGCAAGCCGGCGTCGATGAGAGTGATCCCCTCCGGCACATCGATCAGGTACGAGGCGACGATGTCATTGCCCAGACGGTGCAGGTGCGGTGCAAGCTTCATGGTCGCGTCCTTTCTCCGCCATCCGTGTGGCGCTTGTCATGGCTACAGTACGTAGCTATGATGGCTAATGTCAATAGCTACGGAGGTTCGGATGCCCACGCCGGAACGCACGTCCTATCCAGCGATCGTCGCCGCTGGGCGAGAGATCCTCGAAGAGAGCGGCCTGGCCGGCCTGACGATGCAGGCCGTCGCCACGCGCGTCGGAGTGCGCGCACCGTCGCTCTACAAACGGGTGCAGGATCGGGATGCACTGATCGCCGCCGTCGCCGAGGCCGTGGTAGACGAGCTCGCCGTACGCCTAGAGAATGCGGGCGATGACCTCGCGTCCCTCGCGCTGGTCTATCGTGCGCACGCCTACGCCTTTCCGGAGGGGTTCCGCCTGATGTTCACCGCATCCGCCCCGCTGGCCTCGCTCGATCGGGCTGCCGCTCCCGTCATCCGCGCCGCATCCGCACTCGTCGGCGAAGCCGATGCCCTCGATGCCGCCCGTCTCTTCACCGCCTGGGCCACCGGCTTCCTGCAGATGGAACTGTCAGGCGCTTTCCGCCTAGGCGGTGACGTCGATCAGGCGTTCACCTACGGCCTACGCCACCTCCTCACCGCACTCACCCCCCGAACCGCCCCGAGGACGAGCGGATCCCTGCCAGACTGATCCGTGGAAGGGGTTCCATGACCACGCTCACGCACGAGGCCGCACACGACGAAGACAACCCGAAGAAGCCGCATCGGCGGTGGCGCAAGACGAGGATCACCCTCGGAATCATCATCGTCATCGCACTGGTGGTCGCAATCATCGGAGCCATCACCCCCTGGCCGTCCGCCATGGTGATCCGGGCCGTCTTCACTCAGGGCGGCGACGCCACCGCTGCCGAGATGAAAAAGTACGTCCCGGATACGAAGCTCACCGAGACGCTCGACGTCGCCTACGGCGATGACGGCGTCGACACGACGATGGATGTCTTCACTCCAGCATCCGCCACAGGCCCCCTGCCGACCATCGTCTGGATTCACGGCGGTGCATGGATCTCCGGGTCCAAGGAGAACATCGACCCGTACATGCGCATCCTTGCCGCCGAGGGGTACACGACCATCGCCGTGAACTACACGCTCGGCCCGGAGGGCACCTACCCGAAAGCCGTCCACCAGATCAACACCGCACTCGGGTACATCAACGAGAACGCCGATGAGCTGAACGTCGATGCATCCCAGATCGTGCTCGCCGGAGACTCGGCCGGCGGCCAGCTGGCAAGCCAGATGGCGACGCTCATCACGAGCACGGACTACGCCGAGATCATGGGCATCACCCCGTCGCTGTCGTCCGATCAGGTCATCGCGACGGTGCTGAACTGCGGCGTCTACGACCTCGCAGCCCTCGCCGCGCTGGACGGCATCGTCGGTTGGGGCTTGAAGACGTCGATGTGGGCGTACGCCGGCAAGAAGACCTGGGCAGAAGGATCCACGGGCGCGACAATGTCGACCGTGAACTGGGTCACGGAGGACTTCCCGACCACGTATATCTCCGGCGGGAACGGCGATGCCCTCACCTGGTTGCAGTCGATCCCGATGGCGCAGCGCCTGGATGAGCTCGGCGTCGACGTGACGACACTGTTCTGGCCGGCACCCCACGAGCCCGCTCTTCCGCACGAGTACCAGTTCCACCTCGACATGCCGGATGCCCAGACCGCCCTGCAGAAGACCATCGATTTCCTGAACGCGCACACGACCCGCTGACCCCCTGACCCCCTGACACCGGTTGCGAGTGGCCGGTTGTGGCTCGATTTTCACAAGATTCAGAGCCACAAACGACCACTCGCAAGGTGTCACTGGCGTAACGTTCAGAGCATCATGAGCACAGGCAACGAGCGCGCGCTCGAAGACGGAATCGTCACCGACCTCACCGGACGGATGACCTACGGGTCGTACCTCGAATTGGACAAGCTACTCGATGCGCAGCATCCGGTCAGCACACCGGAGCATCACGACGAGATGCTGTTCATCATCCAGCACCAGACCACCGAGCTGTGGCTGAAACAGCTCCTGCATGAGCTGTCATCCGCGCGTGACCTGCTGGCCAGCGATGACCTGCGCGAAGCACTCAAGCGCGTCGCGCGCGTCAAGCGCATCCAGGACGTCATGACCCAGCAGTGGTCGGTGCTCGCGACCCTCACCCCGACCGAGTACGCGCAGTTCCGCGGAGCGCTGGGCAACTCTTCCGGATTCCAATCCGTGCAGTATCGAGCCGTCGAGTTCGCCCTGGGGAACAAGAACGAACGGATGCTGTCGGTCTTCCGCGACCACCCCGCCAACCTCGCCCTGCTCACCGTCGAGTTCGAACGGCCCACGCTGTACGACGAGTTCCTGCGATACGCGTCTCGCCGAGGCATCCCGATTCCGACTGAGATCCTCGAGCGCGACGTGCGCGAGCCGTACCGGCCGCACGCGTCACTCGTGCCAGCAATCCAGGAAATCTACGAGAACCCGAAGACCCACTGGGATCTCTACGAGGCCTGCGAAGACCTCGTAGACCTCGAGGACAACTTTCAGTTCTGGCGCTTCCGGCACCTGAAGACCGTCACACGCACGATCGGCATGAAACCCGGCACCGGCGGATCCAGTGGCGTCGGCTTCCTGCAGCGCGCCCTCGAACTCACCTTCTTCCCCGAGCTGTACACCGTGCGCACCGAGATCGGCGTGTGATGCGTGCGGTCACGTACTTCGACGGTGCGGTGCTGCGCGAAGGGACGCTGACGAAGGATGCCAAGGGCATCACGCTGCTTCATTCACCCGCGCCTCAGCACGCGAAGCGACTCGACGGCGTGCTCACCGGGCTGTTCAGCGACCACCATGTGCACCTGCAGCTCATCGATCCGAGCGCGCTTGCATCGAGCCGACTGGGTAGGGTGATCGACCTGGGCGCGAACGTCGACGTGGTGCGCGATTACGACCTCGCGCTTGAGAACGACGGCATCGAGTGCGAGTACGCCGGCCCCTTCCTGACCGCAGTCGGCGGCTATCCTGCCGATCGGGACTGGGCGCCGGAGGGCGCCGTGCACCAAGTGCAGGATGCCGCGGACGCCGCCACCGTGATCGGCGCACTCGCCGCGGCCGGGGTGAGTTGGATCAAGGTCGTCGGCAACAGCGACGCGGGCCCGGTGCTGGACGACGAGCTGTTCCGCGCTGTGGTTCGCGAAGCCGCCGAGCACCGCCTTCCGGTCGTGGCGCATGCCGAGGGCGCAGGTCAGGCGCAGCGCGTCGCTCACCTTGGCGCGTCCCGTCTCGCGCACGCACCATTCACGGAGCGACTCACCGATGACGAGATCGCGGTGCAGGTGGCATCCGTCTCTTGGGTCTCGACGATGGCGATCCACGAGGGTGAGGCATATGCGCATGTGGTCGACAACGTGCGCCGTTTCGCGGCAGCCGGTGGAGATCTGGTCTACGGCAGCGATATGGGCAACGGCCCGACCCCGGTCGATCTGCGGGATGCTGAGATCGAGGCGCTGCGCGAGGCAGGTGTAGATGGGGTCGCTCTGCTGACGGCGCTCGCGCCGCTCGAGATCGGGTCGGGCGACCTTCTCCTTCTCCCTGACGGCGACCCTGTGCGCTCCCGCCGTCTCACGATCGCCGATCTGGAGGATTGACATGTCTGACCTGCTCGAGCTCGCCCGTTCGCTGGACGCGCGCGACCCGCTGGCTGGCCACCTCGACGCGTTCGTGGATGCGCCAGGCGTCAGCGCATACCTCGACGGCAACTCCCTCGGCCGCCCACTGCGCTCGCTTCCCGACCGTCTCGCGTCGTTCGTGCGCGAAGACTGGGGCACGCGTCTGATCCGCTCCTGGGACGAGCAGTGGATGGACCTGCCGATCGAGCTCGGAGACCGGATCGCCGCGCTGTGCCTGGGCGCTGCCCCCGGACAGACGGTGGTCGCCGATTCGACGACCGTGCTGCTGTACAAGCTCATGCGCGCCGCGGTGGCTGCGCGGCCCGACCGCAGCGAGATCGTGATCGAGGAGGGCAACTTCCCCACCGACCGCTTCGTCGCCGAGGGCATCGCCGCCGAGCGCGGGCTGACGCTGCGCTGGATCTCGGGTGACCCGACGGCGGGCGTGCAGGCATCCGATATGGCGGGGATCGTGTCAGATCAGACCGCACTGGTCGTGCTCAGCCACGTCGATTACCGCTCGGGCGCACTGGCCGACATGGCCTCGATCACGGATGCCGTGCATGCGTCGGGCGCGCTCATGATGTGGGATCTGTGCCACTCCGTCGGTGTGATCCCGATCGAGCTCGACGCATGCGGCGTCGACCTTGCGGTCGGCTGCACGTACAAGTATCTGAACGGCGGGCCGGGCTCTCCGGCTTTCGCGTACGTCAACGCCCGCCACCACGGCGCACTCGCCCAGCCCATCCAGGGGTGGATGGGGGCGGGCGACGTGTTCGCGATGGGTTCCGCGTACGCGCCGGCCAACGGCATCCGTCAGTTCATCAGCGGCACGCCTCCGGTGCTCGGGATGCTGGCGATGCAGGGGATGCTCGACCTGATCGAAGACGCGACGATCGCAGCCGTGCGCGAGAAGTCGATGACCCTCACGGATCTTGTGGTGCGGGCGTTCGATGAGGAACTCGCTGCCTCAGGCGTGCGACTTCTCAGCCCGCGCGATGCCGGCCGCCGCGGCGGCCATGTGACGATCGGGCATCCGGACTTCGCCGAGGTGACGAAGACTCTGTGGGCGGATGGGGTGATCCCGGACTTCCGATTCCCCGATGGCATCCGTCTCGGGCTGTCGCCGTTGAGCACGTCATATGCCGAGGCGGTGGCTGGGGTGCTGGCCGTGCGCGACGCGCTAAGGGTGTGATGGGGTCGCCCTAGGATGAGAGGCGATGAACAACGCCGATGAGGACAAGAGCTGCGGCCCCGGCTGCACGTGTGGAGCACCAGCCCGCGACCAGTTTCTGACGCTGGGCGCGACCGTGACGGCGAGCATCCCGACACCCGTCGCTCCATCAGCCGATCGGCATCCGATCGCCCAGACCGAGATTCCTGCCGGGACTTTCCTGATGGGTGATTCCTCCGGCGATCAGAACCACGGCGATGGAGAGACGCCTCGACACGAGGTGACGCTGCCCGCGTTCTCGATCGACGCGACCGCCGTCACGAACGACGCCTTCGCCGCGTTCATCGCGGCGACCGGGTACCTGACCGAGGCGGAGACGTTCGAATTCTCTGCCGTCTTCCACCTGGCCCTCGCCGCTGCGGAAGAGGACGTCCTCGGCCAGCCGCCTGGGACCCCCTGGTGGTTCGGAGTCCGCGGCGCCGACTGGGCGCACCCCGGTGGGCGCGAGTCCAGCATCGACGGCCTTGGCGACCACCCGGCCGTACACGTCAGCTGGAACGACGCGGTCGCCTACTGCGAGTGGGTCGGCCGACGGCTGCCCACTGAGGCCGAGTGGGAGTACGCGTCGCGCGGCGGCCTGCACGCCGCCAAATACCCGTGGGGTGACGACGAAGTCGATGCCGGTGGGTGGAGGGCGAACATCTTCCAGGGCTCCTTCCCTCGCGAGAACACATTGGAAGATGGGTTCCTCACCACTGCGCCCGTTCGCTCGTTCCAGCCCAACGGATTCGGCCTCTGGCAGAGTGTCGGCAACGTCTGGGAATGGTGCGCCGACTGGTTCGACCCGACCTACTACGAGCGCGCTCCCGGGGCCGCGCCGAAGGGTGCAGAGGTAGGAAACTCCCGCGTCCTCCGCGGCGGGAGCTACCTGTGCCACATCTCGTATTGCAACCGGTACCGCAACTCGGCACGTTCCCAGAACACTCCCGATTCCTCGATGGGCAACGCCGGATTCAGGACGGTGGGATTGTGAGTCCTCGCGAACGCTTCCCCGCGGCCGTGTACCGACACGGAGCGGAGCCCGATGCGCGCTTCACATTCGCGAACGAACGCACCTTCCTCGCGTGGACTCGGACCGCACTCGCTCTCGTCGCCGCAGGCGTGGCGCTCGAACTCCTCGGACTCGATCTGCAGCCCACGCTCAAGCTCGCCGCATCCCTCGTCCTGATCGGCACCGGCATCGTCACACCTGCACTCGCATGGGTCGGCTGGATCCGCAGCGAACGGGCGCTGCGACTGGGCAACCCGCTCCCGGCTTCGCTGCTTGCACCATTGGCAGGACTCGCGGTGACTCTCTCGGGAGTGCTGATCCTCATCGCAACGCTGGTGTGATGGCGCTTTACGACCCAGGCTTGCAACCCGAGCGCACCGAATTGGCGTGGCGCCGCACAGCGCTCGCAATCGCGGTCGGTTCGCTCGTGAGCATGCGTGTGTTGCCCGTCATGCTCGGATCCGTACTGTGGATGCTCCTCGGCGTCGCCGGAATGATCATCGCTGCGCTGATGTGGCTCGCCGCCCGGGCCCGCTACCGCAGCGGATACCGGGCACTCCACGACAACGAGGGCAAGGTCGCACTACCCGACGGCAGCTTGATCGCGGTGACAGCCCTGTTCAGCATCGGCGTAGGCCTGGTCGCCCTCGCCGCAGTGATCGTCACTGTTGCCCCTTGAGCCGCTAGCCGGCGACCTCGCGATCAAAACCCTCGTAGGCGAGCGGCGGCAGCAGCCGCACGCGGTGGGAGCATCCGAACGCCGTCGACCTCGGTCACGACATATGCGCGACGGGCGAACTTGTCGATCTCGGTGAAGCGTGCGGGCAAAGTCAGCGAAGAGACGTTGTCACGCTCTTACGCATGACGGCCGTCCGCCCGGACTTCAGAAGGTGCGGTGCGTGAAGCGTCCTCCGAGCAGTGTGGCCGCGACCGGCATGTCGCGGAGCTCATCGCGGTCGCAGGCATTCGGATCGCGGTCGACGATCACCAGGTCGGCCGGCTGACCGACCTCGAGTGTCGAGCGTGCGGATGATGCGAGCGCGACGTCGAGTGGCAGTCGCTGCTCTGGATGCCAGGAATCGCGTTCTCCTCGGCTGCGAGAAGTGGCAGCGCTGATCGAGATCCATGGATCAAGAGGCGCGACCGGCGCATCCGATCCCAGTCGCAGCTCTGCACCGGAGCGGTGCAGTGATCCGAACGCGAACGCGTGAGCAGTGCGGCCTGCCCAGTGATGGTCGGCGACATCACGGTCGTCCATCGCGTGTTCCGGCTGGATGCTGGCTGCAAGGCCCAACTCGGCGAAGCGGGAGAAATCGTCCTCACGAACCAGCTGCGCATGCTCGATCACACCCTGCATGCCGAGCTCCGCAAAGGTGTCGAGTACCTCGCTGTTCGCGCGATCACCGATCGCGTGCACAGCTGCTTCGATGCCCGCTTCGCGGGCGCGCTCCAGTAGCCGCCGCAGCTCCGGGACCGGAACGCTCTCCATCCCGCACACGTGCGGGTCTGCCGGGTCAAGTCCGGGGTACGGATCCCAGCACCATGCGGTGCGGGTGTTGAGCGAGCCGTCAACGACGACCTTGAGCCGGCCGAACGTCGCGAGCCCCTGGTCGTCAAGCGCATCACCGGTGCGCAATCCAGCCGCAATAGCCTCTTCCAGACGATCAGGCCAGACCGCCGTATCCACCCGCAGGCTGGTGAGCCCGTTCGCGATGCGCTCACGCCACTCGGCGACATTGTCTGTCGTCTCGAACTCGACGATCCCGACGACGCCTCGAGCGGCCGCTGCCTGAGCAGCCTCCTGGTAGGCCTCGAAGGGCAAGTCGGATGCCGTGTCGAAGGAGTGCAGAAGTTCGATCCACGGCCCCTCACGCAGGACGCCGGTGGCGTCGATCTTGACGTCGAGGTGTGCGGCTGCGGCCGAGTTGAACCACCCACAGTGCAGGTCGCCGCTCACCAGCACGACCGGTACATCGCTGATGACCGCGTCGAGGGCTGCGAGCGTCGCGGGCTCCGACCAGAGGCCGTCTCGGAAGCCGTAGCCCATCAGCATCCCGCCGATCAGCGAAGCTCCGCCTGCGCGAGCGCGGATGACCGTGTCAAGCACGTCCTGCGCACTGCGCGTCTCGGTAAGGTCGATCCGACGCAGGCGAGTCACGTGCTGAGTGAAGTGCACGTGCGAGTCCCACAGGCCAGGGCCGATCCAGCGACCGGAGACATCGACGACCTCGCCTGCCGTCTCTACTGAGCCGGCCAGTCCAATCTCCGCGATGATGCCATCACGAATCACGACGTCGACGGGCTCTGCACCATAGGGACGGGCACCACGCAGGGTAAGAATGTCAGTCACGAACGGTTCTCCTCGGTGTTGGTCGCATCGGTGCGGGTCGCGGCCATACGTGCGGCGAGTGGTGGGTTGAAGTACGGGCCGGGCTTGCCCAGTGCGTCGATGACGCGGTCAACGACCTCGGCAGGTTTGTCCTGGCTCATCTTGTCTTTGGCCTCGAAGCGCTCGACACGCATCCGGAAGCCGACTGTGCCGTGCACGATGCGTTCGGCGTAGGCGGCGTTCTCCAGCGTACGGTTCATCAGGTAGGGCTCCGGCAGCGGGTTCTCGAAGTGCGCGACGAGCTTCTCCAACACCTGCAGGTTCTCCGCATCGGAGAGGATCTCCGGGGTGCCGTAAAGGTGCGCGACAACGAAGTTCCACGTCGGCACCGCCGGTGAGGAGTCATACCACCCGGGCGAGACGTAGCCCTGCGGGCCGTAGATGATGACCATCGCCTCGTGTCCGCCGAGTTCGTGCAAACGTTCGTCCGGACGGCCGACATGGCTCAGCAGCACAATGCCGTCGGCATCCTCATCGAGCAGGATCGGATAGTGCGAGGCGACGAGGCCCTTCCCCGGGACGAAACTGACGATGCTCGCCCACGGGTTCTCACGCACCAGAGCACGGATGGCGTCGACGTCGTCGAGTTCGTAATCGGGGTTGGGCCTCATCGGTGGTCTCCTCGTGCTGGTTATGCAGTGAGCGGGGCGATCTCGTGACGGTGCGGCGTACCGAAGCGGTGCGCCGAGATCGACACGGCCTGCTCGCGCAGGAACGGCAGCAGTTCGATCCTGCCAGCAGACACGACCGGGCCCGCGTATACCGCGACCGCGGGCGAGCCGCCGGTGTGCGCCGCGACCGCTGCGGCGTTGCCGCCCACGAGACGGATGCGCCCGCCGGTCTCGGCGAGGCGTGCGGCGCGAGCACCCCACGCTGCGGCATCTTCGACGGCGACACCGACACTCGCGCCGGAAAGCCAGGCGTGGACGGATGCCGGAAGTTCCGTCGCCGCACTGACGCTGAGCCGGGACCCCGCACGGACACCGGCCGCGATCACGCGAATCGCCTGAGCGGCGCTCGCCTGCTCGAGACGAATCGTGACCGGCATGACGTCGTAGCGCAGCGCATTCTGCTCAGTGATGAGGCCGGTCGCATCGCGCACGGCACTGAACTCGTCGCTCCATGCCGCGACATCCGTGGAGAGAGCGCCCTGCAACCAAGCGGCGTCGACATCCCCTGCATCCTTCGCCGAGGCAAGAGCCGCCAGCGCGGCCTGGGAGACGGCATCCTTCGGAGCATCGGCGGCGACCGGGGCGTCTTCCCAATCGGACAGACCGATCAGGTAGCTCGGACCGCCAGCCTTGGTTCCGGCGCCGACTGCGGCCTTCTTCCAGCCGCCGAAGGGCTGACGCTGCACGATGGCGCCCGTGGTGCCACGATTCACGTAGAGGTTTCCGGCCTGCACGTTCGCGAGCCACTGCGTGATCTCGTCCTCGTCCAGCGAGTGCAGCCCCGAGGTAAGGCCGTAGTCGATCGCGTTGACCATCGCGGTCGCCTCATCGAGCGTCTTCGCGGTCATGATGCCGAGCACCGGACCGAAGTACTCGGTGAGGTGGAAGGGCGAGCCGGCAGCGACACCCTCGCGGATGCCCGGACGCCACATCTTGCCCTCGTCGTCGAGCTTCTCGGGCTCGATGATCCACTTCTCGCCGGGCTCCAGCGTGGTGAGCGCGTGCAGGAGCTTCCCGTCTGCCGGGCCGATCAGCGGTCCGATGCGGCTGGACCCGTCCCACGGCTGTCCGACCTGGTACGAGCCGACCGCGTCGATGAGCTGACGACGGAACCGCTCGCTCTGCGCGGCCGAGCCGACGAGGATGACGAGGGATGCCGCGGAGCACTTCTGCCCGGCGTGACCGAACGCCGAGTAGGCGACGTCACGGGCGGCAAGGTCGAGGTCGGCGTGCGGGGTGACGATGATCGCGTTCTTGCCGCTCGTCTCGGCGAGCAGCGGCAGGTCGGGGCGGAAGCTGCGGAACAGCTCTGCCGTCTCGTAGCCGCCGGTGAGAATGACGCGCTCGACAGCTGGGTCGCTGATGAGGTGCTGACCCAGTTCGCGGCCGTCGAGCTGTACATACTGCAGCACCTCGCGCGGGACTCCCGCTTCCCACAGCGCCTCGATCATGACCGCGCCGGAGCGACGGGCTTGACGGGCCGGCTTGATGATCACGGGAGAGCCGGCAGCGAGAGCGGCGAGCGTGGAGCCGGCGGGGATGGCGACAGGGAAGTTCCACGGCGGGGTGACGACGGTGAGACCTGCGCTCTTGTGCGTCGCACCGTCGATCGCCTCGATGCGCTTGGCGCTCTCGGCGTAGTAGTGCGCGAAGTCGATGGCCTCTGAGACCTCTGGATCACCCTGCTCGAGCACCTTGCCGCACTCGGCGCCCATCACCTCGAGGAGGTCGGCGCGACGAGCCTCGAGGACGTCACCGGCACGGTGCAGGATCTCCGCCCGACCGGCGGCTCCGAGGGCCCGCCAGGCCTCACCTGCTGCGGTGGCTGCGGAGATGACGGCGTCGAGGGATGCTGCGTCCGACAGCGTGTGGGTGCGGACGGTCTCTTCGCCGAGTGCGGAGGACTCCATGCGGGAGCGAATCGCATCGCCCCATGCACGGTTCGCCTTCAGGCTCGGGTCGGTGTCGGGGGCATTGTCGAACTCGTCACGCGGGGACGGCGCAGGCTCGGCGCTGCGATCCTGCGTGCGGTTCGGGCCTGGAACCTCGGCCGGCATCGATGCGATTGAGGCGAGGAAGCGGTCCCGCTCGCGGGCGAACAGCACCGGCTCATCGTCAAGCTCGAACACGGCAGACATGAAGTTGTCGGTGGAAGCGCCTTCTTCGAGTCGGCGGATCAGGTAAGCGATCGCGACGTCGAACTCGGTCGGGTGCACGACAGGCGTGTAGAGCAGCAGCGAGCCGACGGTGCGGCGGACGACGGTCGCCTGCGCGGTGGCCATGCCCAGCAGCATCTCGAATTCGATTCCGGCCGTCGCTTCGCGCTGGTTCGCGAGCAGCCAAGCGAGGGCGATGTCGAACAGGTTGTGCCCGGCGATGCCGATGCGCACGTTCTGCACGTGCTCCGGACGCAGTGCGTAATCGAGTACCGCCTTGTACGAGGCATCCGAAGCCTCCTTGCTGTGCCACGTCGCGAGCGGCCAGCCGTGGGTCTCGGCATCCACCTGCTCCATCGGCAGGTTCGCACCCTTCACGACCCGGACCTTGATCGGTGCCCCGCCGGCGGACACGCGAGCGGCAGACCACTCCTGCAGGTGGATCATCGCGCCGAGGGCGTCCGGCAGGTAAGCCTGCAGCACGATGCCAGCCTCAAGACCGCGGAACTCCTCGCGGTCGAGGATCGAGGTGAAGACCGCGATCGTGAGGTCGAGGTCCTTATACTCCTCCATGTCGAGGTTGATGAACTTTCCGCCGCGGCTCTTGGCGATCCGGAACAGCGGGACGAGAGCGTCGGCGGCATGCCGGACGGCCTCGTCGAACGCCCACGGGCTGTGCGGGGCAACGGTGGATGAGACCTTAATGGAGACGTAGTCGACGTCATCGCGTTCGAGGAGTCGTCGGGTGCCCTCCAGTCGGCGGGCAGCTTCTTCTTCGCCGAGGATCGCCTCTCCGAGGAGATTGATGTTCAGGTGCACGCCCTCGTCCGCACGAATGCGGCGAATCGCCTTGCCGAGCTTGGCATCGGTGGCGTCGACGATGAGGTGCCGGACCATTCCGCGGAGCACGCGACGGCTGATCGGCACAACGATTCCGGGGAACGCCGGAGCCAGCGCACCGCCGATACGGATGAGACCACGCAGCGCCAGCGGGAGGAACTTCGGAGTGAGCGGCACCAGGCCTCGCAGGTTGAGGGCCGCGACCTTCAGATCTTCCGGGCGCACCACACCATCGACGAAACCGACGGTGAAGTCGAGACCGTTCGGGTCGCTGAGCACGCCAGCGAGACGCTTGGCGGCAGTGTCGCTTGGCACCTCGCGACTCTCGACGAGCCAGCGCTGTACGAGCGCGATCGCGTCGTCTGAGAGCGCTGCGAGCTCAGCGTTGCCGGTCGGGGTGGATGTCATCGGGTTCATCGGGTTTCCTCACTCCAGAGCGCGGTGGAACCGCGAGTCTTGATCTCAGTGTGGAGCCGCACTACCCTTCGTGAAAAGCAAGCGTTTACGATAGTTAATATTCGGTTTTCTCGATGATTGTGAGGCGCTCCATGTTCGAGCTTCGACGACTGCGCCTGCTGCATGAATTGGCCCTGCGTGGCACCATCTCGGAGGTTGCCGCAGCCCTCGCGTACAGTCCGTCCACGGTGTCGCAGCAGCTCGCACAACTCGAGCGTGAGGCCGGAGTTTCGTTGCTCGAACCCGACGGTAGGCGCGTCAGGCTCACGACACAAGGGCGTCTGCTCGCCGCGCACGCGGCGCGCGCTCTGGAACTGGACGAGGCCGCACGCGCCGAGCTGTCGTCTTCGCAGCAGATTGAGGAGCGGGTGCGGATCGCCGTCATGCCCACAGCCGCCGAGGCCCTGGTGCCGCCGGCGCTGACCCTGCTCGCCGAGCGGATGCCGGACCTCCGCGTGGAGATGGTGGAGATGGCTCCTGAGGAGGGGCTGTTCGAACTGCAGGCGCGGGGCTTTGACCTCGTGGTCGCCGAGCAATACTCCGGGTACACACGTGAACTGCGCGACGGAATCGATCGCACGCTGCTCGGACCTGACCCGGTGCGCCTGGCCGTACCTCCCGGGTCATCGGCGACGGGCCTGTCCGATCTGCACGATCACGCGTGGGCGATGGAGCCGAAGGGCGCCGCGGTTCGGGAGTGGACCATGCAGCAGTGTCGCGCTGCGGGTTTCGAGCCTGATGTCCGATTCGAGGCCACCGATCTCATCGCGCATGCGCGCCTGGTCGCCGCCGGTCACGCGGTGGCGATGCTGCCCGATCTCGTCTGGACCGGAGACCGCTCCTCGGTGCGGCTGCTCGAGTTGCCAGGGTCCCCTGTGCGCGAGATCTTCGCGGCGACCCGCTCGTCTTCGCGCGACAACACCGCGGTCGCGGCGGTACTCACTGCAATGACGGAGGCTCTCGCCGCGCACGTGCCTCGGTGAATGGTGCCGCACGAACTCGCCAATGTTTCGCCACGTGTCGCCCGCGTTTTCATGTCGCGCACGCCCGATCTAATCTTGCCAGATCAGTTCCCGACCAGAGGAGATCACCGTGTCCACCCCACTGCACCGCCTTTCACCCCTCGAGGTGACGGAGCGTGCGGCGTGCATGTGCGACCACGGAGATGTCTGCTCTTCATTCACACCGGGCCATGCGCTGCACCTGATCCAGGCGCGCCTCGCGTCAGCGACATCCAGCGAATGGGTCGACGGAATCGTCGAATCAGCGGATGCCGTGAGCGGCGACCTGATCGTGCGGGATCTCGACGGCACCGCGCACGCACTGTGGAACGGTTCGGGGGCAGCTCTCGAGGCTGCCGCAGGCACGCCGGTGGCCCTGCACCTTCGTTATCACGTGCTCGCTGTCGGGCGCGTGCAGTTCAACGTCGCATCGGTCTGACTCGACTCGCGTTCCGAATGTGAGGGTTGCTCAGGCAGCCGCCATCATCATGTTCTTCATGTCCATGCAGGCGTCCATGCAGGCCTTACAGGACTGAGCACACATCTTGCAGACCTCGCTGTGATCCGCGTGCTCCATGCAGGAGTCCATGCACAGCTGGCACATGGCGATGCAGGCGTCGAGCATCGACATCATCACGGCGGGTGTCATGCCCTGCATCCGCATCATCGATCGCATCATCGTGTTGCACATGTCGGCGCAGTTCATGCACGACGGCGCGCAATCCATCATCTGCATCGAGCAGATGGTGCAAGCCTGCTCGCAGGCGGAGCAGGCATCCATACAGGCCTGCATGACGGCCATGTCCATCATTTCCATGCCGGGCATCGCCTTCATGTCCTGTGACATGGCACCCATCATCATCGAGTCCATCGCACACCGCTTCCCTCAGATCCGGGGCGAGCAGGGGACCCGCCTGCGGCCAGGTTAGTCCTCCGATGCGGCTACGTCGATGGGGATGTTGCATCCGGCGCAATGCCGAGTGCACCACCCCCATCGCCGTCTGTTATTCCGCGGCAATTAGCCTCTGCCAGTGCTGTTCCGACATCTCTGGCGCAGCGTCGGGGAACTCGATCAACGCCTCTCGAATCGACCCAGTGAAGCGGGCCGGTCGCTCGTACAACGGAGATACCGGCGAGGGGTAGTTGTAGCCCACCTGCAGCGACAGGCAGCCGAGCCCTGCGGGCATGAGTGAGGGAAGCTCCTGCGTCACAACACCCACACCGTCGTACGCCAACGTCGCGAACGCCTTGCCGTCACTCCGATCCAGCGTCAGCGACACTTCGGTGGTGCCCGCCGGTGCGGGAGGCGCACTCACAACGGTGTGTTCCCCCGCCCTGTTCAGGTCGAATACAGCCTTGCCATCGTCCATGAACAGCACGAACCCTGCTGCGCGACGGCCGTAGGAGACGAGCACTCCGCTCTCCTGCCCCACGAAGTCGCTCAGCTGCACCGTGATGCGGAACTCCCGGTCGCCAAACCCTGGCGCGGCAGATCCGTTCGGCAGCCGCGCACCAGGCAGCATCCGATAGCTGGCGCGTTCGCGAACCAGGTCACGAGACTGCACACGCGTCTGCATCCGATCGTCAAGCGGAAGAACGCCGTGCTTCTCGGCTTGCTCCCACCACGCGTCAACAAGAGACTGCGTCAGCTCCGGATGCTGTGCCGAGACGTCCGCGACCTCGTTGAAGTCCTCCCGAATCGCGTACAGCTCCCATCGATCCGCATCGTAATCTGCACCCGGCTCGTGATTCGCGATCGCCTTGTAGCCGTCCTTGACGATGCCCCGGTACCCGGCGGTCTCGAAGTACTGCGTGGACCGGGTGCCTTCGGCATCGGGGTCCGCGAGTGAGTATGCAAGCGAGGTGCCGTCGAAGTCTTCGAACGCCGCACCGCGGAATGACTCGGGAACATCGACGTCGATCGCCTGGAGAATCGTCGGCACGAGATCTGTCACGTGATGGAACTGGTGCCGTACCTGCTCGGCGCGCTGCACATGCCCTGGCCAGTGCACGATGAGAGGCGCGCGAACCCCGCCACCATAGGTGTACTTCTTGTACATCTTCAGCGGCGTGTTCCCTGCCTGCGCCCACCCCGACGGGTAGTGGTTGTGCGTCAGTGGACTGCCCAGGTCGTCGATCATCGCCAGGCTGTCCTCGAAGCGATCCTCGAGACCGAGGAAGTAGCGGTACTCGTTGGCAGAGCCGTGCGGGCCGCCTTCACCACTGGCGCCGTTGTCGGAGAGCAGCACGACGAGCGTGTTCTCCGTCAGCCCCTGTTCCTGAAGGAACGCCAGGAGCCGTCCGATCTGCGCGTCGGTGTACTCCATGAATGCGGCGAAGACCTCTTGCATGCGCGCATAGAGCCGCTTCTGGTCATCACTGAGTCCATCCCATGCCGCTACGCCAGGGTTCGCTGGCGGGAGCTCGGTGCCTTCTGGGACGATCCCGCGCTCGATCTGGCGGCGCAGGATTCGTGCGCGTTCCTCGTCCCACCCGTGGTCGTATGCTCCTTGATATCGGGCGATGTAGTCCTTCGGCGCCTGATGCGGCGCGTGGCCTGCTCCGAACGCAAGGTGGAGATAGAAGGGTCGTTCCGGGGTCGCGCTGACGTGATCTGCGAGGTAGCGTCGCGACCGGTCGACCAGGTCGGCACTCACGTGGTACTCCGGGTCCTCTGGCAACTCGGCGTAGTGCTGGTCCTCCCAGACTTCGGGAGCCCACTGGTCTTCCTCACCACCGAGGAAGCCGTAATACCGGTCGAAACCGCGGCCGGTCGGCCACTGTTCAAAGGGGCCGGCCTGCGTCATCTGCGACGGCGGGGTGAGGTGCCATTTGCCAACGGCATAGGTGGCATACCCCTCCTCTTTGAGGATCTCCGGGAGCATCGGCACTTCGCGCCGTACCGCTCCGCGGTATCCGGGGAATCCGCTGTCGAAGTCCGCGAGGAACCCCACCCCGACCGCATGGTGGTTGCGCCCAGTGAGCAAGGATGCCCGGGTCGGCGAGCACAGGGCCGCGACATGGAAGTTCGAGTACCTCGCGCCACCTTCGGCAAGGCTGTCGATGTGCGGCGTCGCGATCGACGAACCGTAGCAGCCGAGCTGCCCGAAGCCCACGTCGTCCAGGACGATCGTGATGACGTTCGGCGCCCCCTCGCGTGCGCCGCGGGATTGTTCCCACGCCGGAGTCGAGTCGGCGACCGTGCGTCCGATGGTGCCGCCGAAACTCGTGTTCGATTCGTTGCTCATGGTTCTTTCTGTCTTTCCTGCAGAGGATGAAGGACTGCGCCCGCTCTGACACGACGGAGACGGCGAGCATGCACCCGCCGCCTCCGTTTCAGTCGTGGAGTCGCTACGTGCCTACTCGGCGGCGCCGCTCTGCGCTGCCTTCAGCAGAGCAAGCCCTTCCTCGAGCAGATCGTCGATGGGCGGGGCCTCCGGGTAGACACCCGCGTTGACGAAGAACTCCGCGCTCGCCTTGAGCGCGTCGCTCGTCTCTCCCGACTCGACCCCACCGATGGCCTCGTCGATGTCGAACCAGGTGCGCGCGGTGACCTCCCACTCGGCCTGCTCCTCCGAACCGGTAATGGCGTACGTCTCGTAATAGTCGAGCATGTACGCGACGGCCTTCTCATGGTTCTCCGTGATGAACGCAGTGGCCCGTGTCGTGGCACGCACAAATGCCTCTGCATCCTGCGGACGTTCCTTCAAGAACGTCGGCGTCACCACGATCGCCGATGTCACTGCCACGCCCGCTTCCTCGGCGTCGCACACCGGCACGTAGGTTTCCGGGTCCTCGAGGAGCGGCCAGGCCGGGGTGACCCAACTGTTGACGACGTCGACCTGCCCAGAGATGATCGCCTGCACAACGGCGCCGCCATCCAGCGGGACCATCTGAACGTCCTCAGCAGGAACGCCTAGCCATTCCGCGCATCCGCGCATCACCTGCTCGGCAAGTGAGTTCTGCGAGGTTGCGACGGGGTGCGTGCGCAACACCTCGGCCGGGTCGGATCCCTTCAACACATCAGCGGTCATGAACATGATGTGGTTCGGGTCTTCACGCATCATGAGCCCTGCGGGGATTAGACCAAAGGTGTTCGCACCGGTGAGGGCTGGCGGGGCACCGAGCCATCCGGCCTGCCATTCATTCGCTGCCCCCGCAGCCAGTGACGCCGGGCCGCTCGCATAGTTCTCAATCGTGACGTCGAGCCCTTCATCCTCGAAGAAGCCCTCCTCTTCGGCGATGAAGAACGGCAGGCCCGCACCGTTCGGCTGCGACGCGAGCGTGATCTTCGCGGGGCCATCCTGCTCGTCAGCGCTGGGTGAGGATGTGCAGCCGGCGAGCGCGACCGCGAGGGCGGTCGATGCGCCGAGTACCGCGACAGTGCGGCGGGTGAGGTGCTTCATGTTGTTCGTTCTCCATTCGGGGTGGGTATCGCAGGTGCGCTCCGTGAGCGGGTGGCTCACGGCATGCGCAGTCTCAATTTCCGTGCAGGTGCTGCCAGATGCGTTCGCGGAGCGAGTTGAAATCGGAGTCGCTCATCGCGGTCTCGATCGACATGCCCTTCCACGCGCTGTTCGGATCGACCCGGTACTCGTGGGCGATGCGTCCCGGTCGCGCAGACATCACGATGATGCGGTCGCCGAGGTAGACGGCTTCTTCTACGCTGTGCGTGACGAACAGGATCGTCGAACTGATGCGCGCACGCAGCTTCGCCATCTCGTCCTGCATCCGCGTACGGGTCTGCGCATCAAGTGCGCCGAACGGCTCATCCATGAAGAGCAGCGGTGGCTCCAGCACGAGGGCGCGGGCGATCGCGACACGCTGCTGCATGCCGCCGGAAAGTTCGCTCGGGTACGCGCCCTCGAACCCGGTCAGCTTCATGTTCTCGACCTGCTCGGCAACCGGAGCCACGCGATCGTTCTTGCGCACCCCCCTCGCCTTCAGACCGAAGCCGATGTTCTGCTCCACCGTCATGTTCGGGAAGAGCGCGAACTGCTGGAAGACGACGCTACGGTCGGGGCCGGGTTCGGTCGCCAGCTTCCCGTCGACGTAGATCTCGCCCTCGGTCGCCGACTCCAAGCCACTCGCGATCATCAGCAGCGTGGATTTACCGCAGCCGGACGGACCGACAATGGTGACGAACTCGCCCTCCGCGACATCCAGATCCGTCGGAGAAAGCGCATCGACCTCTCCTCTTTTGGTCTGGAACCGCTTCGTGACGCCGCGCACGGAGAGTTTTGATGTGGGCTCACGTCGATCAGTCATCGTCGTTTCGAACCTTTCCTGTGTGGTCTCGCGCTGGTCAGTCATTGGTTTTCCTCCAGGGTGTGGAGCGACTTCCGACGATGTTGACGATCCAATCAATCAACGCACCAGTGATGCCGATCGCGATCATGCCGGCCATCACGACACGGACATCGCCCGTCTCCTGCCCCTGAATGATGAGGAATCCGACGCCTTGGGTACCACCGATCATCTCGGCGGCCACCACGGCCATCCAGCCGTTACTCACTGCGACGCGAATTCCGGTAAAGATCGACGGCACTGCGACCGGAGTGAGCACCTGGGTGATGAGTCGCACGGGGCCCGCACCGAGGTTGATCGCGGCCCGCGGCAACCGCGGGTCGACGTTTACGATGCCGACCTGGGTGCTGATGACCACGGCCGGGAAGGCGGCGACGAAGACGATGAAGGCGGCGCTTGTCTGCCCTGTTCCCATCCACAGGATCGCCAGTGGGATCCACGCGAACGGCGGAATGTAACGGAGAAACTCGAACATGGGAGTGAACGCTTCACGCACCCAAGTGATGGCGCCAAACGCGATGCCGATCGGTACGCCGAGGACGACCGCGATCAGGAATCCGGTGCCCCACCGCGTCAATGACGACAGAACGTGTCCGGGGAGGGTGAGACCGGCGAGTGGCTGCACCATGAGCGAGAAGAAGGTCTGCGCGACCTCGATCGGGCCAGGCACGAGGTGCGGGCCGATAACGAGGCTGGCCACTGCCCAGACGACGAGGAACAGGGCGAGGGAGACGATCACCCAGAGCGGTGAAACAGCTGTGGATGACCGCTTCGCGATGGGACGGATGATCGAACGTGTCGTTGTGAGAGAAATCATGCCGGGCCTCAGTTCTTCGCCCAGGGCGCGATGATCTTCGACAGACGGAGCATCAGCGCCGAGAAGAGGATGCCGAGTGCTCCGATCACCGCCATCGACGCGAGCATGGTCGGGGTATCCAGAGCTCTGGAGGA
This sequence comes from Microbacterium sp. A93, assembly GCF_051842835.1. NCBI lineage: Bacteria > Bacillati > Actinomycetota > Actinomycetes > Micrococcales > Microbacteriaceae > Microbacterium > Microbacterium sp. A93. The sequence goes on from NZ_JBPXMT010000016.1 coordinate 149,013, forward strand.
GTTCAGCGCCATGAAGCCGAGACCGGCGGTCGCGGCAAGAAGCTCGGCCGCGATAAGCGCTGTCCACGCATTACCGAGGGCAATGCGTGCTCCGGCGAGCAGGGTGGGAAGGCACGCGGGGAGAACGACGCTGGTGAGAGTGCGCCGTCCGGCGCCCAGCGTTTTCGCTGCACGTAAGAGCAGCGGATCGACGCCACGCACGGCATCCATCGAGTTCACTGTCCATGGCACGAACGCCGCAATGAACACAATAAAGATTCGTGCACTGTCATCGATGCCTAGCCAGACGAGCGCGATGGGGATCCATGCGATGGGCGAGATCGACCGGAGCACCTGGAAGATTGGGAAGGTGAGGTTGCGCACGGTCGCGGACCAGCTGATGCCCACGCCGAGGATGATGCCGAACACGCCAGCCAGCAACCATCCGGCCAACACGATCTGCACACTCGCCCATGCGTGGCCCCAGATGGTTTCTCCGAGGTACGGGGTGGTGCTGAGCGTCACGATGCGCTGAAACACCGCCTCCGGACTCGGCAGCGACAGCGGAGAAATCAGATGCAGCTGTGTCGTCGCAAGATGCCAGATGAGGATCGCAGCGACAGCGGCGCCCGCCCCCACCAGGACTCGTCGGCGGATGCTGCTCGTATGCGTCAGCGCGTTCACGCGCCTCAGCCGAGCACCCTTGCTCATCATCACGACTCCCTCTGGTTGTTTTCGAAGTGACGTTTATGATGAAAGCACACATATCTTGTCTACGGCAAGTTATTGTAGATCTCACTCGCATTACGAACCGGAAGAACGAGATAATGTCGGCTATGAACCTCACCGCTGCAACTCGCGCCCAAAATTCCGCGCGCGTACTGCGCCCCACGGAGGTACGCGGCACAAACTCGTCCGCGATCCTGCGCCTGCTCATCGAGAACGGCCCGATGCCCCGCGCCGAGATCTCCACAATCCTGGGCTTGAGCCAGGGTGCCGTCACCCGGATCGTTGCAGACCTTGCAGAACAGGGATTGGTCGAAGAGGGCGCCAGCGTGAGCGCGAACTCCCCCGGCCGCCCTCGCGTGCCGGTCGGCATCATCCCCGGATCGCGCCTGAGCGTGGGCGTGCATATCGGTGTGCGCTTCATCCATGCCGCACTCACAGACCTCAACGGGGAGGCTGCCGAGAGCCGGCGGATCGAACACGACGGAACCCCCGAGAACGTCATCGCGCTGTGCGCCGCACTCATCGATGAACTGCGCGCCCTCGCGACGGCCCCGTTACTCGGGATCGGCGTGATCTCCGGCGGGTGGGTCGAACCTGAGACCGGTGTCATCCATCGCCACGGCCCTCTGGACTGGCACGACGTACCTCTACGCGCAGAGCTGATGCGACGCACCGGCCTCGACGTACTGGTCGAGACCAGCGCACGCGCTCACGCAGTGGCAGACATCCTGTACGGCAATGCGCACGGCCATGCCGACTTTGCCCACGTCTTCATCGGGCACGTCGTGGAGGCATCACTGGTCGTCGGTGGCCGCGTGCACGCTGGCCCGCAGGGGCTGGGTGGCGCTCTCGCGAGCTGGGTCGTCGACGACGGAACAGGGCGCGTCAGCACTGCAGGAAAGGTCGTCAGCGACGGTGCCGTGATCGCCAAGGCGGAGGCATCCGGGATCGTCCCTGCGGGATCGTCCTTCGAGGATGTCCTCGCGCTCGCCACCGAGTCAGCACCGGAATCCGACGCGGCGACGGCATTGCTGCACGAGCGTGCGTATCGATCGGGACAACTCACCGCGGCACTCACCGATCTGGTGGGCATCAGCCTGCTCATCTTTAGCAGTGGTGTCGTCTCCTTGGAGTCATCCATCGATCACATTCGAGCTGGCATCGAGCACGCTCGGCCCGGTTTGCCCGTCCCCGAGATCCGCACCGAAGCGAACCTCGGCGCAACACTGACGAGGGCTGCGTCATCCGTTGTTCTCACGACAGTTCTCTGACGATCAAGGCGCAAAATCACGCGGAAACGGTGCCGGATTGACAGCCGCAACAGTCGCAGGGAATACTCGGCTTGAACGTCGAATAGATCGATCTACTAATACTGGTCACGGAGGACCCGAAATGACGACACGAGCAGCAGTGATGCCCCACCTCGGCACAATTGAGATCCAGGATCTCCCTGACCGCACGCCGGGCGCCAGAGAGGTCGTCGTTCGCATCGAAGCGGTCGGAATTTGTGGCTCGGACGCCGCATATTACAAGGTCGGATACATCGGCGACTGGGTCGTGGATGGGCCCATCGTGCTAGGCCATGAGGCAGCAGGACGCGTCGAGGCCATCGGCTCCGACGTCACGCAGGTCGCCATTGGTGACCGCGTCGCGATTGAACCGGGTTCGCCCTGCCGGGACTGCGAAGACTGTCTCGCTGGCCGCTACCATCTCTGCCCCGATCTGGTCTTCCTCGCGACTCCCCCGTACGACGGTGCGCTATTGGAAAAGCTCGTCATCGATGAGCGCAACCTCTTCACGATCCCCGACACGATGAGCTTCGAAGAGGGCGCAATGTGCGAACCTCTGTCGGTCGGAATCTGGGCCTGCAAGCGCGCCTCATTGACGCCGGGAGATCATGTGCTCGTCTCCGGCGCCGGGCCCGTCGGAATTCTCGCTGCTCAGGCCGCACGAGCGTTCGGCGCAGCATCCGTCACGCTGGTCGATGTGTCCGAGTTCCGTCTCGCTGTCGCGAAAGAGCTCGGTTTTGATACCGAATTCAGCAGCGCTCCGTCCGAGCGGCGGTTCGATGTCCTGCTGGAATGCGCTGGAGCCCCTGGTGTGCTGGCCGCGGGGCTTGCCCGGTTGCGCACCAATGGCAGGGCCGCGATGGTCGGGATGCCGAAAGAAGCGGTCTCGCTCCCCCTGTCGAACCTCAACGACAAAGAGCTCACGATCAGCCTCGTGAACCGCTACTCCCACACGTGGCCGATGGCCATCGAGCTCATTGCATCGGGCCGCGTGCGAGTAGACACCCTGATCACGCACCACTTTGGGCTCGACGGCACCGAAGAAGCACTGACGCTGGCGAGCCGGGTTCCCGACTCACTGAAGGCGATCATCCACCCTCAGCAGTAAGCCTTCCCACAAAAAATCGCCGTGCCGCGGAGTCCTGTTCAGGACTCCGCGGCACGGCGATTTAGATCTTAGCTGTCGAGAAGCTCGACGACGACCTCGTCGAATCCGCCCTCGAACGCGAACTCTCCCTGACCATTGAGCCGGACCGGCGAAAGCCGATCCGCACCAATGTCGAGCCCCTGGAACGAGACGAAATACTCGAACGTCTCCTCCAAGCGCAGCACGCCAGATTCGATGTCATCGATATACAGCGACGCCGTTCCCCCGGTCCCGTGCTCATCGATAACGAAGCGCATCCGTAGACGACTCGTTCCCGCGGGCACTGGAACGTTGGATCGAAGGATCTTGTGGTCGCCATAATAATTGAAGTCGTACTCGAAATACCCGTCGTGGATCAGTAGCGCGTAGCCACTGTTCCAGCTGCCATGCGCAAGAAGCACACCCTCTTCGGTACCCAGCGGGCGTTCCACAGTCGTAGAGACCTCGAACGATCGGCCAGGGACGGGCGGAGCCGCACCATTTCCGACGTGCTGCACGCCCTTCAAGTAGGCAAACCGCTTCCGGTCTCGCGGCGAATGAGGACTGAATTTGGCGTTGGCTCGTTGAGCGAAGCCCCGGTCATCCAGCGGCAGCACTGCGTTGTTACGTGCCTGCTCCCACCAGTCTTCGATGAGTGCGCGAAGCCGCTCAGGGTGAACTTCTGCCAGATCATGCGTCTCGGAGAAGTCCTCATCGAGGTTGTAAAGCTCCCAGCGATCGGTCTCGAAGTCAGCGCCGCGCACATGGAAGGCCACCGCTTTCCAGCCGTCCTTCCAGATCGCGCGATGCCCCAGCGTTTCGAAATACTGGGCACGCGTCTCGGACTCAGTCCCGCCGCCTTCCAGCGACTGGAGTAGCGACCGACCATCGATCGGACGCTGCGAAAGTCCGCGGCGAACGGCAGGCGCCACAAGCTCGAGGTGTTCCAGAACGGTTGGCACGATGTCGGTCACGTGCTGGAAGCGCTCAAGCTTCACACCTCGAGGGATGCTGTCTGCCCCCTGGGGAAGGCGGATGAGCGCCGAGGTACGGATGCCGCCGGCATGCGTGTTCTGCTTGTAGCGGCGTAGTGGGGTGTTCCCTGCCTGCGCCCACCCCAACGGATAATTCACCTGAGTCGAGGAACCATCGATGAGGTCCATCTTGGCGATGACTTCTTCGAGATCGGGGAAGTGCCCGTTCTCATACTGGGTGGTGTTGAGCACTCCGTGTGGGCCGCCTTCCTGGCTGGCCCCGTTGTCGGCGAGGAGAACGACGAGGGTGTCGTCGAGCCTGCCAATCTCTTCAATTCCGGCCATGAGTCGCCCGATCTCGAAGTCGGTGTGCTCCAGGAATCCAGCGAACACCTCCTGGAAACGCGCATAAGCCTTCTGCGCGTCGGGGGCGATGTCGTCCCAGGGCTGCACGTCGTCGTTGCGCGGCGGAAGTTCCGTACCCTCGGGGATCACGCCGGTTTCCAACTGCCGCTGATACCGCCGTTCCCGAATGACATCCCAGCCCTCTTCGTATGCCCCGCGATACCGCTCGACAAACTCACGCGGTGCTTGGAACGGCGTGTGCGTGGCGCCGAGGGCGAAGTAGAGGAAGAACGGCTTCTCCGGCGTGATCGACGTCTGGTCGCGGATGAACTCAATCGACTTATCGACCAGATCCGTCGTGAGGTGGTAGCCCTCTTCAGGCGTCGCCGGTGGCGGAACAGGGTGGTTGTCGTAGTACAACTCCGGGTGGAACTGATCGGTGAGACCCTCTAGGAACCCGTAGTAACGCTCGAACCCGCGCGCGAGTGGCCACTGATCGTAGGGACCGGATGCGGTGGTCTGATCCATCGGAGTCAGATGCCACTTACCCACAGCCATCGTGTTGTAGCCCTGGTCGACCAGCATCTCGGCGAGGGTCGCCGAGTCGTGGCCAATGCGACCGCGGTATCCGGGGAAGCCATCGTCGACGTGGGAGAGGTATGCCATGCCGACCGCATGGTGGTTTCGGCCCGTCAGCAGGCTTGCCCTAGTAGGCGAGCACAGCGCTGTGGCGTGGAAGTTGGTCAGCTGGGTGCCATCCGCGGCGATCGCATCCATAGCTGGCGTCGAGATCTCCGAGCCGTAGCATCCGAGGCTGCCGAAACCGAGGTCATCGAGAACGATGAAGACGACGTTGGACTTGCCCGTCGCCTGCGCTTGTTCCTGCCACCAGGCTTGAGAATCACGGTAAGTGGTACCGATCGTTCCGCCGAACTGCACGCTCATCGGTGTGCCTCTCCAACGCCGAGGTCCTCGAGGATGCGGGAGAGCTTGTCGGCATAGGACGGGCTCGACTTGTCGCGATCGGCCTCATCGATATCGATGATCGTCTTGATGCCCGCAGGCCGCGTGGACAGCACGACGACCTGATCGCCGAGAGTGATCGCCTCGGATACATCGTGGGTCACGAGGATGACGGTGGGCTGGACCAGCTCCAGCATGCGCCGAAGCTCACCCTGAAGGGTAATTCTGGTGAACGCGTCGACAGAGGCGAACGGCTCATCAAGCAAGAGCAAGCGCGGCTGGAGCGCGAGCGCACGCGCAATGCCGACGCGCTGTGCCATACCGCCGGAGAGCTGGCGCGGGTACGCGCGTGCATAGTCGGCGAGGCCGACCTTCGCGAGAAAGTCGTGTGCCAGCTTCTTAGCTTCAGCGCGCTTGTGGCCTCGCACCTCCAGGCCGACCGTGATGTTGCGTTCCACGGTCATCCACGGGAAAAGTCCCGGCTGTTGGAATGCCATGCCTAGGTGGTTGGTCGGGCCGAGCTTGACCGGCTCTCCCTCCCAATAGAGCGTGCCTTCTGTGGGCGCCATAAGCCCCGCGGCAAGGCTGAGGAAGGTGCTCTTACCGCAACCAGACGGGCCGACGAGAGAGATCACAGTGCCGGGAGCGGCGGTGAAAGTGAGATCGCGCAAGATCGGGGTGTTGCCCGAGGAAGCTGACGGGTTCGCGTATGCGAAGGAGACGTTCTCCGCCCGCAGTTCGCCGGAAACGGCCCGAGAGCTGTCGGATCGGAGTGAGGAGTTACTGGACATGGAAAGCTTTCTTGTCTGGAAGGGCGGAGCGCAGCGCACTACGCGTCGTAGTTGACCTTGGAGGACGTGGCCAGCCCGATGAGCCAGCTCACCGCGGCACCGACGAGTCCGATGACGACCATCGCGGCGATAACAACCGCGGTATCGAGAGACGACGAGGCGTTGATGATGATGAAGCCAAGACCGGCACTCGATCCGACGTATTCGGCAGCGACGACGGCGATCCAGCCGAGACCGGCTGCAGCGCGTGATGCGTTGAGAATCGAGGGCGCTGCGGCGCGGAACTGCACCTGGAACAGCGACTGCCACCGCGACATGCCAAGCATCGTGGCGACGCGCAACAGGGTCGAATCGACATTGCGCACAGCATCCGTTGTGGAGACGAGCATGACAAAGAACACCGCGTATGCGACGAGGAAAACCTTGCCGCCGATGCTCGTGCCGAACCAGAGGATCGTCAAGGGGATCCAGGCGAACGGCACGATGAAGCGCAGGGTCTCGATGACTGGATTCAGCGCGAGCGCCAGCCGGGGAAGAGCGCTCAGCACGAGACCTGCGACCACTCCCGCGCTCACACCCACCAAGAAGCCGAGGATGAACTCGAGGACGCTTACGCCGAGGCTGTTCCAGAATGGCGCGGTCGCGATCAGGGCGAAGAACGCCTGAACCACGTCGGTGACAGTCGGAAGCACAACGACCGGAACGCCACTCAGCGCTACCGTCGTCTGCCAAATCACGAGGACGATTGCTAGCCCGAGGATCCCCGGCCAGGCGCGGCCAATCCATCCGTTCATTGCTTTCCGCCGCACTGCTACGCGTTCTTCCATCGCTGGGCTCCCTTCAGGGCAAGGCTGTACAGACCGTTGAGGATGAGGCCGACGGCGCCGAAACACAGCATGAGCGCCATGACCGTCGGGATGTCGTACCCCTGTTGAGCGCGGACCAGGCTCTTGCCAAGTCCGCTGTCTGCCGCGATGAGCTCAGCGATGATCACTGTTCCCCAGCCGGCGGTGAGCGCGACTCGGAGCCCGATCAGCACCTCGGACATCATCGATGGAAGCACGAGGAATCGCATCTTCTGCCAGGTGCCCATGCCGAGCATTGTCGCCGACTTCTCCAACGTCGACGGGATTCTGCTGGCCCCGTCAACGGCATAGACAATCACGACAAGGTAGACCGCAAGGCCGACCAAGAAGAGCTTGCCCGAGTAGCCGAAGCCGAACCAGACGATGGCCAGCGGAATCCACGCGATGCTCGACACGGGGCGGATCATCTCGATCACCGGCAGGAACATCCTTCCGAGCAGGGTGATCCTGCCGAGAAGGAGTCCGGTGAGGACGGCAGCTGCAGCACCTAGTGCCCAGCCGCCGATAAAGACCCCAAGACTGCTTGCCAGGTCGGTGAGCAGCGACTTTTGCGCGTACTCGACGAGAGCCTGGACGACCTGAAGAGGGCCGGCCAGCTTCGAGATGCGACCACCGCTGGTATCCAGAACCGCGGCGATGAGCGCCCAGACGGCGATGAAGCCGACAACGCCAATCCCGCCCCACAACCAGGGACTGTCACGTCGAGAGGTAGGCCTGATGGCCGTCTCGATTGCTTTCGTATCCGACATCTGGTGCTCAGTCCTCCAGAGCGCGTTCTGCGAACTCAGTGTTCACAAACTCGGTCACAAACTTCGTCAGGTCGATGGTCTCGTTCGGAGCGAAGCCCAGGTCCTGCGCGAGCTCGGCGACCGTGGCAAGACCATCAACGTCGGGAACGTAGCTGCTTGCGACTCCGACAAGGCCGTTGTCGAAGGAGTACTCGACCGCTGCGACGTCAACGCCGGCAAAATCTGCCATCAACTCGTATGCGTCGGCCGGTGAGTCCTTGATGACGTCTGTTGCTGCGAACTGTGCGCGAAGCACCTCAACAACGGCGTCAGGGTGCTTCTTCGCAAAGCTCTGCGACACGATGAAACCGTCGCCAGGAGCATCCGCACCCAGCACATCAGAGCCGGTGAAGAGAATCTCGCCGATGCCCTTGAGCACCATGTCTGCGGCGTATGGCACATAGGTTGCGGCTACATCGACGTCGCCCGATTCGAGCACGCCGACCATGCCGGGGCCCGTGCCAGAGACGAAGTACTCATTTCCGCCGGGTTCGATGCCGGCGCTCTTGAGACCAATTTCGAAGAACAGCGTCGACGCGGTCTTCGGGCCGCTTACGACAACCTTCTCCCCCGCGAGATCTTCAATGGACTTGATTCCGCTGTCTGCGCCGACGATAGTCACGTTGGCGTTCACGAACGACTGGCCGACGAAGAATGCGGCATCCGGTGACTGCGAGAAGATGACCGTGGCTGAGGCGCTGTTGCCCCAGGTCATGTCGAGCTGGCCTGCTGCGAGGGCACTTGCAGCGCCGGGCAGTCCCTGGGTGATCTCCACCCAGTTCACGTCATAGCCGAGGTCGGCCAGCAGATCTTGATCCTGCATGATCGGCACCGGCGAAACCACCGGGAAGTACCCGATGTTCAGCGTGGTGCGTTCTGGTTGATCTGCTGCTGGGGTTGTCGACGCGCAGCCTGCGGCTGCGAGGACGACGACGGCGCCGATTGCGGCAGCCATCAACGAACGAGACTTGAGCATGTGCTCTCCTTTGAACGATTCCGTCTCACCTGAAAGTGGTTTACGATGATCTAGTAGATCCATCTACTAGATCGATCTACTGCACACTACGACAGCCACTCTCAGCTGTCAATATCACGCAGCTTTACGACAACGAGGCCCTAGGCTGTGGGGATCGCCGACTACCGATGGAGGACAGACGAATGGCTCGAGTAACGCTCAGCGATGTCGCTGAACGAGCCGGCGTCTCCCGAGCCAGCGCATCGCTCGTGCTCCGCGGAACGGGAAGCCTCACCGACGAGACACGCGATCGAGTGCGTGCAGCGATGGATGACCTTGGCTACGTCTACCACCGCGCAGCGGCGGCGATGCGGACAAGCCACACGCAGTCAATCGGCCTCATCGTGCCAGACGTCTCAAATGGCTTCACGGCTGAAATGACCGTCGCCATTGAACGACTCTTGGGCGACGCCGGTCACGTCACGTTGGTTGCAAACTCCCTTGAGGATGCCGATCGACAGGATCTCCTGCTCAATTCCATGCTCGAGCGGAACGTCGATGGACTCATCGTGGTGCCCGCAGCTGGCACCAGCGCGGTGTTTGCTCAACGGCTGATCGATGTTGCCCTCCCCGTTGTGATCGCAACGCGCGACATCGGCGCATCAGACCTGCCGTACGCCGGGATCGATAACCTCTCCGGCGGCCGAATGGCCGCGACCCACTTGCTCCAGCACGACGTCAAGACTGTTGGCTACCTCGGCGGCGACGCGATACTTACCCCCCGGCGCGACCGCGTGCGCGGAGCGCAAGAGGCACTTTTGGATGCAGGCGCGCAGCTTGTGTTCGACCTCGCTGGTCCCGTCAGCGGAGAATGGGGTCGGGAGATCGCGCACGGTCTCGCGATCCGGAATGAGCTGCCAGACGCGATTATCTGCCACAACGACATCGTTGCCTTCGGCGTCTTCCGGGCGCTGCGCGAGCTCGCCGTGGAGCCGCGCAGAATTCCGCGCGTAATCTCCTACGACGAGGTCGCCGCGGCCGCGCTATGGGAACCACCGTTGACCACGGTGGGAGCGCGTGGAAAGGATGTCGGTGCGCGGTGCACGGAGGTCTTACTCGCTCGCATGCGCGACCCGAAGGGGATACCCGCGGTCGACCTAATCTCCCCCCACCTGGTCGTCCGCGAGTCTTGCGGATGCGTTGCGGAGTCCCCGCGAGCTTAAGCAGAGTCGAACACGAGGCGGGAAGAAAGTAGTCTCAGTCTCGTGACCTCGTTCACCGCACTCCAGCGCCTCGTGATCTCGATCGCGGTCCTGGCATCCTTCGTCACCTTCCTCGACGGCACGGTTGTCACGGTCGCGCTTCCTGCGATCAGCGATGAGCTCGGCGGCGGAATCACAACGCAGCAGTGGGTCGTCGATGCGTATCTCATCACGCTCAGCGCGTTGATCCTGCTGGCGGGTTCACTCTCGGATGCCTACGGTCGCGTTCGCATCATGCGCATCGGACTCATCGCCTTCGGCGTGGCCTCGATCGCGGTGGCGGCCGCGCCGGAACCGATCACGCTCATCATCGCCCGTGCCGCCCAGGGCGCTGCCGGAGCACTGCTCGTACCCAGCTCGCTCGCGCTGATCATGACAGCGATGCGGGGCGAACTGCAAGCGCGCGCGATCGGTATGTGGACGGCATTCACCACCGGTGCACAGCTCGCCGGCCCGCTGCTGGGAGGGCTGTTCGTCGACCTGCTGTCGTGGCGGTTCGTGTTCCTCATCAACGTCGTCCCCATCGGCATCACGCTCATGCTGCTCGCACGTCTTCGCCTTCCGGATCAGCCCCGCGGCACGCGCGTGGACTGGTGGAGCGGAATGCTGTGCGCACTGGGCCTCGGAGCCGCGGTGTTCGCACTCATCGAACAACCGAACCTGGGTTGGGGCTCTCCCACCATCTGGCTCCCCGGAGTGGGCGGCATCCTGCTCTTCGCCGCATTTCTGGTGCGCCAGCGGTACTCGAGCGCGCCCCTGATGCCACTTTCACTGTTCCGCGCCCGCAACTTCGCGTGGGGCAACCTGGCCACGCTGTTCATCTACGCGGCACTGTCGCTGAACGGCTTCGTCATTGGCGTCTACCTGCAGGAGGGTGCCGGTCTCAGCGCGACCGCGGCGGGGTTGGCGAGCCTGCCGATCACGATCCTGATGATTCTCCTCAGCTCCCACGCGGGCGCCTGGGCGGGCAAGCTCGGACCGCGCCTGTTCATGACGGTGGGTCCGCTGCTCATGGCTGCGGGTGCACTGCTGCTGCTCACGGTCTCGAGCAGCTTCAACTACTGGTGGCAGGTGCTGCCGGCGATGATCGTCATGGGTTTGGGCCTGTCGCTGACGGTCGCACCGCTCACCTCTGCGGTACTCGGCGCGATCGACGAGAACCGCTCCGGCATCGCATCCGCCGTCAACAACGCCATCTCCCGCGTCGCCGGACTCATCGTCGTCGCAATGCTGTCGACGATCGTCGGGGGAATGCTCGATCTCGATGGATTCCACAGTGCGGCCTGGGTGACGGCTGCACTCATGGCGCTCGGCGGGATCGTGTCGTTCATCGGGATCCGTCGAGAGCCTTCTGCTCTTCCAGCACATCCCGCATGAAGGCGATGAGAGTGTCGCCGGCATCCGCCAGCGGCCCGTCGTTGACGATCTCGAGGTCGACCGGCTGATCGGGAGCGGGATCGGCTCGGTGCAGCCGCGCCAGCGCCTCGACGGAGTTCTCCCGCCCGCGGGAAAGGATGCGTGCCTTGCGCACCTCGTCGGGGACCGTTACGCGCACGACACGGACGCACGGGAAGGCAGATTCGAGGCCAGACAGCGCGCCCCGTGACACGTTGACGACCGCCACTGCCCCGTCGCGCACCGACTCGGCGACGGGATTCGGGACGCCGTATCGGAGCCCGTGCGCCGCCCACCACATCGCGAATCCGCCTGCACGCTCGAGCGATGCGAACTCCGCTTCGGTGACGGGTTGGTGGTCTTCCCCTGCGCCGGCGGGCCGGGTGATCACGCGGCGGGGGAAGACCACTCTGGTGTTGCCGGCGTAATGATCGCGGGCGACGTCGATCACGGCATCCTTCCCGGCTCCGCTGGGGCCGACGACGGCAACGAGTGCTCCGTTCATGCCACCCTCACCCCTTCACGCCACACGCCGCGCACGATCGGGACCGGTGCACCCGATGGGTGGTGCGCGCTCGCCGCCAACTCGTGAACATGCACTCGCACGAGGTCGGCCCGAAGGCCCACCGCGATGGTTCCGCGATCGTGCAGACCGATGGCCCGAGCGGGATTGGCGCTCACGAGTGCTGCCCCCTGCGAGAGGGTCACGTCACCATTCGCGACGAGGGCGAACACGGCCTGCAGTGGACTTGCCGGCACGTAGTCGCTGGAGAGAATGTCGAGCAGGCCGTGCCTCAGCAGTTCGGCGGCCGCGACGTTGCCGGAGTGCGATCCACCGCGCACGATGTTCGGCGCGCCCATGACCACGAGCTGACCCGCCGCTCGCGCCGCCCGCGCGGCCTTGACGGTGGTGGGGAATTCCGAGATCCGCACGCCGAGCTCGGACGATTCAGTCACATGAGCGAGCGTCGCGTCATCGTGCGCGGCCATCGTGATGCCCCGAGCCGAGGCACGTCGCGCCATCTCGCCACGGTGCGCGTCGGCATACAGCGCGCTGCGCTCATGCAGATCGACCACGTGCGCCTCGAACTGCGCGTCCGAGAAGCTGTGCTTGCCGACCATGTACGTGCGGAACGCCTCGACGTCGGCGTACTGGCGCTGACCTGGCGTGTGATCCATGAGCGATACGAGACGCACGCGCTCATGGCCGCCGATCCGTTCGAAGACGTCGACGACGTCGTACGTCGAGACCTCGCACCGCAGGTGCACGAGATGATCGGCCCGCAGCAGTCCGGCGTCCGCCGCATGCACGATGGCCGCGACCAGGATGTCGGCCTGCGCCGCCAAGCCGGCCTCATCGGGGCTACCTCCGATGCGCAGCGCATCCAGCACTGTCGTCATTCCGGATGCCGTCATCTGAGCGTCATGCGCGATCACCGCCGGAATCGGATCCCAGAATCGCTTCGGCCTCGGCTGGAAGTGCCCCTCCACCTGGTCGGTGTGCAGCTCGACGAGACCGGGCATCAGATAGTCGCCGCACATGTCCTCTCCCGGACCGTCAAGACCACCCGGACCGGTCAGGACGCCATCGAGCGCGCTGTCGGAGGGGACGACGTCGACGATCACGCCGTCGATCATCCGGACGGATCCGTGGACCACCTCGTCAGCGAGCACGATCTGGGCGTTGCGGAGAATGGTGTCGGTCGTCATGCGATCTCCTGGAAGGGGTGGATTGAGTGGATGCCGAAGGGCTGTCCACGGTCGGGTTCGATGAAGACGGCGAGGGAAGTGAGCGGGATATCCGCACCATCGAAGGCGGCGAAGTGCCGCCCGATCGCGGCGTCGATGTCCGCGGCCGGACCGTCGAGGGCATCGGTAAGCGTCAGATGGAAGCGGAACTCGTCGAGCGCGAACGGATAGCCGTACTCGTGCAGAATCTCCCGCTGCCGCGGCGTCAATCGCTCGGGCCTGCGCCGTGCAATGTCGGAATCGGTGAGCGGCGCACGGAACGGTTCAAACGTGCGGACGACGTCGGCGGCGAGCGCATTCGTCTCGACAGCATCGCCCCCGAGCACGAGAGCGCGGAAGGAACCGATCGAGGCAGCACGCAGATCGGGCAGCACGATGGATCGGCGCGTGCTCGCGAACGCCGACACCGCCGCCGCGAGATCGGAGATCGTCACGTCGGAAGCGAGTTCGAACGGAGCCTTGAGCGTGGCGTGGAAACCGTAGCGACGTGCATCCACGGTGATGCCGGGATGCTCCGAGTACCAGCTCTCGACGGCGTCGCGCAGCCGAACGGCCACAGTCGGCGCCCCCTGATCCAGGCCAGGCACCGCGTACACGGCGCAGCGTGTCATGCGGCGACCTTCTGACGCGTGGGTGTGAACGCCGCGACATCCACAACGAGATCGGCGACGGCATCGCGGACGTCGTGGTCGTGGAAGATCGCGAGGATTCCGGTGCCCGACGCAAGGCGCTCACGGATCATCTCGATCACGACGCCGCGGTTGCGTGCGTCGAGCGACGCGGTGGGCTCGTCGAGCAGCATCAGCGGGCGGGTGGTCGCGAACCCGCGGGCGATGTTCACGCGCTGCTGCTCACCGCCGGAGAACGTGGCGGGCGGCAGGTTCCACAGCCGCTGTGGGATGCTGAGGCGTTCGAGCAGCTCTCCGGCGCGCTCCCGGGCGGCATCCCGCGATACTCCGTGTTCGGTGAGCGGCTCCGCCACGATGTCCAGTGCCGCCACGCGGGGCACCGAGCGCAAGAACTGACTCACGTAGCCCATCGACTCCCGGCGCACCGCGATGACCTCACGCGGTGCCGCGCTCGCCAGATCGACGTGCCCATCTCGATGACGCACGACGATACTGCCGCGGTCGACGGCGTAGTTTCCGTTGACCATCTTCATGATGGTGCTCTTGCCCGCGCCGGAATCGCCGCCGAGCACGACGCACTGTCCACGCGGCACATCGAAGGAGACGTCTTTCAGCACGGGCACTTGGGCGTCCTGCAGATGCAGGGTGAAGGTCTTGGCGACTCCGTCGACGCGGAGAGCGGGTGTGTCGGTCATGGTCATCCTTGCAGGATCGAAGAGACGAGCAGCTGGGTGTAGGCGGCCTGGGGGTCATCGAGCACGCGGTCAGTGAGCCCAGATTCGATCACCCGGCCGTCCTTCATCACGAGCGTGCGGTGGGAGATGAGCCGGGCCACGGCGAGGTCGTGCGTCACGATCACGACCGCGAGGCCGAGGTCGGCGACGAGCGAGCGGATGAGATCGAGCAGACGAGCCTGCACCGAGACGTCCAGGCCGCTGGTGGGCTCGTCCATGAAGACGAGCTTCGGCCCGAACACGAGGTTGCGGGCGATCTGCACGCGCTGGCGCATACCGCCCGAGAAGGTGGCTGGCGTCTCATCCATGCGTTCTCGCGGGATCTCCACACGCTCCAGCCAGTCCGCCGCCTGCGCGCGGATCGTGCCGTAGTGGCGTTCGCCGTTCGCCATCAGCGGTTCGCCGACGTTGCCGCCGGCTGAGACGTGCATCCGCAGTCCGTCCGCGGCGTTCTGGTGCACGAAGCCCCACTCGGTACGCCAGAGACGGCGCACCTCGCGCTCCGACAGGGAAGACAGCTCGACAAGCTCGTCACCGGTGCGGTAACGGATCGATCCCTCGTCGATGCTCAGTCGCTGCGACAGCATCCCCAGCAGGGTGGACTTGCCCGAGCCGGATTCCCCGACGACGGCGAGCACTTCGCCCGGCCACAGGTCGAAGTCGACGCCTCGGCATCCAAAGCGCTCCCCATACCGGTGGCCTGCGCCGGTGACGCTGAGCAGTGGCTGATCGGTGTTCATACCGGGACCTCCTCGTTCTGGCGGCCGGTGATCGCGGCCGGAATCCGACGGTCCGCGTTCGCAGCCGCTGTGCGCTCGCAGTGGTCGGTATCGCTGCATGCGAACATCGCCCCTCCTGCGTCGTCGATGATGATCTCGTCGAGATAGACGCCCTCTGATCCGCAGATCTCGCACGGATCCTGGAAGCGCTGGGGTTCGAAGGGGAAATCCTCGAACCCGAGCGACTCGACGTCGGTGTACGGCGGGATGGCGTAGATGCGCTTCTCCCGGCCGGCGCCGAACAGCTGCAGCGCGGGGCTCTGGTGCATCTTCGGGTTGTCGAAGCTCGGCGTCGGCGACGGCGCCATCACGTAACGTCCGTTCACCATCACCGGGTAGTCGTACGTCTTGGCGATGTGACCGTAGCGCGCGATGTCCTCATAGAGCTTGACGTACATCAGTCCGTATTCCTCGAGGGCATGAAGGCGACGCGTCTCGGTCTCACGTGGTTCGAGGAATCGCAGCGGCTCGGGAATCGGCACCTGAAAGACGATGATCTGGCCATCGACGAGAGGTGTCTCGGGGATGCGGTGGCGGGTCTGGATCAGCGTCGCCTCATCCGTGCGCGTCGTCGCCTGAGCGCCAGCGACCTTCTCGAAGAACTGCCGGATCGACACGGCGTTGGTCGTGTCGTCGGCGCCCTGATCGATCACCTTCAGCGTGTCGGACTTGCCGATCACCGACGCGGTGACCTGCACCCCACCCGTGCCCCAGCCGCGCGGCATCGGCACCTCGCGCGAGGCGAACGGCACCTGGAATCCGGGGATCGCGACGCCCTTCAGCAGTGCGCGCCTGACGACGCGCTTGGTGTGCTCGTCGAGGTATCCCTCGTTGTAGACGATGCGCGGCTCGCTCATGATGCGTCCTTCCCGGCGGCTGCACGCCGCTCCTCGAATTCCTGGTTGAGGCGACGGATGAGCCCGAGTTCGGCCTGGAAATCGACATAGTGCGGCAGCTTCAGGTGCTCGACGAAGCCGGCGGCCTGCACGTTGTCGCTGTGCGCGATCACGAATTCCTCGTCCTGAGCGGGTGAGACCTCGCGCTCGCCGAACTCGTCCTTGCGCAGCGCGCGATCCACGAGCGACATCGACATCGCTTTGCGCTCGGCACGCCCGAAGACCAGTCCATAGCCGCGGGTGAACTGCGGCGGCTGGTCAGCCGTGCCGACGAACTGGTTCACCATCTGGCATTCGGTGACCTCGATGCGGCCGATCGGCACATCGTGGCCGATTTCTGGGGCCTCGAACGACACCTCGACCTCGCCCACGCGTACCTCTCCGACGAACGGATGCGTATTGCCGAAGCCGCGCTGGGTCGAATAGCCCAGCGACAACAGGAAACCTTCGTCGCCTCTGCTGAGAGCCTGCAATCGTTCGGCACGCGTCATCGGGAACGTCGTGGGTTCGCGGGTGAGATCGGCGGGATCCGGATCCTCCCAGCCTTCAGCTGGACGGTCAGGTTCGATGAGCGCGCTCCGGCCGAGCAGATCGGTGACACGCGGCATCGCTGCGTCGAACTCGACGTCGAGATCGAGCTCGGGATCGAGCTCCACATCGGGTTCGGTGATCGTCGGCGTCGGGAGCTCGTCGGCCAGCAGACGGTGCGTGTAGTCGAACGTCGCGCCCAACTGCTGTCCGCCCGGGATGTCTTTGAACGTCGCCGAGATCCGCCGCTCAGGCGGGAGACCGGACGTGTCCAGGGCGCGCGTCACGCCGAAGCGCGGCAACGTCGTGCGGTAGGAGCGAATCAGCGTGACCGCTTCGAGCACGTCGCCCTGCGCCTGCAGGAGCGCCTTCGCCGCCAGGTCGGGATCGTACAGCGAGCCCTCTGCCATGACTCTGGAGACCAGCACACCGAGCTGGTCTCGCAGCTGATCGTAGGCGATGCGCTCGGTGTCGCCCGCTCCCCGTTTGGCCAACAGGGCGTGGGCGTTGGCGATCGCCTTCTCGCCACCTTTCACTGCCACGTACATCAGCGGCTCTCCTTCAGTGCAGTGGTACGCGGCAGTCCGCGCACGTCGTCTTCACCGGCGAGGATCAGGTCGACCCCGCGCGGGTAGCGCCTCGTGTTGGCATCCCATGTCTCGAGGAAGCCCGGTCGTTCGGGCGAGGATGCCGGCAGGCCTGCGCCGTCCCAGCAGACCTCTCCGTTGATGCCAGGACCGGACGCCACGAAAGAGCCGGTCGGCTCAGCGCCTGCCGCGTCGATGATGACCGTCGCGGACAGATGCGGTTCCTCGTCGCTTCCCTGGCGCAGGTCACTCAGCGACGGCACGGCCGACGGTCCGGATGCGACGCAGAACAGCGCATCGTGCGCATCGGCCACGATCCGCGCGCCGGTGTGGAAGCGGATCCACGTCTCGACGTCGCCGGTACCGCGCAGCGCGGGGTCCAGCCAGATCGGAGTCTGCTCGTCGCAGAGCGTCAGAACAAGCGCTCCGACCGTCGGGCTCAATGGCGCGGGTGGCACCATGCCGGCGCGGACCGGCTGTGCGAGCGTCGGGCGCGCGAGCGCTGCAAGTGCAGCACGGAAGATTCGCTGCGCGTCGTTGACCGGATCTGCGAGACCCGGCGTCTGGATGGCGGTGACGTTCACTCGTCTTCCTCCTCGTCCGGCCCGAAGCCGTCGTTCTCTCGTGCGACCGTGAAGAAGTCCACGACAGTGGCCCGCTCCTCCCGACGCTTCTGGTGATCGTGTGCCGACTGCCCCCGTTCGAGAGGCTCGATGACCTCCGCCATCACCCGGTCGCGAGCCGCGGATTCCAGCATCCCCTCGAAGATTGCGGCGAGCGCGGCGTGCTCCGGATGGCTGCCGAGAACATAGGCCGAACCGACAGCCTCGTCGGAGCCGCTGCGCACGGCGACCGTCGCCCTGGTGGCGGTGGCTTCGCCGAGATGGAAGCGATCGCCGGTGCCGCCGATACGGCCTTGCACCATGACCAGGCCGGATTCCGGACCGCGCAGGTATTCGATCTGAGGACGATCGGTCCACGTGCGCCAGAGATCGGCGAGTTGGGCTTCGGTCGCGCCGACGAGGACGCGTGCGGTGCGGCGTCGTTCCTCGGGATTCCGTGCGTTCGTGTTCATGCCTCCACTTTCCGGCGTGGAAGTGGCCCAGACCGGATGCTTCAGTTACCGGCAGGTGAACCGTTTGGTAAACGACTGGTGACTTGTCGCGCAGTCGGTTAGTGCGCCGTGGATGCCGCAGCATCCCGCCCGTCGAACTCGATGACGACGCGAATGCGGTCCTGGCGCATCCAGGACCGACTGAACATCAACGGCGCGCCCCCGACACCGTCGCGGGTGAGGGTCTCCAGGCACCACACCGGAGCGGGTGCGCGCAGCTCGAGCCGTTGCACCACCAGCGCGGGCGGCAACTCGGTCGACGCCCGCGACCATGCGCGGGTCGGGTCGCGGTGGGAGCCGCGCAGCACTTCGGTCAGCGATTCGATCGCGCGCAGACTCACATCGACGTGATCGAGGATGCCTGGGCGAATCCACTCCTCGCCACACATCGCCGGCTGATCGTCGATGTACCCCACCCGTACGAGGCGCATGCAGCTCTCGCCCGCCGGAACATCAAGGTGTGCGGCGATGTCTGCCGGGGCGTCATGAATGCCGGCATCCAGAACGAAGGTGCGCGCTTCGGCTCCGGCGCGTTGAACAGTGTCATGCAGCGACGGTGCAAGGCCGGGCGAAAGGAGATAGTCGATCCTCCTGTTCACGAACGTGCCGGATCCGTGCACCCGCCGCAGGAGGTACCGATTCTCGAGCTGCTCGATCGCCCGCCGAACTGTACTGCGCGTCGCGTTAAACCGGCCCATCAGCTCATGCTCACTCGGCAGCCGCGCCCCGGGAGGCAGCTGTGCCACTTCGTCTTCCAGCGCCGCCACGATATCGAGCATGTCGGCCAGAATACGAAGCAACGGTGAACAGCAGGTGACTCAGGATCCGGCGGATCGGTCCCCCATCAGACTGCGACGACCTCCAGCACGAGCGCGGATGCGGGCGCCAGCAGCGGCGTGCGCAGCCCGATCCCCGACAGCAGCGACCCCGGCAACACGACGCCACCGTCTGCCAGCCACGGCACGGTCTTCGGATCGAGGTATGCCTTCGTCGTGAGCGCTGACACGACCGAGACCCGGTAGGTCAACGCGGGATCCAGACCCGGCAGGCGCAGCGCCGGAGGCACCGACCACTCACCTGTGGTTTCCCGCGTCAGCCGGAACAGCGCGTGCCGCTTATCCTGCGCCACCGCCCCGGTCAGCAACTGTCCCTCGTCGTCGGTTGCATCGTGCACGAGTTCGCCGGTGTGCATGAGTTCACGCAGCCGCTTGTACTCGAGAATCCACGCTGCAAGCTCTGCGCGCTCCTCGTCCGTGAACCGAGTGATGTCAGTCTCGATACCCGCCGACGCAAACAGGGTCGTCGCCATCCGGAAGCGCAGGTCGGTCGCGCGGCGCGTCGTGTGCGCAGTACCAGGCCCGACATGGCTGCCGATCAGCTCGGGCGGCAGCAGCAGCTCGGTCCAACGCTGGATGCGCGAACGCTCGATCGGGTCATTCGTATCCGACGCCCACACCCGATCGGTGTGCGCGAGAATACCGAGATCGACTCGCCCGCCACCCGAGGAGCACGACTCGATTTCCACGGCGGGGTGACGCCGGCGCAGATCATGAAGCAGCGCGTACACCGCACGGGTCTGCGTATCCACGCCCGCACGACCCGCATGCGCGGCCTCGAGCAGATCGCGGTTGTGATCCCACTTCAGGTATTCGATCGGGTACTCGTCCAGAATCGCACTCAGTCGCTCCAGCAGATACGACGCGACCTCCGGACGCGCAACGTCGAGCACATGCTGATTGCGCCACGAACGCGTCTCGCGCCCCGCGGCACGCAGCAGCCATTCCGGATGCTCGCGCGCAAGCTCCGAATCGAGGTTGACCATCTCCGGCTCGACCCACAGCCCGAACCCCATGCCGAGCTCGCGCACGTGATCGACGATCGGATGCAGGCCCTCCGGCCACACTGCAGGGTCGACGAGCCAGTCACCCAGGCCGGCGTCGTCTCGGCGGCGCCCAAGGAACCAGCCGTCATCAAGCACGAAACGCTCCACGCCGACGGATGCCGCGGCATCCGCCAGTGCGACCAGCGGAGCCAACGTGTGGTCGAAGTACACCGCTTCCCAGGTGTTCAGTACGACGGGACGCGCAGACGAGGGATGCGCCGGACGGGCACGCAGCGAACGGTGCAGCCGCGACGACAGGCCGTCGAGGCCGGCCTCACTCCACACGAACCATGCCGTCGGCGCGGCGAACGCCTCACCCGATGCGAGCACGATCTCATCGGGGCGCAGCAGCTCGCCCGCACCCAGCACGTTGCGGCCTTCGGGTAGGCGGTCGGTGCGATAGACGGCATCCCCACTCCACGCGAGGTGCACAGCCCAGACCTCACCCGTTCGGTCACTGAAACCCGGCGTTCCCGCGACAGCGAGCGTCGGGGCATCATGCCCCGTGCGTCCGCGACGCGACTCACGCACCTGGCTGCCCATCACGATCGGACGACGCTGCGGCGAGCGCTCACGCATCCATCGTCCGGTGAAGTCGAGCAGCTCACTCGCTCGCTCGGCGACAGGCAACACCGCATCCAGACCCGCGATCGTGACAGCCTCGCTGCCTGAGTTCACGACACGGTGATCGACGCGCAGCACACCGTCGGCGTCAAACCGCAGCGCGCTTTCCAGCCTCAGCCCTTCGGCCACCGCAACGATCGAGAAGCCACGCTCGTCGGCGTCGATTCGCTCGAGCGTCCAATCCGGCAGCAGCGGCGCACCGGCGATTGCACCAGACAGGCCCGGACGCCCCTGCCAGCCATCCCGTTCGGTCGGCAAAATCGTGAGTGGCCATACCTCGTCGAGCGCGCTCGCGGGAATCTGGCGCACGCTGGCCGAGTCGAGCGCCGCGAGCGCGGCGTCCGACACTTCACCGACGTCCGCACCCCAGTGGAGCACCTCCGGCAGTCCGGCGTCGCGGAAGGCAACGACCAGCGCCGCGCCTGCGGCGTGGAAACGTCGAACATCGGGCATGGCGGAGCCTCCGTCGTTGTGGAGGTTCCAGCGTCCCGCGCAGAGCAGGGGTTTGTCAAATCATGAAACAAAGAATTATGCGAGCATCCCACGAATGGCGATTCCCGCACCTGCACGCGCCCACTCCGAGAAGTCTCCGGTGCGCACATCCAGGTCCACTTCCACAGCTTCCCGGTCGAGGCGGTCGGCGAGCGCCGCACGCATCGCCTCTCCGCCGAGCTCATGCACGGCGATGCCGTCGCCAGTGAGTACGACCTTCTGCGGATCCACGAGATTGACGACCGTGGCAATGAGCACACCCAGCGCCCGGCCAGCATCCGCGAAGACTGCACGCGCGATGGGATCACCCTCACGTGCCGCCTCGACGACCTGCGAGTAGTCCGCGCCGGCCTGGCGATACGCCCCGACTATGGCGTCGTTCACGAGCATGCTCGACGCGCAGCCCCGGTGCCCGAGATCACAGTGCGGACCCGCCTCATCCACGATCGTGTGACTCACCTGACCCGACCGTGCGTGCGCACCCTCGACGACGTTGCCACCCACGACGAGACCGCAGCCGATGCCCATCCCCACCGTGATGAGCGCCATGTCGTCAATGCCAGCGCCCGCACCGAACCAGTGCTCGGTCGCGGTCAGCGCCTGCACGTCGTTCTCCACTGAGCACGGCATGCCGGTCGCGGTCTCGACCATCACACCCAACGGCACGTCCTCCCACTCGAGGAACGCAGACTGCTCCACCAGCGCGCCGGTAGCGCGACGGCCCACTCGTCCTGCGAGCGTGATGCCGATGGCAACCAGGTCCGGCCACTGCGCCGAGAAACCCCGTGCCACATCCGCGATCTGGCCAACGACGTCTGCGGGATCGCGTGAGACGAGCGCTTGATCGACCGAGGCCACGATGCGAGCGGACAGGTCAGTGACAACGACGTAAAGGCGATCGCCGGTGAGTTTGACGCCGAGGAAATGACGCGCATCCGCACGCAGCGACAGGAGCTCCGATGGCCGGCCGGTCTGCGCCATCAGCCGCGTCTCTCCCTCCGCGAGGAAGCCCCCGTCGACGAGCTGCCTGGTGATGCGCGTGAGGCTCGCTCGCGAAAGGTGCAAGCGTCGCGCGATCTCCGCGCGGGGCAGCTCACCGTGGATGAGCACTTCGAGGAGCGCGGCGCGCACGGCCGGAGACATCTCGCGCATTTCTGTCATCTGATTCACCCTGTTTGTCACCTAATTAAACATAGTGGCTTGCGCCGAGGCCTAGAGGATTGAAAGGATCTCATCACACCCACGATCGAGGATCCATATGACACCCCGTCCTGCAGCAGACATCGTCTGGCACGCTCCGCGCATCTCTCTCACCTTTTCGGCGCCGGCCGATGGACCGGTGAGCGTCCTCTCACTGCGCCCCTCCGACTCCCCCGCACCCACACCTGTCCTGCCATCGGGTCACGGTGAGCAGCCACTCGTCGAGATCTCCGCGTTCGGTCATGGCCGCTTCCCCGGCAGTTACCGCCACGTCGACACGATCATCGGGCGCGATCTGCGTCTCGTGTCGCACGACGAATCGGAGAAGGACGGATGCCACGAACTGCGCATCGTGCAGGAAAGCATCGTGCAGGAAGACGGCTCGCGCGGCATCCGCGTCACGAGTGTCTTCCAAGCCCACGCCTCGGCTGCCGCCGTGCGCACCTGGACCGAGGTGACGACGGATGCTGAGCTCGTACTCGACGCCGTCTCGAGCTTCGCGACCGGATCGTTCCTCGCCGACGCTCAGGCGTCATCCGTCGACGCCATCGTGCTCACCCACGCCGACAACGACTGGATCGCCGAGAATCGCTGGAAGAGCGAACCGCTGCGCGCAGCCGGCCTCATCGACGTCGGCCGCCACCTGCACCACAACCAGCCGCCGCGCACGCGCATCGCGCTCGGTAACCGCGGCTCATGGTCCAGTGGCGAGAAGGTGCCCACCGCTGCCCTCGCGGCATCCGATGGTGGCTACGCCTTCGCCTGGCAGATTGAACACAACGGTCCGTGGCTGGCCGAGATCGGCGAGAACGGGCACGGCGCCTATGTGCTGCTCAGCGGGCCCACCGACCAGGAGCACCAGTGGAACGTACGCCTGGCCCCCGGCGAGACATTCCGATCCGCTCCGGTTTCCGTTGCCGTGGCCACCGGCGATGCCACCGATGCGCTGCGTGCGCTCACCGACCAGCGCCGCGCCATCCGCGTTCCGCGTAGCGCCGATGCTGCGCAGCCGGTCGTCTTCAACGACTACATGAACACGCTCATGGGCGACCCGACGACCGAGAAGCTACTCCCTCTGATCGATGCAGCAGCCGAGGCGGGTGCCGACTACTTCTGCATCGACGCCGGCTGGTACGCCGACGGGCACTGGTGGGACGGCGTCGGAGCGTGGGAGCCATCCACCGTGCGTTTCCCCGGCGGCATCACCGAGGTGACCGACTACATCCGCTCGCGCGGTATGACGCCAGGCCTGTGGCTCGAGCCCGAAGTCATCGGTGTGCGCTCCCCTCTCGCCGAGACGCTGCCTGACCAGGCATTCTTCCAACGCCAGGGCGTGCGCATCGCCGAGCACGGCCGGCACCTGCTGGATCTACGCCACCCCGCCGCTCGCGCACATCTCGATGCCGTCGTCGACCGCCTCGTCGATGAGTACGGCGTCGGCTTCATCAAGATGGACGAGAACACGATGACGGGCCCTGGCACCGACCTCGACGGACTCGCCCCTGGGCACGGCTTGCTCGAACACGCTCGCGCGCTGCTCAGCTGGATCGATGGCGTGCAGTCGCGGCATCCGGCACTCCTCATCGAGAACTGCTCATCCGGCGCTATGCGCATGGACTACGCACTGCTGTCGCGCCTGCACATGCAGTCGACCTCCGATCAGCAGGATCCGGTCGCGTACGCCTCCATCGCCGCTGCCGCGCCCGCGGCGATCCTGCCGGAGCAGGCGGGAAACTGGGCGTACCCGCAGGCGGGCATGACCGACGAGGAGCGCACGTTCGCTCTCGTCAACGGCGTGCTCGGCCGCATGTATCTGTCCGGCTATCTCAACCGCATGTCACCCATCGAGGTCGCCGCCGTACGCGAGGCCGTCACCGCTCACAAGCGCGTGCTCTCCGATATTCGCGACAGGCACCCGGAGTGGCCGCTGGGGCTGCCGGCATGGGACGACGATTGGGTGTCGCTCGGCCTTCGGAACGGCGACCACGCGTACGTGTCGGTATGGCGACGTGCCGGGTCCGAGACGTCGCGCCTGCACCTGCCGTGGGCGCAGGGGCGCGAGTTGTCGGCCGTAGCCTTCTTCCCGGCCGACGCCAGCGGGTGGACGTGGACATGGGATGCCGCATCCGCCGTCCTCGCGGTGACGGCATCCGGCAACGAGCCGTCCGCCCGCGTGCTGGAGGTGCACGCGGGCTGAGCGCACGCGCGTTGCAAAGCGGAGAGCGGGTGGCGCGCTGTTGCGCACCACCCGCTCGAAGGAAGCGCTCAGGCGGCAGCTGGGGCCGTCTTCGCGCCTTCCCACTCACCGGTGAAGTGGTTGAAGCAGACCGAGTTGTCCAGCGTCGTGCGGTCTGGTGTCTTCTCCCCACTGACGACCTTGCCGATCCGCTCGGGGTCAGGCGCAGCCATCGCGAGCAAGCGGGTGTAGTCGTGATGGGGGTCGAGGATGACGGCATCCGCTGGCCCCCGCTCGACAACGCGGCCCTTGTAGAGGACGAGGATCTCGTCGGAGAAGTGTCGCGCAGTGGCAAGGTCGTGCGTGATGTAGAGGACGGCCAGGTCGTCCTCTCGTTGCAGCCGACCGAGCAGGTTCAGCACGCCGAGACGGATGGACACGTCCAACATCGATACCGGCTCGTCAGCGAGCACGACCTGCGCGCCCGGCGCGAGCGCACGGGCGATCGCCACACGCTGTCGCTGACCGCCGGACAGCTCATGCGGACGCCGCTGCGCGAACGACTCGTCGAGATTCACACGCTCGAGCATCTCGATGACCTTCTCGTAGGTCTCATCGGCTCCGCGGGTGCGCTTGTGCAATTGCAGCGGGCGGCTGATGTGATGCTCGATCGAATGGAACGGGTTGAGCGAGGCGAACGGGTCCTGGAACACCATCTGCACGTGACGCCGATAGTCACGCCGCGCGACGGGCCGACCGTCCGGCTGCGTCACCGCGATCGTTCCAGACGTCGGCGTCTCAAGCTTGGAGAGGATGCGGGCGATAGTCGACTTACCCGAACCCGACTCCCCCACCAGCGCCACGGTTCGGCCGGGCACGAGGTCGAAGGAGACTCCGTCCACCGCACGGAATCGCTCGCGTCGCACACCCTTGCGGATGCTGAACTCCTTGACAAGATCAGTGACCTTCACGCTCGTCATGCGCGCACCTCCTCAGTGTCGATTCCGGTGTCGATTCCGGTTCGGATGAACGATCCGCGTGATCCGCTGAGGCTCGGGAATGAGGCGAGCAGTTTGCGGGTGTATTCGTGCTGCGGGTTTCGATACATCTCGTCCGCGCTGCTCAGCTCGACGATCTCGCCGCGCAGCATGACGGCGATGCGATCGCTGATCTCCAGCAGCAACGGCAGATCGTGCGTGATGAAAATCACAGCGAAGCCGAGCTCATCTCGCAGGCGAACGATCTCGCGCAGGATGTCGCGTTGCACGACGACATCGAGCGCTGTGGTCGGCTCATCCATGATCATGACCTGCGGTTCGAGGATCATCGCCATCGCGATCATCACGCGCTGACGCATGCCGCCGGACAGTTCGTGCGGATACGACGTGAGCCGCGATGGGTCGACGCCGACGCGACGCATCACGTCGGCTGCGCGCTCTCGGCGCGCGTGCTTCGACATCTTCGGGCGGTGCTCTTGCAAGACATCTTCCAGCTGGGCGCGGACGCTGGTCACAGGGTTGAGCGCATTCATCGCACCCTGGAACACCATCGACAGCTCCGACCAGCGGAACGCACGCAGCTTCTCGTCGTCGAGCGCGAGCAGGTCGATGTCTTCACCGCCACGATCGTGGAAAACGATGCTGCCGTTCGCGATACGCGCCGGCGGCTTGTGTAGTCGGTTCACGGCATAGGCGAGGGTCGTCTTGCCGCATCCCGACTCTCCGGCAAGGCCCAGAATCTCACCGGCGGCGAGCTGGAATGAGGCATTCCTGACCGCGGTGACGGGCTCCTCCACTTCGTAGACGACGGTGAGATCCTCGATCGTGAGAACGGGCCGACGGGCCTCGGTGACAGCACTCATCGGCTGCGCTCCTTCCTGAGCTGCTCGCGGCGCGCACGGCGTGCACGGCGCGCATGCTGGCGTACGTGCTTGAGCTTGGGGTTGATGATCTCGTCGATCGAGAAGTTCACCAGCGACAGCCCCATGCCGAACAGTGCGATGAGTAAGCCTGGCGGCACGAACCACCACCAGGCGCCCAGAGGCAGCGCGAAGCCGTTCTGCGCGTAGAAGAGCATTGTTCCGAGCGTGGACGAGTTGGATGCGCCGAGGCCGATGAACGACAGCCCTGCCTCGCCGAGGATCGCGGCGATGACGGCGAAGACGAACTGCGAGGCGAGCACGGGCAGCAGGTTTGGGAGGATCTCGACGACGATGACTCGCCACGCCTTTTCTCCTGCGACGCGGGAGGCTGCGACGTAGTCACGGTTGCGGATCGACAGCGTCTGTGCGCGCAGCACGCGGGCAGAGCCAGCCCAGCTCGTGATCGCCAGGACGACCGCGATGGTCCAGAGCCCTCGCGCCTCGGCCGGAACGAAGCCCGAGATGACGATGACCAACGGCAGGCCGGGAATCACCAGGAACACGTTCGACAGGAGCGAGAACGCCTCATCGGCGAAGCCGCCGATGTAGGCGCCGAAGATCCCGAAGAACGCCGATAGCGCGGTGGCGAGAACGCCGACGATGAGGCCGATCTCCAGCGACCCACGCGTGGCGTATGTGAGCTGCGCCAGCACATCCTGGCCCGTCTGCGTCGTGCCGAGCAGGTGTTCGGCCGAGGGGCCGGTGAGGCCGATGTTGCGGATGGTCGCCGGGTCACCGACGAGATAGGGACCGATGAGGCCGAACGCGGCGATGCTGCCGATGAGCACAAGTCCAAAGGCAAGCCAAGGCGTCATCGTCGGGAGCATCTGGCGAAGTGCCGAACGCGATCGCTGAGACCGGTTCGACCTCTCGCGCGCCGCACGCGTGACGATCGCCTCGGTCGCGTCGGCGAGCTGAGGTTCAGTGGTGGGGGCGATATTAGTCATGGCGATCAGCTCCGTGTCCGCGTGCGGGGATCGATGAGGCCGTAGAACAAGTCGACGATGAGGTTCGCGCCGAGCACTGCGAGCGTGATGAACAGGAAGAGTCCCTGCATGAGTGCGTAATCGTTGTTCGTCACCGCCGAGAGCAACTTGGAGCCGATGCCGGGGTACGAGAACACCTGCTCGGTGATGACCGAGCCGCCCACAACGAAGCCGAGTGAGATCGCGAACCCGGCGATGGATGGCAGCACCGCATTGCGGGCCGCGTAGTTGCGCAGGATCCGGCCGTTGGAGAGGCCCTTCGCCTGAGCGGTGAGGATGTAGTCCTCCGAGAGTGTCGAGACCATCATGTTGCGCATGCCCAGCAGCCATCCGCCGAGCGACGCAATCACGATTGTGAGCGCCGGCAGGAAGCCGTAGTAGATCGCCGAGCCGATGAACTCCCAACTCCAGCCCGGGTCGAGGATGACGTTGTACCCGCCCTGCGACGGGAACAGTCCAAGCCCAGTGGACAGGAAGTACACCAGGATGAGCGCGAGCCAGAAGTACGGCACGGCCGCCAACAGCGTCGTCGCCGGCACCAGCGAGTCCACCCAGGTGCCCGGCTTCCAACCGACGAAGGCGCCCAGCGAGACGCCGATGATGAACGCCAGCACTGTCGAGATACCGATCAGCATGATCGTCCAGGGCAGAGAGACCGCGATCACCTCTGTGACCGGCGCCGGGAAGTAGGTGACCGATACTCCGAGGTCGCCCTTGAAGACGTTCACCAGGTAGCTGACGTATTGAACGATCAGCGGCTCGGACGAGTCGCCACCGAGGAGGAGTTCGTATGCGTGCCTGGTCTCGGCCGATACCTGCCCACCGCGCTGCTGGAGCTTGGCGAGCAGAATATCGACTGGGTTGCCCGGCAACAGGCGCGGGATCAGGAAGTTGAGCGTCAGCGCCGCCCACAGGGCGACAACGTAGAAGCCCAGCTTTCGTACGTAGTAATTCACCGGATCACGCCCGCCGTCATCTCAAACTCCTCCTCGGCCACGGTCACTCGCCCGTCGGCTTCAGCGCCTTGAAGATCTGCGCGTTGTCTGGCGATGCCCAGATTGCCGGGAACGCGTACAGGTCATCGAGCGTGGGCCAGCCGGTGAACTTCGAGGCATGGAACTCGCTCGTCGTTCCTCCGGTGAGGATCGGAATGTACGGCAGGTCCTCGACGATCGCGGCCTGGATGATGTCGAACTGTGCCTGGCGCGTCTCGATGTCGGCCGGGTTCGTCTTCTTGAGCACGGCGAGTGCCTCATCGACGGCAGGGTCGCTGAAGCGCGCGACATTCACGGGGGCGGCCTGACCGACCTCGGCGGTGTTCGCCGTCGAGAAGTAGTTGTTGTACAGGTAGTAGGGATCGGATGCCGCGCCCTGGCCGAGCGAGTCGATGGCCAGCTCGTAGTTGCCCTTGCTCTTCTTGTCCGTCCACTCGTTCCACGAGGACTGTGCGGCTGTGACGCCGATGCCTGCTGCCTTGAGCTGCTGGGCCATGGTGTCGATCGCGGTGATGTAGTCGGTCCAGCCGGTGACGACCTCGACCGTGAGGTTCAGCGCGACACCATCCTTGGCATAGATGCCATCGGCATCCTTCTCGTAGCCGGCACCGGTGAGGATCTCGTCGACCTTGTCGAGGTCAGCCGTCGCCGGAACGCTATTGTCTTCGATAGCGCCGGAGATGAACTCTTCCTGCGATGGCAGCAGTGCGAAGGTCGGCGACATATCGCTTGCGGTGTCCTGGAAGGCGAGCGAGTTCATCTGTTCGCGGTCAAGGGCGTAGTAGATCGCCTGACGCACGGCAGGATCCGTCTGCGGACCGGTGCAGCCGAGGTCAGCGTTCGAGCAGGTGAGCAGCGCCATCTGGTTCGCGCCGATGGTGATCGCCTCGTAGCCCGGGTAGTTCTCTGAGACGTTCTGGATGTCGGGGACCGGGCCCGTCTGCCAGTCGATCGTTCCGGCGGCAAGCGCGTCGGCCCCGGCGGTGTTTCCGGACAGCGACAGGTAGCGCACGTTCTCGACCGCGGGAGCGCCGTCCCAGTAGTCCTCGTTGGCGGTGAGGGTGAACGCCTGCGGTTTGAAGTTGGTCAGCGTGTAAGGGCCGGTGCCGATCGGCTCGGCGATGACATCGGTGATGGGATCGACGGCGGACCAGATGTGCTCCGGGACGATGAACGTCTTGCCGAGCACCTCGGGGCCGGTGACGAACGCGGGCTCGGGGAACACGATGCTGACGTGGAAGTCATCGACCTTCGTCACCGCGCCGGCGAATCCGCCGGTGTTGATCGACGGAGTGTCGAGGATCATCTGGAAGGTGAAGACGACGTCGTCTGCGTCGAACGCCTCGCCGTCGCTCCAGGTGACATCCTCGCGGAGCGTCAGATCGAGCTGCGTGCCGTCTTCGTTCCACACGTACTCGGTCGCGAGCAGGGGCTCGAAGGCCTCGGTGTTGACGTTCGTGACGAAGAACAGCGGCTCGAAGATCGTGCCGAGGCCGCCGATGTTGGTGGGCGCGTACGGGTTGAAGTTGCGCTGGTAGTCGCCGGCCTGGCCGGTGAAGGCGACGAGTGTGTTCGCCTCGGACGAGCCGCCGGAGTCGCCGGACGAGCCGGTGGAGGCACAACCGGTCAGTACGAGGCCGAGCGCGGTGGCGCCCGTGGCGATCGTGAGTGATGCGCGACGAGCGCGCTGTGAGCGAAGAATCATCCTTGGTCCTTTCCTCACGCCGTAGCTGGAGCTGCGGCGTCGACGAACCCTGTGCTGAAGCAGGGGCTGGGAGTGCGTTCTCCCGGAGGCCATTGTTACGCACTGAAACGAAGTCCGTCAAGCCACTTAGGACACAAACGGAACAAAGCATTCGAAGCGCTTCCCTGCCAAGGGCAGAGCGGGGACCCCGTCCGACGTTCACCGGATGGGGTCCCCGTTATTGCGCGCGTGGAGTCAGGCCTGCAGGTCTCCCGCGTGTCGCAGAACGAGCGGTGCGGTGAATGCCGCAGGGTCGGTTCCTGCCGGCGCACCCGTCACAAGGAACGCGTGGCTCTCGCCGGGCAACAACGTCACGAGCCCGCTGTCGACAGCCGCATCGACGTGCCCCCGATCGGCGAGCACGAACACGTCGCGCACGTACGAACGCGCGGTCACCGTCACGCGCACAGCGCCATCCACTGCTTCGGCGGAGACGTCGAACGGCGACTTCTCGAGGCGCTGATCGACGACCTCGGCGAAGTTGTGCACCCCGCGACCGAAGCCAGGAGCGTCGATGACGAGCACTTCCCCCGCGGCATCCGCTGGCGTCTGCAATTCTGAGGGGATGGCGATGGTCGCCTCGCCACGTGCAACGATCTCTGCGGCGACCGTGGCCTCCGCCAGCAGCGTGCCATCGAAAGCGATGCGCCTGATGGCGACGTCACCGGACCAGGCATCCGCATGGTCGTTGAGAAGCACGGCCGCGAGGATGCCATCCTGCGGCTGCACCGTGATGAAGCGGGGCTCGTAGACGGCCTTGAGCGCGTACCAGAGGGGCTTGCGGCGCTCGGCGAAGTCGACAGCTGCCCAAGAGATCACCGGCCAGTCGTCGTTGAGTTGCCAGACGATCGTGCCGGTGTTGTACGGCGCGAGCGAGCGGAAGTACGAGATGCCGAAGCGGACGGCTGCGGCCTGGTTGAGCTGCGTGGCCCAGTGCCAGTCGTCGATCGTCGCGGGCGCTGGCAGATGCGGACCGTAGCCGCGTTCAAGCTTGAGGTTTCCGTCGCCAGCCTTCTGATGCACGAGCATCTGCTCGCCGTAGGGCCCGAGCGGGGAATCGTGCACGACATTCGTCAGCGTCGTCCAGGCCGGCGGCCCCTGGAAACCGAATTCGGCGACGAAGCGGGGCTTCCAGTCGGCGTAGGCGGTGTAGTCCTTCTCATTCCAGACGTCCCAGATGTGCGTGGTGCCATGCGTATCAAGGTTGGGGCTCACGTAGGAAGAGAACGAGTACGGGCTGCCTGCCGAGTAGAAGCGCGTCGGGTCAAGCTCGGCGAGCAGTCGCGGGAACAGGCGACGGTAGTACGCCTCGCCCCAGGTCTTGCCGTTGAGAGTGGCGCGCCATCCCCAGTCGGAGTAGCCGACGATGTTCTCGTTGTTGCCGTTCCAGATCGCGAGCGACGGATGCGCGGACAGCCGCGCGATCGACTCGCGAGCCTCGGCCTCGATCTCGTCGGCGAGCCACTCTTCTTCGGCGTACGCGGCGCAGGCCAGCAGGAAGTCCTGCTGCACCAGCACGCCCTGCTCGTCACAGATCGTGTAGAACTCTTCGGATTCGTAAATGCCGCCGCCCCAGATGCGCAGCAGGTTCATGTTCGCTTCGGTTGCATCCGCGATGCGGCGGGCGTAGCGGTCGCCGTCGATCTCGGTGAGGAAAGCGTGGTCGGGGATCCAGTTGGCGCCACGGATGTGCACGAGCTGCTCGTTGACATAGACGGCGTACGGGGTGCCGTGCTCGTCGGGCGCGATATCGACGCGAACCGTGCGGAAACCGATGCGGCGCGTCCATTCGTCCAAGCCGACGAGCCGGACCGCAAGGTCGTACAGCGGCTGGGCGCCGTGGCTGCGCGGCCACCAGAGGTCAGCGTCGGCGACCTCAACGTGCACATGGGCGCTGGTGGCACCTGCGGCAATCTCGGCGGTGACGGTCTGGCCGTCGATCTCGACGTCGACCTGCACGGCCTTCTGCTTGAGACCGTCTGCACGCTCGATCTCGATGTGGGCGTCAAGGATGCCGGTTGCGCCGGCGTCGCCGGTGCGGACGTCGACGAGGGGGCGGACGGATGCGATGCGCGCGGTGTCCCACGTCTCGATGCGGATGGGCTTCCAGATGCCAGCACCGGCGACGTCGATGCCCCAGTCCCAGCCGAAGCTGCTGGCCATCTTGCGCACCGCGTTGTACGGGTGATGGTTCACGTGCGGGCGCGCATCGTGCTCTTCGGAGCGGGCGTGGGCTGCGGGGACGGGTGCGGCGAAGGCGACGCGCAGCGTGTTCTCCCCCTCGACGAGAGCCGAGGCGATGTCGAAGCGGTAGGAGCGGTGCTGATTCTGGGTGCGGCCGATTTCGACGCCGTTGAGCGTCACCGTCGCGATCGTGTCGAGGCCCTCTGCGACGAGGTCGCGGCGCTCGGAGCCATTCTCGTGCCAACGAAACGTGGTCTCGAATGCCCAGTCGACGTCGCCGATCCACTGCTGCGCGGTCTCGTTCGCTCCGTCGAATGGCTCGTCGATCAAGCCTGCGCGGTGCAGGTCGAGGTGCACCGAACCCGGCACTTGCGCGGGGATCGCGTGACCCGCGACGTTCTCGGGCGCGGGACCTGCGGTCGCGGTAACGGTCCAGTTCTCGGACAGTTCGATGACGGTCATGCGGCTCCTTCGCCTCTGGCACACCCCGGTGGGCGTAACACTTAGTTCCATAGTCTTACAAACTCTGGCCGTTTGCGCGACCCCTGAGTCGACGTCGATGACGTGACGGGTGGATAAGCTGACGTCGTGATTACGATCGGCGGAGCATCCGAATGGGCGCGCACCACCGCATCGCGGCTCGCTCGATCCGCTGTCAGCCCGGCCGCTGTACCGGCATGGATCGCGCTTGCGGTCGCCGGTGTCGCGCTCGTCGGCGTCGTCACGTTCGGCGGTCTGGATCGGTCGGATCCGATCCCCGCCGAGCTCACCGTCGGCGAAGAAGCGCGCGTGTCGCTGTATGCGGTGACAGTGCTCGATGCCGAGCTCACCGACAGCATCGAAGAGGAGTTCTTGGAAGCAGAGCCCGGCGAGACGCTGCTGGTCGCCACCGTCCTGCTGGAGAACCTCTCGGATCGACCGGTCGGCGTCGGCGTCGGTGCTGATCGAGTCCAATCGCAGCTCATCAGCGCATCGAATCCACTCATCGAGCTCGCCGACGTCGAGCAGACCAGCTCGCCCCGAGTGTGGCGTGACGACGGCTCTGCCGGATCGGTCATCCTCCAGCCCGGCGTCGCCAGCGAAGTGCGTATCGCGTGGACCGTCCCCGACGACGCCCTCCCCGACGGAGACTTCCAGCTGAACGTTCACGATGCCGCCGTGTCTACCGGCAAGATCCTGTTGGCTTCGGATCACATCACCTGGAAACGGGGCGACATCTCCGCCCGGATCAGCGCCACCGCCGGGAGCACGCCATGAAGCGAGCCTTGCCCTGGCTGACCGGCGCGGCGCTCGTCCTCGTCGCCGGCGTCATCACTGCGATCACTCCGGCTCAGGAGTCTGTGGATGACGCCTTCCTGATGCGCGGTGGTAGCGGAGAGACGGTGACTTCGCGGACGCTGACCGCAGCCATCGACGATGTTTTCTTCACGGAACACCTTGCGGTACCGGAATCCGATTGGCAGGCAGAGGGGAACTGGCTCGTCGTCACGGTCACGGCATCCGCACCGCTGACCGAGGTCGATGCCGCGATATCGCTCGCGACCCTCGTCATCGACGGGCGGGTGTTCCAGGCGAGCGAGCGTCCGTCGACGTCACTCGTCGGCGAGCGCCTGCATGTCGGCATCGACACCGTCGGTGTGCTGGCATTCGAGTTGCCATCCGACCTGCGCACCGGCGACGCCGAACTGCGCCTGACGATCGACAATTTCACGCCGCGGCTCGATGATCTGATCTCCATCCCGATCACACTCGATGACCTGCCCGTCGTCGCGCGCACCGATGTCGACGCCCCTGTACTGGGAGCGCCATGACCGAGGGCATCGTGGAGTGGTGGCGGAAACAGCGTGTGCCGCTGATCGCGCTGCTGGCCTCTGCGATCGCAGTAGCCTGCGTGCACGTGTGGCTCGATGTCCTCCCAGAACAGGACCAGAACACGGCCGCGGTCATCGAAGCGGATCGAAGCGCCGATATCTCCGGGCAGACGCTCAGACTCGTCTCCTCCCAATGGGACGAGTTCGAGAGCCCGGACGGTTCGCTCACATTCACCGTGCGCCTCGGAGCATCCGGAGGCACGGAATCGGCGAGCTGCGGCCCGTTCACTCTCACTGAGCCGAGCAGTGGCCGCGTGTGGCTGAATGCCCGCTCAGATCTGGAAGTGCCATTCGATATCGGCGAGCGATCCTGCCTGGAGGGCGAGTCATTCTCCTACGACATCGTGGCGGTCTTCCTTCTGCCAGAGGATGCCACCGGCCCCTTCGCTCTCGACATCAACGGCAGTGACGTCGCCGGTAGTGACGACACCGTCGCGCGCTTCGTGATCGAGAGGTGACGGCTGGGTCTCCAAGCCCGCCTCCGGCTGGGAGATGACGCTGTCGTATGCCGTCGCCACGATCGCGACGCGCAACGGCTCGGCGATGGCGGAGACACCGACCAGGATCAGTGGGAGAAACGCCGTCCAGAACGGCGTCTCGTGCCCTCCGAACAGGTACAGGATGCCGCGTGTTCCGAGTCGCTCGGCGAGACTCCACGCCGCATAGGCGACGGCGAACGCGCCGAACAGTGCAGGGCCTCCACGCCAGACCACTGCCACTGCGGCCCACAGATGCTCGAATCGATACGCCAGGATCCGGGAGAGCAATGCCGCCCTGCTGCCCTGCAGGGCAGAGAGCCTGCGGGGCACCGGCGCTTGTTCGAACGTCGTGCCGTAGATGACGCCGGCCACGGCGAGCCAGGCTGCGGGAATGATCAGGGCGGCCACGGCGATGCCGAATAGCCAGAGCGCCCCCTCCCACAGCGATGCGACGGGCGCGATGTTCGCCGCGACCCAGTCGCCGCTATCGTTCAGCCATCCGGCCACGACCCGTTCCGACATCCATGCCCGTACTTCTGACCACCATTGGCCGACGAGAGTGAACAGCATGAACGTCCACAGCACCTCAACATAGGCGGCGATCGCCAGCGTCCAGGTCGGCAGCCTTCCGCCGAGCCTCGACAGCACGAATCGCACCACCAGTGCGATCACGAGCACCGCGACGGGGAGCGCACTGACGGAGACGAGGCCGCCCCGGTCGCCGAGCTGGTCCAGGTCGTAGCCGGATTCGGGGAGGGCGACCGCGGCCGCAATGTTGAAGAACTCCGACAGATCGGTCGACAGCAGTCCCTGCGCGGCGTAGAACGCGGAGAACGGCAGAATCGCGGGCAGCATGGCACCCGCGAACTCGCGGTATCCATGAGCAGATGGACTGACGGCGTTCGCCAGCGACGGCCGGACGGCGAGATACATGGCGACGTAGGAGATGAGCCTGACCGCAACGGCGAGCGGCAGCAGGAGAAGCCCGCCGAGCGTCGTGTGGCCGCCCACGAATCCGGCGAGCTGCACGAGCAGCTGATGCAGGGCTTCCCCGCCCAGGCACCACGCCACGAGCGCTGGCCAGTGCTGCGCGAGGATGCGCAGGAAGGTTCGGAGGGCCTGGGCCATGCTGACAACCGTATCGCGGCGGGAGCATCGGCTTCGAGAACCTGCGCTCCCGCGATTGTGGTGACCGAGATTGGTAATTTCGCCCAGTAAATCACCGGTTAGCTATTCTAAGTGGGGATATGGGCAGGTAAACTGGCAGTTATGGACGAAGATCGGACCTTGCAGTGGCCGCCACACGGCATCGAAACGCTTCCCTGGCAGCAGCAGGCTCGTGGTGGCACCCGCGAGGACCGGATGATGCGGTCCGTGGATGCGACCATCCCGCCGTTCATCCGCGAGCTCGACTACATGCCGCCACTGAAGGTGATGCTCCACACCGAGCGCGCACTGCTCGCTGTAGCCCAGGCCGACACCGACGCCGAGGGGCACTCCGCAGCTCTCAGCCGCTTCATGGTCCGCTCCGAGTCCGCCGCCTCGTCGAAGATCGAGCGCATCAATGCTTCCGCCCGCGACTACGCCAAGGCGCTGGCCGGTAACAAGGGCAACACCTCCGCCACCAGCATGGTCGCAGCATCCGCCGCACTCCACGAGCTGATCACTAAGGTCGGTGAGAGCGGGCGCTTCGAGCTCGACTACCTCAAGAGCGCCCACCGTGCGCTCATGGCCGACGACCCCCAGGAAGCCGACTACGCCGGTCGCCTCCGCGACATGCAGAACTGGATCGGCAGCAGCGACCACTCCCCTCGGGGCGCACTCCACGTTCCCCCGGCGCCCGAGCGCGTGCCCGAGCTGATGGACGACCTCATCGCCTACCTCAACCGGGACGACGTACCCGTGATGACGCAGGCCGCGATCGGTCACGCCCAGTTCGAGTCGATCCATGCCTTCACCGACGGCAACGGTCGCATCGGCCGGGCTCTCGTCTCCGCTGTGCTGCGGCGTCGAGGCGTCACCCGAAACGCGGTGGTCCCCCTCGCCAGCGGCCTGCTCGCCCGCCGCGACGACTACTTCGCCGCCCTCGGCTCTCACCGACTCGGCGACCCTGCACCGCTCATCGACCTGTTCGCTCTTTCAGCGCGCGCGGCCGCCGAATGCTCCCGCGAGACCATCGCCCGACTGAAGGCGATGCCCGAACTGTGGGCTGCAGAGCTGAATCCACGCGCGAACTCCGCTGCAGCTGCTCTCATCCAGGCGTTCTACGACCACCCCGTCATGGGCACCGACCAGATCGAAGCCACAGCTGGTTCCCCCACGGCCGCCTACAGGGCGATCGACCAGCTGGTCGACGCCGGCTTCATCGAGGAGATCACAGGGCGCAAGAAGGACCGCGTCTGGGCGGCATCCGAAGTGATGGCCGAGCTCGACGATCTTGACCGCCGCATCCAAGCAGCTATGCACGAAGGAAAGCACGACTGATCGCACGGGAACGAACGAAACGAGTCCCGCCTCAGCTGATTGAATCAGGCTGAAACGGGACTCGACGGTGGCGGTGACGGTGGGATTTGAACCCACGGATTCGGGATCTGACTGGATACGGAAGTCCGGATTCGCCCGGAATCCCTTGGATTTGAGTCCGAGTAGGATCAGGCGGATCGGGTTCGATTTGATTCAGTTGTTCCCACGACGGTATTCAGACTCAGCGCAACTCGTAAGTCGAGATGAACACCGCCAAGTCTGTCGGATCGCGGTG
This sequence comes from Microbacterium sp. A93, assembly GCF_051842835.1. Lineage (NCBI taxonomy): Bacteria > Bacillati > Actinomycetota > Actinomycetes > Micrococcales > Microbacteriaceae > Microbacterium > Microbacterium sp. A93. Next base: position 186,803 of record NZ_JBPXMT010000016.1, read on the forward strand.
CACGTCGTACGCGCGCAGCAGCTGCACGTACCGAGCCTTGTCGATCTGCCAGTCGTACAGCTCGACGGCCTCGCAGTCCTGCGCCGCAGCGATGACGCGATCGGCAAGCAACCGCGTGGCCCGACCGTTGCCGTCGACGAAGGGATGGATGCGAACACCGTCGGCGTGGACGGCGATCCCCAATTCGCGTGCCGTCCAGTCGCTGGTGTGATTCCAGCGGCACTCGCTAGTCTCCAGCGACCCGCGTAGCTCTGACGCGACGTGCACTGGATCGATCCCGATGTTCACGATGTGTGTTCGATACCGGCCGGCCCATGTCCAGCCGTCGCCACACAGCCTGCGATGCAGGTTTGGAAATCTAGGAGGTCGGGGCTTTCGTGCATACTCAGCGGAAGGCGGCTTCCCCGGTGAGGACCTGTCCGAGCACGAGGGTATGCATCTCGACGGTTCCCTCGTAGGTGAGTACGGATTCGAGGTTGACCATGTGGCGGATGATCGGGTACTCGAGAGAGATGCCGTTGCCGCCGAGGATGGTGCGCGCGGTGCGGCAGATCTCAAGTGCTTCGCGGACGTTGTTGAGCTTGCCGATGGAGACCTGCTCGGGGCGGAGCGTGTTGGCATCCTTGCGGCGACCCAGGTGGAGCGCCAGCAGGTAGCCCTTGATGTACTCGAGCGACATGTCAGCGAGTTTCTGCTGGGTGAGCTGGAACGCACCGATGGGCTTGCCGAACTGGATACGGTCTTTCGAGTAAGTGCGGGCGGTCTCCAGGCTTGAACGGGCGGCACCGAGGGAACCCCAAACGATCCCGAAGCGCGCCTCGTTCAGACACGACAGCGGCCCCTTCAGGCCGCGGGCCTCGGGGAGCATCGCCGATGCGGGCAGACGGACCTCGTCGAGGACGAGCTCACCGGTCGCGGAGGCGCGCAGGGAGAGCTTGTGCTTAATCTCCGGCGCGGAGAAGCCGGGGGTGTCGGTGGGCACGACAAAGCCACGGATGCCCTCATCTGTGTCCGCCCACACGACGGCCACGTCGGCATAGGGTGCGTTGGAGATCCACATCTTCCGGCCGTCGAGGATCCAGTCGGAGCCGTCGCGGCGTGCCCATGTCGTCAGATTGGCGGGGTCGGATCCGACATCCGGTTCGGTCAGTCCGAAGCATCCGATCGCATCCCCTGCGGCCATGCGGGGCAGCCATTCCTGCTTCTGCTCCTCCGAGCCCCACCGCCAGATCGCGAACATCGCCAGCGAGCCCTGCACGGACACCAGTGAGCGCAGCCCGGAATCGGTGGCTTCGATCTCCAGGCACGCGATGCCGTACTCTGTCGCCGACATGCCCGCGCAGCCGTACCCTTCCAGATGCATCCCGAGCACGCCGAGGGAGCCGAGCTCCTTGGTGATCTCACGAATGTTCGGGATCCCGCCGTTCTCGAACCACTCGGCGATGTAGGGTTCGGCGATCGAATCCAGCGTCTGCCGGACCGCGCCGCGAATCGACTTCTCGTCTTCGGTAAGCAGATCATCCAGGCCCGCCGGGTCGGCCGGGTCTAGTGCGGGCAGTTTGGTGGGGTCGAAATGGCTCATGCTATTTCCTCCTGTTGAAGCCAGTCGCGCACAACCTCGTCGTGCTCGCCGAGCCGTGGGGGTGCGCTGTAACGCGTGATGGGTGTATCTGAGTAGGTGATCGGATGCCGCACCTGCGCCGGTCGGCCTTCGCCGACCTCGACGAGCGGGTCAAGGCCCAGCTCGGTTGCCAGCGCGAACCCGTCGGCGATCGAGCCGACTTTGCCAGCAGGTACTCCGACGGCGAGGAGCTTGCCCACCCACGTATCGGTGACATCGTGGGCAAGCAGGGCGCCGAGCGCGTCGACCAGAGCCAACCGGTTCTGCACGCGCGCGGCGTTGATCGAGAAGCGCCCGTCGTCGGCGAGCGACTCGTCACCGAGGACGGTGGCAAGTTTGCGGAACTGTCCGTCATTCCCGCATGCGACAGCGATCGGACCGTCCTTACAGGGCAGCAGTTCGTAGGGTGCGATCGACGGATGCGCGTTGCCGAGCCTGCCCGGCGCGTCCCCGGTCGTCAAAAACGAAGATGCCTGGTTGACCAGCGAGCCCAGAAGGCTCGAGAGCAGGTTGACCTCAACAAGCTGACCCCGGCCGGTCACAGTCCGGGCGTGCAGGGCAGCGAGGATGCCGACGGTGGCATCCTTCGACGTGAGAACGTCGACCAGTGCGACACCCGCCTTCGTGGGCGTGCCCCCGGCCTCGTCGGGAGCACCGGTGATCGACATCAGCCCACCCACCGCCTGCACCAGGAAGTCGTAACCGGGCAGGTGCGCCCCACCGCCGCTGCCAAAGCCGCTGACCGAGCAGTACACGACACCAGGGTTGGCCTGGCTCACCGCGTCGTAACCGAGAGCGAACCTGTCGAGGGCGCCTGGGCGGAAGTTCTCCACGAACACGTCCGCCCGCCGAGCCAGCTCACGAGCGAGCTCCAGGTCGGCGGGGTCAGTGAGATCGAGGGTAACCGATTCCTTATTCCGGTTCGCACTCTCGAAGTACGCGGTACTGTTGTCCGTCCACGGAGGACCCCAGGAACGGGTGTCGTCCCCGGCTCCCGGGCGTTCGACTTTGATGACCCGTGCACCCAGATCAGCCAGCATCGTCGTTGCGTATGGACCAGCCAACACACGGCTGAAATCCGCGACGAGGATGCCGTCAAGGGGAAGCCTCACGGCGTGACCAGCTTCCCGTTTACGCGGCGTGGGATTGACCATGAATTGTCGGAGGCACTCATAGGACTCAGTGTTGCCGAAGTCGATTATGATGTGAAGTACCGATTTTGGGTTCGCACAATACCTTTCAGGTATCGCTCTCGGATGCGAAGATATACGCGTTCACACGTGAGCCATCGCGGGCCCAAAATGGTGGCTCGATGGATGCGGGCGCTCCGAGGTGCGGAAAAGGAGCTGCGCACGCCCATCGTCGTTGAACACGGATTCCTTAGACCGGCTCAAGCAGTTCGGGCCGCACTACTTCCTCAACGGACCCCGCAGCCACGATTCTGCCACAACCTAGCAAAACGAGTTGGTCTCAGTTGTGACTTTAGTTATCGCTCGGATGCGAAGTTCTCAGCGATTTCAGTCAGCGCGGCCAGCGCGGGATTGACATCTGCGCGGCGCCACGCCAACCGCACGTCCACAGCCCCCAGTGTGGGTGCGATCGGGCGGAAGGCAACGGTGTGGACAGGGACGTTGTCTCGCACCCCCGAGAACGTCAGCGCAATGCCGTTGCCTGCATCGACCATGAGCAACTGCGTGGCCGAGTCTGCCGCCGTACCGACGATTCGAGGCAGAAAGGGGCCGCGGGAAGCGAACTCTTGCAGCCGGCTGGAGAGCGTCGCACCACCACCGCCAGGGAGCACGACCCACGGTTCGTCGATCACGTCGTCGGCGGTGACGGCGTCGACCGTTACCAGCGGGTGATCTTCAGGCAGGGCGATGAGTAGCTCCTCCCGCGCGACCACTCGTGAATCCACGTCCTCAGGCAGGGTATCCCACCGACCGAGGATGGCATCGAGAGAGCCAGACATAAGCCGTTCGAGTCCCGGCTGCGAGAACTCGACTCCATAGAGCTCGACGGCGACATCAGGTCGACACGCACGCATCCGGCGCACCAACACGCTCACGAGGGAGTTCACCGAGGCGCCGGCGAAACCGAGCCGAATGCGCCCCGTCTCTCCGCGTAGCACTCGACGCACGAGATCCGTCATCCGCTCCGACTGCATGACGAGCTCACGCGCCGGCTCCACAAGTGCCGCGCCGACGGGTGTGAGCGACACTCTCCGCGGATTGCGTTCGAAGAGCTCGGCACCAATCTCCTGCTCTAGAGCGCGGATCATCCGACTCAAAGGCGGTTGAGCGATATGCAGGCGCACTGCGGCACGCCCGAAGTGCAGTTCATCGGCGACCGCAAGAAACGCGCGGGCCTTGTTAACTTCCATCCCACTGAGCGTACTGCCTCACGCGAGGTCCAGTCACTGGCGTGATTCCAGCGATACCCAATCATCTCCAGCAACCTGCGCAGCTCTGATGAAATGTGCACCGGGTCGATTTCTATGTTCACCATGTGCGTGCGATTCCGCCGACCCACGCCCAGATGCCGCCATACAGTCGACGATGCAGATCCCGGAAGAATCCATCCGTCAAAAGGACGTCCAGACGGAGACGCTGCTCCAGGACCTCCGTGAGGAGAGTCTCGGTCACCTCGGCCTCGATGACTTGTTCAACGTCATCGTTTCGCACCCCGTACGTACCCGCTAGGCGCAATGCGACGCCCGAGCGACGCCGAATTCACCGCGGCACGCACAGTGGCATGCTTGACTGCGGCCTTGTCGATCTGCGATCTGGGCGGGATCGAAGAGCATCTTCGTATCAGAGGATCCCAACTCACCTCGCCTACTGGTGGAGCGAAGCTAAGCCTGGATCCACCGATTGAGTGTGAGCTGAGGTCGGCGCGTTAAACGGAGAATTCCTGTCTGATCAGGGAAAATAGGACTTGTCTAAGGTTCCATTTCGCCCGATAAGAGAGGCATCTCGCAGATGCAAGTTTCTCTCATCGCCCGTTCCGCTGCCGCATCATTCGATGACCCGAATCTTGTGTCGATCGCCGGGCTGGTCCCGATCGTGCGCCTCGCCGAGAAAGCCGGGCTACGAAGCCTCGCCGATCAGTGGTTGAGCGTCCCGACGGACAAGGGCGCGAACGCCGGATCGAAGGTGTCATCACTCGTGGCGGGGATGGTCGCGGGTGCAGATTCGATCGATGACATGGCGGTGCTGCGCCATGGTGGGATGAAGAAGCTCTTCACCTCGGCCTGTGCGCCCTCAACGTTGGGGTCGTTCCTGCGCTCTTTCACCTTCGGACACGTCCGCCAACTCGATGCTGTCGCATCCCGATTCCTGGTGGCTCTCGCCGGCGAGGCTTCGATCGTCCCGGCACCCACGGATACGGGGATGGTGTTCGTCGATGTCGATGGCACGATCATTCAGGTCCACGGGCCGAAGAAGCAGGGCGCCAGGTTCGGATACTCCGGCGTCCGCGGCCTCAACGCGCTGCTGGCGACCGTGTCCACCCGCGCGTCCGCTCCCGTGGTCATCGCCCAACGTCTCCGCACGGGCGCGGCCGGGTCCCCGCGGGGTGCGGCACGGATCGTCGCCGACGCGATCAAGACCGTGACCCGACTCCCCGGGATGAAGGCCGTGCCAGTGCTGCTGCGCGCGGACTCGGCGTACTACGGCCACGCGACCGTGACCGCAGCCCTGAAAACGGGGGCGGACGTGTCGATCACCGCCCGGCAGGATCCCGCGGTCAAACGCGCGATCGGCACCATCCCCGATGACGCCTGGACCAAGATCAAGTACACCGACGCGATCTACGACCCCGACACCGGCGCCTGGGTCTCTGACGCGGAAGTCGCCGAAGTTCCCTTCACCGCGTTCATCTCGAAGCCGAAGAAAGGCCGAGTCCCAGGTCGACTGGTCGCCAGGCGCATCCCCGAGCTGAACAAGAAGAAGCTGTCCCAACCGACCCTGTTCGACACGCACCGGTTCCACGCGTTCTTCACCACCAGCACCCTCGACACGATCACCGCCGACCAGGTCCACCGCCGTCACGCGATCATCGAGCAGGTCCACGCCGATCTGAAGAACTCCGCCCTCGCGCACCTCCCGTCGGGCATCTTCACCGCCAACGCCGCCTGGCTCGTCCTGGCCGTGATCGCGTTCAATCTCACCCGCACCGCCGGGGCGCTCACCGGTGCTGAACTCGCGAGAGCGACGACCGCGACAATCCTCCGGAAACTCGTCAACATCCCCGCACGGATCGCGTCCTCCGCACCCCGCGTCAGACTGCATCTGCCCGAAGCTTGGCCCTGGGAAACGGAATGGACCGCATTGTTCGCTCACGCCCTCGCACCACCCCGAGGCTGACGATCCCGACCGACCTGCCATCACGGCACCGACGAGAAGAACGAGTGGAACATCACGGGCAGCGAGGCCCGCGGCTCCAACGCGCCAACCATCACCGAGCCGTTCAAGAACCCGCCAACACCCCGCCACCCAAGAACATCGGTGGATCGAGGCTAAGACGCAACGGCCACCGACGCCACCACCGGATTGCGCATCGTTCCTACCTCCGGCACGGATGTCTCAACCACAAATCCGTCAGCCAAGTACAGCGGAGGTTCCCGTCGCGCCCCGACTCCCTCAGGGGTCCCGGTGAATATCAGGTCGCCTGGCTCGAGCGTGACGAACCGACAAGTCCACGCGAGCAGGTCAGGAATCGAATAGATCAACTGCGCGGTCGATCCTGACTGGACTTCTGTGTTGTTGACGGTTCCTCGGATTTCGATCGCGTTGAGATCGGCAAACTCATCGAGGGTCACTAGATAGGGCCCAGTAGGCGAGAAGGTGTCGTAGGACTTGGCTAGCGAGAACTGGGCGAGTGGCGGGCGCCGCTGTTCGTGCCTATCAGAAACGTCTTGTCCCGCTGTAATGCCGGATACGTGGTCCCAGACATCGGCGGCAGCAACCCCACGCATTCTCTTGCCGATGACGACAACGACTTCTGCTTCGTAGTCGATCATTTCGCATCCATCTGGGACGATAATTGGATCGAATGGCCCACACAGCGAGCTGTTCAGCTTAGGGAATACTGCGGGCTCTCCCGGCACCGTTTTGTGCGATTCAACCACGTGCGCATGGTAGTTGAGCGCGACCGCCAAGATATTGTTCGGACGCGGAATAGGCGGGCCGAAGTCGCTGGGCGCCACCTCAGTCGACGGCAGTACAATCTGTGATGATTCGAGAAACCTACGAGCAATATTCTGAGTTTCTACCTCAACATACGCCATTGGGTCGAATGGAAGAGCTCCGCGGCTCGCGGCCGATAAATCGACGTGGTCACCGCCCAGCAGGGCGTGCGCTCGTCCGTTGATGTTTGCGATCTTCATCTAATGCTTTCTTGAAGGGCCATCGAAGGCGTGGTACATGTGGTTCAGACGAGGGCTGGGTAACTTCCACCGTCAAGGTGGAGATTCTGTCCCGAGATAAATCCGGCGAGTGGACTTGCGAGGAACGCGCATGTCGCGCCCAGCTCGGCCGGGTCACCGAGCCGCCGAGCCGCTATGGACTCGACTTGTCTGGCACGCGCTTCTTCGAAGCTGATGCCGTCGCGAGTTGAGGCAACCTCTGCCATGAACCGTTGTCTTTCGGTATCGAAGCGCTCAGGAAGCAAGTTGTTGATTGTCACGTTGTACTTGGCCACGTCGAGTGAGAGTCCTTTGACCGCAGCAGTCAGAGCCGCGCGTGCTGCGGACGAGGCGGCCATCGTGGGCCGTGGTGTCGTCACCATCGCCGACGTAATATTGATGATGCGCCCGTATCGGCGCTCGCACATACCGTCGACCACCCGATTGATGAGGTCGACATGTGGAAGAAAATTGGCTTCCATCCCGGCCATCCACTTGTCGCGGTCGGCCTGCTGGAAGGGTCCGGGCGCAGGGCCCCCACTGTTGGTGACAAGAATATCGGGCGCTGAACATGCATTGATAATGCGCTCACGCGTATCGCTTTTCGCCAGATCGCCAGCTACGGCGATTACCCGAACGTGGTCGCCAGCGCGGCGGGCGAGTTCGTCGGCGGCGTTTTTGAGGACATCAAGTCGCCTGCCGTTGATCACGACATTGACGCCTTCGTCCACAAGTGCCGCTGCGCAGGCATAGCCGAGGCCCTGTGAGGAACCGCCGACGATGGCCCAGAGACCTGCTAATTTCAGATTCACTGCTTGATCTCTCCCTTGTCGTCAGCGCTACCAAGCGAGTCCACGCACGCGCGACGCGTGGCGTCGATGTGATTGCTGAGAAGCTGAACAGCAGTGTCGGCATCACGTGCGATGACTGCATCGGCAATTGCTTTGTGTTCGGCTGCAACATTTCGCTTGTCACCGGTATTGAGTTTCGCCATCTGCCGGATGATCTCAGACTGGTCGTACAACTGTCCCCGGAACGCGAGCAGTCGCGGCGAGCTGCACGCGGCTGCGCATGCTTCGTGAAACATGCGATGCGCCTGGCTCCATCGCTCGTTGACTTCCGGGTCTTCCTCGATGGTGGCGCTGGGCGTAATCGAGAGCTGATAATGGGCTGCGACAACTCCGACTTCCCAATCGATATCACCTAATTCGATGGACCGCCGTACCGCCAGGCCCTCGATCTCCGATCGGACGAAGGCCAAATCGTTGATCTCAGCATCCATCAAAGATGGGATGGAGAACCCCTTGTTAGGTTCGAGGACGACGAGCCCTTGTTCGGCCAGCCGCGTAAGAGCCTCCCGCACCACGCTTGCACTCGCCTCGTACTCACTACAGAGGGCGGAAAGTTTGAACCGATGGCTCGGTTGAAAGTCGCCTCGAAGTAAGTTTCGCCGCAACTGCAAGTAAAGCCATTGGTGCCGAGTTTCTGCGCTTTGGGTTCGTGCCACGATTGATCCTCCGTCTATGAACTGGTGTCGGTGGTAACGTAATCGGTCTCGAAGTTCGCTGCCGGTATCCCGACTCGCAGGGGCACGACCGATGCTGGGAAATCAGTGACAACTTCGATACCACGTTGGGCCACCGCATCGAGAAACCGGGGTAGATGATCCATCGCACCAGTAGGTAGATCGTGCACGACGAGGACATGATGGTCTCGCTCGGGTAATCTCGCGAGAGCACGCTCCACCCATCCGTCTGGCATCTTGGAATCGCGAACGAACAGTGTCCACAGAACTACGGAATATTTCTTCGCCATAAGATAGTCAGCTGTGCCCCGAGTGAGAAGGTGAGAACCTATCGCCCCGTGTCCCGTCGGGCGGAACAGTCTCGACTCGACGTCGAGGTCTTCGAGAACAGCATCCGCGTTCACGATCTCAGCGAGCTCACGATCCCGATCGTGGAGGAGACCCAAAGGTTCGCCGTGGGTCATGGTGTGGTTTCCGATTGAGTGGCCAGCGGACCGTATCGCCTTGATCAGATCGGGCCCTCGGTCGGTAGCTGCTTTTTGACCAATTACGAAGAACGTCGCGGTTAGTCCTCGCTGTTCGAGGACGTTGAGCACCTTCTCGGTAACCCCTGGTGTCGGGCCGTTGTCGAAGGTGAGGGTCAACTTCTGCGTCGACATCATGTGTCACCGGTGCAACGAGGCGCGCTGTCACATAGAGCAGTCCTGCGGTCGACCGCAGCGAGTCGAGAAGAGCACAGACGGCGAGCGTCCATAGTTGTCGGGCAGTCAATCATCTGGGCGGAATCGAGAGCAGAACGGCAGTGGTACCGCCGGCCGATGGGAGCATGGTTTTGAGTTCTAAAGTTGGATCGACGCCGTCGTAGCTCTCCGATGGACGGGACTGCGTGGACCAGAGGATGCTCTTGCCATGTCCCCCGTGTCGTGGTCGACGTTGCAGTGTGTGGGGGTGCACCGTCCTCGTGCACTTTACTCGAGCCATCTGCATTGGCCACGACCACTCGGCGAGCCTTCATCGTGTTATCTCCTTCGATAAGTTGAGGCTTTACTCCCACCAGTGCGTTCGCCACACGAGACTGAGATCACGCCTCGACGTACACAGAGCCTGCCCTACAGAAGACTCGCTTGTCAAGCATATTTTCGATTCTTACTGAACAGCCTCTAAACGAGGTGGACAGCAGGATCATTGAGCAAAGACGACTTACGGCTAGACAAATCGACTATGACTTGCATAAGAGATTATTGGGATCTAGTGTGACGGAAGTGAGCGAGTCTGACGACGCTCTTCGATCTCAAGTCCGGAGAATGCCTCGCCAGCCAAACAACTCCAAACCTCTAGTCGGATGCGAGGAAAGCCGGCGAAACCGAAATGAGTGATCAATGACGACACCGGCGACTGGCAAAATTCACCCCGATGGCTATGTCGCACTCGACGCCGTAGCGATGGGTGCGCCCTACGTCCTGCGAGCCGGAGAGGCTCAGCATTACCTCGCGCACGGCGGATTGCGGTCCGTATTGGCTCGTTCTGAAGACACCCACGGCGATTTGGGGATCTTCGTCAACTCGGGTGGCCCGAGCCGTGCGACCATACCTCACTATCACCGACACACCACCGAGTTCATATACGTACTCGAGGGCACCACTCGTGTCTGGCTGGAAGACAAAGAGGGTGACAACCGGCTTGTCGATGACCTGCAACCAGGAGATTTCGTACTTTTGCCCGTGGGCTGGGTACACGCATGGGCATTCACGGGTACTAGAAACCGCTATCTCGCAGCCAACTCCCCAGGTGGCTTCGAGAAGGCGCTGGGGATGCTGAACCCGGAGCAGCAGACCTCCCTGAAAGACCTCCGCGCAATGGAAGAAACGGTAGACGTAGTTTGGCTTCCCGAATGGGACTTCTTTCAGGGCGCGGACGCACAGTATGCTCCAGTGCCAATGGCTTCCGAATCGGGAGACTAGTGTCCCGCGCCAGTAGTTCGCTTCATTAGTCGGGCGATGGATTCGAGGATCTGGTCAGCAGTCTTGGTCCAGATGAAGGGCTTGGGGTTCTCGTTCCACTCTGTGGCCCAGGCGCGGATGCCACGTTCGAGGGCGTGAATGTTCTTGTGGACGCTGCGTTGAAGGAGCTGGCCAGTGAGATAGGCGAACCAGCGTTCCACCTGGTTCAGCCAGCTGGAGCCGGTCGGGGTGAAGTGGACGTGGAATCTCGGGTGTGCAGCCAGCCAGTTCTTCACCAGCGGCGTCTTGTGGGTGGCGTAGTTGTCGCAGACGATGTGCACGTCGAGCTCGGCCGGAACTTCGGTGTCGATCTTGGTAAGGAACTTCTTGAACTCCACGGCGCGGTGCCTGCGGTGGATCGAGGAGATGACGGTGCCATCGGCGATGTTGAATGCGGCGAACAGGCTCGTTGTTCCGTTGCGGAAGTAGTGGTGAGTGCGCTTTTTAGGCATGCCCGGCATCATCGGCAGCACCGGCTGCGAGCGGTCCAACGCCTAAACCTGGCTCTTCTCATCGACGCAGAGAACCACAGCAGTCTCCGGCGGATCCAGGTAGAGGCCGATGACGTCGTAGACCTTCTCGATGAACAGCGGATCGGTGGAGAACTTGAAGCCTTCGACCCGGTGCGGCTTGAGTTCGAACGTCTTCCAGATCCGCCCGATCGTCGACTTCGAAAGACCAGAGCGCGCGGCCATTGACGCCCGCGACCAATGCGTCGCGTTCTTCGGCGTCGACTCCAGCGTCGCCACGATCACCTCGTCGACCTAATCAACACTGATCGTCGCCGGGCGACCGGGTCTCGGCTCGTCCACCAGCCCATCGAGTCGATCGGCAACGAACCGCGCCCGCCACTTCGCCACCGTGTGTGCCGCAACCCCGAGCCTCGCGGCGACCTCGACGTTACTCAGCCCCTCCGCGCTGGCCAGCACGATCTTCGAACGCAACGTCAACGCCTGTGAGGACTTCGCCCGACGCGCCCATCGCGTCAGTTGCTCACGCTCGTCATCCGCCAACACCAACAACGCCTTCGGGCGCCCGACATTTGCCATACCCCATTCTACAATTCAGAAGTGAATTTATGGCGCAGGACACTAGATGATTGAGTCCTGGATCTTCACGCTCATCCAGGAAGGAAAGGCGTCGGCGTCGGTGGGTCAGCGCGGACCACATGACTCGCGGCTAACCGGCGCGGAGGAATCCTGATGACGACGCTCCCTGATGACGCCGAACCATACGCCCGCGGGTATGAGTCCTTCCGCGGTAAGATCCGCGAGACGACATCGCGTTCCATTCCGGCGTGGCTCCCGAGCAACGCGCGCCCGCTGGTTCGCCCAATGTCGTGCTCATCGTCGTTGACGATATTGGGCTTCTCGAAGCCGACGCAGCCGAAGGCCTCTACCGGCTCGTTGATGCCGCTTACGAGAAGCGTTCCATCGCGGTGTCCTCGAACCTGCACCCGGCGGGCTTCGACGAGTTCATGCCAAAAACCCTCGCGACCGCGACCGTTGACCGGCTGATACACCACGCGCACGTCTGCCAAACCTCGGGCGACATTTGAGACCGTGTGTCCACACTGCCATGAGATATGGCACACGAAGTCATGATCGTCAGCGTCCCCGAAGTGCTGAGATTCGCTGTCCACGATGTAGCGAGGTTGCACACCAACCCCATGGACTCGTGCTGCCGAAAGGTGCTACTCGCCAGGTGCGACAAACCGGTCGCGAACCATCACCAGACGGAGCCTTCGCTCTTCAACTGATTCCGCATCCCTCACCATCCGGCCAATCGGAGCACTGGTGGTGGTCCGAATGAATCTCCACTGGATCGCTAGCCCGGGATGCTTCTATGTCTTGTCAAGTCCATTCTGCTGACTGAAGCGTCGGTAGAGCTGGCGGGCGATGTATCGCTTGAGAGAGCGTCGGATCTCTTTTGTTGTGCGCCCCTCCGCGCGTCGTCGCTCGACGTAAGCGCGAGTTGGCGGGTGGTGGGACGTCCGCGTCACTGTGATCGATGACAGTGCCCGATTCAGGCGTCGGTCCCCTCCGCGATTGAGTCGATGCCGGGTGGTGTTCCCGCTCGATGCGGGCACGGGACTCACACCAGCGAGCACCGCGAACGCGGCTTCGGAGCGCACCCGCCCGAGGTGCGACCAATGATCACGGCTGCGTTGATTGCGCCGATGCCTGGCTCGTCGAACTGGGCGGCACCGTCGCTGGCGGCGACCAGCGCGGTGATCTCCCTGCGGTTGGCGGCGAGGTCTTCGTCGCAGGCGGTCACGCGTTTGGCCAATCGGATCGCTTCACGGCGGGCTGTCGCTGTCGCCAGATCTTCCTGTCGTGTCCGCCAGGCTCCGATCACTGCGAACTGCTTCTTGGTCAGCGAGGTCCGTGCTGTGATGTCTCATGACGTGCCTGACAGTTCATGTCTCAGTGGGATCTGACACTTCGTAGCGTGCGAGGAAGCCGCGGGGTTTGCCGTTGGGGATGTAGGTTCCCGCGGGTGGGCGGTCATGGCTGCTCAGGAGCGTGCCTTGGTGATCGAAGATGATGATCCGCTTTGGCTCGAGGAGGATGTTGAAGGTTTGACCGGCGTGGGGTTTGCCGATCATGATCTTGATCCGTGCGACGCGGACTGTTCCGTTCGCGGATGCGGTGCGAACGAAGTGTCGGGGCGGGACAGGTATGGGGTGTGGGGAATCTGGTCGGGGTCGGGGTCGGGGTCGGGCTCTTCGATGTCGCGGTGTAGCAGGCGTGGGGCGTCATCATCTGGAGTGATTGATGGGGCCGATGCTCGTTGTAGAGCAGGTCGAATTGATCGAGTTGGCTTTGCAGATCGTCAAGATCCCGAGCGGGCGCTCGGGCACGGAGCCATCGTTTGAGCGTCGAGTGACCGCGTTCGTTCTTGCCCTGGGTTTGCGGGTGAGCGACGCTGGAGGCGATGGCGTGAACACCGAGCGCGGTCACCATCGCGGTGAGCTCACCGATCCAGCCGCGACGGATCGGGTTCAGGGCTGTCCCATTATCTGAGAGCAACCGCTGCGGCACCCCATGGCGCTCTATGCCTGTGGTGACCACGCGCACGGCGTCTCGCGCGTTCTCGGACCGGGCGGCAAGAGACGCGATCTGCAGGCGGGAATGGTCATCATTGAGTTGAAAGATCGCGACGACGCGGCCGTCCGCGAGCGTCCAGTCCGTTGCATCGATCTGCCAACACTCGTTCGGGGCCGCATACCGGAAGCGGACGTATGAGGTGCGGGGGCGTTTCTTCGGCTGGGCGGTGACGAGCCCGTTGCGGGTGAAGATTCGTGCCAGAGTCGCGCGAGAGGGTGGGGCGATTCCGAGCCTGGTCAGCTCGAATCCAACCGAGATGGGGCCATGGTCCCATCCCTCCGCTTCCAACCTGGCCCGAGCCTCGATCGCGAGCGCCTCAACAGGTGCAGGCGTTTTCCGTGGCGAGGTTCGTGGTCTGCTCGAGCGGGGCATCAACGCCTGCGGGAGGGCATCCTCCCGCATCCGTCTTCGTGTCGCATAGAACCATTCCCGGGACACCTTGTTCTCCGCGCAGAAACGACTCATCGCCCCGCGCGGCGCGTCCTCGGGCCAGGAAGCGATGATCAGCCGCAGATCAGTACGGGAAGAGTCATAAGCCATCCCCTGATCGTGCAAGACCCCGAGAAGTGTCAGGCAGGTCCCGAGACACAACTGTCAGAAAAGCACTGAGACTTCACACAGCGAGGTCCGTGCATCAATGCCCAGATCGGCCGTCCGTAGCAGCGCCGTCAGTGCGTTGATCGACCGAGTGCGTTCTAGGTTCACGAGGTCGCGGGCACTGATCAGCACTCGCAGTGCGGCGCGGATTCCCGTGTCTTGCCGTGGATCGCGGAGCTGTTCGATGTCGATGCTGAGGACGGATCGGGCGATGAGTTCCGCGTCGATCTCGTCGCTCTTGCCCCGGCCGCGCCGCTCACGGGCCGGTGTCGGGAACGACTCCACGACCCGGTAGCCTGCGTCCTGACAACAGCATGCGAGCCCGGCACCGTACGACCCGATCCCTTCGATCGCGATGAGCACGTCGACCAACCCGCTCGTTCGTCGACCACTCCAGGCGACCGCGCGAGATAGCCCCGCGGGCGTCGTCGGGAACGCCTGGGTGTCAATCCTCGCGCCGGTACGTGCCTCGAGGACGGCGAGCGTGTGTGTTCTTGCATGCGCATCCGCGCCGATGACATACGTGAACGGGTTTGCAACGATGGTCATGTGGCTGCGATCCTTCCGGGGTTGACGTCACTGCTGGCGTCGACCCCGGGAAGGTCACTTCGAGGCAGGCCTGTAATGGGCCACGACCGCCGCTAACGGTCGGGCAAGCTTCTAATCAAGCCATCGGAGTGGACAGGGTCGGCGCCGGCACCCGCCCAGCCGGACAGATCCCAGGAAAGGCACTCTGCTCGAGAGCAGAAGGCCAGGCGATTCAAGAGTCACGACCAAGCGGAGCACCAGCACCTACCCTGCCAGCCGACACCAGGTCAGCCGCTACGAGACTTACAGGCGATTCAGGCGTCATCTGGCCATGAGGGAGGGGAGCCAGGTGACGAGGTCGGGGAAGAAGATCCAGAGGAGGGTGACGATGACTGCCATGGGCATGAACAGCCACACTG